>NZ_JAOANH010000003.1:0-995341 GCF_025379905.1 Afifella sp. JA880
AAGCCGGGATACGCCCTGGATAAGAATGGAAGCCGGCGATGAAGCGTCGAGCCCCGAAGAGCAGTGCTCCCCGCCGCCGGTGTCGCGGTATATATTCAGACCTCTCCGACCTGTCAACACCGAGTTTTAAAAACATCGGCGCTTTTCAGAAAAAGCCGTCGAAAGCCCGGATTTCCGCGGCTTTCACTCGGTCGCGTTGACAGGGGGCACCCCCGCTGGCACGACGCGTCACGAAGCAGTCACATTCGCAACCCTATCGGAAGGCTGTCACACATCGCGCACGCGAGCTATACAGAGACGCGCATGCGGCGCGCATGCGGGGAAAGGAAAACGACGGGGTGCACCCTTTCGTAAAACAGCGCCCGGTTCCGTCCGTCGATCTTGGTGACGAGGAGCCGCTCTATCATCTCTCGCTGAAGCGGCGGCCGGACCGGCGCCGGCTCAGCCTGCGCTGGCTGGGCGGATCTGTCGTCACGGCCGTGTTCTCGGTGATCCTGGTGGGCGGCGCGCTGCAGGCGGCGATCGGACTGAAGCCGGAAGGCATCATCCGTCCGGCGCTTGCCGCCATCGATCCGGGTCGGCTCATCGGCGGAACCGTCGGGCGCAAGAGCGACCGCATTCGCGTCGAGCCCGACGGCGAAGAGCTGAAGCGCGTCATCCAGGTCTCCACCGTCACCCGCGTCGACGACCGCGAACACATCAAGGTCCGCCCCTTCGTGCATGTCAGGCGCGCGCTCGCCGCCCCGGTTTCAGAAGACATCGTCGCCCGGGTGCCGAAGTTCAACGCGCTCGCTCTGTTTGCGGAGGGCAATTCGCCGGAGCCGGCCGAAACGGCCGCGGCCGAGACGATCTACGGCGCCGAGGTCGACGGCGAAGTCACCATCAAGAGCGAGCCCTTTCCCGTCAACGCCACGCGTTACGATGAGACGGCGGCGCTGAAGACGGCCGAAGTGGAGCGCATCATCCGTGAGAACGCCCCCTTCCTCGCCGAAGGCGCCGTGGAAGTCGCCTCGCTTCCCTATGTCGATCCCGGCCGCTTCGACGTGAGTTCGGCCGATCCCCTCTCCCTCAACAACCTCGCCGTCGCCATCGTGCCGGAAAACGTCTCTCTCATCGAGAAGAACGACGAGGCACCCGTCGACGAGGCGATCGAGGAAAAGATCGTCCAGGTCGCGACCGGCGACGCGCTCACCAAGCTCCTGGAGGCCGAAGGCGCCACCGAGGTGGAGGCGGCCGAGATCCAGTCGACGATGATCGCCAATTTCGCCTTCGATTTTCGTGCCGGCCAGAAGCTGCGCCTCGGTCTTGCCGAAGACGACGCGGGCCGCGTCCGTCCGGTGCGCGTCAGCCTTTATTCCAACGGCCAGCATCTGGCGACGGTGGCGCTCTCCGATGGCGGCGCCTATGTGGCGGCGGCCGAGCCGAACTTCAGTGAAGGCGATTTCGAGACTGCGAACGCCGCCGATACGCGCTCCCGCTCCTCTCTTCCGAGCGTCTACAGCGCGCTCTGGCGCTCCGCCCTCAGCCTCGACATGAAGCCCGAGCTTGCCGAAAAGCTCGTGCGCATCTTCTCCTTCGACACCGATCTGCAGAGCCGCACATCGAGGCGCGACGAATTCGAGGCCGTCTACACGGGCGATCCCGACGCGGAGGAGCTCATCTACGCCTCGCTCACCGTCAACGGCGCCAAGCATCGTTTTTATCGCTACCGCAACGAGGAAGACGGCTCGATCGGCTATTACGATCCCGACGGCAAGAGCGCCGACAAGTTCCTCCTGCGCAAGCCGGTGCCGAACGGCGTTTTCCGCTCGCCCTTCGGCATGCGCAAGCATCCGATCCTCGGCCGCTACAAGCTGCATTCCGGCGTCGACTGGGCGGCGCCGCGCGGCAGCCCGATCATCGCCGCCGGCGACGGCATCATCGAGCGCGCCAGCTGGTTCTCCACCTACGGCCGGCGCGTCGAGATCAAACACGCCAACGGCTATGTCTCCACCTACAACCACATGTCGGGCATCGCCAAAGGCATCAAGGTCGGCATGCGCGTCCATCAGGGACAGATCATCGGCTATATCGGCTCCACGGGTCTCTCGACCGGGCCGCATTGCCACTTCGAGGTCCTGGTCAACGGCCGCTTCGTCGATCCGATGAAGATCCGCGTCCCGCGCGGCCACACTCTGACCGGCGCCGAACTCGCCCGTTTCAACAAGGAGCGTCAGCGCATCGACGCCTTGCTCGCACGCGACAATTCCTCCCGCGTCGCGACCCTTACCGACTGAGCCCGCAGCCCGGGCGCCGCTCCAGAAGGTGCCCGATCTCTCGCGGCGAAACCCGCCTGAAAGGAGCCTGACGACATGCGACGCGGCATCTTGATTGGACTTTGGATCGCGGTTGCCGCCGCCCTCGTCGGCGTCACGGCCCTCTGGGTCCTGTCGCGCAACCAGGGGGGCATCGCCGGCGGCGATCGGCTCGGCGCCGATTTCACCCTCGTCGATGAAAAAGGCGCGCCGGTCACTGAAGAGATTTTTGAGGGCCACCCCTCCGCCGTCTTCTTCGGCTTCACCCATTGTCCCGATGTCTGCCCGACGACGCTCGCCGACATGGCGAGCTGGCGCGAAGCGCTCGGCGACAAGGCGGACGATCTCGCCCTCGTCTTCGTCACCGTCGATCCGGAGCGCGACACGCCCGAAGTGATGGCCGATTACGTCTCAGCTTTCGATGCCGGGATCCGCGGCATCACCGGCGAGCCTGACAAGGTGCGGGCCATGCTCGACGATTATCATGTCTTCTATCGCAAGGTGGAGACGGAGGGCGGCGACTACACCATGGACCACACCGCCTCGGTCTTCCTGCTCGACCGGGACGGCCGCCTCGCCGGCACCATCAATTTCAACGAGGACCGCGACGCAGCGCTCGCCAAGCTCAACCGACTGCTTGACGGCGCTGCTTGAACGCCTGCCTGACGGCCCCCGCTTGACCCATGCTTGACGGCCGCGCTTGACGGTGGAGCGGGCGCCGGCGCAACATCTCCTCCATGAAGCTTCCCTTCGACGGCTCGCTCGCCTTCACCGCCGCCTCGGCCCTGCTCGCGCTCGCCGCGATCGTTTCCGTCTTTCTCGGCTGGCAGCTGAAATCGGATGCGATCTTCATGTCGGTGCTGGTCTCGGGCCTGCCCGGCTGTTTCGGCATCTGAGACGCCTGTCCCGTCCGCGTTTCATCACCACGGCGGGAACGTTTCGGCGGTCTTCTTCATTGCTTCGCTCGCGGGAGCGTTGTCGGCATCCCGCCTTGTCTTAAGGTCACGATGACGTTTTCCATCCCGCCGCAGGTCGCGCCGATCCTGCTTCTGTCGGCATCCAATCTCTTCATGACGGTCGCCTGGTACGGGCATCTGCGCTTCACCGACCGGCCGCTGCCGCTCGTCATCCTGGTTTCCTGGATGATCGCGCTGTTGGAATATTGCTTCGCCGTGCCGGCGAACCGCATCGGCTACCGCGCCTATAGTGCGGCGGAGCTGAAGACGATTCAGGAGGTCATCACCCTCGTCGTCTTCGTCGGCTTCTCCGCCATCTATTTGAAAGAGCCGATCACGCTCAACCAGCTCGTCGGCTTCGCCTTCATCGGGCTCGGCGCGTTTTTCATCTTCCGCGCGCCGATTTAGGCCTCATCCGGGCGATGCGGCGTCAGCTTCGCCCGGCCATTTTCGAGGCCATCACCGAGATCGTCTTCACGTAGACGTCGGCTTTGTTCCACTGGTGCAGCACGTTGTAATTGGTCGTACCCGGCTCCCAGCCCTGCCCGGCTTTCCAGCCATAGGCCCGGAGATAATTGCCTGTGGAGGCGAGCACATCCGGCACCGAATTGATGAGGTCGCGCCGCCCGTTGCCGTCGCCGTCGACGGCGAAGCGCAGATAGGAAGAGGCGAGGAACTGCGTCTGGCCGAGTTCGCCGGCCCAGGCGCCGCGCATCTGCGAGGGAGCGATGTCGCCGCGCTGAACGATTTTGAGGGCCGCCAGAAGCTCGCCGGTGAAGAAGGCGGAGCGCCGGCAATCATAGGCGAGCGTGGCAAGCGACGGGAACGTCGCCATCGATCCGGAATTGCGGCCATAGCCGGTCTCCAGCCCCCAGATCGAGACGATCACCTCCGGCGGCACGCCGGTGCGCTTTTCGATCGACGACAGGAGCGACGAATACTGGCCGATGAGCTTCCGCCCCTTGCGGATCATCGCGTCGTTCACCCGCTTGCGGTAAAACTCGTCGAAGGAGAGCTTGAAGGAATGCTGGCCGCGATCGAGGCGAATGACCTTCGACTGATAGGAGACGCCCGAAAGCGCCCGATCGATCACCCGCTGTGAGATGCCGGCCCGTGCCGCCTCCTGCTTGAAATCCTGCAGCCAGGCCGGAAAGCCCGCCGGCCCGTTCCCGCAGGATGCGGCCTGCGTCGTGGCGGAAAAACCTGCCGCCGCGCAGGCGAAAACCGCCGCGGCAACAACGCGTCTCATTGAAAGCATGAATATGCCCCTGCCCTGTCATCCAAACGCTGCGAGGTTAGCGCAGCCGGGAAGGACAAAGTCTTAAGGGCCAGGGGAGTTCCCGGCAGAGGCGCGCCCCGCCGATCGAGCGCGGTCGCGCGCGAGGGGCCGGAGGAAATGCGGGCGCGCATAAAAACGCCCTCCCCGGTGTGCGGGACGGGCGTTCGTGTCTTTTATGGAAAGGGACGGCGCCTCGCCGGAGCGGGGCGCCTTCACCAAACGGGCTCAGGCGGCGATCGATTCGCCTTCCGTGCCGGTCTTCGAGCCGACGACATGGAAGAGGAGCCGGTCGGAACCCGCCGTCACCTTGACCGCAGCGCCGTCGCGGATTTCGCCGGCGAGGATTTTTTCCGCCAGCGGGTCCTGCACCTGCTTCTGGATCACCCGCTTCAACGGCCGCGCCCCATAGGCGGGGTCGTAGCCCTTCTCGGCGAGCCACGCCGTGGCGCTGTCGTCGAGCGAGAGCTCGATCTTGCGGTCCTCCAGGAGCGTCTCGAGCCGCTTCAGCTGAATTTCCACGATCGCCGCCATCTGCTGGCGCTTCAGCCTGTGGAACAGGATCACCTCGTCGACACGGTTGAGGAATTCCGGCCGGAAGTTCGCCCGCACCACCTGCATCACCTCTTCACGCACCGCGTCGACGTCTTCCGTCTCCTTGAGGTTGGAGAGGAACTCCGCGCCCAGATTGGAGGTCATGATGATGAGCGTGTTGCGGAAGTCGACGGTGCGGCCCTGGCCGTCTGTCAGCCTGCCGTCGTCGAGCACCTGCAGAAGCACGTTGAAGACGTCGGGATGTGCCTTTTCGATCTCGTCGAAAAGCACGACCTGATAGGGCCGCCGCCGGATCGCTTCGGTCAGAACGCCGCCTTCCTCGTAGCCGACATATCCCGGAGGCGCACCGATCAGCCGCGCCACGGAATGCTTCTCCATGAACTCCGACATGTCGATGCGCACCATGGCGCTCTCGTCGTCGAACAGGAAGTCGGCGAGCGTCTTCGTGAGCTCCGTCTTGCCGACGCCCGTCGGGCCCAGGAACATGAACGAGCCGATCGGCCGGTGCGGATCCTGCAGCCCGGCGCGCGCACGCCTGACTGCGGTCGAAACCGCATGCACAGCCTCGGCCTGGCCGATGACCCGCCGCGACAGCTCGTCCTCCATTCTGAGGAGCTTGTCGCGTTCGCCTTCGAGCATCTTGTCGACCGGAACGCCGGTCCAGCGCGACACGACATGGGCGATATGGTCGGGCGTCACCGCCTCTTCGACCAGTCCGCCGCCGCCCTCACCGCTGGAGGCCTGCGCCTCGCGCTTTTCCGCTTCCTTCAGCTTCTTCTCGAGTTGCGGGATGACGCCATAGGCAAGCTCGCCCGCTTTGGCGAGATCGCCGCGGCGCTGCGCCTGTTCGAGATCGAAGCGCGCCTGGTCGAGCTCCTCCTTGAGCTTGGAGGCACCGGCGAGCTTTTCCTTCTCCGCCTGCCAGCGCTGGGTGAGCGCGGCCGATTCCTCTTCGAGGTCGGCAAGCTCCTTCTCCAGCTTTTCGAGCCGCTCATGCGAGGCCGCATCCGTCTCCTTCTTCAAGGCTTCCCGCTCGATCTTGAGCTGGATGATGCGCCGGTCGAGCTCGTCGAGCGCTTCCGGCTTGGAATCGACCTGCATGCGGAGCCTGGAGGCGGCCTCGTCCATCAGATCGATCGCCTTGTCCGGCAGAAACCGGTCGGTGATGTAGCGGTTGGAAAGCGTCGCCGCGGAAACGAGCGCCGAATCCGTGATGCGAACCCCGTGATGCACCTCGTACTTCTCTTTGAGGCCACGCAGGATCGAGATCGTGTCGGCGACGTTCGGCTCGTTGACGAAGACCGGCTGGAAGCGCCGCGCCAGGGCCGCATCCTTCTCGACATATTTGCGGTATTCGTCGAGCGTCGTCGCACCCACGCAGTGCAGCTCGCCGCGCGCCAGGGCCGGCTTCAAAAGGTTCGAGGCATCCATGGCGCCTTCCGCCTTGCCCGCGCCCACCAGCGTGTGCAGCTCGTCGACGAAGAGGATGATGCCGCCGGCCGCCGCCTCGATTTCCGAGAGAACCGCCTTCAGCCGCTCTTCGAACTCGCCGCGATATTTCGCGCCGGCGATGAGCGCACCCATGTCGAGGGCGAGAAGCTTCTTCTCCTTCAGGCTCTCGGGCACGTCGCCATTGGCGATGCGCAGCGCCAGACCCTCCGCGATCGCGGTCTTGCCGACGCCCGGCTCGCCGATCAAAACCGGGTTGTTCTTCGTGCGCCGCGACAGCACCTGGATGGCACGACGGATCTCCTCGTCGCGGCCGATCACCGGGTCGAGCTTGCCCGCCCGCGCCTCTTCGGTGAGGTCGCGCGCATATTTCTTCAAAGCGTCATAGCCCTGCTCGGCGGAAGCCGAATCGGCCGTGCGCCCCTTGCGGATGTCGTTGATCGCGTCGTTGAGCCCGTTTGCCGTCACACCGGCCTTGGAGAGAATGCCGGAGGTCGCCGCGCCCTTTTCAATGGCGAGAGCGAGAAGCAGCCGTTCGACGGTGACGAAGCTGTCGCCCGCCTTCTGCGCCACATCCTCGGCGGTCTGCAGAACCTTGGCGAGCGGCTGCGCCAGATAGAGCTGGCCGTTGCCGCCGGACACTTTCGGCAGCTTGGCGAGCGCCGCATCGTTGGCGAGCTGCGCCTCCTTCGGACGGCCGCCGGCGCGCGAAATGAGGCCCGCCGCCATGCCTTCCGGATCGTCGAGGAGAACTTTCAGAAGATGTTCGGGAAGGAACTGCTGATGCCCCTGTCCCAGCGCGTAAGTCTGCGCAGACTGGATGAAGCCGCGCGCGCGTTCTGTGTATTTTTCAAAATTCATCGTTTGACCCCTTCCGGCGCCGGGACCCGTAGCATCCCGCACCTGACATGAGATTGAGGCCTTCTTCGGAAGCGCCCCGTACCGGATGCTCATATGGGTGTGGCTGATTTGCCACGCAATGGTCGCGGCGCCGATTTTCGAGCCTCGGCAACCGCTCTTTTGAGAGGGACCGAAACGCCCGCGGTTATGCAGCCGGCGCCTCCTGGACACGCACGTCTCCGTCCTTCGGTGCACACCGTCGGTTGACTTTGCCACCACCGCAGCGGAAGCCAAATCCCATGATCAAGGTCACCGCGCTTTACCGCTATCCCGTCAAAGGGCTGTCCCCGGAACGCCTCTCGGACGTGACGCTCGAAAAGGGCGCCACCATGTCCTTCGACCGCGCCTTTGCGATCGAGAACGGCCCCTCGGGCTTCGATCCGGAAAACCCTCAGCATCTGCCGAAGATCCGCTTTTTGATGCTGATGAAGAACGAGCGGCTCGCCACCTTCGAAAGCCGCTTCGACGAGGCGACGCAAGAGCTCTCGATCACGCCGAAGGATGGCGGCTCGGCCGGTTTTTCAGGCTCGCTGGCCACGCCGGAAGGCCGTGCGGCGCTCGAAGCCTGGGTGGCGGAAGAGTTCGCCGCGGAGCTGCGCGGTCCGCCGCGGCTTCTGCGCGTGCCCGGTCATTCCTTTTCCGACGTGCGCACGAAATCGCTGCATCTCGTCAATCTCGCAAGCCTGCGCGCATTCGAAGAAAAGCTCGGCCGCAGCCTCGATCCCCTGCGTTTCCGGCCCAACATCGTCATCGACGGGGCGCCGCCCTTTGCCGAATTCGACTGGATCGGCAAGACGCTGGACCTGCCGGAGATCACTCTCTCGGGTCGAAAGCGCACGCAGCGCTGCGCCGCCACCAATGTCGATCCAAAGACGGGCGCGCGCGACGCGGCCCTCCCGCGAGCCCTCTTGGAGCTCTACGGCCATTCCGATTTCGGCATCTATCTCACGGCCGCAACCGCCGGCTCGCTACGCGAGGGCGACGCGTTTTCGCCTCCGGCCTGACGGCCTGAGACGGCAGGGTGAGGCAGGCGCCGAACCCATGAATTGCGCAGGGCGGCAAGGCCATCCGCCCATTCCCCCGACCCGATAGCGGACACGAAAAAGGCGCGGGCCGGGACCCGCGCCTGATATCGCTGTTTCGATGAGCCGAAACTTATTCCGGAAAGGCTGCCAGAGCCGCGGCACCGTCGCGCGTCGGCTCGCCTTTTTCGTCGCTCTTGCCGTCGGCCTTCATCTCGGCCTTGGCTTCGCCGTTGCCATTGCTGCTTTCGCCGTCGGCAGCAGCCGCCTTCTTGGTGCGGCGGCGCGGCTTCGGAGCCGGCGCAGCTTCGCCCGTCCCCTCATCCGTTCCGCTGTCGGCCGCTTCGGCATTTTCCGCCTTGGCGGTTTTGCGGGCCCTCGGCGTCCGGGCAGGCTTGGGCTTCTCGGCGGCGGGCTCATCCGTGCTGGAATCGTCCGAATTGCCGGTCTCGGCGCTCTCGGCGACCGCGGCCGGACGACGGCGGGTGCGACGCGGACGGCGCTCGCTGCGCTCCTCGCCATCACCCTCGTTGTCGTCGTCGTTGTCGCTCGATGCGGTCTGTTCGTCGCGATTGCGGCCGTCGCGATTTCCCCGCCGTCCATCATCGCGGCGTCCATCATCACGACGGTTATCGTCACGGCGGTTATCGTCCCGATTTCCCGAGCCGCGCGTCTCGCGCTCGTCGGAATCGCGGTCGTCCTGGCGCGAATCGTTGCGCGAGGGTTGGCGATGGCCGTTCATCGGACGGTAGTCGTCGCTATCGTCGTCGTCGTCCTGATCCTGATTGTTGACGTTTTGCTGCTGCGGCATGTTCGCCTGCGCAGCCATCAGGATGCGGTTGTAGTGTTCTGCGTGCTGAAAATAGTTCTCGGCCGAGACATTGTCCCCCGAAGAAAGCGCATCGCGTGCCAGCAAGGCGTATTTGTCGGCGATGTGCTGAGCCGTTCCACGAACTTTGACGTCCGGCCCATTCGATTCATAGCTTCTCGAAAGAGGATTAGGCCCCTTGCGGTTGCGTCCCCGCGACCGCCTGTTCTGATTATGCCTCATCAACCGTTCTCGCTGGTTTAGAGCTTTTTGATCCGTGCCCCTACTCGCCACGGCTTGACCGAAGCTGAGTTTTCCAATCGCACGATTCCCAATTCAGCCGGAGCTGCCCGTGTCGTTCATGACCATCGGTGGCGAAGACGTGCAAACGATCCGCGCTGGGGGCGATAACTTCGCCTGTCTCAAGGACATTTGTGTGGCGTTGTGCCCCGGATCGCCTCTTGACCGTAGCGAGATTGACTTGGATTTCCAAGTTATTTTTTCGCATTGCGGCAGGCGAAAGCAGCGTCTGCAACACTGTCATCACAAGCTTTCCTGGCGCTGACCACACGCACGATTCCGGCAAGATCGACTGTCTCGGAACATGCAGAAAGTCCGTTTTCCTTGAGAAGAGCCGTGACACTCTCCGCCTGGCCCGCGCCGATCTCAAGGATAAGTGCACCGCCCGGTTTCAAAAATTCGGGAGCGACCTCTGCGATCGCACGGTAGGCGGCCAGCCCGTCTTCGCCGCCATCGAGCGCCATCTTCGGATCGAAGCGTTCGACCTCCGGCATCAACGTCGCGACGACGTCGCTCTCTATATAGGGTGGATTGGAAACGATAAAAGTCAGGCTTTGCGGCGCGACCACCTCTCCGAGATCGCGAAAGTCGCCGTGAAACGGCAAAAATCGCTCGTCCACCCCGTGCCTTGCGGCATTCTGCCGGGCCACATCGAGCGCTGCGGCGCTGAGATCGACCGCGACACATCGCGCTTCGCGAAGCTCCCGCAAGAGCGCCACCGCGATGGCCCCGCTTCCCGTGCCGAGATCGGCGAAGAGGAGCGGCTCGCCACGCCCCTCGGACCCAAGGAAGGCGAGTGCGGTTTCGACGGCATGCTCCGTCTCCGGCCGCGGCGTCAAAACGTCCGGCCCGACCAGAAAGGAAAGCCCCCAGAATTCCGCTTCTCCGAGGATGCGGACGACGGGCTCGCGCGCCACGCGGCGGGCGATGAAGGCGGAAAACCGCGCCTCCTCCTCGTCTGTCACCGGCGCATCGCCGGCCGAGATCAGCTGTTCGGCGGAAATCCCACAGGCGGCAGCAAGAAGCAGCCGCGCGTCGCGCCCCGGATCGGCGATGCCGGCCGCCTTCAGGGTTGCGCGCGCTTGCTTCAAAAGCGCGTCGCGGCTTGGCGCCCCGCGACCGGCCGGACTTCTCGCTATTTCCCCGCCCTCACGCCGGCTCGGCTTCGATCGCGGCAAGCCGGTTCGCCTGGTCGTCGGCAACGAGCCCGTCGACCAGTTCGTCGAGCGCTTCGCCGGCCAGAATCTTGTCGAGCTTGTAGAGCGTCAGGTTGATGCGGTGGTCGGTCACCCGCCCCTGCGGGAAATTGTATGTGCGAATGCGCTCCGAGCGGTCCCCGGTACCGACCTGGCTCTTGCGGGCCGAGGCGCGTTCGCTGTCGGCCTTCTCGCGCTCCATGTCATAAAGCCGCGCTTTCAGAACCTGCATGGCGCGCGCCCGGTTCTGGTGCTGCGACTTCTCCGACGAGGTGACGACGATGCCGGTCGGAAGATGCGTGATGCGCACCGCCGAATCGGTCGTGTTGACGTGCTGCCCGCCGGCGCCCGAAGCACGCATCGTGTCGATGCGAAGATCTTCCTGGCGGATCTCGATATCGACGTCCTCCGCCTCCGGCAGGACGGCGACCGTCGCCGCCGAGGTATGGATGCGGCCGCCGCCTTCCGTCTCCGGCACGCGCTGCACCCGGTGCACGCCCGATTCGAATTTGAGCCGCGCATAGACGCTCCGCCCGGAGATGGAGGCGATCACTTCCTTGTAGCCGCCGACTTCGCCCTCCGAGACGGAGAGGATTTCGACCTTCCATTTCTTGAGGTCGGCATAGCGGCAATACATGCGGAAAAGGTCGCCGGCAAAAAGCGCCGCCTCGTCGCCGCCGGTGCCGGCTCTGACTTCCAGGATGGCGCTTTTGGAATCCGCCTCGTCGCGCGGCAGAAGCAGAACCCGAATCTCGTCGGCGAGCACGGCGATGCGCTTGCGCAGCGCATAGGCCTCTTCCTCGGCGAGTTCGCGCATCTCCGCATCGCTGTCGCGGTCGGCGGTCAGCGCCTCGGCGTCTTCGAGCTCCTGCTGGGCCGCAAGCAGCTCCTCGCCCTTGCCGGCCACCTCCTCGATCTCGGCAAGCTCGCGCGACAGGCGGATGAAGACCTCCGTCTCCGGCGCCTTGGTGAGTTCCGTGGTGATGGCGTTGCGGCGGGCAATCAGCCCGTCCAGTCGTTCTTTCGGTATCATCCGCTCTCTATAGCGAGAATTCGCTCACACGGGGATGCGTTCGATATTCGCCCAGGCCCGCAATTCGGTGCGGAGTTCTGAGCCGCTCACATCTCCGTCCAGCATGGCATTGAGCCGTTCGGCAAGGGGTTCGAGCCGCAATTCCAGGATCATCGCCTTGATCGGCCCGATCGAAGACGGCGCCATCGACAAGGACCGGTAGCCGAGTGCCAGAAGCGCCATGGCTTCGAGCGGCCGCCCGGCGATTTCGCCGCACACGGAAACCGGCTTGCCCATATCGTGGGCCCGGTGCGCGATCTTGCGCAAGGGGCGCAGAAACGCCGGCGACAAGGCATCGAAACGGCCGGCAAGCCGCGTCGAGCCGCGGTCGGACGCCATCAAAAACTGAAACAGATCGTTGGAGCCGACCGACAGGAAATCGACCTTCGCCAGAAGCTCGTCGAGCTGCCAGAGAAGCGACGGGACCTCCAGCATCGCGCCGAGCTCCACCTTGTCGGCGGTCGGATGGTCGTGGCGCCGCAAATGCGCCTCTTCGCTCCGAACGATCTGCGCGGCGCGTTCAAATTCCGACACCTCCGTCACCATCGGGAACATGAGGCGCAAAGTGCGTCCCGCCGCCGCCTTCAGCAAAGCACGGATCTGCGTCTTCAACAGCGCCGGCCGGTCGAGGCCGAGCCGGATTGCGCGCCAGCCGAGCGCCGGATTTTCTTCCGGATGCGTGCGGATATAGGGCAGCACCTTGTCGCCGCCGACATCGAGCGAGCGGAAGGTCACGGGCTTGTCGCCGGCCCCTTCCATGACGTCGCGATAAAACGCCTCCTGCTCGCCGAGCCGCGGAAACGACGAGGCGATCATGAACTGCAATTCGGTGCGGAAGAGCCCGATGCCCGACGCCCCCGATTCCATGAGATGCGGCAGATCCATCATCAGGCCGGCATTGATCATCAAGGAAACATCGACGCCGTCCTTGGTCGAGGCCGGCGTGTCGCGCAGACGGCGGAACTGCTCCTGCCGCCGTGCCCGGAAGCGCACTTTGTCGACATAGGCGAGCTCGATATCACCCGGCGGGCGCAGATGCACCTCGCCCGTCTCCCCGTCGACGATGACGGGATCGCCCGATTCGGCGAGCGCCACGACGTTTTCCACCTGGCCGACGGTGGCGATGCCGAGGGCCCGCGCCACGATCGCCACATGGTTCGTCGGCGCCCCGTCTTCGAGCACCACGCCGCGCAGCTTGTCGCGGTCGTAATCGAGAAGTTCGGCCGCCCCCATATTGCGCGCGACGACCACCGCATCGGACGGCATCTGTGCGCTGCCCGGGCCGTGCGGGCGGCCCATCAGCGTGCGCAACAGCCGGTTGCCGAGATCGTCGAGGTCATGCAGCCGGTCGCGCAGATAAGGATCGGCGCTGCGTGCGAGCCGAGCCCGCATATCGCTCTGCACCTTCTCCACCGCCGCTTCGGCGGTCAGGCCCGCCGCCACCGCCTCGCGCAGCCGCCGCACCCAGCCCTGATCCTGCGCGAACATCCGGTAGGCTTCGAGAATGTCGCGATGCTCACCCTGTCCGGCCTCCACGCCGCGCGCCAGAAGATCGTCGACGGAAAGTCTCAGGCTCCGCATCGCCTCGTCGAGGCGCACGAGCTCCTGATCGACGTCTTCGGCGATCAGCTGCGTCACCACCACGCGCGGTTCGTGCAGAAGCACTTTTCCGAGCCCGATTCCTTCCGAAAACGCCGCACCTTCCAGACGAAAAGGGCGGTTGAGATCGAGGTCGGCGCCGGGCGTGGCGAGGTCTTCGATTTCGCCGGCGGCAAACATTTCGGCGAGCACCATGGCTGTCGTCTGCAGGGCTTCCACCTCCTCCTCGGTGTAGGAGCGGTGGGCGCGGTTCTGGACGACGAGTACGCCGAGAGTGCGGCCGGCACGCAGCACCGGCACGCCGAGGAAGGAATTGTAGATCTCCTCCCCGGTCTCCGGCAGATAGGCGAAGGCCGGATGCTTCTGCGCATCGGGGAGATTGAGCGGTCGCGCCTCCGCCGCGATCAGGCCGACGAGGCCGCGGCCGACGCGCAAGGTGGCGCGGTGAACGGCCGAGGCCTTCAGACCTTCGGTGGCGAAGAGTTCGAGCGCCCCGTCGGCGCGCAGGATGTAGACGGAACAGACCTCCGTCACCATGTTGGCGGCGATCAGCCTGACGATCTTATCCAGACGATCTTGTGCGCCGATCGGCTCCGCCATGACTTCGCGGAGCCGCCTGAGCAGCACTCTCGGTCCGGCAAGCGTCTCTCGCATTGCGGGCAGACCCCCTCATCCCGTCGGCGTGCACAGTCTCTCCCGGCCGCCCCGTCCCCCGTGGGCGCCGTATTCGACGTTAGCCCGTCACGTCTTGTCCAGTTCGTATATTGAATGGAGGGTGCGTACGGCAAGTTCGGTATAGGCGGCGTCGATCAGGATGGAGATCTTGATCTCCGAGGTGGTGATCAATTGGATGTTGATGCCGCGCGCCGCGAGCGCCTTGAACGCTTCCGCCGCAACTCCCGCATGGCTGCGCATGCCGATGCCGATGACGGAGACTTTCGCAACGTCGCTCGAGCCCGAGACCATCTCCATCGCCACGCCCGGCCGCATCCCCTCGATGAGGGCGAGCGCACGGTCGAAATCGGTCGTGGTGACGGTGAAGGTGATGTCGGTGGTGCGCCCGTCCTCGGAAATGTTCTGCACGATCATGTCGACATTGATCGCCTGGTCGGCGAGCGCGCCAAAAATGGTCGCGGCGACGCCGGGTCGATCCTCGACGCGTCGGAGCGTGACCTTCGCCTCGTCCCTGGAATAGGCGATGCCGGTGACAAGCTGCTTTTCCACGATTTCGTCCTCGTCACAAATGAGCGTGCCGATGGGCAGATTGCCCTCGCCGACCTGCGGCGCTTCCGGGTCGTCGAAGGAGGAGCGCACGAAGGTTCTGACCCCGTGCACCATGGCGAGTTCGACGGATCTGACCTGCAGCACCTTGGCGCCGAGAGACGCCATTTCGAGCATTTCCTCAAACGCGATCTTCGGCAGGCGCCGGGCGCCCGATACGATTCTCGGATCCGTCGTATAGACGCCGTCGACGTCCGTATAGATGTCGCAGCGCTCCGCCCCGAGGGCCGCCGCGAGCGCCACCGCGCTCGTATCCGAGCCGCCGCGGCCGAGCGTGGCAATGCGGTTGTCGGGCGCGACGCCCTGGAAGCCCGCAACGACCGCCACCTGCTGGCGGCTCATGCGCTCGAGAAGCGTGCGGGAATCGATGTCGGCGATGCGCGCCACGCCGTGGGCGGCATCGGTGCGAAGCGGGATCTGCCAGCCGAGCCAGGAGCGCGCATCGACGCCGATCGATTGCAAGACGATGGCGAGAAGCCCGGCCGTCACCTGCTCGCCCGAGGCGACGACGGCATCGTATTCGCGCGCGTCGTGCATGAGCGACGCTTCACGGCACAATTTGACGAGCTTGTTCGTCTCGCCGGCCATCGCGGAAACGACGACGGCGACTTCGTGGCCGGCATCGACTTCACGTTTCACATGGCGCGCAACACGGCGGATGCGGTCGAGATCGGCGACAGAAGTGCCGCCGAATTTCATCACGAGGCGGGACATTTTCGGCTCGGCTAGGCCTGATGGAATTTGTGGGTACGACCCGCCAACAAAAATGGCGCAAGGCCGCGGCCGGGCACCCCGGCGCGCCCGCTTTTAGCCGGGAATGCGCCCGGGGGCAATCGGCGCGGCGGCGAGGCTTTCACCTTTGGCGGAACCAGGGTGCTCGTCGCCAAACACAATCTAGGGGCGGCACAAAAGAGAAGCCGGATATAAATTGCACCTACAGATTGATTGTCATGGACCAGCGGTAGTCTCCGCTCAAACGGGAGACCGCTCATGAAAAAGCGCACGCTCAGCATCGGCACGTTTAATCTCTACAATCTCAACGAGCCTGGCTTGCCGATCTATTCCGACCGAGACGGCTGGTCGCGCGAGGCCTACCGCCGCAAAATCGCGTGGACCCAGCATGTCATAGGCCTGCTTCGGCCCGACATCCTGGGATTCCAGGAGCTGTGGCACCGCGACTCCCTCAAGACCGCTCTTCAAGCTTCCGGCCTCGCGGACGATTACGACATGCTCGTGCCGGACGACGCCGATGGCCAAAAGATCGTCTGCGCCGCCATCGTCCGCCGCGGTCTTCTCGAAGGCGATCCCGATTGGATCGTGGCGTTTCCGGAGAGGTTTCTGTTGAGAAGCACGGGCGACGATCCCCAGACGCCGGAAATCAGTGTCGCCATTGAGAGTTTTTCACGCCCGGTGCTGCACTTCCGCATCCGCCCGCGTGAGGACGAGCCGGCCGTGCAAGTCTATGTCTGCCACCTGAAATCGAAATCGCCAGCAAAGGTCTACCGCGAGGCCTGGTTTCACGAAGACGAGGACATCTACAAAAAACACCAGAACAATCTCGGCGCGGCCCTTTCCACGATCCGCCGCACCGCCGAGGCCGCAGCGCTCCGCTTCCTCCTGTCGGAAGAGATGAAAGGAACCCGGACCCCCGTCATCGTCCTTGGTGACATCAATGACGGGCAGCACTCCAACACCGCCAACATCCTGACAGAGCAACCGCGTTATCTCGTCGGCGATTCGAAGGGCGGTGGAGATGTCAGCCTCTACACGGCCCAAACTTTGCAGGAATACCGCAGCACCCGCGATGTCTATTACACGCACATCTACAAGGAATTCCGGGAATCCCTCGACCACATTCTGGTCAGCGAAGAGTTCTACGACAACAGCCGCCGCCGATTGTGGATGTTTGACGGCATGACGGTCGCCAACGACCACCTCGATTACGACGACCACAAAGAGAGCGGCACCAGCGACCACGGGGTCATCTGCGCCACCTTCAAGCACCGTCCGATCAAGGTCGAGGCGCGTGAGATCGCCGAAGGCGGCACATGATAAAAAGCGCCTTTCCCGCGCACCTGGAAAGCAGGTCGCAGCCGGGAAGGCTTGACTTCCGACCCGTTCGCCACCTCTTCTCCGCACGCGCCCAAGCGGAGGACATCATGCAGGCCGGCTCATCCACCATCGATCCCAAGGAAGTCGCCAAATTCGAGCAGAGCGCTCAGGATTGGTGGGGCGGCATCAAGAACAGCCCGCTGCATAAGCTCAATCCGGTGCGGCTCGATTATATCGTGCGCCATGTCTGCGAGCAGTTCGACCGCGACCCGCGTGCCCCAAAACCGTTTTCGGGGCTCGACATCGTCGATGTCGGTTGCGGCGGCGGGCTTCTCGCCGAGCCGATGGCGCGTCTCGGCGCCAAGGTGACGGGTATCGATCCCTCCCCCGCCAACATCGAAGTCTCGACCGGCCACGCCGCCGAAAGCGGCCTCGTCATCGATTACCGCTGTGCGGCGGCGGAGGATCTCGCGTCCGAACGCGCTCTCTTCGATGTCGTCCTGTCGATGGAGGTGGTGGAGCACGTCACTGATGTGGAAGCCTATATCGCGGCCGCCGCAGCGCTCGTGAAGCCGGGCGGCCTCATGTTCCTCGCCACCTTGAACCGCACCATGAAATCCTTCGCGCTTGCCATCGTGGGCGTCGAATATGTGCTCGGCTGGCTGCCCCGCGGCACGCATGAGCACCATCGTTTCGTCAAGCCGCGCGAATTGGCCGACGCCTTGATGGCGGGAGGTCTCACGATCAAGGACGAGACCGGCGTCGTCTACAACCCGCTGACGGACAGAATGCGCCTGTCACGGGACATGGATGTGAACTATATGATGCTGGCAGAGCGGCCGGCACGCTGAGCGTCGACAGCCCGCACGTTTGAGCCTTTTCTTTTCGAACCTGCCAGTCACGTGATCACCAGCGCCGAGATCTGGTCGTTTCTGACCGTCGTCATGATCGACGTCGTGCTTGCCGGCGACAATGCCGTCGTCGTCGGTATGGCGGCGGCGTCCCTGCCTGCGAAGCAGCGCACGAAAGTCATTGCGATCGGCATCGCCGCGGCGACCGTCATGCGCATCGCCTTTGCGCTCGTGGCCGTCGAACTTTTGGAGATCATCGGCCTGTTGCTGGCCGGCGGCATCCTGCTTCTGTGGGTGTCGTGGAAGCTGTGGCGGGAACTCGAGGCCGACCGCAAGGCCAGCCACGAGAGCGGGCCGCACGCGGCTACGATCGACAAGCCACAACCCAAATCCATGGCTCAGGCGGTCTTTCAGATCATATTGGCGGACCTGTCGATGTCGCTCGACAACGTGCTCGCCGTCGCCGGTGCCGCGCACCAGCACCCCTGGGTGCTCGCCTCGGGCCTCGTCCTGTCGGTCGCGCTGATGGGCATTGCGGCAAGCCTCATCGCCGACCTCCTGCACAAGCAGCGCTGGATCGCTTACGTCGGTCTTCTGATCATCGTCTATGTGGCCGGCCACATGATCTGGGAAGGCGTCGAAGAGATCGCCACGGTCGTCGCTTAAGAGCCCGACCCGGCGACCTGGCCGCTCACGCGGCCGCGCTCTTCAACACGGCGACGAAATGGATGGAGGCGGCCGCCACCACGAAGGCGTGCCAGATGGCGTTCTGGAAGAGAAGCCGCTCCCAGACGTGAAAGATGACGCCCGCCGAATAGACGATCCCGCCGCCGATCACGAGCCAGACGACGGACGACGACAGCGCCTCCGTCAGCGGTCCGTAGGCAACGATGCCCGACCAGCCGAGGCCGAGATAGGCGACGAGCGCGACGCGGTCGAAACGGTGCGGCACGAAAAGCTTTCCGAACACGCCCGCCGCCGCCACGCTCCACACGAAGGCGAGAAGCCACCAGGTTTCGCTCACCGCCATGAAGGGCGTGTAGGTGCCGGCGATCAAAAGGAAGATCGCCGAATGGTCGAGCCGCCTCAAGACGGCCTTCACGCTTCCCGCCGGCCACAGATTGTAGGCGGCCGAAATCCCGAGCGAGAGAACGAGCGTCCCGAGATAGACGCCCACCGCCGCCATTTCCCCGGCGGGCACGCGCCCGCTCAAGGCAAGCGGCACGGCGATCGCGGCCGCGATCGCAAGCGACAGGCCGAGCCCGTGCACGACCCCGTCGGCCCACAATTCCGCCGGCGAATACCGTACCCCTGGTGCTCTGCGCATCTTGTCTCCTGTTCGCTCATCTTTGGCTTTCGAAAAAACTTAGCGGGCACGACTGCGGCAGCAAGGCGGCTGCCGAACACGCTTGCGTCAGCGACTGTTGCGCGCCCGCCACAGACTGGAACGGTTGCGCGCAACGTGCCGGAACCGCTTCTTCAGCCTTCAGGTTGTAGCGCCATCAATCTGAACGGAGACGATCAATGCGATTTGCAAAAAACGCGACGCTCGCAGCCGCCGCTCTTGCGGCGCTCTCGACCACCGCCCTCGCCCAGAGCGCGGCAACCGCCACCACCGACCTCAACATCCGCTCAGGCCCGGGACCGGAATATCCCATCGTCGGCTACATTCCAGGCGAGGACGAGGTCACCGTGAACGGCTGCCTCCAGGGCAGCAAATGGTGCACCGTCACCCATGAAGGCACTCAAGGCTGGGCTTATTCCGATTATCTGACGGCACCGATCAGCGGCTCGCCCGTCGTCATGACCGACCATTACGCCGATGCCGGCGTTCCCGTCACCACCTACGAGCCCTCGGGCGCCGAAACCGGTGGCACGGCAGGCGGTGCGACCGGCATGGTCGGCGGCGCAGTCGCCGGCGCCTTGATCGGCGGTCCGGTGGGTGCGGCGGCCGGCGCCGCGATCGGCGGTGCCGCCGGGACGGTCGGCGGCTCTGCGGCCGGCGCCCTCATCGATCCGCCCGAGACCGTCACCACCTATGTGCAGACGAACCCGGTTCAGCCCGTCTATCTCGACGGTGAAGTGGTGGTCGGCGCCGGCGTGCCCGAAACCGTCACGCTGACGCCGATCCCGGATTACGACTACGAATACGCCTATGTGAACGGCCAGCCCGTCCTCGTCGAACCGGGCAGCCACCGCATCGTCTACGTCGTCCGCTGATCCCGCATGAGAAGGCCCGGCCTCCAGGGCTTCTCAACCCCACAGCAGGCCTCCCCCGGCCCGCAAAGACTCAGCCCAGAGACCCGCCCGCGTGGCGGGTCTTTTCTGTGTTGTTTCGGCAGGCAGGCTCGAGGTCGCAAAGACCGCGGGCAACGATCTTTGCCTAAGACGCCCGCTTCATCGCCTCGTCGGCGCAATGCAGGCCTTCCACCTCGATCGTCGCATGATCGATGTCGAAGCGCTCGGCGATGCGCGCCTTGATCGCCCGCACGGTGATATCGGTCGCCACCCCGTCGGCCAGCCGCGCATGCAGTGTCACCATCGGCCGCTCCTCGCTGATCGCCCAGGCATGCACGTGATGCACGTTGAGGACGCCTTCGACCGATTGCGGCAGATCACGCTCGATCTCCCGGACATCGACGCCCGCCGGCGCGCCTTCAAGCAGGATATGCCCCGACTGGCTCGTCACATACCAGGCGCTGCGCAGGATCAGGAGGCAGACGAGAAGCGACAAAATCGGGTCGATCGGCATCCATCCCGTCGTCAGGATGACGAGTGCGGCGATGATCGCCGCGACGGAGCCGAGGAGATCCCCGAGCACATGCAGGATGGCGCCGCGCATGTTGAGGTTCTGCTCCTCGGAGCTGTGCAGCACGAAGAAGACGGCGATGTTGATGATGAGGCCGAGGACGGCGATCACCAGCATCGGCGTGCCCATCACCTCGACCGGCGCATTGAAGCGCCGCACCGCCTCCACGATGATCCACACACAGATGGCGAGAAGCGCGATGCCGTTGACGAAGGCGATCAGAACCTGAAAGCGATCGAAGCCATAAGTGCGCTTCCAATCCGCCGGGCGCCGCGCGATGCGAAAGGCGAACCAGGCGAGCGACAAAGACGCGAAATCGGTGAGCATGTGGCCGGCATCGGCGAGAAGGGCGAGCGAGCCTGAGAGAAAACCGCCGATCGCTTCAGCGAGCATGAACGAGCCGGTGAGCGCGGCGGCGATCGCCATGCGCTTTTCGTTGCCGCCCGCCCCGTGCGCATGCGCATGGCCGTGAGCATGGGAATGCCCGTGCGCGTTATCATGCCCATGATGATGATCGTGATGTCCGCCGATGGGAGCCTCCCGTGCCAATCCCCGCCGGTTTAGAAAACTCGACGGAAAAGGTCTAGATTGCTTTCACGCGGGACGGGCGCGGCCTAATTGAAATCTTCCGGCAGGACCGGCAGCGGCTGAAACTCGATGCCCTCGTCCTTGAGCTCTTTGATCTCTTCGCGGCTCGCCTCGCCATAGATGCCGCGCGGATCGCTTTCCTTGTAATGGATACGCCGCGCCTCTTCGGCGAAGCGGTTGCCGACGTAATCGGCATGCGCCTGAACATATTTGCGCACCTCGCGCATCGCCTCCAGAAGCGGCGCCGGCACGGTGGTCGCCACCTGCTGCCCCTTGCCGCCGCCGGCCGCGGCAGGCGCATCCGCCGCACCCTGCTCGGACGCAACGGCGTGGACCGGCTCGCGCTCGCGCCCGCCCGCGATCGCCGGCGCCATCAAGGCGCGTTCGACGGACGCCGAGCCGCAATGCGGACAGGAGAGAAGCCCGGCCCCCTGCTGCTCTTCGAAGGCCTTCGAACTTGCAAACCAGGCGTCGAAGCCGTGGCCCTCGTCACAACGCAAATCGTAATGGATCATGATGCCGACCTCATCGGCGGCGCGACGGATGGCGCAAGGGATGGCCCGACTGAGGGCTGCGTGAAATTACGCTCGTTGGCGAGCGAGGGAATGCGGCCTCTGGCCTCTGCCGATTGCGCCGTATCGATGTCGGCGAGGATCACCTCTTCGCCCTCGCCGCCCGCCTCAGACAGAACCTCGCCCCAGGGCGAGACGATGATGGAATGCCCAAAGGTTTCCCGGCCATCGCGATGGGTCCCCGCCTGGGCGGCGGAGATCATGAAGGCGCCGTTCTCGATCGCCCGCGCACGTTGCAGAACGTGCCAATGCGCCTCGCCGGTTTTGCGGGTGAAGGCGGCCGGCGCCGTCAACGCATCCGCCCCCGCCTTAGCGAGCGCCCGGTAAAGCTGCGGAAAGCGCACGTCGTAGCAGATCGAGACGCCGAGCGTGGCGAAGGCGAGCGGCACGAGCACCGCCTCGCCGCCCGCCGTATAGGTCGCCGATTCCCGCCAGCTCTCGCCGCCCGGCAGATCGACATCGAAGAGATGGATCTTGTCGTAGCGTGCGAGGATGGCGCCGTCCGCCCCCACCACGAAGCCGCGGTTGGCGATCTTCCCATCCTGACTTTTCAGGGCGAGCGAGCCGACATGAAAGACGATGCCGAGCTCAGAGGCGAGCGCCCGGCAGGCGGCAAGCGTCGGATCGTCCGCTTCCGTCGTGATCGCCGCAAACAGCTTCTCGCGGTCGCGCTCGATGATGTTGCTCATCTCCGGCGTCTGCACGTAATCCGCCCCCGCCTCGGCGGCGCGCCGCGCCAGCCGCTCGATCGTGGCGATGTTCTCGGAAACGACATTCGTCGCATTGAGCTGCAGACAGGCGGCCTTGAAACTCACGACCCGGCCTCCTCGCCCGCAAGCATGGGCTCCAGCCGCCCCTGCCGGTCGAGCGCGTAAAGATCGTCGCAGCCGCCGACATGCCGGCTGCCGATGAAGATCTGCGGAAACGTCTGGCGTTTCGAGCGCGCCATCATCTCGGCCCGCTTGTCGGGCTCGAAGGTGGCGTCGATCTCTTCGTAATCCGCGCCCTTCTCCTCAAGCAGGCGGATCGCCGAGCTGCAGAAGCCGCAAAACTGCCGGGTATAAATGGTGACTTTGGCCATGAATGCTCCAAGCGTTGCCCCAGATATAGCCTCACGGAAAACTTCCGCAACAGAACCATCGGCTTAACGCCGCGCACCAGGACCGGAGCCTCACCCGAGCGGGACGACGCCGGCGCGCGCGAAGGTGACGACGTCGACCTCCTGCGCCCCCGCCTTGAGAAGCGCCTTCGTTGCCGCCTTCACCGTCGCGCCCGAGGTGTAGACATCGTCGACGAGAAGGATGCGGTGACCGGCGACGACGCCTCTTTGCGCATCGCGCACCTTGAAGGCGCCGCGCAGATTGGCCTGCCGCTCCTTTTGCGACAGACCGACCTGTTGCCGCGTGCGCCGGCTGCGGATGAGCGCCCGCGGCACGAAACGGAGGCCGAGCTCCTCGGCGATGCCCTTGGCGAGCACGGCCGATTGATTGAAACGCCGCTGCCACAGACGCGAGCGGTGGAGCGGCACCGGCACCACGAGCGTGCCCTCGCGGGCGAGGTCTCGCGCCGGTCGCAAAGTCAGCGCGACCAGCGTGCGGGCGACGGCCGCCTGATCGTAATATTTGAACTGATGCACGAGATTGCGCGCCGTTTCGTCGAAGAGGACGGCCGAACGCGCCCGCGAAAACGGCGGCGGATCGGCAATCGCCTGCGCCGACAAAATCCCGTCTCCGAGATCGGCGGCGAAGGGAACGCCGAGCACCGGGCAGAACGGTTCTTCGATGAAGCGCAGCTTCGCCCAGCATTGCGGGCACAAGAGATCATGCGCGCCGACGGCCCGCCGGCAGACCGGGCAGAGCGGCGGCAAAAGCAGATCCGCGACCTGTCTCGCCCCCGCTTTGACGATGTCGCGGAGGCTGCTTCTGGCGCGGACCGGCTCCGATCCCGCCGCACGAAGAGACATGTCCCGTCGCATTGCGCTTCACCATCGCGCGTCTTGCGCTAGAACCCGAGCATGACCGCTCCCCCGATCCTCGACAAGCATCTCCTTCGCCGCCGCGAAGAGCGCGCCGCCCCCGCACCGGAGGGTATCGATTTCCTGATGCAACGGGCGATCGACGAAGTCGCCATGCGCCTTGCCATGGTGGAGCGCCGTTTCGAACGGGGGGTCGCCGCCTTCGGCCGGGGCCCTGCACTTGCAGAGGCCCTTCTGGCAAGCGGCAAGGTGGATCAAATCCTGTCCCTGGAGCAGAGCCTTGCAGCGGCGAGATTGCACACGGCTCAGGTCACCGTCACCGACGACGAGGCGCTGCCGCTTGCGCCCGAAAGCGTCAATCTCTTCGCCTCCGTCCTCAGCCTCCACAACGCCAACGATCTACCGGGCGCCCTCATTCAGATCCGCCGCGCCTTGCAGCCCGACGGTCTCTGCCTCGCCGTCTTTCCGGGCGGCGGGACGCTTGCCGAACTGCGCCATGCCTTCATGCACGCGGAAGCCGAGATGATGGGTGGCGTCAGCCCCCGCGTCATGCCCTTTGCCGATATCCGCGATGTCGGCGCGCTTCTGCAGCGGGCCGGTTTTGCCCTGCCGGTCGTCGACCGCGAAGTGGTGACCGTCCGCTACCGCGAGCCCTTGAAGCTGATGGCGGAGCTGAAGGCGATGGGGGCCTCCAATGTGCTGTCTGAACGCGCGCGCAAACCCGCGACGCGGGCGCTCATCGCCCGTGCAGCGGAAGCCTACCGCGAACTCTACGGCGATGGAGAAGGACGGGTGCCGGCGACGTTCGAGCTTTACGCTGTGTCCGGCTGGGCGCCGCATGAAAGCCAGCAGAAGCCTGCGAAACGCGGTTCGGCGCAGGTGAGTCTTGCCCATCTTCTGGAAGAGAAGAACCGGAAATGAGCGGCCGAGACTGAATGGGCCGAGACTGAATGGGTTGGGAATGAGTGGGCCGGACTGCGCCGGCCGAGAGGCCCGCTTTACCCCCAGCCGATCTCGGCAAAATGCGCCGCGATACCCTCGTAAAGGGCCGTCAGCGCGGGAATGAAAACGCTGAAACCTGCCAGCAGGGCAATGGTGACCAGTGAGCCGATGAGAGCGTATTCGATCGCCGTCGCGCCGGATTCATCACGCCGGAGCGAGGTCAACACCAAAGCGAGTTCGCGCAGGCGCGATCTCAGCATGTCGATCACAACAGATCGAGCAGATGGGAAATCAGCGGTTCGTCAGCTGGCGGCATGGCAAACTCTCTCATCTTTTGCGGCCGGACCCAGCGCAGTTCCTGTCCTTCGAGAGCCTGCGCCACGCCAGACCAGCGTCGGCAGACGTAGAGTGGCATCAGCAGATGAAGATTTGGATAAGCATGGCTGGCGAACGTCAACGGCGCCAGACAGGCTTCCTGCACATCGATCCCGAGTTCTTCGCGCAATTCCCGGATGAGAGCAGCTTCGGGACTTTCGCTTGCCTCGACCTTGCCGCCGGGAAACTCCCACATGCCGCCGAATTCTTTATGGTCCGGGCGACGGGCCAGAAGCACGCGCCCGTCGGGATCGACAAGCGCCACGGCAACGACGAGGAGAAGCTTCATCGCGGCCTCGTTCAGCTGCGATAATCGCCGTTGATGGCGACATATTCCTTGGTGAGGTCGCAGGTCCAGACGGTCGCCTGGCCGGTTCCGAGACCGAGATCGACCTTCACCGCAAGTTCGTCCCCCGTCATATAGGCGGAGGCCGCCTCTTCCGAGTAATCCGGGTCGCGCGCACCGTCGACGGCGACGCGATGCGGACCGAACCAGATGGAAAGCCGGTCGCGGTCGGCGGGCTCGCCCGCCTTGCCGACGGCCATCACCACGCGGCCCCAATTGGCGTCCTCGCCGGCAACGGCCGTCTTCACCAGGGGCGAATTGGCGATCGAAAGCGCGATCGTCTTCGCCGACGCATCTGTTTCGGCGCCCGTCACGGTGACTTCGAGGAATTTGCGCGCGCCTTCCCCGTCCTTCACCACCTGGAAGGCAAGCTCGCGACAGACCTCGGTCAAAGCCTCCATAAAACTCTGAAAATCGCCACTTCCCGGCACGATCTCCGCACCGGCGGTGCCGGTCGCAAAGGCGAGTAGCGTGTCCGACGTGGAGGTATCGCTGTCGACGGTGATCGCGTTGAAGCTCGTTTTCACGGCCTCCGACAAAGCCGTCTGCAAGGCCATCGGCGAAATCTTCGCATCGGTGAAAACGAAGGCGAGCATCGTCGCCATGTCGGGCGCGATCATACCGGCGCCCTTGGCGATGCCCTGCACGTTCACCGTCCGGCCCCCGATCGTCACCTCTTTGTGGGCGAGCTTCGGAAACGTGTCGGTGGTCATGATCGCTTCCGCCGCCTCGCGGAAACGATCGCCGCGTGCCTCTTGAGCGAGCGGGCCGAGATGCCGCCGGAACGGCTCTGGATCGAGCGGCTCGCCGATCACGCCGGTCGAGGCGAGAAAGATGTCTTCCGGCGCGCAGCCGAGCGCCTCGGCAGCCGCCTCTGCGCTCGCCTTCGTCGCGGCCGCGCCCTTGGCGCCGGTAAAAGCGTTGGCATTGCCGGAATTGACCACGAGCCCCGCGGCACGTCCGCGCGGAAGCTGCGCCCGGCACCAATCGACCGGCGCAGACGGGCATTTCGACCGCGTGAAGACACCGGCGACCGTCGCCGGCGGATCGAAGGCGATCAGAAGGAGGTCGGTGCGGCCCTTGTAGCGGATGCCGGCCGCAACCGTCGCAAGCCGAACTCCCTCAAGTTGCGGCAGCTCCGCGAATTCGCGGGGCGCCAGCGGCGAAACGCTTGCGCTCATTCTTACTGGTTCTGTCCCGCATCGGAATCGGAAGGAGCCCCGTCTTCGCCAGCCCCCTCATCGGAAGCGCCCTCTTCGGACGCACCTTCATCGGACCCGGCTTCTCCATCCGCCGCAGGCTCGGCATTCGCCTTGTTGTAGACTTCGATGGTGGTGTCGTCGCGCAGCTTCGTCATCACCTCGTTGAACTTCTGCCGCACCAGAACGCCGCGCAGCTGCTCCTTGATGTCGTCAAGCGGCGGCGGGCTCGACATGCGCTTGTCTTCGAGCTTGATCACGTGCCAGCCGAATTCCGACTTCACCGGCTCCTTGCTGTATTCGCCGGGCTCCAGCGCGAACACGGCCTTGTCGAATTCCGGCACCATGCGGCCTTTCGGGAAATAGCCGAGATCGCCACCCTGCGGGCCGCTCGGACCGGTCGACTTTTCCTTGGCGAGCTCGGCGAAATCCTTGCCGGCATCGAGCTGTTTGATGATCTCTTCGGCTTCTTCCTTGGTCGTCACGAGGATGTGGCGGGCATGCACCTCTTCCTCGGGTTTGAAGCCGGAAATCTGCTTGTCGTACTCCGCCTTCACCTCGTCGTCGGTGACGGCGTTGACGATCTCCTTCTCCACATACTCGTTCCTGAGCGCGCGGGTCTTCAGGAATTCCAGGCGCTGGTCGAAATCGGGGGTCTTGTCGAGACCCTTCTCGCGTGCCGCCTCCGCCAGGAGCTCCATGTCGACGAGGACGTCGACGAGAACGGCGCGCCGGCGCGGGCCGGGCACGCGGTCGAGTTCGTCGGAGAAATCGTTCGCCGCTTCCGACAGATCCTTTTCGGTGATGATCGTATCGCCGACGCGTGCGACGGCATCGGGTGACGGCGCGTCCTGCGCCTGGGCTGACGCCATGAAGGCACCGGTCGCGATGACGAGAGCGGCGAGGGCGCCGCTCGCGCCGCCGATCTTGTACGACGTGTTCCGGATGGTCATGATAGGTCCTCGATCGACATCGGCGCGATGTCTGCGCAAGCGCCGCAGATTGACATGATTCACCTGCGTTCTTATCTCTCCCCCGGCCCGCCGTCCAGAAGCGGGGGCGCCGGCTCGACGGCTTTCAACGCTGATCCCCGCGCCACTTCAGAAGCGATGAGCGGCCTCACGACACGCCGACATCGGTAATTTGCCGACGAAGAGGATGTATTTATGCTGGGCTTGGGCAGTTTGGGCCGCAAGGTCTTTGGCACCCCGTCGGACCGCCGCGTCAAAAAGTATCGTCCCCTCGTCGATCAGATCAATGCGCTCGAGGACGAGACGGCAAGGCTGAGCGACGAAGAGCTCGCCGGCCGCACGCTGGAATTTCGCCAGCAGCTCGAAAACGGCGCCAAAGTCGACGATCTCCTGGTGCCGGCCTTCGCCACCGTGCGCGAGGCGGCCAAGCGCGTTCTCGGCCAGCGCCCCTTCGACGTGCAGCTCATCGGCGGCATGGTTTTGAACGAAGGCGCCATCTCCGAAATGAAGACGGGTGAAGGCAAGACGCTCGTCGCCACCCTGCCGGTCTATTTGAACGCGCTCACCGGCAAGGGCGTCCACGTCGTCACCGTCAACGATTATCTGGCGAGCCGTGACGCGGACTGGATGGGCCGCATCTACCGCTTCCTCGGCCTGTCCGTCGGCGTCATCGTCCACGGCCTGTCGCAGGACGAGCGCCGCCGCGCCTACCGCGCCGACGTCACCTACGGCACCAACAACGAATTCGGCTTCGACTATCTGCGCGACAATATGGAATACGACCTCGGTGCCATGGTGCAGCGCGGGCACCATTACGCCATCGTCGACGAGGTGGATTCCATCCTGATCGACGAGGCGCGCACGCCGCTCATCATCTCCGGTCCGGTGGAAGACAAATCGGAGCTCTATCAGGCGATCGACGCCATCATCCCGCAGCTGAAGCCGGAAGATTACGAGATCGACGAGAAGGTCCGCTCCGCCACGCTCACCGAAGACGGCACCGAGCATGCCGAGCGTCTCCTGGAGGCGGCCGGCCTCCTGAAGGGCGACAACCTCTATGACGTGGAAAACGTCGCCGTCGTCCATCACCTCAACAACGCCTTGAAGGCGCACAAGATCTTCCAGCGCGACAAGGATTACATCGTCAAGAACGGCCAGGTCGTCATCATCGACGAATTCACCGGCCGCATGATGGAAGGTCGGCGCTATTCGGAAGGCCTGCACCAGGCGCTCGAGGCCAAGGAGCACGTCAAGATCCAGCCGGAGAACCAGACGCTCGCCTCCATCACCTTCCAGAATTATTTCCGCCTCTACGAAAAGCTCGCCGGCATGACCGGCACGGCGATGACGGAAGCCGACGAGTTCATGGACATCTACGGCCTCGACGTCGTCGAGGTGCCGACCAATGTCCCGGTCGCCCGCATCGACGAGGACGACCAGGTCTTCCGCACGGTGGAAGAAAAATACGCCGCGATCATCGAGACGATCAAAGATTGCCGCGAGCGCGGTCAGCCGGTTCTCGTCGGCACCACCTCGATCGAAAAGTCGGAGCTTCTGGCGGAGCGCCTGAAGACGAGCGGCGTCAAGGACTTCAACATCCTCAACGCCCGCCATCACGAGCAGGAAGCCATCATCATCTCCCAGGCCGGCAAGCCCGGCGCCATCACCATCGCCACCAACATGGCCGGCCGCGGCACCGACATTCAGCTCGGCGGCAATGTCGACATGCGCCTCGCGGCAGAGCTCGGCGAGATGGAGGAAGGGCCGGAGCGCGACGCCAAGACCCAGGCGATCAAGGCCGATCTGGAACGCATGAAGCGCGAGGCGCTCGATGCCGGCGGCCTGATGGTGCTCGCCACCGAGCGCCACGAAAGCCGGCGCATCGACAATCAGCTCCGCGGCCGTTCCGGCCGTCAGGGCGACCCCGGCCGTTCGCAATTCTATCTGTCCCTGCAGGACGATCTGATGCGCATCTTCGGCTCCGACCGCATGGACGGGATGCTGACGAAGCTCGGCCTCAAGGAGGGCGAGGCGATCGTCCATCCCTGGATCAACAAGGCCTTGGAGCGGGCGCAGAGCAAGGTCGAGGCGCACAACTTCGACATCCGCAAGAACCTTCTCAAATACGACGACGTCATGAACGACCAGCGCAAGGTCGTGTTCGAGCAGCGCATCGATCTGATGCGCCAGGAGGAGACGGCGGAGACCGTCCGCGACATGCGCCACGAGACGATCGACGAGATCGTCTCCAAGCACATCCCCGAGCGCGCCTATGCCGAGCAATGGGATGTGGAGGGCCTGAAGGCGGAAGTCGCACAGATCCTCGCCCTCGATCTGCCGATCGACGAATGGGCGGCGGAGGAAGGCATCGCCGATGCGGAGATGCGCGAGCGCATCGAAAAGGCCGGCGACGAGCTGATGGCCCGCAAGGCGAGCCGTTTCGGCCCCGAGCTCATGCGCATGGTGGAAAAGCAGATCCTCCTGCGCACGCTCGATCAGCTCTGGCGCGAACATCTGGCACAGCTCGATCAGCTGCGCTCCGTCATCGGCTTCCGCGGCTACGGCCAGCGCGATCCGTTGAACGAGTACAAGACCGAGGGCTTCGAGCTCTTCGAGGCGATGCTGTCGGAGCTTCGCCGTGCCGTCACCGCACAGCTCATGCATGTCGAGCTCGCCGAGCGTGAGCCGCTTGAAGAAACGCTGCGCCCGCCGGAGGGCATCGCCCATCACGTCGATGCAACCACCGGCGAGGATGAATTCGAGATGACCGATGGCGGCGGATCGGAGAGAGCCGGCGCCGGCGCGCTTCCCGTCGGTGCGGGTGCGGTCGCCGCAAGCAGTGCTTACGCCGGCGGCGAAGGCGCAGGCGCGGCCACGATCGACCCGGACGACCCCTCCACCTGGGGCAAGGTCGGGCGCAACTCGCCCTGCCCGTGCGGCTCCGGCAAGAAGTTCAAGCACTGCCACGGCGCGCTCGTCTAAAGAGCCCTCCCCTACAACCAGCGCTCTAGCCGGCCCACCCACGGCCGGCTAGAATTGTTTTGAACATCAGCTCAGGATGACATCCCCGCTCGTGCCACAGGCGCGGGCGGCTCTCGGTGTCGGCCAAGGATCTTTCATGTCCTCAAGCACACTCGTCGACAGCGTCACCTCCTGGCTGGTCGAGCAGGCCTTTGGCGAGCCCGACCCGACCGAGCTTTTTCAAGGCATGTGCGACCGCATCTTCGGCGTCGGCATCCCGATCGGCCGCGCCATGGTCAATTGGACCACGCTCCACCCGCTCTTTCAGGTGGAAGCGGTCATCTGGCGCGAGGGCCAGGAAGTGGCCTTCGAGCAGATCGCCTACAATCCCGAGCCCGACCATATCAGCGAGGCGTGGCGGCAAAGCCCCTTCAAGGTGCTTGCAGAGAGCGGCGGCGACGTTTTCCGCCGCGCCCTCCAGGGGCCGGAGAAACTCGTCGATTTTCCTGTCCTGCAGGAATTCGCCGACGAAGGTTTCACCGATTATGTCGCCTTTGCGATTGATCTCGCCATCCCCGGCACCGGCCTGGCGAATTCACGCAGCGGCATCATCGTCTCGTATTGCTGCACCCGCCCGACCGGCTTTTCGGATGGCGAGATCGCGGCGCTTCAGCGTGTCACCCGCCGCTTCGCCCTCTCCGGCAAGGTGATGATCCTGTCGCGCATGGCCGATACGATCGCAGAAACCTATCTCGGCCATCGCGCCGGTCCGCGCGTGCTCGGCGGCCAGATCCATCGCGGCGACGGCGAAACCGTGCCGGCGATCATCCTCTACAGCGACCTCAGAAATTCGACCGCCTTCGCCGAGCGCATCCCGCGCGCCGATTACATCGACCTGTTGAATTCCTATTTCGATTGCATCGCCGCCTCCATCGAAGAGGAAGGCGGCGACATCCTGAATTTCATCGGCGACGCCGTGATCGCGCTGTTCTCGCTCGATTGCTGGGCATCGGAAACGGAAGCGGCGCAGGCGGCAAGCCGCGCCATCGAAAAGGGCTGGCAGAAGCTCGCGCTCTTGAACGAGGCCCGAATCGCGGCCGGTGAAGAGCCGCTCGATTACGGCGTCGGGCTGACGCGCGGCAACGTCATGTTCGGCAATATCGGCACGGCCTCGCGTCTGTCGTTTTCGGTGATCGGCCCGATCGTCAATCAGGTTGCGCGCGTTCAGGCGATGACCAAGGTTTTCGGCGTGCCGGCGCTTGCCGTCCAGAAAGTCGCGGACCACGCCCCCGCCCATTGGACGCCCCTCGGCGAACACACGCTCAGGGGCTTTTCGGAGCCCGTGGCGCTCTATGCCTGGGCGGGGCCGACACCGCACCGCCTCCCCGAGCCGGTCATGGAAACCGGGGATCCGAGCGCACTCTCGAAAAAGCGCGCCCATCGCCCGCGCGAAAGCGCCGCCGAAATGGATTTCCTGGCCAACCGCGCCGTCCGCGCCAAGGGGTAAGATTACCGGAGAGCGTCTATCTTTCTCTCCCCATAGCGCCAGAGATCATTGCTTCGCACCGCACCAGACGACGCGTGGTGGAGATGCACGTCGGGAAAGAGCAGGCAAGAGTCACCTTCAGAACAGGCGGCTCAGCACGCTTCAGCTGAAGGCCCAGGTTGCCCACACTCCCACGATGATGGCCGCAAGCCACATCGCACGCTCGATCAAGAGTCCTCTTCGTCGCCTCAGAGCATATCGCCTGAGGATCGGCTCGCTTGCAGTAAATTCATTATATCCCTCAACGATCTCTGTGAGATGATCGTTTTCGAGGGTCTCATAGATCCTGGCGCGATTTTCTCGGTCCTCCCGAGAAATCGAAATCAGCCGCCGGGTGACATCCAGTCTGGATTTCAGCTTTGAGAATGAGGGAAAGCCTTCGAGGACGGCTTCCGGCCCAAGTTTGTCGACCGCAATCGCAAGGTCCGCGGCAATCTTGGAGGTCGCAGCATCAATCGCGTCGTGGCGTGCGCGACTGCAGTCGAAATAGGCATCCCGCAGGAGAGCGATAGCCTCCGGATCCTCCCCGTCAGGTAGGCGCTGTATCGCCTCCACGATGCGCCGACCAGCGTAACGAAGCTCGTAAATAGCGGGATTGATGATCTCGCCATTTACTTGCTCGGCCAGCTTTATGGCCTTTTCAGCTCGATTCCACTCGTCACAGACGAGGCCGAGCTGCTTTTCCGCGTCACCCCCCAGTTCCACGACAACAACAGCCTCAATCAGAGGGCATCGCTCGCCGAAGCGAATCCATCGCCTTGTCGGCGTCCCGTGATTGTTTGAGGAGCTGCGGCATGGTCATGGACCAGCCGTTTTGCGCTGAAACGTTCCCACGCGACTGCTTCTTGATAATGCGATCGGTCGCGGCAGCTTTCGCGTTGTCGTAGTCCTTCAGCGTCGCCCATTCGAAGATTCGAAATGTCATCACGGTGCATAAATAGGAATCGCAGGCGCCTTGCGCCAGCATGACTCCCCCTCCAGACGATAGCGGGTCACCTACACGGTATTTGCGCATGGGGCACGAAGTCACGCAACGTATTTTCGGCCACACTTGTAAGCAACTCTCCGCCACCGCATTGTTCGGCGGCTCATAAGCAGCGCCACATCGCTGGCACGTTGTGCGCGAGCCCATCGGCCCGCAATACACCCGCTTTTCGCCGATCCAGCACCGGCAGTGGCGTTATTGGTCGCTCGAGGAGAGCACGTGATCGATGCGAAAGATACCGATAGGCGCCCTGACGATGACCGAGTGGATTGCTGTATTCCTCTTGGAGAAGGCATCGCCGTCTCGATAAGCCCCGTCTCCCGCGCGGATCCAAACACCCCTTCTGAGCTCTGAGAAATCCATGCCCGCCACGATCTCCCCTTACGAGAAAGCCGACCAGCAGGGCGTGCTCGATCTCATCCTGCCGATCCAGCAGCGCGAATTTGCGATCCCGATCACGCTGGAGGAACAGCCGGATCTTCTCGCCATCGAGAGTTTCTACCGGGTCGGCAAGGGCGATTTCTGGGTGGCGAAGGAGGGGGAGCGCGTCGTCGGCACGATCGCGCTCAAGGACATCGGCGACAACCAGGCCGCTTTGCGCAAGATGTTCGTGGCGGCGACCCATCGCGGTCGCCCGCACTCCGTCTCCTCAGGGCTCTTGCAAACCGCGCTCGCCGCCGCGGCGGAACGCGGCCTCGCCGAGATCTTCCTCGGCACGACGGCAAAGTTTCTCGCGGCCCACCGCTTCTATGAGAAGAACGGCTTTGCGGAGATCGACAAGACCGAACTGCCGCCAGCCTTCCCGCTCGTCGACGTCGATACGAGATTCTACCGGATCGCGATCCCCCCTCCTCCCACACCTCCGCAATCCGATGAGGGGCATCTGCCTGCGGGCGGCTAAATCGCCCTCCCTGAACGGCCTCCCTGTCCCTCACACTCTGTGAGAGCGACCCATCGGCCGAACGGCAGCCGTCCGTGCCCGCACACCACGCACGCCGAGCGGATTTCGAAGCCGATCCTTGAAATGTAAAACGTACGTTTTACATGCCCTGCGATGGAAACGAAAACCCGGATCCTCGCCGCCGCCGAACAGCTCTTCGACCTGAACGGTTTCACCGCCACCGGAATGGACCGGCTGACGCAAGCCGCCGGCATGTCCACGCGCACCCTCTACAAGCACGCCGGCAGCAAAACCGACCTGATGGCCGCCGTCCTCGCCGAGCGCGATCACCGCTTCATGCGCACGTTCAAGGGCGTCGAGAGCGTCGACGGCATCTTTGCGGCTTTGGAGACGTGGGTGCGGGAAGAAGGCGCCCGCGGCTGCCTTTTCCTGCGAGCCTTCGGAGAGACCGGCGGCAACATCCCGGAAGTGCGTGCCGCCGTTCTCGCCCACAAAGAAACCTTCCGCAAACGCCTGACCGAGATCCTCGTGACCGAACTCGGCGAGGCGGCAAGCGCGCACCTCACGGAAGAGATCCTGGTTCTCTACGAGGGCGCCACGGCAGCCTCGGTCTATCGGGGCCCGGCCGCGGTCGCGGCGGCACGCCGGGCAGCGGCAATCCTTGTCGCCGACGCTGACGCCGGACAACGCCCGTGAACCCGGCCCTTCGCCTGGGCGCCGTCGGTTTCGGCCTGATCGCCGTCTGTTACGGCTTTGCGCGTTTCGCCTTCGGTCTGTTTCTGCCGGAGGTCGATGCCGATCTATCGCTCGGCCCGGCGCTGTCTGGCGTCCTCTCGGGCGGATCCTTTCTCGGCTATTGCCTCACGATCATTGCCTCGGCCGTCCTCACCGAGCGTTTCGGGGCGCGCGCCGTGGCGATTGCGGCGGCCCTCGTCGCCGCGGCCGGCATGGCCGCGATCGCCGCCGCGCCCAATGCCGCCTGGCTGGCCGGCGCCGTGCTTTTGGCAGGGTCGAGCACCGGCCTCGCCTCTCCGCCCATGGCCGCGGCCGTCGCTGCCGCGGTCCGGGCCGAGCGGCAGGACGCCACCAACACCGCGATCAATGCGGGCACCAGTGCTGGTGTCGCACTCTCCGGCCCCGTCGCCCTGGCGATCGGCGGGGAATGGCGTCTCGCCTTTGCGGGCTTCGCCGCACTTGCCGTTGTCGTGGCGCTCGCAGCCGCTGTCGCGGTTCCGTCGACGCGGCGCAACTCCGCGAAAGGCAGTCACCTGCCACCCGTAACCGGACCTTTGATGCGCCTCGTCGCAGCCTCTTTCCTCATGGGCGCCGCAAGCACCTCCCTCTGGTCCTTCGGCGGCGAGCTCGCATCGCAAAGGCTCGGCTGGGGCACGAGCGGCATCGGCGTTTTGTGGACCGCCATCGGCATTGCGGGAATTGCCGGCGCCTCGGCCGGCGCCCTGGTGAAACGCTTCGGCATCGACCGGACGCATCGCGCCTTTCTGGCGATGATGGCGCTCGGCATCCTCGCGACTGGCTCGGCCCTCACCACCCCCGCAACGACGCTCGCAGGCGGCGCTCTCTTCGGCGCAGCCTATGTGATGCTGACCGGAATCTACCTCGTCTGGGGTGTGGCGGCGCTTTCCGATCGCCCGGCGACGGGGCTGATGATCGGCTTTCTCACCATCGCCATCGGCCAGACGGCGGGAGCGCCCCTCTTCGGTTTCATCCTGGACGCCTTCGGGCCGGATCAGGCGGTCATCGTCTTTGCCGCTATCGGGCTCGCGGCCGGGATGATGGGCTACGAGCGCGTCGGCCTTTTCGGGGCTCCGGCCGCCCGAAGATGCACCGAGGCCCGATAAGGCCGCGGCCGAAAGCCCGCGCCACTTTAAGCCCGGATCGCGCGTGAACGGCATAGCGGGCGAAAACCGGGGGTCGCGACAATGCCCCACGGCAGCGCCGAGAATGCGCGAGAGAAACCGGAGAATGAGCGTGCGCCAAACAAAAAACGGCGCGGTCGCCCGCGCCGTTTTTGTGCGTTGAAGCCATCTTTTGAAATCGCTGGCCTGGCCCGGAAGGCCGCGGCCAGCGAGGCGCGCGCTACCAGACCTTCTTGATCAACCTCGACAGGAGGCCGGCGTCCTCTTCCTGCTGCGGCGCGTAGGCGGTCGCCATCGGGGGCTCTCCGCCCGTCGGCGTCTCGGAGGCGACCTGCGTCTGCGCACCCGTCTTGCCGCTTTCGGAACGTTCCGGAATGCTCGCCGTCATCACAGGCGCATCGGCCGGCGTCGACATCGGGGCATTCTGCGGAGCGCTCGGCGTCGCCGCCTCGGCCGGCATCGTGCCGCGGGCAAGCGCCAGAAGCGTCGGCGGTACTTCGTTCTTCTGCCGCGGATCGCGCATCAGGTCGGCGACGGCGATCTTGGCATAGTCGCGGTCGTTGAGATTGCTCGCGATCTTGTCTTCGCGCAGCTCGTCCTCGGCGCGCTTCTTGGCGACCGCGAGACGAACCGAATCGTCCACCTTCGGGGCGCAGGAGGCGCTCGGCGAATAGCTCATCCCGGCCTGGCGCTCGGTGCCGAAGACATACTGCTTCGAGCACACGGCGACTTTCGGCTCCTGGCGGGTGAGTTCGAAGACGTCGCTGCCTTCCTTCAGCATCTTCCAGAAGGCGTAATTCTCATTGCGGCGATGCTTGGCGAGATTTTCCGGCGTCATGCGGAACGGGAAGGCATGCACCTGGAAGGATTTCTGGCCGCCCTGAAAGGCGAGCCGCGCCAGCGTGTAGATTTCCTGGATCTGGTCGTCGTCCATGGCATAGCAGCCGCGCGACGAGCAGGCGCCGTGCACCATGAGATGCGAGCCGGTGCGCCCGAGCGAACGGTCATAGGCGTTCGGGTAGCCCATGTTGAACGACAGATAATAGGAGGAGTTCGGGTTCAGCTGCGCCGGCGTGATGGTATAAAAACCTTCCGGCGCCTGGCGGTCGCCCTCCTGCTGCTTCGGCCCGAGCTTACCCGACCATTTGCAGATGTCGTAGGTTTTGAGGAGCGCGTAGCGGCCGGTCGCCTTCTCCTGCTTCCACACCTCGAGCTCCGATTCCTCCTTGAACAGGCGAACCAGGATCGGGCTCGTTTCGCTCATGCCTTTTTTGGCGATGAGCGATTTGGTGGAATGCGAAAGCGGCCGAAGATGTTTGGCCATGCCCTCGAAATCGTTGCAGCCGGCCAGGATGAGTACCGCCAGACCTGTAACGATGAAAGCCGCGACGCGCGCAGCGCGTGAAAACAGTGCTGTCATCATGACCCGAAGAGCCTCTTCCCCTGTCTCTTGCGGATTTCTAAAGGCATATCGTTGCCGGGAGGTTTAAGCCAACGAAATGCGGCGATTTCCTGCTGGAGAGACCGCGAATTTCGCCGAGTGTGACGGAATCGTCGCAGACACCGCGAATTTCGCGGTGTCTGGCACTTTTCCCCGGTCAAATTGGCCAAAACTCTCCCGACGCGGCTCAAGACCGCGGAATCAGCCGAGACTGCGTCCGATCGCCAGGAATTTTTCCCGTCGCTGCAGCCGGATATCGTGCGCCGGCAGGCCGCGGAATTCGCCGAGCGCGCCGGCTATGACGTCGCCCACGGCGGCGATCACGGCGTCCGGATCGCGGTGCGCACCGCCCACCGGCTCGTTGATGATAGAGTCTATCACCTTGAGATTCTTGAGATCTTCGGCCGTCACCTTCATCGCGGTGGCGGCCTCTTCGGCGCGCGTGGAATCCCGCCACAGGATCGATGCGGCGCCTTCCGGCGAAATCACCGAATAGATCGCATGCTCGAGCATATAGACGCGATTGGCCGTCGCGAGCGCGATCGCGCCCCCCGATCCGCCCTCTCCGATGATGACGGAGACATTCGGCACGCCGAGCCCGAGACAGGCTTCCGTGGAGCGCGCGATCGCCTCTGCCTGGCCGCGTTCCTCAGCCCCGATCCCCGGGTAAGCCCCTGCCGTATCTACGAAAGCGATCACCGGCAGGCCAAAACGATCGGCCATTTCCATGAGCCTGACCGCCTTGCGATAGCCCTCCGGCCGGCCCATGCCGAAATTGTGTTTAAGCCGCGACTGCGTGTCGAAACCCTTCTCCTGGCCGAGGACAGCCACAGGCTCGCCACGGAACCGCCCGAGACCGGCGAGGACCGCGCGGTCCTCGGCAAATTTCCGGTCGCCGGCAAGCAGCGTGAAATCCTTGATCAGCGAGGAGATGTAACGGCTCGCATGCGGCCGGTCGGGATGGCGGGCGACGAGCGCCTTCTGCCAGGGCGTCAACTTGGCGTAGAGGCCCTTCAGCGCATCCCGCGCTTTGGTTTCCAGATTGGCGATTTCCTCGTCGGTGGAAACGCTGTCATCACTTTCCTGCAGCCGACGCAGCTCCTGAATCTGGCCTTCGAGGTCGGCAACGGGTTTTTCGAAATCGAGGAAGTGGCGCATGTAAGGCAGTTGATCCTTAAGGTGGCCGCAAACTGGCGATGGGGCGTTGTCAAGTCAAGCGGAGGCGACAATCGGCCCCCATCTCATCGCCAGCCGGCTTTGAGGGCGACATCATCAGCGCATGCGCTCGAGAGGGTGATGCTCCTGGACGAGCGTCTTCATGCGCTCCTCCAGAATATGGGTATAAATCTGTGTGGTCGAAATGTCGGCATGGCCGAGCAATGTCTGCACGGCCCTGAGATCGGCGCCGCCTGACAGGAGATGCGTCGCGAAAGCATGACGCAAGACATGGGGCGACAGGCGCGCGGGCGATATGCCGGCCTCAATGCCGACATCCTTCAAGTCGCGCGCGAAAGCCTGGCGCGTCAGATGCCCGCAGGCCGACGCCGCCGGAAACAGAAACGGGCTTCGGCCCGCCTGCCGCTCATCGAGGAGTGCACGGTAAGCGCGCATCGAAAGGCGGGCGTCTTCGTTCAAAGGCACGAGCCGCTCACGCCCCCCTTTGCCGGTCACGATCAGGAAAGGGCGCTCGCCGGTCGCCGCACTCGCCGGCAGCCCGACGAGTTCCGAAACCCGAAGGCCGGTGGCATAAAGAAGCTCCAGAAGCGCCCGCGTGCGTGCCGCGGCCAGGCGCCGTGCGGGCGGCGCCTCGCGACCTGCCCGCGCGCGTGCCGTATCCAGCAAGGTACCAACCTCTTCGACGGACAAGGTCTTTGGCAGGCCGCGCCGTGGCTTCGGACGATCGAGGACGATCGTCGGATCGTCGCTGCGCAACCCTTCGGACAGGAGGAAGCGAAAGAACTGGCGCAGCGCAGAAACCCGTCGGCTCTGTGTCGCCGGGCTCATGCCGCGTGCTGCAAGTGTGGCGATATAGTCGCGCACCCCGTCGCCGCCGACCTCGCGCAGGTCGCTGACGGTGCCAAGCGCATCGAGAAGGTCGCGCCGATAGGCCGCAAGCGTATTGGCGGAAGCCCCGCGCTCAGCCGCCAGCATCTCCAGAAACGCTTCGATATCCAGAAGATCGCGCGGTCGGCGCGGGCGCGGCCCAGCATCCCCCGCTGGGGACGAGGCCGCACTCACTGATTGACCCGCTCCGCAGGAATACGCACGCTCATCTCTCTGGGATTGGGCTCCACGAGAAGCGTCAGCGCTATCATGCCACCATAGACGATCGCGGCCAGAACCGCGATGACAAACAAGAAGCGAAAGAGACTTGGCATTCGAACCGCCCGTTTACGTGAGCCCCTTATCGCCGCTTCCGCTGCTATTTCAAGGGATGCACGGCAACAGATAAAGCTTTATAGCGAGCCGATTGTGGGCCGGGACGGGGCATGTTGCGAACTGACAGCAAGAAATATTCACGCATCGAGGAAGGCGCCGCGGAACGCGTCGTCGAGCGTTTGGGTGCGCGAAACATCGTCCTCGTGGGGATGATGGGCGCTGGCAAGACCAGCGTCGGCCGCCGCCTTGCTGCGACACTCAACCTGCCTTTCAAAGACGCCGACCAGGAAATCGAAGCAGCCGCCAACCTCACCATCGCCGACATTTTCTCAACTTACGGCGAGGCGCATTTTCGTGACGGTGAGAAAAAAGTCATCCGGCGTCTTCTCACCACCGGCCCGACAGTGATCGCGACCGGCGGAGGTGCCTTCGAAGACGCTGAGACACGTCAGGCGATCGCCAATGACGCCGTCTCCATTTGGCTCAAGGCCGATCTCGATCTCCTTTTCGACCGTGTCAGGCGCCGGTCGAACCGGCCGCTCTTGCGCAAACCGAACCCGAAGGAAATCCTCGCGGATCTCCTCGCCCGCCGAGAACCCACCTACGCCCTCGCCACGCTCACGGTCGCCTCGCGCGACGTGCCCCACCACACCGTCGTGGCAGACGTTCTTTCCGCCCTCGATAAATTTCTGACCAGCGAGAACCCATCATGAGTTCCGTACATGTGGACCTTGGCGAGCGCAGCTACGACGTCCTCGTCGCCGCCAACCTCATCCCCAATCTCGGACGCCACATGGCCGCGCGGATGGACGCCCGCCGCGCCGCGATCATCACAGACGAGAATGTCGGCCGTCTTTACCTTGACCCCGTCCGCCAGGCCCTGAGCGATGCGGAAATCGACAGCGTCGAGATCGTCGTCGCGCCGGGGGAAGCCTCCAAGAGCTTCTCCACCCTGGAACGCGTTGTGAGAGAGCTGCTCGCAGCCCGGCTCGAACGCTCCGACATCGTCATCGCGCTTGGCGGCGGCGTCGTTGGCGACCTCGCGGGCTTTGCGGCTGCGATCACCCGTCGAGGCATGAGCCTCGTCCAGGTGGCGACAAGCCTTCTTGCACAGGTGGATTCATCCGTCGGCGGCAAAACCGGCATCAATACGCCGGAAGGCAAAAACCTCGTCGGTGCCTTCTTCCAGCCACGGCTGGTCCTGGCCGATACGAGCGCACTCGATACCCTCCCGCCACGCGAGTTTCGTGCCGGTTATGCCGAAGTCGCAAAATACGGCTTGATCGACGATGCGGATTTCTTCTCGTGGCTCGAGGACAACAGAGAGGCCGTCTTCGCCGGCGAGGAGGCACGCGGAGAAGCCATCCGCCGCAGCGTCGCGGCAAAGGCGCGCGTCGTCGCCGCCGACGAGCGTGAAGCGGGAACACGCGCCCTCCTCAATCTCGGACATACCTTCGGACATGCGCTTGAGGCTGCGTGCAACTACGACGCCAGCCGCATCATCCACGGCGAGGGTGTGGCCATCGGTATGGCCATGGCCCATCGCTTTTCGGTCCAGCAGGGCCTTTGTGCGCCGGAGGCGGCGGAGCGCGTCGAGAGGCATCTTGCCGCCGCGGGTCTGCCAACCCACATGAACAGCATTCCGGGAAGCGGATTTTCCACCTCGGAATTGATGGATCACATTGCCCAGGACAAAAAGGTCAAAGCTGGCCGCCTCACCTTTATCTTGAGCCGAGGGATCGGTGAGGCCTTCATCGCGGAGGATGTCGCGCCTCACTCGGTTGAGACGTTCCTCGCCGATGAGCTCGCGGCCGAGCCTGCACCCGCCCTTCAGACAGGAGAATAACCCATGTGGCTCGCAGCCACTCTGCTTGCCATTGTCATTCTGCTTTTCCTTTCCGCCTTCTTCTCCGGATCGGAGACCGCTTTGACGGCGGCATCACGCGCCCGCATGCACCAGATGGAGCGGTCGGGCGATGCCCGAGCGGGCATCGTTTCGCGTCTGATCGATCGCCGCGAGCGCATGATCTCGTCGCTGCTTCTCGGCAACAACCTCGTCAACATCCTGGCATCCGCCCTCGCAACGGCCGCCTTCATCGACATTCTGGGCGATGCGGGTGTGGCGGCGGCGACCTTCGTGATGACGGTCCTGGTCCTCGTCTTTGCAGAGGTTTTGCCGAAGACCTGGGCAATCACGACGCCGGACCGCTTCGCGCTTGCCGTCTCGCCCTTCGTCTCAACGGTCGTCCGGGTTTTTGCGCCTGTCGTGATGGCAGTTCAGCGCTTCGTCTCGGCCCTCTTGCGTCTTTTCGGCGTCGCCGCGAGCCATGACGTGCTCTTGTCCGGCCACGAGGAACTTCGCGGCGCCGTCGATCTCCTGCACCGCGAAGGCAGCGTGCAAAAGGGTGCTCGCGACATGCTGGGCGGCCTTTTGGACCTCAACGAGCTCGACGTCTCCGACGTCATGGTTCACCGCACCGCGATGCAGGCCCTCAACGCCGATGATCCGGCAGAGAAGCTCGTCACCCAGGTGATCGAGAGCCCCTTCACACGCCTGCCCTTGTGGCGCGGCGAGACCGAAAACATTGTCGGAATCCTGCATGCCAAGGACGTCTTGAGGGCCCTAGCGGCAGCCGGCGGCGATGCAACCGCTCTCGATATCATGGCGGTCGCCTCGAAGCCCTGGTTCGTGCCCGACACGACCTCTCTGCAGGCGCAGCTCAACGAGTTCCTGCGCCGCAAAATTCACTTCGCGCTCGTCGTCGACGAGTATGGCGAGGTGATGGGCCTGATCACGCTCGAAGATATTCTGGAGGAAATCGTCGGCGAGATCGCCGACGAGCATGACGTGGAGATCCAGGGCGTGCGCCAGCAGCCGGACGGCTCCATTATCGTGGAAGGCACGGTGCCGATCCGCGATCTCAACCGCGCCTTCGACTGGAACCTGCCGGATGAAGAGGCGACAACGATGGCGGGCCTGGTGATCCACGAAGCGCAGACCATTCCCGAAGCGGGACAGGAATTCACCTTCCACGGCTTCCGCTTCAAGGTTCTGCGCAAGACACGGAACCGACTGACGCAGATAAGGGTGACCCCGGTCACGCCGGTGGCGACGACACAGGCGACGAGCTTGCCGGTCTAGGCCACCCGATCCATTCAGGAGGCCGGCCGCCTACCGGCCTTCGCCCGGCGCATACGCCTTTACGGCCAGCGCGTGCACTCTGGCCTTCAGCTCTTCAGCCAGGATCTCATTGATCATGCGATGGCGTTCAACGCGGCTCTTCCCTTCGAAGGCCGCAGACACAATATGGATGCGGAAGTGGCTCTCACCATCAGGATGCGCGCCACCATGACCGGCATGAAGATGCGATTCATCGGTAATGGTCAGCTCCTCGGGGGAAAGGGCACCATTAAGTTTGTCTTCCATTTTTTCACGAACGCTCATCGTTCCTCCGGTTCTGTCTGATTGGCGTTGAGGTACGGCTTGAGAGGGCCCGCCGGGGCGGGCATATTGATTCCATGAAGCTTGAATCGGACCTGTTCGACAAGATTAGAACCCGCAAGGGAACGAAGAAGCCCAAGCAGGAAGAAAGGGCGACGCGCGTCTGCGAAGCCGAAGGCTGCAATGCGCCCGCGACGCATCGCGCACCCAAGGGACGCGACGCAGAAGGCGAGTATTTTTGGTTCTGCCTGGAGCACGTGCGCGCCTACAACAAATCGTACAATTATTTCGCCGGCCTCGACGACAACGACGTCCAATCCTTCCAGAAGGAATCGATCATCGGCCACAGGCCGACCTGGCGAATGGGCTCCAATGCGCGCTCCGATGAGGGCCCGCGACCCGGAGGACGCGCCAAATACGGCTTTACCGGCAAGACCGACGACCCGTTCCATCTTTTTGGCGACGGCTTCAGAAGCCGCCCGTCAGAAGAGCCGACCCGACGCACTGTGCGCAATATGGAGAGGAAGTCGCTGGCGACTCTTGGCCTTGACGAGACCGCTGGCCCCGACGAAGTAAAGGCTCGCTACAAGACGCTCGTGAAGCGCCATCACCCCGATGCCAATGGCGGCGACCGTTCTCTGGAGGAGAAACTCCGGGAAATTATCCAGGCCTACAGCTATTTGAAGAGCGTCGGTTTCTGCTAGATCAGGGGTCTCTGACGCCGTGAAAAGAGCCGGCGCATACGGCGCCGAAAGAAGGAATTTGTCATGCAGGAAGCCGTCGAGAACACCCCCGCCGCCCCCGATATAAAGGTGTCGGTCAGGCAGGTCTTCGGCATCGATTCGGACCTCGACGTGCCGGCCTTTTCGCAGGGTGATCCGCACGTCCCCGATCTCGACGAGGATTATCTTTTCGACCGCGAGACGACCTTGGCAATCCTGGCAGGGTTTGCCCACAACCGCCGTGTCATGGTCACGGGCTATCACGGCACCGGCAAGTCGACGCATATCGAACAGGTCGCGGCGCGCCTCAACTGGCCGTGCGTGCGCGTCAATCTCGACAGCCACATCAGCCGCATCGATCTCGTCGGCAAGGACGCGATCGTCGTGCGCGACGGCATGCAGGTGACCGAATTTCGCGACGGCATCCTGCCCTGGGCGATCCAGACCAACACCGCCCTCGTCTTCGATGAATACGATGCAGGCCGGCCGGACGTGATGTTCGTCATTCAGCGCGTGCTGGAAGTTTCCGGTCGTCTGACGCTTCTCGACCAGAACCGGGTCATCCGCCCGCATCCCGCGTTCCGTCTTTTTGCGACCGCCAACACGGTCGGGCTTGGCGACACGTCGGGCCTTTATCACGGCACGCAACAGATCAATCAGGGTCAGATGGACCGCTGGTCGATCGTCACCACGCTCAATTATCTGCCGCACGACAACGAGGTCGACATCGTTCTCTCGAAGGTTGCGCATCTGCGCAATCCGGAAGGCCGCGACCAGGCAAGCCGTATGGTGCGTGTCGCGGATATGACCCGCAACGCCTTCGTCAACGGCGATCTGTCGACGGTCATGAGCCCGCGGACGGTGATCACCTGGGCGGAGAATGCTGAGATCTTCTCCGACCTGGGCTTCGCTTTCCGCGTCACCTTCCTCAACAAATGCGATGAGCTCGAGCAGCCGCTTGTGGCCGAATTCTATCAGCGCTGCTTCGGCAAGGAGCTGCCGGAATCGGCAGCCAACCTGGTTCTGAGCTGAGGCGCGGCACACGGCATGAGCGGACGCAACAAGGAAACTCCGACAGACCCGTTCAAGCGGGCTCTGTCGTCCTGTGTGAAGGCGGTGGCCGGCGACCGCGAACTCGAGGTCATCTTCGCGTCCGATCGGCCGCAGCTTCTCGGCCACCGTGTGCGCCTGCCAGAGCCCGCCCGGCGCATGAGCGCCAACGACATCGCCATCACCCGAGGGCTTGGCGATGCCATGGCGCTTCGCCTCGCCTGCCATGACGATAAAATGCACCGTCGCTTTGCGCCGCAAGGTGAGCAGGCGCGAGCAATCTTCGATGCCGTGGAACAGGCCCGCTGCGAGGCGATCGGCGCGCGGCGCATGACGGGCGTGCGTGAAAACCTCTCCGCGATGCTGGAGGACAAATACCACCGCAGCCAGTACGAAGAGATCCGCGATCGCGCCGACGCGCCACTGGAAGATGCGCTCGCTCTGCTGATGCGCGAGCGGCTCACCGGTCAGGCGCCGCCGAAAAGCGCCGAAAAAGTTGTCGAGCTGTGGCGCGACTTCATCGAGGAGCGGTCCAGCGCCGAACTCGACCGGCTGTCGCAATCGATTTCCGACCAGAATGCCTTTGCTCGCGCACTCCGCGATCTGCTCGCTTCCCTCGACATGGGCAGCGAAGCGGGCCAGGACGGCGAAAGCGAGGAGGATGACGGCGGAGACGACAGCGACGAGACCTCCGACACGAGCGAGGGGGCGCGCGGCGAAGCCGATGACGACAATGACGCCTCCGCCGAGCCGCAAGAAACGGAAGCTTCCGGCGAGGACGACGACGAGGTCTCCGAGAGCGAGCGCACCGAGCAGACGACCGAAGAGTTTCTGGAGGCTGAGGATTCGGCCGAGACCGACCCCTTTGCCGATGGACGCCGGCCGGACTTCTACGGTCAGAACACCCTGGTCAGCGATTACAACGTCTACACCACAAAACACGACGAGGTGGTGGCCGCGCAGGATCTCTGTCCGCCCGAAGAGCTCGATCGTTTGCGCTCTTATCTCGACAAGCAGCTGGTGAGCCTGGCAGGCGCCGTTGCCCGCCTCGCCAATCGGCTGCAGCGGCGGCTTCTGGCGCAGCAGAACCGCGCCTGGGACTTCGATCTGGAAGAAGGCGTGCTCGATCCCGCAAGGCTGTCGCGCGTTGTCACAGATCCGTTCGCCTCTCTGTCTTTCAAGCAGGAGCGCGACACGGAATTTCGCGACACCGTGGTGACTTTGCTTCTCGACAATTCCGGCTCCATGCGCGGGCGCCCGATTACTGTTGCCGCGATCTGCGCCGACGTTCTCGCCCGAACGCTCGAACGCTGCGGTGTCCGTGTGGAGATCCTGGGCTTTACGACGAGGGCATGGAAAGGTGGTCAGGCGCGCGAGGAATGGCTGCGCGCCGGCAAGCCGCCGCATCCCGGCCGTCTCAACGATCTCCGCCACATCATCTACAAAAGCGCCGACGCGCCCTGGCGGCGCTCAAGGCGCAATCTCGGGCTGATGATGCGCGAAGGGCTGTTGAAGGAGAATATCGACGGCGAGGCGCTCGATTGGGCGCATCAGCGGCTTCTGGCAAGGTCGGAACAGCGGCGCATCATGATGGTGATTTCCGACGGCGCGCCGGTCGACGATTCCACGCTCTCGGTCAATTCCGGCAATTACCTCGAAAAGCATCTGCGCCACGTCATCGACGAGATCGAGAACCGCTCGCCGGTTGAGCTTATGGCGATCGGCATCGGCCACGACGTGACGCGCTACTACAAGCGTGCCGTCACGATCGTGGATGCAGAGGAGCTTGCCGGCGCCATGACGGAAAAGCTCGCGGAGCTGTTTGAAGCGGACATTCCTGGCGTTACGCGTCCCCCGCGAACGCGCCGCAATCGCGCCGCCTAACGAGGCTCAGAGCTTCGAAACGCCAGAAACAAAAAAAGCGGGCCTCGCCCGCTTTATCCGCCAACTGCCAGAGCCCCGCCCCGATCCACGTCAGCCGCGCGCAACCCCGGTATGCGGCTGCCAGGGCGTCACCATACGGATGAGGAATCCGTAGGGAACGAGCGCCAGAGCCGCGAGCAGAAGCTTCACGGAAAAATCGCCGAGCGCCCAGGACACCCAACGCGGCACCTCGATCAGAGAAATGGCGCCGAAGAGGGGCGCCGTCTCAATCGCGAAAGCATCGTTCGCGCCGAGAATCCCGAAGACAGCAGCGAAGGCGAGCGAAAAGAAGATCACCGTATCGAGGGCGGAGCCAATAAGGCTCGACACCACAGGCGCGCGCCACCAGCGCCCGGCCCGCAGGCGATGAAAGATACCGACATCCATCATCTGAGCGGCGAGAAAAGCCGAACCCGAGGCGACCGCGATCCGCGGCGTGGCGAGAACGGTGGAAACGATCACAGCCAGAAGGAAACCAACGAACACGACCCGACGGGCCGCCTTTGGCCCGAAGGTGCGGTTGGTCATATCATTGACGAGGAACGCGAGCGGATAGGTGAACGCGCCCCACGTCAGAAGATCGGCCAGGTTGTAACCGCCGATGTGCCCATGCACCGGGTACTGAACAAGAATGTTCGACGCCACCACGACCGCAGCCATGGCGCCGACCGCGGTCAGAAAACCGCGTCTCCGGTGCGTTGGGAAGATCGCCGTCAACTCAGGCCGCAGCAGCTTCCGCGCTGGCCGCCTTCTTGGCGATCTCGCGCTTGAGAAGCTTCGCCTTCGGCGACAGCTCGTCCGCCTGCGCCTTAAGAAGGAAAGCGTCGAGCCCGCCACGATGCTCCACACTGCGCAGAGCGGCAGCAGAGATGCGCATCCGCACAGCGCGCCCGAGCGCATCGCTCATCAGCGACACATTGCACAGATTGGGAAGAAACCGACGCCGGGACTTGTTGTTGGCGTGGCTCACATTGTTGCCGGTCAGGACGGCCTTGCCGGTCAGCTCGCAACGGCGCGCCATGGAGAACCTCATGATCTGATCTGGAGGGCGGACCGTCCTGCGCATGACGCAGCCGGGACGGCACTTCAAGCCCGGTTTTTCGAAAGCGCTCCTATAAGGAGTGTGGCCGCAAGGGTCAAGTCATCAGCCACAGCGGGGCTGGCATAAACCCGCAATATGGGCCCGAAAAAGGCCGGCTTTCGTCCTTAGGCAGAAGACAATGGTGCCCCGCCACCAAAATGGAGCTTCCGCCAATGCGGCATCCGCACACTCGAAGCGCCTTCTTCCTGCCGATGGTCGCAGTCCTCACCATGCTGGGGGGTGCGGCACTTTCCGCCCCCACGGCTGCGGCTGCCACACTGACGGTGCGCTACGGCGCCTCTCTGATGGGCGTCCCGGTCGGCAAGGTGAAGGCCACCCTGAGCGTCGACAAACGCAGCTACCATGCGGAAGGATACGCGAAGGCAACCGGCTTCAGCCGGCTTTTCTCCGATGCGCGCGTCAATGCCGAAGCCACCGGCACCCTCACGGATGCCCCAGAGGCGCAGAGCTATCATCGCCATTGGGTCGAGGATGGAAAGGCTGAGGATTTGTCGCTCTCCTTCGCCAATGGTCATGTGAGCGATCTTCGTTTCAAAGCCGACAAGCCTCCCAAAGAATATGCCGATCGCGTGCCGGTGAAACCGGAGCACAAGACAGGTGTGATCGATCCTTTGAGCGCGCTCGTGATGCCAATCGCCGGCCGCAGCGGAAAAGACCTGTGCGAAGAACGGACGCCGGTCTTCGAGAACAACAAACGCTTCGATATCACGATGCGCTTTGCGCGCACGGAGCGTTACAACGGCGGCAGCAAGAGCTATTCCGGCCCGGTCGTCGTCTGTGCCGTTCGCTATGTTCCCATCGCCGGCCACCGCGCACACAAGAAGAGCGAGCGCTTCATGGCGGCAAACAAAGATATGGAAGTCTGGCTCGCACCAATGGAGACTGTCGGCCTTGCGGTCCCCGTGAAGATGCGGGTGCGAACGGAATGGGGCTTTCTCACAGCCACCGCCGACCGTGTCAATGTGCGGTGAATGTGCCGTTTTGAGACGAAATCGTTAAGAAGCGCCTTTGCCCCCTTGATCATTGAGGGCGCATGGCCGCACGGTGGCCCGCAGATCTTGCGCTCTGCGGACGTTATCCCCCATATGTGGAGAGAACGTAAGTTGAACTTGTTGACCCTGCCGATTCGTCGGCGATTCGTTCGTCAAAATGGCCTATGCTTGAACCATCTGCCGTCCTGCGGCGAGCGGGCGTTTGCTTTTTGCTAACCTTGTTTCAAGGCCCTGACCGCATATGTCACCTGCTCTCGCTAACACGCTTGTGGGCTTCACGGTCGAGCCCGTGGAACGAATCCTGAATCCGGAAGAGTCGTCGATTCGATCCGCTTTTGTTCAAGAGTCGTTCGAGTCGGACCGGAACCATTAAGTCAAGCCGCGCTCGCGCATTCGTACTCGTCCCAACGGTTTTCGCCATCGCCTGATGAATGTGACATCCGACAATCCACGGCAGTGGAGCGCCCGCAACGTCACAGCGGTGCTCGGCCCCACCAATACCGGCAAGACGCATCTCGCCATCGAGCGCATGCTCGGTCACGAGACCGGCATCATCGGCCTGCCACTCAGGCTTCTGGCGCGGGAGGTTTATAGCCGCGTCGCGCAGCGCGCCGGCGCCGACAAGGTGGCCCTCGTCACCGGCGAGGAAAAGATCGTCCCGGCGGAACCGCGCTATTGGGTCTCCACAGTGGAGGCGATGCCGCGCAACACGGATGCCGCCTTTGCGGCCATCGACGAGATTCAGCTCGCCGCCGATCTCGAACGCGGCCACGTCTTCACCGACCGAATCCTGTCGCTGCGCGGCAGCCAGGAAACCTTGCTGCTGGGCGCATCGACGATGCGCGACGTCATCGAAGGCCTTTTGCCGGGCGCGCATATCGTCACACGCCCGCGCATGTCGGTCCTTGCTTATGCCGGGCAGAAGAAGCTGACACGCCTGCCGGAACGCTCCGCGATCGTCGCCTTCTCGGCCGACGAGGTCTATGCGATCGGCGAGCTGATGCGCCGCCAGCGCGGCGGTGCGGCAGCCGTTCTCGGCGCCCTTTCGCCACGCACGCGCAATCGTCAGGTGGAGCTCTATCAGTCAGGCGATGTCGACTTTCTGGTCGCCACGGACGCGATCGGCATGGGCCTCAATCTCGATGTCGACCATGTCGCCTTCGCCTCGGCCCGAAAGTTCGACGGATACCAGCACCGCCCGCTGACGGCCGCCGAACTCGGCCAGATCGCCGGGCGCGCCGGGCGCTACATGCGCGACGGCACGTTCGGCGTGACGGGAACGGTCTCTCCCTTCGAGCCGCCCCTGGTGGAAGCGCTGGAAAGCCACCGTTTCGAAGGGGTCCGGGTGCTGCAATGGCGCAACGACCGCCTCGATTTCTCGTCCCACGAAGCCCTGCGCGCCTCGCTGGAGCAGGCACCGAAGCATCCCTTTTTGACGAAATCGCCGCCGGCGGCCGACCAGGTCGCGCTTGAGCTTCTGGTGCGCGATGACGACATCACCGACCGACTGACGCACCCCAAGGCCGTGGAGCGTTTGTGGGATATCTGCCGGCTGCCCGATTATCGACGCATTGCGCCTGCTCAGCATGCCGGACTGATCGGTTCGATCTTCACTTTTCTTATGGACAAAGGCTCCGTTCCACCCGACTGGCTTGCGCCGCAGGTGAAGCGGGCCGACCGCACCGATGGCGACATCGACACATTGTCGGCGCGCATTGCAGAAATTCGTACGTGGACCTTTGTGGCCAATCAGCCGGACTGGCTTGCCGACCCGACTTATTGGCGCGAAGAGACGAAGCGCGTTGAGGATAGGCTATCTGACGCACTTCACGACAGGCTTACAAAACGCTTTGTCGATCGGCGAACTAGCGTTCTGATGCGCCGGTTGAAGGAGAATACAATGCTTGAGGCCGAGATCACCCCGGGGGGCGACGTGCTGGTGGAGGGCGAGCATGTCGGCACGCTGATCGGCTTTCGCTTCACACCCGACGCCAAGGCGGAGGGGTCGGATGCAAAAACGGTTCGCACAGCGGCAGCAAAGGCGCTGGGCACGGCGGTCGCCGAACGGGCTGAGCGTCTGTCACGTTCAGACGATGCGGGATTCTTGCTGACGTCCGGCGCGATCATCCGCTGGCACGGCGAACCCGTGGCGCGTTTGATCGCCGAATCTGAACCTTTGAAGCCGCGGATCCTGCTTCTTGCTGACGAGCAGCTCACAGGCCCGAGCCGCGAGAAAGTCGAGGCCCGGCTGACCGTCTGGTTGTCCAATCAGATCAGCACGCATTTGAAGCCCCTTCTCGAACTGGAAGCCGATGAGAGCCTCTCCGGTCTGGCCCGCGGCATCGCCTATCAGCTGAAGGAAAAGCTCGGCATTCTGGACCGCCGCGACGTGCTCGAAGAAGTCCGCTCCCTGGACCAGGACGCCCGCGCCGGTCTGAGGCGCCATGGCGTCCGTTTCGGCGCCTACCATATTTATCTGCCGATGCTGCTGAAGCCCGCGCCGGCAACTCTGCTGGCGGAGCTCGAAGCTCTGCACAAAGGCCGCGACGACCGCGACAGCATCGCCGAGGTGGCCTCCGTCTCGGCATCCGGCCGCACCTCCGTCAACGTCGACCCAGAGATCGATCCGGCCATTTACCACCGGTTCGGCTACCGCATCTTCGGTCGTCGCGCCGTGCGCATCGATATTCTCGAGCGGCTGGCCGATCTCATCCGTCCCGCCCTCACCTGGCGGCCCGGTCGCGAGATCGAACCGCCCGCGGGCGCGATCGAGGAAGGCGGCGGCTTCACCGTCACATCCGCGATGACGTCCCTCCTAGGCGCCTCGGGCGAAGATATGGGTGTCATCCTGAACGGCCTCGGCTACCGCGTCGAGCGGCGCCCCTTGCCGCAGACGCCTGCGGCGGAAGAGGCGGCGCAGAAGGCTGAAGCCGCCGCAACAGCGGACGGCCTGGACGTGGCCGCGACCGCCGAGGCGTCAGGAACCGAAGCGCCCGTCGCTGCCTCCGAAGCCGCGACACCCGCGCCCGTAGAAAGTACCGAAATCGAAGAAGCCCCCCGCGAAGAAACGCCCCTGGAGGGGAGCGAGGCCGCAACCGGGGCAGGATCTGAAGCAGGCATGGTCGCCGATGAAGGCGCGCCGACCCCGCTCGCACCGGAAGACGCAGCACCTGCGCCCGAGACGGACCCCACAGCGGAGCAAATCGCGGAAACGACAGACTTCACAAATGCAGACGCTTCGTCCGAGGGGATAGGCGAGGCACAGCCGGAGACCGAAGGGCAGCCTGAGACCGAAGAAAAGACCGAGCCGGCCTTTTTGGAGATCTGGCGCTATGGCGGCATGCCCCGGCGCGAGGAGCGTCGGCCCAGCAAAGCGAAGCGCTCTCCACGCCGAGCCACAGGCCGTGGCGGCCCCCAGAAGCCGGCAACCGAAGGCGGGGAAGCGGCTGCGGCCCCGCACGGCCCGGCCCCGTCCAAACCGCAGCACAAGAAGGGCAAGTTCCGCCACCGCGGCGAACAGGGGCTACCCAAGCGTCCGCCCCAGCGTCCCCAGAGGCAGGAACGGGAAAAGCGGGCCGATCCCGACAGCCCGTTCGCGGCCCTTGCCGCGCTGAAGGAGAAGCTCGGCTCCTCCGACAAGTAGGAGAGCCGGAAAGGCCGAGAAGGAGCGCGATTGGCGAAAGCGTCGACGGACGAAGCGGGCATGACAGAGGCGCAGCGGCTCGACCGCTGGCTCTGGCACGCGCGCTTCGTGCGGACGCGCTCCGCCGCGCAGAAATTCATCAGCGACGGGCATGTGCGCATCAACCGGCAGAAGGTCGATCAGGCGAGCCGTCTGGTGCGCATCGGCGACGTTCTCACCCTCGCTCTGCCCGGCGGTGTGAAGGTCGTGGAAGCGCTTGGCTTCAGCGAGCGCCGCGGCTCTTTTTCGCTCGCGACGACGCTTTACCGCGACGTCGGCGCGAGCGTTGAGACGTCCTCCGGTGAAACGGCCCCAGCACCCGACGACGCGCCTCCGCCCGCACCCCAGCACCGCCCGAGCCCACGCGAACGGCGGGCGCTCATTGCGATGAAGCGGCGGAACTGACAGGCGCTGCTAACTCTCCGGGCACGCTCATTATTAGAGCGCCTGCGGCTGCATGTCTGGGTTGGCCGCACACCCTTGCACCCTCGCCGAAAAGCCATTAGGCCCCGAACGCAAGCGCTGACGCGGAGTAGAGAATGACCTACGTCGTGACCGACAATTGCATCCGGTGCAAATATACCGATTGCGTCGAGGTGTGCCCGGTCGACTGTTTTTACGAAGGCGAGACGATGCTCGTCATCCATCCTGACGAATGCATCGATTGCGGTGTGTGCGAGCCGGAATGCCCGGCCGATGCGATCCGCCCAGATACCGAGCCGGGGTTGGAGAAGTGGCTGACGCTCAACGCCGAATACGCGGAGAAATGGCCGAACCTCACCATGAAGCGTGATCCTTTGCCCGACTCCAAGGAACACGATGGCGAGGAAAACAAGCTCGAGAAGTACTTCTCGCCGGAAGCCGGTGAAGGCGACTAAGCCGGCCGCCCAATTCTGCACCTGACGGCGCGGAGGCACCCCGCCCCCGCGCACGTTTGCCGTGCGCGTGCAACAAATCCTTGATTTCTACGCCCTTTTGAACTATGTTCGGAAGATCGGACGTGCTCGTGTTCCGATCTCATAATTCCGGCATGGAATAACGACAGGATGATAGCCGCTGCTAGAGGCAGCGGTAAACTTTGTGTCGTCAGCCCTGTGTCGTCAGAAAGGTCCCCCGCGCAGACTAAAGCGCCCTCGGCACCACGCCCCCGGCGAAGCTGCCTTTTCCGAACTCAGGAGTCGCACGCGTATGACAACAAAGAAGACGTTGAAGCGTCAGGGTTTTCGTACGAACGAGAGCATTGTTTACCCGGCCCACGGCGTCGGCCGCATCGTCGATGTGGAGACGCAGGAAGTCGCCGGAATGAGCCTCGAATTGTTCGTCATCGACTTCGACAAGGATAAGATGACGTTGCGCGTCCCTGTCGCCAAGGCGGCTTCTGTCGGCATGCGCAAGCTTGCGGACGAACCGACCGTCGCCAAGGCCCTCGACACTGTCTGCGGACGCGCACGCGTCAAGCGCACCATGTGGAGCCGCCGCGCGCAGGAATACGAAGCCAAGATCAATTCCGGCGACCTCATCGCCATTTCGGAGGTCGTCCGCGATCTCTATCGCTCAGAGGCGCAGCCGGAGCCATCCTATTCCGAGCGTCAACTCTATGAAGCCGCCATCGATCGGATGGCGCGCGAAGTGGCCGCCGTGGAGAAGACCTCCGAGACGGAAGCGCAGCGCAAGATCGAGAAAATGATTGAGGCGAGCCCCAAGCGCAAGCGCGCTCAGGAAGAGGATGAGGCGCGCGAAGAAGCCGCTTAAATCCGGGGCGCGGCCCATTTAGGGCCAAAAACGCTTTTGTGAACAGGGAACCCGATCGGCAGGTCGGGTTTTTCTGTTTCAGCGGAAACAAAACGGTGTTTAGAAGTGTTACAGGGAAGGGACGAAGACGGGCAGAGTTTCACACAGGCGGGAAGGTTGGCATGAACGATTCCAGCAACTCACGACGCCAGATAGTCCGGGCGGCCATGAAGGCCCCCTATCTCGAACGCGATGAAGAGCGCGAACTCGCGGTCGCGTGGAAGGAAAAACGGGACCAGCAGGCACTGCATCGCCTGACCTCGGCCCATATGCGATTGGTCATTTCGATCGCAGCACGCTTCCGGCATTTCGGGCTGTCCATGAACGATCTCATCCAGGAAGGCCATGTCGGGCTCCTGGAAGCTGCGGCTCGCTTCGAGCCGGAACGGGAAGTGCGCTTTTCCACCTATGCAACTTGGTGGATCCGCGCCTCGATCCAAGATCACATCCTGCGCAACTGGTCGATTGTGCGCGGCGGAACATCGTCGGCACAGAAATCGCTCTTTTTCAATCTCCGGCGGCTCAGAGCTCGCCTCTCCCGCGGGTCTGAGATGATCAATGCACCGGAGATGTATAACGAGATAGCGCAGGCGATCGGCGTGTCCACCAACGATGTCGCCTTGATGGATTCCAGGCTTTCCGGCCCGGATACCTCCCTCAACGCGCCGATCATCGAATCCGACGGCTCTAGCGCCGATCGGCAGGATTTCATCGCCTCGGACGCCCCTCTCCAGGACGAGACGGTGGGCAACTATATCGATTCAGAGCGCTGGTCGGGCTGGCTCTATTCGGCCTTGAGCGTGCTCAACGAACGCGAATTGAAGATCGTCCGCCGACGCCGTCTCGAAGAAGACGGCGCGACGCTCGAAGCGTTGGGTCAGGAACTCGGCATTTCCAAAGAGCGCGTGCGCCAAATCGAAAGCCGTGCCTTGGAGAAGCTGCGTACGGCGCTGACGGAAGACAATCGCATCACGCTCGCCTGAAGGGCGCGCGGCGACGAGATGACGGGCGCAGTCGCAAGGCTGCGCCCGTTTCGTATTCGGAACAGCCGCAGTCGACAAAGGGATGCCCCGGGCAGCCGCAGGCTCTCAGCGCGCCCCGCCGTCAGATGGACGCACCCCCATCGAGGCCGCGGAAGCGTCTTCTCCCGCCTCTCTGCCTGACCTGGAGCCGGCCGCTGTCCGCGCCCGCCTCGACCCTTCGGGTCTCCGCCCCTTCAGGACGCCGGATTCCAGAATAATCTCGGAAACCTGATGTTCGCGGCGATAGGCCATGACATGCACCCCGGCGACGCCTTTGATCTCCCGGATCTGCCGAATGAGCTCGATCGCCAGACGCTTGCCCTCTTCGCCGGGCTTCTCGGCCTTCTCCAGGCGCTCGATGACATGATCAGGGATATGGATGCCGGGAACGTTCGAGCGCATCCAGCGCGCCGCTTTCGCCGAAGCAAGCGGACCGACACCAGCGAGGATGAACACCTTCTTGTCGAGACCGAGATCGCGCACACGCGCCATGAAGGCCTCGAAGACCGGCATGTCGAAGATATAATTGGTCTGGATATATTCCGCCCCGGCCTCGATCTTTTTGCGCAGCCGCTCCGGGCGCCATTCGAGCGGCGGCACGCAGGGGTTTTCCGCCGCTCCTAGGAAGAGATGCGGCGGGCTGCTGATCTTGCGGCCCGACAAAAAAGCCCCCTCATCCCGCATCGTCTTGAGCGCCCGCAAGAGCGAGATGGAATCGAGGTCGAAAACTGGCTTCGCCCCAGGCTGATCCCCCACCCCGACGCCGTCGCCGGTCAGGCAGAGGACATTCTTGACCCCCATCGCCGCAGCCCCGAGGACATCGCCCTGGATGGCGATACGGTTCCGATCCCGGCAGGAGATCTGATAGATCGTGCCATAGCCGGCCCGGGTCAGAAGCGAGCAGATGCCGATCGACGACATATGACAATTGGCGCCGGACGCATCGGTCGCGTTGATCGCATCGACAACCTCGGCAAGAGGCCGTGCCGCCTCGTACACATCCTCCGCATTGGCGGAATCCGGCGGGTTCAATTCGGCCGTCACGGCAAAACGGCCTTGTCGCAGGACCCGCTCCAACCGGCTTCCGGAGGAATGCCCAGGCGGCGGCACCTCGTAAGCCTGGAATGGATGGGTGAATTCGCTCGACCCGCTCACCGCTGCGCCTCCTGATTGACGGCGCTCGACGGCTCCTCGGCAAGCGGTGCGGAGGCAGGCTCATTGCGCCTGGCGCCGGAAAAGGCGCGGGCGACGATGGCGCGCGCCCTGCTTCGCACCGGCGCGGCCCGCCGTGCAGCCGCTTTCTCGCGCGCCACGCGGAGCCAGGAGGACGAGCCTTTGAGACTGCGATCGACCGGCGGCAGGACCTCTTCGATCCAGGCGCCGTTGCGCATTGTCTGCGCGCCACTCCAGGCATCCACCCAGACGCAGCGCATCCATGGCCGCACCTCGCAAAAGCCCCCGGGCCTGACGCCGCCGCAGGGACCATTTCGAAGCTGCTTGGGGCAGTTCATCGGGCAGGACATGCCTGTCGACGACAACACGCACTGGCCGCACATCTCGCAATCGAAGAGGAGGCCTTTGACGTTGCGCTCGACGAAGGCGATCGGACGCTCGACGCGGTCGTAACCGAGCCGAGAGAAGAGCGGGTCAAGTGCTACCATCGTGCCCTCGACCCACTTATAGAGCCTCTCCAGCCCCCTGGAATGGCGCACGGACCATAAGCGCAACCGGTACATAGATCCCTGCCCTCCTGCCCCCGAAGCATGACGGCCGAGAGCGCCACGGCGGCTCCGGCTTTCCCTTTGTGCCTGGAATGAGGAGGTTGGGCTTGGCCGTACGCGTCACCCAGCGGTTTCGTTTGCGCCGCCTCGGCCGCCGCAGCACAGCCCCCACCGAACGAGGAAAAACACACGCCCGCCGAAGACTGCACATCCGAAGAATTCTACCGCCGGCTTCTGCATGCAGTTATCCGGCAGCCTAAGGGGCTCCACATGAGACGCCGAATTCCTCGGTGTCGATCTCACCTTGGACGGCGGCGCTGTAGCGCGCTCCGCGCACGGTCTTCTCGTTGATCAGGGCATCGAGACGTGGAAGCGCTCCGGCAGGCAGGACGATATCGCCCGCCTCGGCATTCTCCCGAAGATGCGCTCTCGACGTCGTACCCGGGATCGGAATGATGTCGTCGCCCTTGGCGAGAAGCCAAGCCAAAGCGACCTGCGCCATCGTGCAGCCGGCGTCGTCGGCAATCTCCTTGAGACCGTCGATGAGCTGCATATTGGCAACGAAATTGGCCCCCTGGAATCTCGGCATGTTGCGGCGCAAATCCCCGGGCTTGAGTTTCGCAGGATCGCGCAGCTGGCCGCTCAAAAGGCCGCGTGCGAGAGGCGAAAAGGCAACAAATGTAATGTCGAGCTGTCGACAGGCTGCCAGCATCGCGATTTCAGGGTTCCGCGTGAAAAGCGAATACTCGCTTTGAACCGCAGAAATCGGATGCACCGCATGGGCGCGCACCAGAGTGGGCACCGAAACTTCCGAGAGGCCGATCGCCTTGATCTTCCCTTCCTGGACGAGCTCCGACAACGCGCCCACACTCTCCTCGATCGGCACCACTTTGTCCCAGCGGTGCAGATAATAGAGGTCGATGACATCCGTCTTGAGGCGCTTCAGGCTGTCTTCGCAGGCGCGCTTTAACCGCTCGGGGCGATTGTCGATCACACGGCTCCCGTCATCTGCACGGAAGATGCCGCACTTGCTGGCGAGCACGAACTCGTCCCGCCGGCCATTGAGAGCCTCGCCGATCAACGCTTCGTTGGCCCCGTATCCGTAGATCACCGCGGTGTCCAGGAGACTATATCCACACTCAAGCGCCTGATTGAGGAGACGTTCAGCATCTGCGCGCGCCAACGGCGTCCCATAGGCGTGCGAAATGCTCATACACCCAAGACCAACGGCCGATACGGAATAGCGCCCAAGCTTTCTCTGCTGCATTCGCAGATGATCCTTTGGCTAATCAATTCTCTCAGACAACAAGATAAACGATTTTTGTTTCATTATGCAGGCAGCAAATCACACAGTGTATCGCTTTGAGATGCCCCGCCGACGAGACACAACGAATTTGAGACACCGACACCACGGCAATTCTCGCAACCGCCTGGATCCTGCCTGCTGCAACCGGAAGATATATAAACCCAGGGTCGTGGCTCGACCATGAGTCTATTGTCGCAGAGAGATCGCTCTGCGAGATGTCTGGTCGATCATTTCTATTAAAAATAAGGATGATAGCCAAAGCCGGAGCGCATTGAACCGGCATCATTACATGTCACTGCTGGCGCGGTCCGGGCTGACGCACAACCTTTTCGTGCAGACGGGATTCAAGCGGAACCTGCTCCAGCGCTTCTGCCGTATCGCGGTTGCGGGAGAAACGGGAGGCACCTGCACGAGCGCTTCGCCGTCGTGCAAGGCGCTTGGAAGCGTTGCGACGGAGGAGATTTCCTCTCCACCAAGCTGGTCAGTCTTTGCGGCTCCAGAGGATTTTCGTGCCGAAGCCGAGACTGTTGTCGGTGTATTTGAGAAAGTCCGCCGCGAGGAGCCAGACCGGAGCCGGCATCTTGCTCGCAACGGGGAAGCGCTCTTCATAGAGAGCCCGCACCGCGCTGGCAGACGCATCGGGAAGACATGTCGCACGCGCGGAGAATTGCACGCCTTTAATATCCTCGACCTTCTCCGGCTGCCCCGCGACGCAGCCCCCCACCTGGTCTCGCACGCGCATCATCTCCGCATGGCGGGTCGAGCCATCGGTCAAGATTACGAACGAAGTCCATTGCGGCAGCCATAGATAGAAGCAGTTCGCGGCCCAAACCTCCTCCCCGTCCGAGCAGGCAAGCGCGAGGACGTGGTGCGAGGCGAGAAACGCGTTGATGCGGGGGTCGGGAAGAGCGTCTTCCGCCAGCCGGTCGGGCTCAGCATCCCCGTTTTCGCCGCCTTCAGACATTCAGGCCTCGGCGTGTGGCGTCGGCTCGCCCCAGCGACGGACCTTGTCGTTGTGGAGACCGAGAAGGTCGAGGGCGCGAGCCACACTTTGTTCGACCATATCGTCGAGCGATCGGGGCTTGGCATAAAACGCGGGAACCGGTGGCATGATGATAGCGCCGGCTTCCGTCGCCTGGGTCATCGTGCGCAGATGCCCGAGATGCAAAGGTGTCTCGCGGACCATGAGGACGAGACGCCGGCGATCCTTCAAGACGACGTCGGCGGCGCGGCTCAGGAGCCCTGCCGTAACACCCCAGGCAATTTCGGAAAGGCTGCGGATCGAACACGGCGCCACCAGCATCCCCTCCGTGCGGAAGGAACCGCTGGCGATTGCCGCGCCGATGTCTTCAGGCTTGTAAACGACATCGGCGCGGGCGTGGACATCGGCCACTTTCAGGTCCGTCTCGTGCGCCAGCGTGATCTGTGCGGACTTGGTCATCACCAGATGCACTTCGACGTCGAGCTCGCGAAGCAGGTCGAGAGCCCGAACCCCGTAAATGACACCGGATGCACCACTGATACCGACGACGAGACGCTTGCGCACGAGAACTTACCTACCTCTTTCAGTTCTTCGGGAGAAAATCGTTGGTGTAATAGACCGAGACGTCGTCCACCGTCTTGGTCAGCCCGCCGAATTCCGCCATCAGCTCCTGCGTCTGTTCGAAGCGCGCCTTGTCGGAATAGCCGATGCCGTGCTCTTCGGTCACGTCGGAGGTCATCAGCTCCGCCGTCGCCTTGAGCTTCTCCACCGCCACATCCTTGTCGCCGGTCGGCGAACGCTTGATCAGGGATTCGATCGCCTCTTCCGGATGCTCCAGGGCGTAGGAATAGGAACGCAAGGTCGCCTTGACGAAGGCGGCGACCATTTCCGGATCTTCTTCGATCGTATCGGTATTGGCGGCAAGCGCGTCGCCCATCGTGTCGATGCCGAAATCGGAATACATGAAGTAGTCGACATCATCCTCGGTGGTCGCCTTCATGCCGAGATAGGAGTCGTTGGAAAAGCCGGTCAGCGCTGCGGCGCGCTTCGCCAGGAATGTCTGATTGCGAGTGCCGCCGTCGGTCGCCACGATCTTGACCTCGTTACGCTCCACGTCGTTACGAGCGAGAAGCGCATAGAGCATGGTCGTGGTCGTATCGCCCTGCAATGTGGCGACGGTCTTGCCGACGAGATCGGCCGGCTTCTTGATGTTCTCTTCCTTCCAGCTAATCACCGCATTGGGGCTCACCTGGTAGAGCTGCGCCACGATGCGCAGCGGCATACCCTGGGCCGCACCCAGCATCAGCGAGGGGGGATCGATGATGGCAAAAGTGTCCTGCTTGTTGGCGACGAGCTGCATGGACGATGTCACGCCCTTGCCCTCGAGGACTTCCACATCGAGGCCTTCTTCCTCGTAGAAGCCCTTGTCGACCCCCAGGAGGTACGGCGAACGGTGGCCGTTGTAGTTGAAGGCGAGACGGACGGTGACTTTTTTGAGGTCTTTGTCCTGCGCCAGGGCCTCGGTCATCCCCGCGGGAAGGGTCAATCCGAGCGCCGTCGCGCAGACAAGAAGAGTGCGTCGCGTGAGTTTCATTCGATCCTTCTCCAAATATCAGTACTTCTTCAGCACACCATGTGCCTCGAAGAGGTGGCGGATATGGGCGACTTTCTGCGTGAACTTCTCGCTCTCCATAATGTCTGGTGTGCGCTGGAGAGGGAGATCCACCTCGATGATCTCTGCAATTCGGCCAGGCCGCGGCGTCATGACCAGCACACGCTGTGCCAAGAGAACCGCTTCCTGAATATCATGCGTGACAAACATCACGCTTTTGTGGGTGCGAAGCCAGATGTGATGTAGCTCCATCACCATCTGTTCGCGCGTCAGCGCGTCGAGCGCCCCGAAAGGCTCGTCCATCAGAAGAAGCGAAGGATTGTGCACGAGCGCACGGCAGATGGAGACTCGTTGGCGCATGCCGCCCGAGAGCTCGTAGGGATATTTCTCCTCAAAGCCGGCAAGCCCGACAAGTTCTAAAAGCTCGCGTGCCTTGCCTTCATACTCGCTCGTCCTGAGGCCGCGCATCTGCGGCTGGATCATCACGTTCTGAAGGACGCTGCGCCAATCGAGCAGCGCATCGGTCTGAAAGACGATGCCGATGTCGGTGACGGCCCGATCGATAACCCGGCCCGCCGTCTTCACGCCCCCGGAGGTCGGACGCTCCAGACCGGCGGCGAGAGACAGGAGTGTGCTCTTGCCGCAGCCGCTCGGCCCGAGGACGGCGAGAAATTCGCCCTCTGCGATAGAGAAGCTGACATCGTCGAGAGCCTTCACCGGCCCGCTGGATGTCGTGAAGGTCTTGCTGACGGCGGAAAAATCGAGGGCGGGCTCCATTGTCACCGTCTCCTCACGAGCGCTGCGAGACATGCCAGGGGAGAGCCAGGCGCTCGGCGAGATCGACGAGGGCGAACAAGAGCATCCCCATAACGCTCAAGACGATCAGGATGCTGAATGAAAGCGTCACGTCGAGCGAACCATTCGCCACGATGAGCTGATAGCCGAGCCCGCTGTCGGCGGCGACGAACTCCCCGACGATTGCCCCGACAATGGCGAGTGTCGAAGCCACCTTCACGCCGGCGAAGATGTTCGGCAGGGCTGCCGGCACCTGGAAATGCAGGAAGACCTTCCAGCGCGAGGCCCCGGTGGAGCGGGCGAGCCAGGCGATTTCCTTGGGCATGGAGCGAAACCCGACGAGGGAATCGACCAGAATCGGGAAGAAGCAGATGAGGAAGGCAATCAGGATCTTGGGAAACAGCCCAAAGCCGAACCAGACGACGAGCAGCGGCGCGATCGCCACCTTCGGCACCGTCTGCGAGGCGACGAGAAGCGGATAGAGCATCCGCTCGACCAGTGGGAACTGCGCCAGGATCGCGGCAAGCGGGACGCTGATCACGATCGACAGAAGAAAGCCGATCAGGACCTCTTTGGCGGTGACCAGAGAATGGCTGAAGAGCAGTCCGAAATCGGAATAGATGCGCTCCGCGATCGCCGAAGGCGGCGGCAGGAGATAGGCGGGAACATCGCCGAAATATGTGACCGCCTGCCAGGCGAGGACGACGGCAAGGCACAGAATGAGGCTGTCGAAGGGCAGGCGCGCCTTGCCCCGCCCCTTTTTCTCGGCCCGTCCCGACGAGGCGGTCATGGCAGCTCCTTCAAGGCCTTGATGAGCCTGTCGTTGTCCGCCCGTGAGCGCAGAGAAATGCGCAGGACATGATCCTTTTCAAGCCCGTGGAAGGATGTGGCGTCGGCGACGATGAGGCCGCGGCGCGCGAGGTTTTCGGCCGCCTCTCCCGGATCGCGCCCGCCGAGATCGAGGAGGATCATATTGGCGTTGTGGCCGCGCACCTTGAGGCGTGGATCGGACGCGATCTCCGTCAGGAAATGCGCGAATTCTTCCGCAAAGGTCGCTTTGCAGCGGGCGAGAAACTCACGGTCTGAAAGGGCCGCGATCGCCGCGTCGAGCGACGGCAAAGCGAGGTTGAAAGGCGGCCGCCCGACCTCGGCGACGGCCACGAGATCCGGGCTCGCGATCGCATAGCCGACACGCATTCCGGCAATGCCGAAATATTTCGAGAAGGTGCGCAGGACAACGAGATTGCGGTGATTGGCGACGAGGCCGACGGCCCCCTCCTCTGCCGGATTGATCAAGGCTTCGTCGACGACCAGGATGGTCTCCGGCGCCGCTTCTGCGAGCCGCGCAATCTCGCTCCGGGTGAGACGCGCGCCGGTCGGGTTGTTCGGCGAACAGATGAAGGCGAGCGCCGGCTTGTGCGCCACGAGCGCGCTTTCGATCCGCCCCGCGTCGATCAGCTCCGGCTCGTCATTTTCCACCGCAACGATCCGGCAGCCGCGCAGAGAGGCCTCGAGCTCGTAACGCGGAAACGTCGGCAGATGCACGAGGACATCGTCGCCCGCGCTCGTCCAGGCCTGCAGAATGAGCTTGATGACGTCGTCGAGCCCGGCGCCGAAGAAGAACATCGCCTCGTCGACGCGGTGGCGCGCGGCAAGCGCCCGCCGCAGCTGCGAATAATTGAGGTCGGGATAAAGGTGAATGGCACCGCAGGCACGCCGCGCGGCTTCGACGGCAGCGGACGGCGGGCCGAAAGGGTTCACATTGAGGGAGAAGTCGATGACGGCCTCGCGGGCAAGACCGTACCGCTCGGCGATCAAATCAGGAGAGGTCTCGGCTTCGTAGAGGCGCGTCGAAGACATTTCGGCGCTTTGCGGGTTGAGCGTCATGCGAGCAGCTTCCCGTAACCTGTGACCGCCGGAACCCCGCCGAGAGCATTGCGGACGCCCCACAATGTGACCTGGTTGCTCGTCAAAACCGGCTTGCCGCATTCATGTTCAAGCTCCTCGGCGACCTCGAGCGCCCGCAGATCGGTGCAGCTCACGAAAATCGCCTCGCTGTCCGGCGTATCGACATCACGCACCAGCTCCTTCACACGCTCAGGCGGCACTTCGCGGATCGCCTTTCCGGAAAGCCCGAGCCCGCGCAGCTTGGTCACCGTCAGGCCATGGCTTTCAAGAAAGGCCAATTCGGCCGCATTCACCTCGTCGAGATAAGGCGTCGCAAGGGCGACCTTAGTCGCGTTGAGATGGGCCATCGCTGCGACGATGCAGCGCGAAGTTGAAACGACGGGACAACCGACGCGCGCCTCGATCGAAGCGATCTGGCGGGCGAGGCCCTCCTCGCCGTCGATGAAGGAGCCACTGGTGCAGGCGAAGGCGACGACATCGGGGGTGACGGAAGCGATGAGATCGGCGGCGGCCGCAACGCCATCGTTCATCTGACGAAGGCCCTCGGGCGTCGTCTCGCGCAGCATGACGCGCGTCGCATGAAAGGTGACATTGGGCCAGGCGATACGCGCGCAATCCGGCTCGATCACCGCATTGACCGACGGCACGATGAGGCCGACGCGGCGCCTGGAGAGAGCGGAGCCCGCGGTCACCGCTTCTGCCATGACGTCTGATAGTCTGTGACGTTGGCACCTTCCCGGCTCAAGACGACCAGCGAGCGCAACAGATCGACCATGGCCGCATTGGTGCGCGCGTCGGTCCCGTCGACATAGAGCCGGAACTGCCCGCCGACGGGGTCGATCGCGCCTGCGCGCACGCAAGCCTCGATCAGCCGCTCTTCCTCTCGCCCGTCGTGGAAAGCGGCTTCGCGTCCAGTCGAGGCGGCGAGACAGGCGGCAATCCCGTAAGCGCCCCAGTTGGAGATATTGGCGACGACCGTCACGTCGGCCGGCTGTTCGGCGGCGATCGTCTCGCCGAGCGGCACATATTCCCGGACCTCGTCGGCGACTGTGCCCATACCGAGCTCGTTGCCGAGATCGCCGATACCGATCGTGGCGATGCCACGCTCGCGTGCCATCCGGTAGAGAACGTCTGTTTTGGCCGTGAAGCCAGAGATCTCGAAACCGCCGCCGCCGTGATAATGCCCGTCCGCGCCGGCGCCCGGCCGCTCGACCGCGATGACGGCTTTCGGCTGATAGCGGTCGAGAAGTTCGGCCGCCGCGCGCTCCGCCTCGGCCGCATCGACAGGAAAGTCGAGGAGTGCGCAGCGATTGCGTCCGGAGCCGAGGGTATCAGGCGTGGCCGGGATCAGACCCGCAGCCGAAAAACACGCCTCCATGCAGGGCACCACCGAGGCCTCGGAGATACCGACCGGCACGGCGCCGAGAGCGACGGCAAGGGCTCGGGCCAGAACGGCCGCGCCGATCGGCCCATCCGTTTCCGGCAGCCCGTAATCTCGCATGATGAAGCCGCTCAAGACGAGGACCCGGTCACCTGGCCCAACGCGGCTCTCCAGAAGGCGCGTGGCGGTGAGCGTCACCGCCTCCCCGCCAGCTTTCTCCCGGGCCCTCGCATATAGCTTCAGAAGCGGAATGCCTTTCAGGATCGTCCAATTCGACATGGGCGCCGTGACCAGATGGTCGATCGCCTCGCCGATATTCTCGAGGCTAACACCCGCCATCGATATACTCCTCCAGACGCACGTCAGATTCTCCCGGAAAGCGCCGTCGCTCGAACAATTTCTTCATATGCAGCGGCACGGTCGCATCGATGCCGATCTTGCCGCGATGCACCTCCCGCACGTCCTCGCGTGTATAGCTCGGCACACGCGGAAAAACGTAAACGCCGGTATCGGGCGTCGCACGCGTTTGAATCGCCCATAGAACATCGGCCGCGTTGAAAGGATCAACGTCCTCATCGACGACAACGACAACCTTTGTCCACGAATAGGCAGCAAGAGCCGCAAGCACGGCATTCTTCGACTGATCCTCGCTCTTCTTCTCGATGGAGATCACGCAGCCGAAGACATAGCCAGGAGTGGCGATGTCGCGGATGCGCGGCACGAAGGACGAGACTTTTTTGTAGATCTCGGTCTGGATCGGAACGCCGACGAGATTGAGATCTTCGGTGCCGCCGGCGAGGATCGCATGATAGATCGCATCGCGGCGCCGCGTGATGGCGGTCACACGAAAGACGTGGTTCTTCATCACCGGCACGTAACCATCGGTGAATTCGCCGAAGGGACCCTCATCCTCGCGCACGCCGGCGATGACTTCCCCTTCGATCACCATCTCCGCATCCGCCGGCACATCGACGGGGATCGTCTTGCAGCGCGTGACGCGCAAGGGACTGCCCTGCCAGGCGCCGGCCACTTCCAGCTCATCCACTTCGAAGGGCACTTTCGAAGCAGCTGAAAACATCACTCCCGGAGGCGCTCCGATGACGATGGCGCAGGGAAGATTCTGCCCTTTTTCCTCCGCCACCTGATGATAGCGCCCAAGATGCTGAGGCGGCATCATCCGCACCCGCATCCGGTCGCCGCCAACGAGCTGGCAACGGTTCCATGAGGCATTGTAGACACCGGTCTCCGGATGCGGCGCGATCAACACACCGGCCGTCAGATAGGCCCCGGCATCGAGCTCCGAGAACACCACCTGCGGAATATCGCGGGAGACGTCGACATCGGCGCCAGCCACGACGACTTCCTGAACGGGAGCCTCGTCTACTCTTTCTGTCGGAAGACGCTGGTTCTCCAACTGGACGAGCGAAGAAAGCAGATCGGCTTCTTCGAGACCGAGAGCAGCCGCCACGTGGCTGCGGAAACCGAAGACATTGGTTACGACCGGCTGGTCGGAACCGGCAACGGAACGAAACAGAAGCGCTTTGTTCTCGCTCTTCTGCATTTGCCGCATGACAGCCGTCAGTTCGTGCTTGGGATCAACTTGCCGCGAGACGGTTGCAAGGGCGCCTCGCGCCTCGAGTTCTCGCACCACCTCACGGAATGCCGTTTTGGCCTTCATCAAATCGTTTCCTGTTGTTGCGCATTGCGCAACGCTGTTGCGTTTAGCTATGATTGACTTTCATCTGACAGAGGTCAAGCACGAGATGCCTCGAAAAGGTCAGAATGCAGCGATGCCCAAGAATTCAGCAGAACCAGCCGCCCGCCGCCCCGGGGTTGTCGCAGCAAGGCACGCCGTGGAGGTTCTGCGCTGCGTGTCGCAGGCAGGGGGAAGCATCGGCATCAACGAGATCGCGCGCCGCATCGGGCTCCACAAAAGCTCGATTTCAAGGGTCGTCGCCACGCTCGAAGACGAGGGGCTTCTGGAGCGCGAGCCGGCGAGCGAACGCATCATCCTGGGCATTGGCCTGATCGCCATCGCAGCGCCGATCCTCACGAGCCGCGGCATCTCCACGATCGCGCACAAGCACATGGAGCGGCTGGCGCACGACACAGGCGAGACGGCGAGTTTCAGCGTCTGGAACGGGCTGGAAGCGATCAGCCTCGACCAGGTCATCGGCACCAACGCGATTACGCATTATGCAGGACCCGGCCAGAGCAACGCACCCCACTGTACGGCGTCGGGCAAGCTGCTACTGGCCTTCGCGCCCGAAGCAGAGATCGAAGCGATCCTTGCAGAAACCCTGCCGCGCCACACACCATGCACAATCACGGACCCGCAGGCACTTCGCGGCCAGATCGACGAGATCCGTATGCGCGGCTTCGCCATCAATCGCGGCGAGCTTTCCGAAGATGCCGGCGGCATTTCCGCAATCGTGCGCGACCTTCAGCACCGCCCTGTCGGTGCCATCACCGTCACGCTGCCCATGTACCGCTTCGACGAAGCCCGTCAGGATGAATTGGTCAGGCAGGTCTGCAACGCCGCGTCACGGATCTCTCTGGAGATGGGCTACACGGAGGGCGGTCCGGGCAAGTTATGAGGCCTTGCTCCGACCCAAGTCCGACCACATCCGGCATGCCTCGTTCAGATGTTCGCGGCAAAGCGAGAAAGAGAGCATCCGCAGACCTTCCCGCGTCACGGCCACCGCCCCGACAAACCCCGGCACCGGCACAAAACTCCGAAGCTCATAAGAGCCAAAACCTGGCACCGTACCGTTTCGTGCCACGAGCCGGCGTCCCTGCCGCTCGAAAGTGAGAACGACCTTGGCGGGATCAACCGACAGACCAAGACCCGACGCCTTCAACACCGCCTCCTTCCAAACCCAGATCTGAAGCAGAACGGAACGGTCGAGCGGCAGGCCGAGCAGGTGAAGTTGCCGCTTCTCCTCCGCAGAGAGGATCCCGCGGAGCTCGATATGCCCCGCCGTTTCCACCTCGATATCGATCCCCACTTCACCGCCACGGCACAGTGCGACGGCAGCGATGTCACCGGCATGCGAGAGATTGAACGCCAGGCTGGCGTCCAAGCCGAGGCAAGGCTTCCCGAACCGATCTTCTTTCAAAATGACGTCCGAAGGCTCGCCCCCGAGATAACGGGCCAGCAGAAATCGGAGACCGCTGCGGCCCGCTGCAAAGCGGATCTGAGCATGGGGCTCAGGCAGCTCTGCGCAGCGATCTCGCTCCTCAGCGGTCAGCCAGTCACCGCACGCACTCAGGAATTCGCTGTCAAGCCGCCAGGTCCAGATGTGGATGTCATCTTCAACCAGCGAAGGTGACACGGCATCACCCACTCCGGCGGAGCAGAACCCCGCTCATACCTGCTTCTCTCTCGATGAGACCTCCTGCCTTGCTACCCGTGAGGACAATTCGATAGGCCGCGACCTGCGGCAGGAGGACACCGATATTCAGCGCATAGCTCGGGTAAAAAGGAGAGAGGAACGTCCGGGCGAATTCGAATGGAACGGCCATCCGCTCGGGATCCGGCACCCGACACGAACCGCTTTCTGCCGAGGCGGCACAGCCCACCACCCAATACAAGGCGAACCAGCACCCGGCAGCAGCACAGACAAGGAAGAGGCCCCGATACGCCAACATATCCTCGACACCTTCAATCCGCAGCGGCATCGGTCCGAGACGGCAGGGGTCGCGGATTACGTAGGCTGGCATCACATCAAGAAAATAGAAAAAGTCAACAAAATGTAGCAGTAGAGGCCTCAATTTTATCCTATTGCTCTAGAAATTCGCGCCCCCATGAACAAGATTTAGGCTGGAAACCAACGATTCGGGACGCCCGGCAGGCCACCTGACGTTTCCGATCACCAATCCGGAGGGAGAATTTCGAACATGATGATGCGGCCGTTCCTGGAGAGGCCTGAGTACGACATCCTCTCACCGGAGACGAAAGTCAGATACCTGGAGGCGCAGCGCGATTATTGCCTCGCCGCGGCGGCTGCGCTCGACGAGGCGATCGCACAACTCCGCCCGGGCGGGCAGGCCAGCCCTGTCGACCTCAGCGCGTTCAACCCCGCCTGGAAAAAGGGCGACCGGCTGACGCGCCTCGGCAAGACCGCGGTCTATGCCGCCTTCGATCGCGGCATGAAACAGATCGAAGTGGCAAGACTGTTTCAGATCTCGACACCAAGCGCGCATCGCATCCACACGATCTGGGAAAATGATCGGCGCTCATAGCGGCCTCTGCGCGGCATCCCCGAAATCACGCATCCCGAAATCGCGCACCGCCGACCTCCGGAGACAGCGGTGTGATCATCGAATGTGCCTCGACATGTCGGCGCCCGAGCCCCGACTGAAGCGCGATCCGTGCTTAAAGCAGCTCCGCCACTCTTGGCCGGAACTCTCCACACCAATCCGTTGGAGGGACCATGGGATAGACCCGCTTCAATTCCAGCGGGCGACCATGTGACCCTTCGGAAAAGTGCGGCGGGTAACGGCGGCATTCCCCGGCAAATTTATTGCCTTGACGCGCCCAGAAACGGCATTGCTCACAGCTTTCGCCAGTGGAGATATCGCGACACGGCATAAACACGCACCTACAAGCAATCACCTCGAAAAATTATATGGAGAAATGAGAGACATAACAAGATGGATTTCAAATTGAATTAAAATACCATCTATTTTCTAAGGGAACTTTCCGGTTTCCTTGTAGATTGGAAAGATTGAACGATCGAACACCTATCAGTACACAAAACTTAAAGCTGGATTTGCGCCGGAAACCGAGGCTTCTCTTGCCAGCCCGAAGCACGCGCCTCTGGACCCCCTCCGAGGTCTGGCTCATCCACGCTGGCGACACGGGTTTCGCTCATCCTCTGAGAGTAGAGGCGGACCGAGCGACCGAGAAAGCTGTTCAGCTTTGTCCGAAACTGGCGGCTGTCGAAAATTTCTGCATGCCGGCGAATGAAAGCAGGATCATAGCGCTCCGGATTGAAGTGTCGGAGGGTCCGTTTGAGGCTCTCGCAGGTCTGTTCGTCAAACAGCTCCCCGGTCTCGCCGGGGACGACCGTGTCGAGAGCGCCCCCCTCACCCAATGCGATCACGGGACGCCCGGAGGCCATCGCCTCAAGCGGCGTGATGCCGAAATCCTCCACCGAGGTGAGGATCAGGGCGGTACAATTGCGATAAAGCTCGGCCTTCGCCTCCCCGTCCACGCGACCGACGAATTCGACGCTCGGCCCGGCAAGGGCCTTGAGGTGCCGCATCTCCCGGCCGTCCCCGGCCACGACGAGCTTCACGCCGAGCTCGCTGCAGGCTTTTACGGCGATATCGGGCCGCTTCCAGCCGACGAGACGCATCAAGAGCAGGAAGTACTCGCCACGACCGCTTCCTGGCCGGAACTCGTTCACATCGACAGGCGGGGGGATGACGGTGCTGCGACGGCGGTAGGTTTTCCGGATCCGCTGTTCCACGAGAGTGCTCGTGCTCACCCAGAAATCGACCCCCTGCGCCGCGGCCCGGTCCATGGAACGAAGCCGCGGCAGCATGGATTCCACGACCCGCCGTTTCCAGACGCCAAAGCCCTCGCGCCGGGCATAGGCGTTGTAATCCCAGAGAAAGCGGGGCGGGGAATGGCAGTAGCACACATGGCAGCTCTCCGGTGGCGTGACCACGTTGTGCGCGAAGTTGAAAGAGCTGCTGATGACGAGATCGTAGCCGGAGAGGTCGATCGAGCTCATCAGCAGGGGATAGAGGGGAAAGAGCGCGCGGTGATGGCGCCGCACCAGCGGGAGCCGGTTGATCCAAGTGGCACGAATATCGGCCTTATGGAAAATCTCAGGAAACGCCGACGGCTCGTAGAGCGGAACGAAGACGGGAGCCTCCGGAAACATCCGCATCAGCTCCTCGAGCACTTTTTCCGCCCCGCCGTAGACGGTCAGCGCTTCGTGGATCAGAGCAACCCGCATTCTCCCTCCAGACCCGAAAACCCCTCGCCCTGCCGCTTCCGAAGGAGACGACGGCCGGCTGGCACAGCGACCACACGCGTGCGTCCCAACCGCAGCCCCGATCCCGCAGCACCCGCTCTGCGACGGCTTTCCACCATTCGAGCGCCTGGCCCATCCAGGAATTAGCATAATTATAATTTAATTAGCATTCTATATTGACTGCGCCAAGAATATTCCGTCTTCATCTAAAAACTTAGCCAAACGGCACACCGTTGTGAGCAGACGCTCGGCACGGGTCCGCGCCCGTGCGCCAAGGGTTGAAGACAGAGGTCCCAGCATGTGTGCAGAGCGCGCCATTCTCCATGTGAGCCGCGTCGGCTTTCTCGGCGGCGCCGAGCGCGTGATCCTGACGCTCGCGCGAGGAATGGAGCCTTACGGCTATTCCCCTGTCCTCGCCTGCCCCGGCGGCGGTGATCTTGCGGCGGCGGCCCGCTCGCTTTCGATCCCGCTTGCCGATTGCGGCTTCGAGCGGATGCGCGCCACCTCGGACCCTCTCGCACTATGGCACTATCTCCAGGCGTGGCGAGCCGGCAGCCGCCAGATTGGACGACTGCTCGCCTCCGGAGAGATCAAGCTCGTTCACGTTCACCACCCGGTCGGTGCGCTGTACGCGCTCCCCGCCGCCCGTCGCCTCGGCATTCCGGTCGTCATGCATGTGCATGAAGTCCTGCCCATCAAACCACAGCACCGCCTCGCGCTCCGCTGGACCGCCCGTCATGTCGACCGCTTCATCTGCGTTTCCGGAGCGAGCCGCGAACTTCTCGAGACGATCGGCGTCTCCCACGAACGCATCGAGATCGTCCCGAACGGCGTCGATCCGGAATTCATCGAAAAGGCGGCCAGAGCACGCCCTGCCGCGCCGATCGTCGAAAAAGGCGCACGCTACAATATCGGCATCTTCGGCGTCATCGAGCCGCGAAAAGCGCAGCATATTTTCCTTGAGGCTGCCGAGAAGATCGCAGCTCAGGAGCCCGGCGCGCATTTCTGGGTCGTCGGACCGCTCGCCCTCAAAGACAAGGAAGACTACGCAAAGCGTCTCCATCGCGTGGCGGAGACCCCGGCCTTGCGCGGCCGGGTCAGTTTCACTGACTTTCAGGCCGACATGCCATCGTGGATGGCCGGGATGGATGTCGTGGCGTTGACCTCAACGAGCAACGAATCCTTCGGCATGGTCCTCGCCGAGGCACAAATCGTGGGCCGACCGGTCGTCGCCACGGATATCGGCGGCGTGCGCGAGGCCGTCTGCACGGAGACAGGAGGCACTCTCGTCCCCAGGGACGACGCGGACGCCGTGGCTGAGGCCGTGCTCGCGGTCCTGAGACAGCAAGAGCACGTACCTGCCTCTTTTGTCGCGAGCATCGCGCGGAAGCAGTTTTCGCCGGACGTCTTCCGGGCCCGCATTGCCGAGATCTACGAGAGGGTTCTCGGCGACCGCAGGATGCGGCTCGCCTGCGAAGAAACCACCCCGGGTCCGCGCTGGCATCTGGGCCTGTTCGCGGCCTCTCGGCCGGACTCCTCACAGGCAAACCCGGCTCTCATCAAAGGCAATCCCGGCACCGCCAATCAAGAAGGGCCCGAATGCACCCGGAAGCCCGCCCTGTGGTTGTAGGAGCCGATCAGGCGAAAGCCGACATCGCGCCCATCAGTGGCGATGGCGCCGCGGCCGCCCCATCCATGCGCGCCATTATCGCCGCAAGCCTCCTGCATCTGCCGGGCCGGATCTTCAAAGCGCCCACCGCCATCTATGCCGTCATGCAATCGATGGCGACCTTTGCCGCCATCCTCTTCGTCAACATCGTCACCGGCATCATCACCGCGCGGCTGCTCGGGCCGGATGGTCGCGGCATCTATTCCGCGGTCGTGCTCTGGACGCAGTTCCTGGCTTTGATCTCCACGGCCGGCATCGGCGCCGCCACGACCTATCATGTGGCCAAGAACCGCGATGACCGGGCAAGGATCGCGCAGATCGCTTTTATGCTGGCGGCCGGCTGGGGAAGCCTCGTTCTGACGGTCGCGCTCCTCGCGATCCCCCACCTGATGACGCAGTACGATCAGCAAGCGATCCTCTACGCCCGCATCGCAGCTCTTGCCTCTGTCTTCGGCGGTTCGCAGGCGCTTCTGTGCTGCGTCCTCATCGGATTGGGCGCCTTCACCTTCAACAATTACGGCCGCCTCGCCCCCAACCTTTTCTATTTCTTCGCGCTGATGGGAGTGCTGGGCTTCGCCGACCTGAATTGGCAAGCCGCCGTCCTGGCGTCGATTGCGGGTATCAGCCTGGCTGTCGTCACGCAGATTCCGGCCTTCTTGGTCCGCATGGGCGTCGCACGAGGCGATTTTCGACGCCATGCACGATCGATGCTCTCCTACAGCCTGCGCGCCGGGCCCGCCGACATCGTCACCACCTGTGCGGAATATACCGACCGTTTGATCCTGATCGGCCTCGTCGCCCCCGCAGAGCTCGGCTTCTATGTGATCGCCTTCAGCTTTTCACGCATCGCCATGGCGTGGATCATGCCGATCAACAGCGTGCTCCTCTCCAAGATGGCGAGGGCCGAAGCGAACATTGCGAAATGCCATTTCGACCAGACCTTTCGCTTTGCCCTTGCCCTTCTGCTGATCACCTGGCTGGCAGGCATGTGGTGGGGACCGCCGCTCCTGGTGCTGCTCTATGGCCAGGAATTCGCGCCCGTGGTTCCAATCTTCCACGTCCTTCTTGCCGAGGCGATCATCTTCGGCCTCGCCAATATCAGCGCGCAGCTCTTCCAGGCCTTGAACCGCCCGGGCTATGTCTCCGCCGTGGAGGCGACATGCTTTGCGGCCATGCTGGTCTCGGTTTACGTGATGGCCTCCCGTGACGGCGCACTCGGAGCGGCCTGGGCGATCCTCGCGGTCACGCTTCTCCGCCTCACCCTCATCCTGATCGGGATCAAAATCTCGCTGAAGCTGCCGCTGCCGCGTCCTTATCTGACCCTTGCGGACCTCCGCTATCTGCGTGATCGGCTCATCCATCTGTAAGAGGCACCAGGCGGCACGCTGCCGGCCATCGATCCCGGCCTGAAAGCGGCAATCAGGGGTGCGTGGGCAGGGTGGCGGCGACAGGGCCGGCCACGACGCCGGCATCCAGCGAGGCTCGATCCTGTGACGGCAGGCGCATCTTCGCACGCGCAGCCGTGATCTGCGCCACCCCCATCCCGAGCATGAACCAGAAGACGACCCCATGCTCCCCGAAAGTGGCCGGGATCAGGAGGCTCATCACGAGATAGGACACGGCGATCGCCTGCGAGGCGAGAACGAGCGCCCTCTCCTCCGCCTTCAACGCGGCGCCCTGAACGAAGAGAAAGGCAACGACGAAGCCGATCCCGACGTAATAAACGAGAGCGCCGACGACACCCACCGCCAGCATCGCGGCGATCGGGCCGCTATCGATCTGCATCGCCTGAACGCCGCTCTTGGTGGCCGGATCGGCCCGCGATCCCCCGAGACCGGAGCCGAAAACATGCCGCTCCATTTCCTCGAACGCCGCCGAATAGACGTGAAGCCTCTCATTGGCACTGACGTCGGAGCGGGCATCAAGCATGGATTCAATCCGCTGACTGACAATCCTCGTCCCCTGGTCGGTCAGCAAGGCCATGGGCGCCACCACCACGAGCACGAGGGCGAGCGCAAGCATCGAGGTTCTGATGCGGCCGGAGCCGAGGAGAAAACAATAAGCACCGATGATGAAGATGCCGACCCAGGCGGTCCGCACCGCCGTGAGGCCGAGCGCCACGAAGCCGAGCGCCAAAGCGACCCAGCGCAGGGCGTCTTTTGAAACGATGAGCATCGACAGCGGCAGGAGCAGAAACAAGGCCAAGGATGCGGGCGAGTTCATCGTGGCGAAGACGCGAACCTTATAGGGATAGGGTTCGCCGATCGTCGGCATGAGCGTCTTCTTCATCCAAAGCGCGTCCCAGCCGGGCATGTAGCGAAACTGATAGAGCGCGTAGAGGCCGAGAACGATGCCCGCGAAGAGCGAAAACACGGTGAGATCGCGCCGCAGCTGTCCAACCCAGGAGGGGTTGCACGCCACGAACATACCGAATGCGGCCGGCAACACCCAGAGAAGGAAATCAAAGGCACCAGGGAGAAACTGGCCGTTGAGAGCGGCCAACATCAGCCCATAGACCGCAGCGGCAACGACGAGGAGAAGCCCGGCCGACATTGGGTGACGGAGATTCGCCATGGCAAAGGCAAGGGCGCCGGCAGACGGGGCGAGCGCCGCATAAGGCGAAAGCAGCAGAGGGCTGTAATCGAGAAAGCCGGCGTGAAAATCGACCATCCGCCGGATGAACGGCGTCAGAACGAAGAGCCACAGGCAGAAGGCGATATACCGCCTCATATCGCCCCGGAGCAGAAAGAAAACGGCAACGGCAAGAGCCCCCGCCGGAAGGCCAAGCCGCAGAAGGCCGGCCGCCCTCGTGAACGCAGGCGCCGTCATGATCCCGATCAGCGCCAGAACCTGCACCTGCAGCAAGGCACGGCCCAAAAGCCCGTCAGAAGCAGGTCCACGCGAAGCAGGCCCGCCAGAAGCAGAAACGAAACGACCCGGCCCACCGCCGGCGGGCGCGGATCCGCTTGGGGAAGCACGGGCGCGCGACGCTCCCTCGGAGACCCAATCTGGCCCAGTGTCGCTCGCCGGCGGCGGAACCGCCGGTCCCCCGGCGCTCATCCTAGGACGGAGAGGCGGCCGCAGCTTCCGGCAGGGATGCCCCACCAACGGGCTGCGGGGTAGGATAGGCCTTCACGAGCGAGGCGCCCGCGAGGGTCGGACGCAGTTTCGTCAGCCCCTTTTGCGCCCGCGACGAGACCGGCGCGCCGTGGCGCAAAATGCCCTCTTTCGCGAAAACGCTGTTGCCGGTCAGAACGACACCCGCGATCTCTGCGCGGCAGGCACGCAGGAGCGTGATCGTCTGGTCGACGGCATCCGGCGAGAAACGCCCGATATGACAGAGAAGCAGCGTTTGATCGGCGAGCGTGGCGAGGGAGGTCGCGTCGGAGACCACGTTGAGCGGCGGACTGTCGATGACGATCACGTCGTAGTCACGTCTGAGGACTTCGATGAGCTTCGGCAAGACCGGCGATGCGAGAGCATCGATGGCCTTTGCATCACTTCCAGCAGCACTCCCGGCAGCGAGAACATGAAGCGAGGTCCCCTCGACCGCCATGATCGCGTCACGCAGCCCGGCTTGTCCCTTCCCGCCATACGCACCGAGAAGATCGCTGAGCCCGGTTTTCCCAGCCGATGGCGCGGCCGCATGGTCACCCGCCCCATGCCGGAGGTCGGCATCCAGCAGGAGAACCCTTCTCCCTGTCGCCGCGAAGCTTTGAGCGAGCGCGACCGCGGCAAGCGACCTGCCTTCCCGCGGCATCGCCGAGACGACAAGCACCACGCGCGTGGGTTTTCCATTGTCATGAAGCAGGCGGTTCCGGACGAAACGGATTTCCTCCCAGAACCTCACACGGCTGCCTCGGTTCGACGGTAGGCGGCTTAAGACGTTGAGCGAGATCGCCCCCAAGATCGGAAGACCAATGCCTTCGACCTGAGCGGCATTGCGCCGCCACCGGCTTGCAAGATGATCGACCACCATCGCGACCGCGAGGCCCGCCGCGAGGGAAACGATGGCGGCAAGGAGGAGGAAAAGCGCCACCTTGGGAAAGATCTGGCGCGTGGGCACCGAAGCCCGCGACACGACTTTTGCATCGTCGGCGACGAAATCTGCGCTCTGCAGCTGGCCGTCGTGCAATCTCGATGTGGCCTCGACAAGCCGGCTTTGTGTCTGCGCCAGCGCACCCCGGGCTCTGTCGAGATCGCTTTGGAGATCCGGCAACGAATCTCCGAGCGAACCTGCCACCGGACCGGCCCCTGAACCGAGGACTGAACCAGCGAGCGGCGCGTTCCCGCCCGATACGGCTTGAGCCGATGCCAGCGCATCCATCGCCGCTTCGACCTCCGCACGCCGCTCTTGCATCTGCCCGCTCAGAAGGTCGACGACATGCTGGAGCGCGAGCGTGCGTCGCTCGACCTGCATGCCGATATAGGCCGCCGCGTGCGCGTTGACGATTTTTGCGGCGAGATGCGGATCGCTCCAGGTGAAGCTGATCAGGGCCGCCGTCGACAAACCGTCATTATAGGTGGAGAGCTTCTTCATATAGATTTGCAGAAGCCGGTCCCGCTCGAGCTCGTCGGCACTCCAGGCCGAGGGTCGCACCTCGTTTTCTCCGAGGAAGCGCGCGCTCCAGCTCCGCAGCCTGGTTCGCCAGGACGGTTTCTCGGCAAAACTCGGCTCGTCCTGGAGATCGAGCGTCTCGATGACCCTGCGGGCAACTTCCTCGCTGCCCAAAACGGCCGCTTCCGACGCGATGATGAAGGAAGGCAGCATGGGTGAGACGGTCTTTTCCTCGGCCGTCCGTGGATCATCAACCGGCACCGAAGGGAGCAGGACGAGAGCCGTGGCGCGATAGGACGGCGTCAGTTTCGCGATCACCGCCGCCATCCCCATGAAGACGACCGCGGCGACGAGCACCACCACCCATTTGCGCCGGACGAGGAGGCGGAGCATCCACAGAAGACTGCCGGCACCGGTTTCGACGCCGGATTGAGCGGGCGTCTCCTGCGCCCCGGCGATGGAGAAAGGGTCAGTACGCATCTTTGCTGAACAACACGTAGATGATGGTCACGGCGAGGATTCGGGCATCAAGGAGGAGCGAGGCTTCGCGGACATATTCCAGGTCGGAATTGACGCGCGCCTGCATCACCTCCACCGTCGGTGTCTCGCCCCGCTGCCCGCGGATTTGGGCGAGCCCGGTGATGCCCGGTCGCGCCTGCAAACGGCCAGGATAGCCCTGCACGAGCGTGGCATACGCCGCATCGAGCGACGCGACATGGGGGCGTGGCCCCACGATCGACATGTCGCCGAAGAGCACGTTGAACAACTGTGGAAGCTCATCCGCGCTCGTCATGCGCAGAAGCCGGCCGACCGGCGTCACGCGCCCGTCGCTGCGACCGGCCTGGCGAAAATCCTCGCCGATCGAGAAATACATCGAGCGGAACTTGTAGATCTGGAAGGGTTGCCCTCGCAGACCGCTTCGCTCCTGGCGGAAGATGACCGGACCCCGGCTCGTGATCCTGACCACGGCATAGATGAGCCCCATCAGCGGCAGAAAGAGCGCGATCAGCGCGAGAGCCATAACAATGTCGGCCGTCCGTTTGGAGGACGCGAAGAGATAAGGGTTGCCCTCTCCAACCTCGACATCACAGTCCCCCCTCACGAGGACAGGCATTCGCCGCGCCAGGATCGCGGCCTCCTGCACGGCAACAGGACTGGCCGACGCATTGCCGGGACGCGAGGCAAACTCGAAGTCCGAAAGCTCGCTCATCGACAGCACCAGCCTCAAAGATTAAAATTATCCTAATTTCAGTTAGACATTTGTTAGAATTCCTGTCAACATCCTCGTTAAGTCAAAACTTGAGTGAAACAGGAATGCGCCTCTCGAGCCGCACTTTCTCCACAAGTTTAAATGCGCGAGAAAGCTAATGAAACTAGTTGTTCTCATTCTTTTGCTTTCGCTTACCACCGTATCTGCGGCTGACGAACTCCTGCTGCAAGCCGGCGACACCGTAGAAATGACGGTCACTGGGGTTCAGGATCTGACGCGACGCACCACGGTTGCAGAAGACGGTGTCGTTTCACTACCTCTCTTTGGAGACATCAAAGTCTCAGGGCTTTCGCCCTCACAGGTGCGCACGCGGCTGAAACACGATGCACCGGGGAAAAGTTATCGTCCAAAACTACAAAATCCTAATGGGCAGGTGGTATCGATCACGGCAGAGGACGTCTTCTTCGATCTCATTGCGAGCCGCCCCGTCTACGTTCACGGCGATGTGGGCAAACCGGGCGAAGTCACGTATCGCCCCGATCTCACGGTCCGCCAGGCGGTGACGCTGGCTGGCGGTTACGACGTGGCACGGCTGCGGCAGGCCGATCCCTTCATCGAGATGGAGAATGCCCGCACCGATTACGCAGCTCTGTGGATCGCCTTCGCGCATCAGCAGGCGACCGTATGGCGCCTCGAAGCCGAGCTGAAGGGACGCGACGACATCGGGCACACGGACATTCCCACCGTCCCCGTCGACCCTGAACTCGTCTCCCAGATCCTGCGGACGGAGAAAAAGCAGCTCTCCCTCGACCTTTCCGATCACGTTTTGGACCGCGAGCAGCTCGCCAAGACCCTCAAGGAGACCGAGCGCCAGATCGCGACTTTGGAAGAGCGGGACGACATGCAGACTGCTGAACTGGCGGCAGCCCGAGCGGAACTCGACAATCTGAAGGAGCTGGACAAGAAGGGCCTCGCGCAATCGACGCGCATCAGCGATGCACGCCGAGCCATCTTGCTGACGAGCAGCCAGCAGCTCGAAACCACAGTCGAAAAGCTGCGGGCGACTGTCGAGCGCGACGGGCTCGCGCGCCGCTACGACACCCTCGACGCCGAGCGCGAGGTGACCCTGCTCGAAGCTCTGAAAGATGCCCGGCTAGAACTGGAGACGACCCGGACAGGGCTGCGCTCCGCGGGTCAGAAACTCCTCTACGCCGGCCTGTTGCAGTCCGACCTCGTGCGCCGCCACGCCCCCGCGGAGATCATCATCCACCGCAGCGATCCAGAGGGTGAGCCACAGAGCATGCCCGCCTCCGAAGATGCGCGGCTGATGCCGGGCGATGTCGTCGAGGTGAAGCTGGAGCTGCCGCGGGAGCTTTTCACAACGCAACTCAACTGATCGCACGGCGGCGGAATTTCCAAACGACGCCTCGCCGTCATTCGAAACGAACAACAGGAACGCAAAATGGCTTTCACGGGACGAGGTGCCGGCAGGCTTGCAGCACTGTTCGGCGGCAGCAATCGAGCTCAGACAGAGCGGGCGGCCGGGCGGCCGATAGGGCCTATGGAAATGGAAGATGACGCTGGAATTTCCCAGGCATCGACCGCCTCTCGCTCCGTCGTCAGCTGTTTTGCCGAGCAGGTTGCCCGGCGCCCCGCCGCCGCAGCACTTCTCGCAGACGGCGGCCCGATCACTTATCTCGCGCTCGACCAATGGTCGAACCGCATCGCCCAGGTTCTGAGGCAACGGGGCGTCGGACACGGCGATCTCGTCCCGACCCTCACCCTCCAGAGGCCGGCCAGTGTGGCGGTCTATCTTGCCATTCTGAAGCTTGGCGCCGCCTATGTGCCAGTCGATCCGAACCTGCCCGACGGCCAGATCGGCGCGCTCTTCGCACGGTTGAACGCGCCTCTCGCAATGGCCGACGAAGAGCTGCTCGCCCGCCTTCCCGCAGGCACCGAATGGAGCGGCGACGTCGTCTGTCCGCAGCATGAGGCCGAGCGGATCGACACTGCCGACCCTCGCCTCGAAAGCCCTCCTCCCGGCGCGGAGGATCTCGCCTACATCATGTTTACGTCCGGCTCGACCGGCACGCCGAAGGGCGTCATGGTCCCCCATCGGGGCATCGTGCGTCTGGTGAAAGACGCCCACTACGCCCGGATGGACGACAGCGAGGTCTTCCTTCAATTCGCCCCCCTCGCCTTCGACGCTTCGACCTTCGAGATCTGGGCACCGCTTCTCAATGGCGGCGCACTCGCCTTCGTCGACAATCCGAAGCCCTCGCCGCTCGATATCGGCGAGGCCGTTCGCCGCCATGGCGTCACCACATTGTGGCTGACCTCCGGTCTCTTCAATCTGATGATCGAAGAGGTGCCCGAGGATATCGCACCCCTCCGGCAGATTTTGACCGGCGGCGACGTTCTCTCCGTCGCACATGCCGAAAAGGCGCGCCGACTGCTCCCGCACGTGCATCTGGTGAACTGTTACGGTCCGACGGAAAACACCACCTTCACCACCACCTACACACTGCCATCGACGGGCCCGCTGCCGTCTCCGGCGCCGATCGGCCAGGCGATCTCCGGCACCACGGCGCATATTCTGGATAGCAACATGCATCCAGTCCCGGATGGCGCGGTCGGCGAACTCTACACCGGCGGCCTCGGCGTGGCGCTCGGCTATTTCGCCGACAAGGAGCGGACCGAGCGGTCGTTCCTCGACGATCCCTTTGCCGAAGAGAGCGGGGCGAAACTCTACCGCACCGGGGATCTCGTGCGCAGAAATGCCGCGGGAAACATCGAATTCGTCGGACGCGCCGATCTGCAGGTGAAGATCAACGGCAAACGCGTCGAGCTGTCCGAGATCGAAGCCATCCTGGAGGAGATGCCGAACGTCGCCGACGCGGTCGCGTCGGTGCGCGAGATCCGTCCCGGCGAAAAGCAGGTCGTCGCCTTCCTGCGGCCTGCGCAGGCTTGGCCCGACGAGGCGGCGATCATGGCAAGGCTGCGCGAGACCCTCTCGCCGGAGGCCGTCCCCGCAAGATTGATCGTGATGGAAAGATTTCCGGTGAACCGGAACGGCAAGCTCGACCGGGCGGCACTTCTCGCAACGCTTTTTGAGCCTCCCGGAAACCCGTCCAGCGAGAACGGCGGCGACCCGGCCATGGCGCCGGCCCAGCACAAGGCAGCGAGGGAAGAGGCCGCATGAGAGAGGACAGCGCGACCAGGCACCATCTCAGGGAGCCCGACCTTGACTGAGAACGTCTTCCCGGAGGGCGCTTTCGTTGAACCGGAAGAGCCTTATCAGAGCGATGACGCCCCGGCGCGATCGTCCGATCCTGCCTGCGGGAACGCGCCCATCACCGCTGCACTTTTGGCGGCGTGGGAAGACCTCCTGCATGTGACGGAGATCGGGCCGCACGACGATTTCTTCGCTCTCGGCGGCTCGTCGCTCACCGCCTATCGCTGTCTTGCGCAGATCCGCAGGCTCTATGGCTGCAACATTCCGCTCGAGACCTTCTATCGCGCCCCGACCGTCACGGCGGTTGCCGGAATCATCGCCGCGAAAAGCGAGCCGCAGGCGCGCGCCATCGCCCTCCAGCCCACAGGCTCCCGAATTCCGATCGTCGCCGTGCACGATACGGTCATCTACCGCGAGCTCTCAGAAAGGCTCGGCCGCGACCAGCCCTTCCTCGCCGTGCCGATGCCGGATGAGGTCGATCCTCTTTCCCAGTCCTATTCGGAAATCGCGGCGCATTTCGTCACCGCGATCCGCCATGCGCACCCGCGGGGCCCCTATATCCTCATCGGCTTCTGCTTTGCGGGACGTCTCTCGCTCGAAATCGCGCGCCAGCTGAAAGAGGCGAGCGAGACCATCCCTCTCGTCATCGTCGTAGACGGCTGGGCGCCGGGCTATCGCGCCGGCGGCGGGACGATGCTCGGGCGAACGGCCTTCTTCCTGCATCGCGCCTCGGCCCATCTGAGAGAGGCGCTGCCGAACGGAATATCCGGGCTCCGCGACCTCCACCGACGGAGCGACACGGTGCGCCGGCGCCTGATCTCTGCGCGCAATCTCATTCGACGTATGATGAACGAGCCGGAACAGGCGCTCGATCCGGAGGACCTTGCGATCTTCAGGGCGATCGACGCCGCGGGCGAAAGGCACGCGACGCAGGATTACCCCGGCGATGTCCTCGCCATCTGGAGCGACGATCAGCCGAAAAGTCGCTTCATCGACCAGGCCTTCGGTTGGACCGGGCTGGTCCAGGGGAACCTCAGCCACGCACGGGTGGCAGGCACCCACACGGAAATCTGGAGCGGCCTCGGCCTCGACCAGATGGCGCGCGCCCTCGATGAGGCGCTCTCCCGCTGCAACAGCCCCACCGAGGACACATCCCAGGAGGTTTGGAGCGCGCACCTGCCCGAGCCGGATTGTCCCCCGCCCGTGCCGCAGATCATCTGACCCGGTACGGCCGAGAGATTCTCGCCTCGATCAAAAGCCGGTCAAAACGTCAGCCAGTCCGATTGCAGCACATCATCGAAGATATCGGCCAATCCGTGCGCGGCATGGTCGAAGGCCTCGACGCCCAATCCGAGATCGGCGCTGGCGACGGACCGCGAGACGGCGTGGGCAATGAAACCGCTGGCGGGCTCGTGATCTTCACCCGCCGCCGACGCGCCACGCTGCTCGGCGCGGGCTGCAAACGCCCCGAAGAGGCTCCGCGGCCCCGTGGAGGAATCTTGCCCGGCGGGCGCGGCCGGCGGCACTTTCGGTGTGACGGGAAGCGATCCGCCGGCCGGCGACACCACTGCGCCGTCATAGTCGCTGATCTCGATGACGATCGGATGATCGGAGAGTTCGAAGGAAACCCGCTTGCCGTCTTCGGTGTGCGCGATCGCGTCGGTGCCGCTGATCATGGGATCGTAGACGGAGAGGTCCGCCGTGCTTTCGACCGTCACCGTCGAGACATAGGCGGAAGCCGGCTTTTCGCTGGCCGTCGCACTGTCCCAGATCAATTCCTCGTTCCAGATGACGAGATCGACCGTCCCGTCGGCCTCCGTCAGAACCATATGCTTCGCCGTGTCGGGAAGGTTTTCGATCCCGTATTGCAGCGTCCCCTGCACTGTCGCCGAAACATCCGAATTGTCGCCGAGGATCGTCGTCAGATTGTGCAGAGCCGTCGCCGCCATTTTCGGCGAGCCATCGGCGTTGAAAAGCCCCCAATTATTCTCCGGATCGAGGTTGCGATCGCTGTAGGGGTCCATCAGCTGATAGATATACGTCTTCTCGACGCCGTCCTCGGCCGCATCCATCAGCACGTTGAGGATCTGTTTCGCCTGCACCTCTTCACTCACGCCCATCGTGGTGTCGGCGAGAGTGTAGAAGCCGGTCTCCGTCACGACGACAGGCTTGTCACCGGTTGGAATCCGGCTTGCGTCAAGAATGGTATCCCATTGCTCCTGAGGCTTCGAAGAGTTCGGAAAGTAGATGTGGGCGTTGCCGTAATCGGCCCATTTCGAGAGATCGCCGAGCGAAGTCATCAGCTTCTCGTTGGCATAGGCCACCGAGAGACCGACCACCGAAACATCGCCAAGGACGGCATTGGCGTTCACCGCCTGATAAAGATGCGCCTGGATCGAGCTGCCGGCGGCAAGACCCGATTTGCCCGCAAGGCTGGCGGGCCAGAGATTGATCTCGTTGGGAGCTTCGATCGCGTCGATGCTGCCCGGATGGGCTTTCAGAAATTCGGCGGCCGTCTTGACCCCTTGATCGATCAGAGGCGTCCCGTCGACCACCTGAACGAGAAAGTTGAAGTCGTACCCCTTGGCCGCGAAATCCTCATAGACCTTTGCCTGGAAATCGAGCGGGATGACGTCCCGCAGATTGTCGATACCGAGATAGGCGAGCTCGCTCTCGACGAGCCCGGCGCGGGCATAGGCTGTGTCCGTCCAGTTCAGATGCGTGTTGACGCCGATCGTATCGACGAACGCATCGGCGCTCATCGCACTCTTCAAATCGACGGTGAGCGCACCCGTGCGTGTCGTGGAGGCCATATCAATCCAACCGTTGTTGACCGTTGGAGTTGATGCCGGGGCGGAACCTGCGCCGAAGAGACCGAAGCAGAGCCCGACCGCCCGCAAAAACTCGAGGCCACCAAGGGCACGCAGATTGTTAGAAATGAGATAAGAAACTGCCATCATTGCGACCAGTTATGTTCTGGTTAACTTTAGATCATAGAGCTTACTCTACTTCACCATAAGATAATTACAAAAAACTTATAGAAATTATTGGATAAAATTAGAACTTAGCCGCTTTCACGGTCCAGAACGCCTAACTCCGCCTTCCGGAGCCAGCCGGGGACCAGGAAGCAGCGATGACGGCTCAAACGGGAGGAATGGCGTCTCGGAAGGCGTCGCGCCGGTAGAGGCCCGGGAAATCCAGACAAACGCCGAAGGGCGGCGAGCAGGAGAAGCCAACCGGCGGGGCCCAGCGCGCGGCGTGGTCATCGCGGCGCCGGGAGCGGAAAACTGGAAACGCAGGCGGCCGGGCGGCCGCGAGACCCGGTCCGGGTGGCGAAAACCATCCGCCGCGGGATACGTCTCTCGTCTAGGAGTGCGTTGCCATCACAGACGGACGCGCGGCCCCCTCGCCTTCCGTCCCGCCTTTGCCGCGAAACGCCCGACCCTCGGCATCGAAGACATGCAGGCTGCCGACATCCGCCCCGAGCTTGAGACGCGCCCCGCGCTCGACATGCACGTTGCCGGGAAGCTTGGCGATGAAAGGATGCTCTTCATCCTCGGTCTTGAAATAGACGAGCTGCACCTCACCGAGATATTCCGCATAATCGACGACGCCCTCGAAGATGTGCTCGCCCTCGGTGATGCGAAGCTCCTCCGGCCGCACACCGACATCGACGGCAGCCCCTTTGGCGGAAGCGGGCGTTGGAACCGGCACCTGCATCTTCGTGCCGTTGGCATAGGCGATGAGCGTTTTCGGACCGGGTTCCTCGATCCGTGCCCGCAGAAGGTTCATCGCCGGTGAGCCGATGAACTGGGCGACGAACAAGTTCGTCGGCTCTCGGTAGAGCTCTTCCGGCGTCCCCACCTGCTCGATGAAGCCGTCCTTCAACACCACGATACGGTCGGCCAGGGTCATCGCCTCCACCTGATCGTGGGTCACGTAGATCATCGTCGTGTCGGGCAGAGATTCCTTCAACTTCGCCACCTCGATACGGGTCGCCACCCGCAGGGCTGCGTCGAGGTTCGACAACGGCTCATCGAACAGGAAGACCTCCGAATTGCGGACGATCGCACGACCGATGGCGACCCGCTGCCGCTGCCCACCGGAAAGCGCTTTGGGAAGCCGGTTGAGATAGGGGGTGAGCTGCAGGATCTCCGCCGCCTGGCGCACGCGCGCGTCGATCTTCGCCTTCTTCTCGCGCGCAATCTTCATGCTGAAGGCCATGTTGTCGTAGACCGTCATATGCGGATAGAGCGCGTAGGACTGGAACACCATGGCGATGCCGCGCTTGGCGGGCGGCACGTCGTTCATGAGCCGGCCGCCGATCCGCAACTCACCGGAGGTCATTTCCTCGAGACCCGCGATGACGCGCAACAGGGTCGATTTTCCGCAACCCGACGGCCCCACGAAGACGATGAATTCGCCAGGATCGATATTGAGATCGATGCCGTGAAGAACCTCGTGATTGCCGTAGGATTTCTTCACCTGCTTGAGCGCAACACCCACCATGGCTTACTTCCTCGTTGCTTCGTTCCGGTGGCGCTGCCTCGCGCGGCACCGGGCAATCCAAAATCGTCTTCTCTCACAACCCGGCCGGAGCGAAAGCCTCACCCGGCCTGCTCTTTCGACACGGCTCAATGCTCTGACGCGCCCGGCATCAGCTTGATCACCAGACGTGTCAGCGGACCTGGAACGCGGTTGCGAATTTCCGCCTCGTTCTTGCGGTTGATCGCAGCCCCGACGAGCTTCGCGCCGATATAACGGAACGGTTCCGGCGGCAGGCTCGCACGTCCGGCAAGGCCCACGAGCCCGCACTGGCTCCAGCGATCTTTGTGACCGAGCGCCAGGCTCGCGAGGATACGGCCGCCGATCGGCGCCTGCGCGATGCCCGTGCCGTTGTAGCCCATGCCAAAGAAGATGTTGGGGTGGCCCTTCAGGTGATCGAACACCGGCACATGTTCCGGCACGCAGTCGATCGGCCCGGCCCAGTCGAATTCGATCGGCACACCACGCAATTGCGGATAGAGGCGATGAAGCTCGCGCACATTATCGCGGGCCCCCTGCGGGTTGCGGTTGAAACTCGCACCGAAATCGCCGCGGAACGCGACGCCGCCGGTGCCGCGACCGAGAACGACGCGCCCCTCGTCCGTCCGCTGGTAATAAAGCACCTGGTCCTGGGAATCGCAGATGGCCGCCCCGTCTCGCCAGCCGATGCGATCGAGCGTGTCGGGCGTCCTGCCCGTCGCAATCACCCGGCTGTCGACCACATACATATGGCGCCTGAGTTCCGGCAGGGCGGACAGCCAGGCGTTCGCCGCCAGCACGACCTTATCGGCCTCGACCACGCCGTTCGGCGTGCGCAACTTTGAGGGCGCGCCGGGGGCGATCTCCTGCACGGGGCTGTGCTCATGGACCGTGACACCGCGCGAGATCGCGAGATCGCGAAGACCGCGCGCCAGCTTCGCCGGCTGCACCGTGCCGGCGTTTTTCTCGACGACGCCGACATAAGATGCGCTCGACCCGGTGCGCCGCTCGATGTCTTCTGCGCTGAGCAGCTCGAAACGATCGGCGCCCGCCGCCTCGGTCATGGCAACGGCTTTCGCCCAGGCACCTTCCTGCGCGATCGAACTTGCCGTCCACAGCCAGCCGTCGAGCCTCAGATCCATATCGACGAGACCGGAACGCTGCAGCTCGTCGAGTTCGGCGATCGCATCGACGGAGGCAAGGCAGAGACTTCGGGCCTCCTCTTCGCCGACGACCGCGCTCAGCCGATCGATCTCGGCGAACCAGGAATGCACCTGACCGCCGTTTCGCCCCGACGCGCCGGAACCGCAGAAATCCGCCTCCAGAAGGACGACCCGGGTGTCGGGCGCGGTTTCCTTGATCCGCAAGGCGGTCCACAGGCCGGTATACCCGCCCCCGACGATGGCGATATCGGCGCCTACGCTCCCCGCCACCGGCGGCGTTGCCGCATCCGCTCCGATATCCTGGAGCCAGAATGCCCGGTCGCTCGGTTGCGCGGCACTCGGCTGCCTCAAAGTGATTGTGGCCATCAGATTTTCCTAGCCGTAACGACGAATTGCGGAAGCCCGGACGACGCGGTCAGGCAGTCGGACTTTGCGACCGGGGCCGCGGCAAGTCCGTCCGCAACGACAGACCCCTGCCGGCCCCCGAGATATCGAAGATCCCTCGCGCCCATCGCCTATTTGCCGATGCCCTCGGCAAGACCGCGGATGAAGTAGCGCTGGGTCGCGAAGAAGATGATGACGATCGGCAAAGCCGAGATGGTCATCGCGGCGAAGACGACGGAATAGTCAGTGCCGTGCTTGGCCATGATGGCCGTCAGCCCGACCGGCAAAGTCGTCATGTCCGTGCCGCTCGTGAACACCATCGCGAAGATGTATTCGTTCCATGCGAACAAGACATGCAGGATGATGCAAGACGCGATGATCGGCCGACACATCGGCAGGATGATCCGCCAGAACCTTTGGCCTTCGCTCGCACCATCCATCGTCGCCGCCTCGTCGAGCTCGCTCGGCAGATCGAGCATGTAGGCACGAATGAGGAAGGTGGTGAACGGCACGCGAAACGCCGTGTAGAGGATGATGAGCGCCCAGAAGGAGTTGTAGAGGCCGAGCGCCTGAAACATCTTGACGAGCGGAATGAGCGCCACGGTCGGGCTGAGCATCAGGCCGCCCAGAACCACGATCAGAACGATCGGCTTGCCCGGCAGTTTGCTGCGCGTCAGCCCGAACGCCGTCCAGGCGCTGATCATGACCGTGCAGATCGCGGACGCGACCGTGACGAGAACGCTCACCACGACATAATCGCGCACACCCTGGTTCCAGGCACGCACGTAGTTCCGCCAGGACCAATGCGTGGGCAAAGCGAACGGGTCGCCAAAAATCTGGACGTTGTTCTTGAAGCCGTTCATCGCCATCCACAGAAGCGGATAGACGACGACGATCCCGAGGCAGATGAGGAACGACCACAGGAAGGCCTTGGAGAGCGGCGTCCAGATGCTGGTTTCCTTGACGGGTGCCGCCGTTTCCGTGCTCACCATTGCACCCTCCGCCGCTTCGTATACCAGAGCTGGGCGATGCCGGTGAGGAGCGTGACGACGAAGACCACCGCCGCGATCGCCGCGCCATAACCGAAATTGTTCTCGATGAAGCCCTGCTGATAGAGCCAGGTTCCCAGGACCTGACTGCTGTTGTTCGGCCCGCCGCCCGTCATCACCATGACTTCGTTGAACACCTGGAAGGCGCCGGTGATGGTGACGATGACCATGAGACCGGTCATCTCGCGGGTGAGCGGAAAGGTGAGGCTCCACAGCCGCCGGATCGGGCCCGCCCCGTCCATGATAGCCGCATCGAACAATTCGCGCGGGATCTTCTGGATCGCGACAGCAAACAAGAGCGTCGAATAGCCAAAGCCCTGCCATTGGCTCATCGCGATGATGGCGTAGATCGCCGTGTGTTCGCTGCCGAGCCAGGGCTGAATGAGAAAACCGAGCCCGACATTCTCGAGGGCCGCGTTCAGGAGGCCGATTTTGGGCTGGTAGATGAAATAGAAGAGAAGGCCGGTGACGGTGATCGAAATGGCGGAGGGAATGAAATAGACCGCGCGCCAGAAACGCCGCCAGCGATCGCTTGCGAGCCCCTCGATGGTCGCCGCCAGAACGAAGGCACCGAAGACCTGGAAGACGATCGACAGCCCGGCATAGGCAAAATTGTTCCAGAGCGCGCGCCAGACGACAGGGTCGTTGATCAGCCGCTCGTAATTGGCGAGCCCCACATGCAGGACCTCGCCGGTAAAAATGTCTTCCTCGGTCGTGCTGATCAGAAAATTGTCGACGATCGGATAATAGACGAACCAACACAGGACGATCAGCGAGATCGCCACCCAGCGAAGCGACGCGGCGTTGCGCAGGTGGACGCGCCAGCGTCCACCTGCCACCGTTTCAAGCGCATCTTCGTTTCCGGTGCTGACGGAAAGCCGCCCCAGATCCGAACCTGTCGTTTTCACCGACGGGCCTCCGCCTTGGCCGCCTCCCGGACCTTCTCCACGACCTCTTCCGGGGTCATGGTATCTCCGGCGAGCGCCTGCAGGCTGGTCAGCCACGCCGCGGCCACATGCGGCGTGTTGGCCGTGTCGAGCCAGGGCATCAGGTAGGACGCCTCGGCGATATCCTGCATGCCCTCGACAACGGTCGGGCTCGACACCTCTTCGTTGACGACGCCCTTGACCGCGGTCGGCTGGCCGTAAGGGGGTGCCGACACGATCTTGGCATTCTCAGGCGAGGTCACGAACTTCATGAAGTCGATCGCAAGCGGGATGTTGGAGGAGCGGGCATTGATCATGTAGCCCTCCGGCGCCCCCTCGATGGCCTTCGGATCGCCCTCCGCATCGGCCGGCGCCGGCAGCTGGAAGAAGCCGAAATCCTCGACCTTCAGAGGAGAATCCTCCGTCGCGCTTTGATCGAACTCCAGGATTTCCTGATAGTACATCGCCGACTGAGCGTTGCTGAACGCCTGCAGAGCGGACGCATAGGACGTGCCGTTCATCGAGGCGCCGTCCGTGCAATGCTCTTCGATCTCTTTGAACTCTTTGAGGGCCTTCACGTAGCCGGGATGCGCGTATTCCGCCTGTTCCGGATCGAAATCCTTCTCGAGCGTCGCCTGCGGCACGTTGTAGGCAAGCAGCTGGCCGACATAATGAACGACAGGCCAGGCTTCCTTGTTGCCGAGCGAGATCGGCGTGACGCCCGTCTCCTTGAGCGCGTCGCAGGCGGAGATCAGCTCGTCGAAGGTTTCCGGCTTGTCGATGCCGGCCTTCTCGAACATCGCTTTGTTGTAGCCCATGAACTTGGCGTCGAGATAAAGCGGGATGCCGAAATATTTATCGTTGTAGATGAACGATTTGACGGCAGCCGGCGCGAAGGTCTCGCCCCATTCCGTGCCCGGTCCGATCACCTTCGTCAGATCGACGGCGCGGTTGCCGCGGACGAAATTGTGGCCCCAATTGCCAGTCCAGGTGAAATAGATGTCGGGCAGCGAGTTGGAGGCGACGAGCGTCTTCGTCTTGCCCTTGACGCTGTCGTCGCTCTCCTGGTCGAGCTCGACCGTCACGCCCGGATGCAGCTCTTCATATTTCTTCGCCAGATCCACAAAGAACGGCGAAAGTTGCTCCAGACCGAATTTCGTGAGGACGGAGATCGTCCCCTCATACGTCACAGGGGCGTCGGGATCGGCCACTACGACCTCTTTCAGCGGTGCAGCCGAACCCGCGGCCGTCGAAAGGGTCAGTGCGGAGACGGCGACGCCTGCCATCACCGCGGCCTTCAGTGGATGCTTCATTGCTTCTCCTTCAGTGCGGTTGAACCCATTGTTCGCATCGCCCCGCGGGCGAGGTTTCTGTCGGCGAGGCGGCCATTCCGGGCTGCCGCCGGCACATCGAGCGGCCGGCGCCCAATGGGCACGCATCCGCAAGGCAAATGGGTTTGCGGCAAAACTAGTCTGACATCTTTTGAGCGAGAGGCGACGGCGGCATAGGGGCGGCAGCCCGCGTTCGAGCGTCGGGATCGAGAACCGATTGCAGGTCGCAGCGAATGCAGCGCGCATGCTCCCCGCGCCCAACGACTGCCGTCATGGCGGACATGGGCCGCCTCCGAGGCGCGTGGAAAATCCTGCGCAGGCACACGGAGAGAGGCCTGGAAACCGGCGTTATCGGCGGACTTGCGAGCCTTCAGGGCGCTGGCGAGCTGTGCGGAAGCACGCGCGCAGCAGTTTGCGTCTGCCACCGCGCCAAAGTTGCGCCCGGCGTCGACAGGGGTTGCCGCAGCAACACTGATCTCGCCTGAGCCCATCGCGCCAACCCCTTTGGCATGGTGTCAAAGTCGCTGAAAAGAGGTGACCCTTTCCATTAGACGTCAGACAACATTGCCGTCGGCGGAGTGTCAAGGCGGAAATTTCGCCGTGCTCAATATTGCTGCAACGCAGCATTCGCGAGTTCCGAAACCTGCATTCTTTGGCTTTTCCGAGAAAAGCAGGACAGCAGCATCCGAGAGAAGGCCCTACGCTACGGTAGCTCCGACCCGAAACGGCGGGCAATAAATTGTGCTTTGCAAATGAAAAAAGACAAGCGCTGAAAGCCCGGCGCGCGAAGAGACGCCGCCCTGCCCTCTGCCTCACCTCGCCTCGGACCTTACAGCTTCTGAAGCTCGCCGCGGATCAAGGCCGCGCTGTCGCGCATCGGCGGCAAAGGGTCGAGCCAGTACTGGGAAGAGGTGAATTCGAACGAAAGACTTCCCGCATAGCCGCCGCTCTGAAGCTCGGCGAGGAACGTTTGAAGCGGGTAGGATCCGTCGCCCCAGGCGAGATGGGCGCCCGCATCATCGCCGTCGATGAAATGCACATGCGCCAAATCGGGGCCGAAGCGCGCGAGATAATCACCGATCGTCTCGCCGGCAGCCACCATCGCCGCCGTATCGAGAATGGCCTTCACGGCCGGCGAGCGAAGCTCCGCCATCATCCGGGCGAGATCGGCGCTCGTATTGATGACGTTCGATTCGGCCCGCGTCAGAGGCTCCAGCAGAAGCGTGATACCGAGCCTTTCAGCGTGCCGGCAAAGCAGCGAAAGGCCGTCAGCCGAGCGTTTCCAGGCCTCTCCCGCATCCTGGTCGGCATAGCCCCAACCCGGCGTCACGAGGAGATAGGGGCTCTCGAGCTCGACGCAGGCCGACAGGCTCTCGAGAAAATACCTCAAACTGCGCTCGCGGATCACAGCCTCTTCGGCCGCGATGTTGATCGGATAGATGCATTGTTCCGGCGTGAAACAGACGAGCTCAAGCCCCCGCACCCGAAGATCGTCGAGGATCTCGCGCGCCGATTGGAGCCACGGATCGCCGAGGTAGAAATGCGGCTGCGCGCCCCACAGCTCGACACGCGTCAGACCGGCTTCCGCGACATCGTCCAGAAACCGCGCAAAGGAGTGGCGGAAATAATGGAAGTTCATCCCACAAAGCTGACCTGCCGCAAGCCTCGCCATGATTTCCCTGCCCGGTTTTCTGTTCGTCACGCGATTTCGCGGCCGATCGATACCAGCAGATCAGACGTCTGACAATTCAGGAGCACATACCGCGGCAGCACCGCTCCACCGGCAACAGGCCTCTACGGGCGCCTCAGCCTCCTCACTTGCGCGCGAAATTGAAGGCGAAATGGCTGCCCTTGTACCAGTCGCTGGCAAACATGATCGGCTCGCCGGAGCGCGTAAAAACCGTTTCGTCGATCAGAAAGGCCGGGCCGAAATCGGAGAGCCCGTGGCGGGAGACGGCGCTTTCCGGCAGCATTTCCGCGCGCGCCTCCGCCGTCGACATGCGCGGTGGGTAGCCATAGCGTTCCAGGACGGCATTGAGCGAGCCGCTCCAATCCACCTCGTAGATCGGATCGGAAATGAGGCTGCGGCGGATCATGGCGAGGCAGTAGATGAGCGGCTTGCGCTCATGCAGCCGCAGCCGTTCCAGCCGGATGATGGTTTCGCCGGGCGCCAGCTTCAACGCCGCCCGCACCGCCTTGTCAGGTGTCTCCTCGGAAAACCCCAACACACGGTTTTCATAGCTGTAACCGAAATGGCCGGCCATCTCGGTAATGCTCTCGAAATGCGTGATCGAGCGGGCGACATGCAGCGTCCCGGCCGCCGTCAGAAAACGGCCGCGCCCGTGCTCGACGGAGAGAATCCCCGCCTGCTCCAAAAGCTTGAGCGCCTCGCGGATGGTCGGGCGCGAACCGCCGAGATGCGCCTTGAGCTCAGCCTCCGTCGGGATCTTCTCGCCAGCCTTCAGGCCCCGCTCCGCGACGAGATTGAGAATGCCGTCGCGGAACCGCATGACAGTCGTCTGCCCTCCCCCACCAGCGCCAGCCATGTCTGCGTCCTCGCCTCTTTGCGGCATCGGGTCGTCGGTCCTCCCGAATCCCTGCCTCAATCCCTGCCCCGATCCCTGCCATGCGCGGACGCTGAGCGCCCGCATCGACACCTTACCCGCCTAAGGCGGAACGTAGCGAGTTGACAAGTGCCTGTTGTCGGGCCATCAACTTGTCAGACAACATGGCCGTCACCGAAAGGCGACCTGTCTGGACGGTAAGAAGGATCATCCGCTGATGCTCAATTTTGACGAAAAGCGTTTTCTCGCGATCCAATCGGGCGCGGTTGCAACGGCCGGAGAGCTCGACGCGATCGTGGGCGCGGCTCTCGAGGCCGGCGCGCCCAACATCTTCTTCCTCGGCACGGGCGGCGCGGCGATCCTGATGCAGCCCGCCGTGGACCTTCTGCGCGCCCGCTCCGCCTTCCCGGTTTTTGGCGGCCACACGGCGGAGCTCCTCGCCGCCGGCTCCACCAATCTCAAAAAGGGCTCGCTCGTCATTCTCCCGTCCTTGTCCGGCACGACGAAGGAGAGCGTTGCCTTCCTCGAACTCGCCAAGAAACGGGGCGCCGAGGTCGTCTCTCTCGTCGGCCACGCCGATACGCCGCTCGGCCGCGACGCCGACCATGCGATCGTCAACTTCGCTGCCGACGACACGTCATCGGAGAGTTTTTACGTCCAGTCGCTCTTTGCCGCGCTTTCGGTGATGAAACACCGCGGCGAGATCGATAATTACGATGCCCTCGTCGCCGAAATTCAGCACTTGCCGCGCGAGCTTCTGCGCATGAAAAAGGCGGTCGAGCCGAAGGCGGAAGATTACGCCAAGGTGATCGCGGGCTCCGACTGGCACATCGTCTGCGGCGCCGGCAATGTCTGGTACGAGGCGTTCTATTACGGCATGTGCATTCTGGAAGAGATGCAGTGGATCCGCACCCGCCCGATCCATGCGGGCGATTTCTTCCACGGCACTTTGGAGCTCGTGGAAAAGGGCGTCAGCGTCATCCTGATGAAGGGCGAAGGCCCGAACCGGGCGCTGGCCGAACGCGTCGAAGCCTTCGTGCCGAAGGTCGGCGGCTCGCTCACCATCCTCGACACCAAGGATTACCCGACCGAGGGGCTGTCGGCGGAAGCGCGAGAGCTGCTCGCTCCGGCCTTCCTCGCCACCATGCTGGAGCGCATCAGTGCGCACCTTGAGGTGATGCGCGACCATCCGCTCACGACGCGCCGCTATTATCGCCGTGTCGAATACTGAGCCATGGCTTGCCGCCGTCGGTGACAATTGCATCGACGAAATCGGGGCGAAGCCGGACGAAGGCGCCGGCTTCCACCCCTCGGTGCGGCTTGCCGGCGGCAATGCCGTGAACGTCGCGGTGCAGGCCCAGATCTTGGGCCTGCCCTCCGCCTATTTCGGCGCCGTCGGGCGCGACGCCAATGGCGACATCATCGCCCGCGAGCTTCATCGCAACGGCGTCGATACGAGCTTTCTCGTCCGCCGGGCGAAGTCGACCTCCGTCACCCAGGTGCATGTGACGGACAAAGGCGAACGCATCATCGCGCTTGAGGATTTCGGCGCCTGCGCCGGCTACCGGCCGAGCGAAGCGGCGTTTGAGCGTCTTCTTGAAGCCGCGCATATCCATATCGGCTGGTTCGACGATGGCGGTGCGCTGAAGCGGCGCCTCAAGGCGGCCGGCTGCTCGCTCTCCCAGGATCTCTCGGTCAACAACGCGCCGGAGCACCTGACGCCCGACGCCCTCGACATCGCCTTCTGCTCGCAGCCGGGCTCACCGCAGGCCGCAGAAACGCTCGGCAAAGGCCTGCTCGAAAAAGGCGCAGGCCTCGTCGTCGTCACGCGCGGCGCAGAGGGCGCCTCCGTGATTTCCTTAGGCCGCAGCCTGCATCTGCCAGCCGAGCCGATCAGCCCCGTCGACACGACGGGCGCCGGCGACAGTTTCATCGCAGGCTTCCTGGTGGCGCGCCTTCAAGGCGCCGACGACGCGGAGGCGGCCAGGGCCGGCATAAGCCGCGCCAGCGCCACCTGCCTCCACGAAGGCGGCTTCCCCCAGCGAAGCGAATAGGCCCGAACCAAGCGAATAGGCGCGAGCGAATAGCTCACGCGCCCGAAAAACACCCGCCGCACAAAAGCGAACGGCCCGGGGATGGATCTCATCCCCGGGCCGCTTTTAAGCGTTGATGTCGGTATCAGCCGATCAGAACTGGAAGTCAGCCTGATCGAGATCGGCGGCGTTGACCCCGACGAGGGTCAGAATGTCGCCGTCACCGAGCTCGATCGTGGCGTTCCCAGCAGCATCGCTGCCGATCGACCCTTGCACATCGGCGAAGCTTCCAAAGCCCGATCCCGTCAGGTTGATGAGATCGGTGCCGTTCTCGAAGCCCCAGACGATGTCCGAGCCATTGTCGGCGACGGAGACGTAGATGTCCTGCGCCCCGTCATCGGCCCCGAGATAGATGACGTCATCGCCCGCGCCGCCATAGGCGACATCGGCGCCGTCGGAGGCGAAGATCGTATCGTTGCCGGCACCACCATAGATGGTGTCGTTGCCAGCACCGGCGCCAAGCTCGTCGTTTCCGAGCCCACCGCCAGAGACGTCGTTGCCGTTGCCCGACAGGACGACATCGTCTTCGTTGCCGCCATAGCTCGTGTCGTCATCGTCGCCGCCATAGGTCGTATCGGCTCCCTCGGCACCGAAGAGCACGTCCTGCCCGGCCGCACCGAAGCCGAGATCGTTGCCGGTCCCGCCACCGATGAAGTCGTTGCCCCCACCACCGGCCTGCTCATCGTCGCCGGCACCGCCATACATCTGGTCGTTGCCTTCGCCGCCGGCCGCCGTGTCGTTGCCGTTGCCGCCGAACATCAGATCGTCGCCGTCGCCGCCGAAGGAGAGGTCGTCGCCGTCACCGGAGAAAAGCGTATCGGCACCGCCGCCGCCTTCGATCGTATCGGCCCCGAGACCGCCGGCGATCGATTCCGAATTATCCGACCCTTGGAGATCATCGTCTTCGTCTGTGCCGACAGGAGGCGTCGGTTCCGAGGGGCCGCCACCCGGCATTCGATAGGAAATCGTTCCGCCGGTGAACGAGAAATAGCTGGCGTTCAGATCATCCGGCACGTCGATGATGACCTGGGGCGTGCTGCCGCCATTGACGTTGATCGTCAGCGAACCACTGCTGTACTCCAACGAGTCGATGGTTTCGCCGCCCAGTAGCTGCACCGAGATGACGTCACCCAGACCGAAGTCGGTGATGGTGTCACCGTTGAGCTCGGAGGCAAAACCCGAGAACGTGTCGTTGCCGGCACCGCCGGTCAGCGTATCGGCCCCTGCGCCACCGACGATGAAATCGGCACCGTCGCCGCCGGAGATCACGTCCACGTCGGCGCCCCCATCGAGGGTGTCGGCCCCGGCACCGCCGGAGAGCGTGTCGTCGCCGTTTAGGCCGTAGAGCCGGTCGTTGCCGCCATTGCCGACGAGACTGTCGGCACCGTCATTGCCGCGCAACGTATCGGCCGCGCTGCCGCCGCTCAACGTATCGTCGCCCGACCAGCCATAGACAATGTAGCTCTCGGCATTTTCCGTCGTCGCAAGGGTTGTGGCCCCCTCGCTGAACGTGGCGACATTCATGTTATCGACACTAAAGGTCAGCGCTCCAGTGACCGAGGTCGCCAGAGAGACCGTGTCGGCTCCATCCCCAAGATCGATGCTGTCGCCGCCAGCGATGCTGTCGCTACCCTCGACCGACACGGACACAAAGTCGTTGCCGGCTCCGGCATCGACGGTATCCGTACCGGCATCCGTATAAATCGTGTCATTTCCGGCACCGCCATCGAGGCTGTCCGCCCCGTCGCCGCCATAAATGGTGTCGTTGTCATCGCCACCGGAGATCGTGTCGTTGCCGGCATTGCCGGTGAGATAATCCGCCCCAGCACCGCCGAGGACGGTATCATTGTCGTTGCCGCCGTAAATCGTATCGTTGCCGGCGTCGCCGCTCAGGCTGTCGGCACCGTCGACACCGTAGATCGTGTCGTTCCCGTCGCCACCTTCGGCCGTATCGTTGCCCACATCGCCGTAGAGGTAGTCGTTCCCGGCCCCGCCGATGAGCGAATCGTCGCCGATGTCACCGTAAAGATAATCGTTGCCGGCACCGCCATCGAGCGTATCGTTGCCGCCATTGCCGTCGAGCGTGTCGTTGCCGGCGCCGCCCGTGATCGTATCCGCGGCCGACGTGCTGCCGGTGACGTTGAAGGCCTCGACGTTTTCGAACGTCGCAAGCGTGTCCGCTCCGTCGGTCACGGTGGCCACGTTGGACCCATCGACGCTCATTTCGAGCCCGACGCCGGTCCCGCCTTCCGCGCTGATATAAACGGTGTCCTCGCCGTCACCGCCGTTGATGCTGTCGCCACCACCGGCAAGCACGGTGATGTAATCACCGTCATCGCCACCATTGACCGTATCGGTACCCGTTCCGGTCAAGATCCGGTCAACGCCCGCATCGCCGACGAGGGAATCGTCATCGGCACCGCCGTCGATCGAATCGGCGCCACCGCCACCGCTGATGGAATCGGCGCCCGCGCCGCCAACGAGCGTGTCGGTCCCGCCGCCGGAGTTGATCGTATCATTATCGCTGGAGCCGACGACCCTGAAAGACTCGATGCTGTCGGCACCCACCAGCGTGCTGGCGCCGGTGGAATCTGTCATCACCCCGCTCAGGGAATCGTCACCCGTGAAGACGACCGGCCCCACATTGCTGCTCGCATCGATGTAGAGGGTATCGGTGCCCGCGCCGCCGTCGACCGTATCGGTCTCTCCGGCATCGGCCGCGACATAGATGCTGTCGTTGCCGTCACCGCCATCGACGATGTCGCTGCCGATGCCGGCGTTGAGGGAATCATTCCCGCCCCCGCCGAGGATGCTGTCCGCACCGTCGCCGCCGAACAGCGTGTCGTTGTCGACATTGCCGCTCAACGTGTCGTTAGCCGAGGTACCCGTCACATAAAACTGCTCGATGTTTTCAGCGGTCGAGAGCGTTGTCGCTCCAGTACCATCCGTCATCACCCCGCCATCGATGCTGTCGCCAGTGAAAATGACCGGGCCGGCCTGGTTGCTGGCGTCCAGATAAAGCCGATCGGTGTCAGCCCCGCCGTCGATGCTGTCACCGTCGCCCGCCAGGACGGTGATGGTATCGAAGCCCGCACCGGCATCAATCGAATCTGCGCCATTGCCGGCCGAAATCGTGTCACCCCCGGCTCCGGAAGCAACGGTATCATTGCCGCCGCCGCTGACGATCGTGTCACCTCCGTCGCCAGTGATGATCGAATCCGCACCGCTGCCGGTGTTGATATTGAAGGTCTCGACGTTGTCGACCGTCGCAAGAGTGTCGGCCCCAGACGTCATGACGCTGGATGCCGAATTGTCGAAGACGAAGTTGACGTCGGTCGCAAGCGCGCTGGCGTTGAGCGTCAGCGTATCGGTGCCGACGCCGCCGTCGATGCTGTCACCGCCGCTCACATCGGCGATGACACTGATACGGTCATTGCCATCTCCGGCATCGATCGAATCGGCGCCTTCGCCGGTCGAAATCGTATCGCCCCCGGTGCCGGTTGCGATTGAATCATCAAAATCGCCAGATGTTGAGATGTCGAAGCGCTCGACAGTGGTGAGGCTCGCCAGCGTGTCGGCGCCGGACGTCATGAGGCTGGTGCCCCCATCGACCCACGTGAAATCCACAGCTGCGGCTATGCCGGTCGCATCAAGCCGCGCAGTGTCCGTCCCGTCGCCACCATCAATGGTGTCGCCGCCACCTACGGCATCGGCAACCACCCGGATGTCATCGCTGCTCTCAAGCGCCGAGATCGAATCGGCACCCTCTAGACCGTAGATGGTGTCGGCAAAAGCCGTTCCTTGGAGGGTGTCGTCGTTGTTGCTGCCGTTGATAATTGCCATCGCGGTCGTCTTCCTTGTTTGGTGGGAGGCGAGCAAATTGCCGCACGTCGTCCTCAGCGCTAGACAACAATTATTGCGAGAGGATTAATGGCCGCATTACTACTCGATCTGCATCTACAGGTAGAACATTTTTGAATAGACCGCAAATCGTAGCCGGCTATGTGAATTTAACCGGTCACGATATGTAATTTATAAGGATATAATATAGAAAGAAGTCTTATATTTAGGAATAGATACAAACATTATATAACGATACATTTTGATTTTAAATCTACGCACAATCATGTCGTACAAATTGGACTGACATGGACGGGTGTCAAAATCCGGGGTTTGCACCGCAGAGAGCAGGCAAAGGCCGACGCACGCGACCACCGAGCGCACATGCCCGAGCGCGCGTGCCTGAGCGTCCGGCGCACATCCTGGGTGAAGCTGTCGGTGAAGGGCGCGGGAGCCCGAGAGAGGGGGAGCAGGGACCGCTCAGCTCCTTCCCGGATCAGGCCCCTGAATAGGCTTTGAGCGACAACCGCCCCGCGCGTTCGAGGTCGTCGCGCTCAATGGCAGAGAAATCGGGCGCGCAAAACTCGGGGCGGCCGGCGAGCGCGATGAACACGCCACGATACAGGCCGGTTTCGGGCTGATGCTGGATGGCCGCCGCTTCGCCGTCGATCCGGACAAGAAAAATGCCGGCCTGCTTCGCCAGGTTCGTCAGCTCGAAAAGCGGGAACTGGTGGAGCTTGCCGCGACGCAGCGCATGGACGCGCTCCACCGGAATATCGAGGAGCTGCTGCGCGCGCTCATCGGAGAGCCCGTCGAGCGCCTGAGCGAGACACATCATCAAATTGGAACGCGAACGCATCTCCCGCGCCTCTTCAGGTGTGGCGCAGAGCGCGTCCCAGACGCAGGTGGCGGACCTCTCCATGGCTCCTCGTTCCGACGCGGATGATGCGTCTGCGAGAATCCCCTTCGACAGGGATTCGGATTCAGCTCTCTGGCTCGCCGAAGATCTGCTCGTTCTGCTCGCGCTTGGCCGCCTCCGAAGCCTCGCGCGCCTCGAACACATAGCCGAAGAGCCGAAACAGCGTATCGTTGATGTAGAACATCTCCACATTCCCCTGATCCACACCGAAATCCGAGATTTCGACAAACTCACCCTCGGTCGAGACACAGACGACGTCGCCCGTCGTCGGCGCCGCGCCCCATTCGCGCAGCTGGCGGGCGACGGCCGCGAGGTCCGACGAGCCCGACTTGTCCACGATGCGATCGAGGTTCCACTCGTCGAGGCAACGCCCGTCGAGCCCCCAATCGTCCTCGATCGCATAGGGATTTGGCCTGTCCCCGTCATAGCTGAAAGAGATGCGCGTGATCGTCGTATAAGGATCGCGGAGCTCGGCCGTGGCCAGATCGATATGGCGGCCAAAGAAACGGAGGTCGCGCTCGCTGTCCTCAAAGAAGCACTTGGCCCGATCCGGCGCGTCGTTGTCGCAGAAGGAGAAGCCGATCGCTTCCATGGCGGCATCTTTCGCCATGCCGAGCTGCACGCCGACGACGCTGAAAGGCTGGGCATTGTCCTCAACGACCGGCTCGCGGCTGCAGGCACCGATCAGTGCGCTTGCCACGATGAGAGCGGACATCGATGCCAGTCGGTGCAACGTCATGATTCTGCTTCTCCTTTATCGCCCGAGGCGACGTACCGGCGCGAAACCGGCGCGTCCAGGCCCGCCGGGTGTTTTTCACGCCCCACAGACCTGTTGGAACGGCAGAGGGAGCAGACCGCTCCCGCCCCACAGCCCGCACCGAGACCCGGCGGAGGTCGCGATTGGCGAGAGGATCTTCGTGTTGAAATGATGCAATGCGAGGGAGCGAAGCGCTCCAGCCACGATCGCGTGCACGCTGCGAGCCTGGGCTACTTCCCCGGAGCGTCCACTGCCATGCCCCGCACCAGAGCCGCGAACTGGCCGCCCTCGAGCGCCTCCAGAACGGCCATCGGACATTCGCTATTCCACCGCTCCGCCCGCACCACGGAATGCAGCCACTTGCGGCGCTCCTCCGCTGAGGCGCCGGCAATCCATTCCGGTGATCGGCAGGAGAACTCGCTGTCGAACTCGACGTCCGGTCCGCTAAGCCCGCATTCCACCGCCGCCTCCAGCATCTCGTGGTAGCCGGGCAGCGCCGTGATCGTCTCCGGCGTCTGATGCGGGTGGTCCTGGTATTGATCGAGCAACTGCCGCGCAGAAGCCAGAAATGTGCTCATAGTCGGCTTTTTCACGTGATGCTGGCGCGCCTGTGCCACTCAACGCCCGATACTGCCCTCACCCGACCGTGCCGGGACGTCAAGCTGCGGGAACCTCAAGGGGAATTTGGCGCACCCGACAGGATTCGAACCTGTGACCTCTGCCTTCGGAGGGCAGCGCTCTATCCAGCTGAGCTACGGGTGCTGCTCACGCCCATGTAACCGATCAAAGGCGGGCCTGCAACGGCGTGTCGACGCCTGCGGCGCGTTTATGGAAGAGCAAACGCGGAAGCGCTTTGCTCGGCGCCGCACTCTCCTCGTCACGGCGGGCGTTACCACCCTCCGCCTCGGCGCCGATTTGCCATCGCCCCCACATCTGCCTAGTTCTTGCTCAAGCGAAGCAGGGAGGCACAAAGCCGTGAGCGACAATCCGATCCTGAAACGCGTCTATGCGCTCGCCGGGGACCGCGACGAAACGCGCAATGTCTATGCCGCATGGGCCAGGGACTACGACACCGACACGTTGCGCGGCATGGGCTACGTCGCGCCGAAGCTTGCGGCCGCGGCCCTTGCCGACCTCGTCGACGCCACGGCGCGCGTGCTCGATGCCGGCTGCGGCACGGGCCTCGTCGGCGAAGAACTCTCCCGCCATGGGCTGGGCGCCGTCGATGGCATCGATCTGTCGCCGGGCATGCTGGATGTGGCGGCGGAGAAGAACGTCTACCGCAATCTCGACGTGGCGGATCTGACGGAGCCTTTGAACATTGCCGACGGCAGCTATGACGCGGCGATCAGCGTCGGGGTTTTCACTTCCGGTCATGTCGGCCCCGATGCGATCGCCGATCTTGCCCGCGTGGTGAAGAAGGACGCGCCTCTCGTCATCACCGTGCACGAAAATGTCTGGGAGGCGCAGGCCTATCCCGATGCGCTCAGCCGCTTCGAGGCGGACGGACATCTGCGCATCAACGAGCTCATCGAAGCGCCCTATCACGAACGCGAGGGCTATCGCTGCCGGCTGTGCCTGCTGTCTGCCGCGTGAGACAGTCCCGTCTCGGGAGAGACGCAAGCGCGTCAATACGTGTCACGCCCTGCCCTCGAAAGCCGCGATAGCATGGTCTTGCCAAGGCCCCGCGCCACGGCCCCCGCACAGAGGAGCAGGCCCATGAGCGAGAACTTCCCGGAAACCCTGCAGGAGGTCACCGAAGGCATCGAGCTTCTGCAAGGCGCCATCCCTGACCTGATGCAGGCCTTCGGCGCGCTCGGCGAAGCCGCCTCCGAGGAGGCCGCCCTGTCGCCGAAGGTCAAAGAGCTCATTTCGCTCGCAATCGCCGTATCGGTGCGCTGCGATGGCTGCATCGCCTACCATGCCAAAGCCGTGGCCGATTGCGGCGCCACGCGCGCGGAGGTGGCCGAGGCGATCGGCACCGCCATCCATATGGGCGGCGGCCCCTCGGTGGTCTATGGAGGTGCGGCCCTCAGAGCCTTCGACGCCTTTCTGGAAGACCACGGCTGAGGCGCAATCGTGGAAGGTGGCGGGCGGCCTGACGAAGCCATTTGATGATTGAGAACAACACAACCGGCCGCGATCTTTGAGCATGATCCGCATCTCCACCAACATCGCGCTTGCCGAAGACGAAATCGAAGAGCGCTTCGTCCAGGCGTCCGGCCCCGGCGGGCAGAACGTCAACAAGGTGGCGAGCGCGGTGGAGCTGCGCTTTGCGCTTGCCGCCTCGCAGAGCCTGCCACCCGACGTAAAGCAGCGCGTCACCGGCCTTGCCGGCCGCCGCCTGAACAAGGATGGCGTCCTCGTCATCCGCGCCGAACGCTTCCGCAGCCAGGAGCAGAACCGCGAGGATGCCGAAAAGCGCCTCGTCATGCTCATCCGCCAGGCTCTGACCGCACCCAAGAAGCGCCGCCCGACACGACCCACCCGCGCCTCAAAGGAGCGGCGCTTGCAGACGAAGAAGGCCCGCGGCGCGCTGAAGAAAGAAAGACGCGGCGAATGGTGAGAAGGTAAGCCCCGGCGAAATGCCCGGCTCGCCTTCTCTTTGCTTGTGAGACAAGAACAGGCAGTCTAGCCATATCGGATGAGCGATGGACTGAGACATACCGGCTTCTTCAGCGACGAGGCCTGTTTCTGGCACGGTGGCGGCAATTACGCCTTCATGGTGCCGGCCGGCGGGCTGGTTCAGCCCATGAACGGGCTACCGGAAAGCCCGGAGAGCAAACGGCGGCTCAAGAACCTCTTGGAGCGCACCGGCCTCATCGCCGAGCTCGATCAGCGCTCTGCCGCACCGGCGACGGACGAGATGCTGCGCCGGGTCCATCCGGAACATTATCTCCGCGAATTCAAACAGCTCTCCGACGCGGGCGGCGGCGAGCTCGGTCAACGCACCCCGTTCGGGCCGGGCGGTTACGAGATCGCCGCTCTCTCGGCAGGCCTTGCGACAGAAGCGCTTCGCGCCGTCCTCGGTGAGGAAATGGTCAACGCCTATGCGCTGTCGCGCCCGCCGGGACATCATTGCCTGCCGGATCGGCCGATGGGCTTTTGTCTTCTCGCCAATATCGCCATCGCCATCGAGACGACCTTCGCCGAGCGGCGGGCGGAGCGCATCGCCGTCGTCGATTGGGACGTGCATCACGGCAACGGCACCGAGGAGATCTTCTACGGCCGCAGCGACGTCCTGACGATTTCGCTCCACCAGGAAAACAATTACCCGCCCGGCTCGGGACAGATCGAGGCCCGCGGCGAAGGAGCCGGCGAAGGCTACAACATCAACGTCCCGCTCCTGCCGGGCGGCGGCCACGACGCCTATCTCTACGCCTTCGAGAAGATCGTGAGCCCGGCCCTCACCCGGTTTCGGCCGGACGCGATCATCGTCGCCTGCGGCTTTGATTCCTCCGGCGTCGATCCGCTCGGGCGCATGCTTACCTCGGCCTCGACCTTCCGCCAGATGACACGGATTCTGATGGAAAGGGCGCTCGAACTCTGCGGCAGCCGCCTCGTCGTCGTCCATGAAGGCGGCTATTCTGAGCTGCATGTGCCCTTCTGCGGGCATCAGGTCATCGAGACACTGTCGCGCTCGCAGATCCATGCGCCGGATCCGCTGGAGGAGCGCATCGCGGGCCAGCAGCCCTCGCCGCGCGCCCGGGCTTTCCAGCGCGTTCTGATCAACGAAATGGCGGGCTTTCTCGGGTTTTAGCGGCCATCCGCCGGCTCAGGAGAAATCTCCCGCGCAAGGCGGGAGATTTTGGTGCAAGCACGTTAGGCCTCCCCTGCGCCGCTCAAGGGCCGCGTCAGCTGACGCCCTTCAAGACCGGCATCCATTGCGCCGGCACATAACGATAGCCGTCGCCGTCCTTGCCGATATGCCCGGTCGCCGGGAACGGGAAGTGATAGGAAGCGATGCGCATGCGCTCCTCGGCCACCATGTCGAGAATGCGGTGGCGCGTCTCGCGTGCCGCATCGGCATCCTGATCGAACACCGCCGACCAGTCCGGATGAGTGACGAAAAGCGCCGGATGGTTGGTCGTATCGGACAGGAACATCATCTTCTCGTCGCCCGATGCGATCGCGAAGACCGTGTGTCCCGGCGTATGGCCATGCGCGTCGATCGCGGTGATGCCGGGCAAAAACTCCTCGTCCCAGGAAAACTGCGTCAGGCGATCATCGAGCGTGCCGAAAATCTGCTGCGCGAGATCGAAATTCCCGCGCCGCCCTTCCGGCGCATTGTCCTTGTTGTCGTCGCTCATCCAATAGGCATATTCCGGCTCCGGCACGAAGACTTCGGCATTCGGATAGACCGGCGCGCCGTCCTTGGTGGTGAGCCCCATGATGTGATCGCCGTGGAAATGGCTGATCACCACCTTGGTGACGTCTTCCGGCGCCATGCCCGCCGCCGCCATGCCGCGCTTCAGCTGGCCGGCCGTGGGCGGGCCTTTCTCGCCGAAGCCGGTATCGAAGAGGATGAGATCCTCGTCCTTGCGCAATGTGAGCGGCGTGAACGGAATGAAGAGCTTGTCCTCCGGCAGAAACGCCTCGCGCAACGCCGCCTTCACGTCCTGAAGCTCGGCATTGACGACGAAACCGTCCTGAAGCGGGCGCTCCGCCATGCCGTCGGAGAGCTGCGTGACGAGGAAATCGCCGAGCTGATAGCGATAGGCGCTCGGAAGCTGCTCGTCCGGCGCCGCCGACATTCCGGCCATCTCTTGATTTCCTTCAGATGCGCTCTGCGCGTCGGCTCTGCCGATGCCGCGCGTCAAGGCGGCTGCACCGGCTGTCCCGGCGGCCAGGGTGAGAAAAAGTGATCTCCTGTCGAGATGCATACGAACCTCCCTCAAGGTCAAGTCTCGCAACCGAAACTAGGAGGCAGACGGCGCTTGTCAGGTCGCCGGCAGCGCGCCTTGGACAAATCGCTGTGAGGCGAGAGGCTTTTCAGGTTTCGCGGATACGGCCGCGTCCCCCAAAGAGCGGCATGATCTGGACGACGAAAAAGAGAAAAAAGGCGGCCGACCAGAACGTCCCGCTGCTCGCCAGGAGCGGACGGTAGAGATCGACGACGAGCGGCGCCGCAACCCGCAAAAGGGCGCCCGCATGGACGAGAACAATGGCGAGCCGCACCGCCTTCCCGACCGGCCGCCCCGGCTCAACCGAAACCGCAAGGCGTGCCATGACGGCAAGCGTCATCGTGCCGATCGCCCCGGCAGAGAGCGCATGCAGCGCCGCATCGGCGGGCACGAGAGAGGCAGGCGACGCGGCGAGGGCGGCGAGGCAAAGCCCGGCAATCAGCCAGAGATAGCCGCCGTGAAGGGCAAGCGTCGGCAGATCACCGAGAAGGAAGCCCCGCCAGCGCAGGAGGCGCGCAAGGTTGATGAGGGCGGCCATCCCCGCCAGCACGAAAGTGAGCGGATGCGACGGCACGAGCACCCAGGCGACAAGACCGGCTGAGAGAGACAGAAGCGCGATCAGATCGAAGCGGCGATAGGGCTCCGGCACGCGCCCACCCGCTTCATCTCCGAGAGCGAGACGCGTGAGCTCAGGCACGAGACGCCCCCCGACGGCCCCGATGAGGAGAGCCCCGACGGAAATGCCGAGGCGGGAGAGAAGTGCCACCATCTCATAATCGGCCGCCCCATCACCCAAAGCGAAGACGCGATGCGCCAGAGAGGCCGCCGCAAGAAGGGGGAAGAGGACGAGCCCGTGCTTGGACTGTTTTGCGCCCGGAAAGCGCGACAGCTTTAAGAGCACGCCGGCAACGGCGAGAGGAAAGAGAACGTCGACCGCCGTTCCGATGGCGAATGGCACGAAGAGCGGCAGCAGGCGGCCGGCGATCCAGAGGAAGAAAAGAAGCGCGAGCGACCGCCCGGGCAGTGCCCCCTCCCCCGCACCCTCGCCAGCAAGCGACAGAAGATAGCCCGCCATCACCGCCGGCAGATAGCCGAACACCATTTCATGCGCGTGCCATGCAAGTGCCGGCATGCCGGCAACCTCGACGGGCTCAAACAGATAAAGCCACAGCCAGACGGGTACGGCCGAGGCGGCAAAAAGCGAGGCGCCGATGAAGAACGGTCGGAAGGGCGCAGCAAGAAACCAGCCGCTCCGCCGACCGGGATCCGCGGCGGCCGCAGCGGAAAACGCAGACATCGCTCAGCTCGAAATCCGGCCGATCCTGACGCGCCATTCGTCCGGGCCGCGCTCGACATATTCCCAGGTGAAGTCGCCCGGGATGGCGATCTGCAGATAATGAAACAGACCCATCGGATCGTGGTCGTTGACGATGAGAAGGGCCTCGCCCGTCTGAAGCTCATCGAAGGCGGCAAAGAAGGCGACACGGCGCATCGGCTTCGTGACCTCGCGCAAATCGACGAGCCGGTCCTCGGCGGCAGAAACGGTCATGCCTTCATCCTCCACGTTCCAAACAGGGCTGAAATCTAGGCCGGCGACCGCCGCCGCTCGTTGCGCCACCACAAACTGGGGACGCGAGGCTTCCTCTGCGAAGGGACGACGCACCAATCTGGCCGTCTCTCCCTGCCCTTAAAAAAACTCATCCAGCATGAGGTGGAATTGCAGCCGTCGCCAATCGACGTCGACGACGCCATATTGCTGGAGAAACCGCTCCTGAAGCGAACGGTCGAACTCACCAAGGCAGTTCCACATGATGGCAAGGTCCTGGTATCGATCCGCGACACCGGCCTTCCCGACATCGATGCACCCCGTCACCTCGCCCTCGAAGATCACGAGATTGTCGAGCGAAAAGTCGCCATGCGTGACGACCGCATCCGGCGCAAGCGGCAACAGGCGATGCATCTCCTCCCACACCTGTTCGGCCGTCCATCCTTTCCGCTCGGCGTCGAAATCGTCAACATCGACCAGGCCCGCATCGAGGCGCTCTCGCGCACGGGCGAGGCTGTAAGCGTGATCGCTTTTGAAGGGGCAGACGCACACCGGGATCGCGTGCAGCCGGCGCAAGAATGCCGCCAGCGCGTCGACAATGGCCAAGCGCGTCGCGGGATCGGCCTCCAACACCTGATAGGCCGTCTTCCCGCGGAGAGCCGTCGTCACAAGCCATGCCTCGCTGGACGTCCGCGTGAAGCTGATGAGGGCCGGCACCGATATGTATCCGGCGAGCCAGCGCAATCTCACCATTTCATCGCTCAGATCATCCGCAAGGCCACCTTCGCCGTGCTTCACAAACGCGTCCGGGCCGTTCGGTTTGCCGTGCAGCCGAAAGACAGACCCCCCCGACTGACCGACACTGTCGCGCATCCACCGATACCCCGCCAGGTCGCCGGACATGTGGCCGGGCACCGACGCCGGCTCACACGCCTCTTCTCGATCCGCATCGCTCATCCACAAAGCCCCTCTGCAAGGAGGCGCTTTCCATAGGCCTCAAATGCGGCCTTTGCTGCGAACCTCACGGGACAGGACGACGCGCCCGAAGCCTGCTTGTCACGTCTTTCCGAGCCACCGCAGCACGCTGACGCCGCCGACAAGGCCAATAAATCGGGAGCCTCCGCACCAGTTTTGACAGGATGTCGCAACCGTCCTGCCCGCTTTTACTGACAGAATGTCGCACCACCCCAAATGGTCGAACGTTCGGTTCTTTGCTTTTCCGCAAAAACACTTTCCACGATCGGGTGTTCATTCCTGTCATCGAACGAGATCGAGATAGAAGGACGAGATCGATGATCACCCGCCGCTCCGCATTGATGGGTGCCGCCAGTGCCGCCACAGCCGCCTTTCTGGCGAGCGCTCCTGCCCGTGCCACCGAGAAGGCCTCCGATGGCCTCGCTCCCGCGACCAAGGTCGGCGATCTGCCGCGCGTGAAGGGCAAGCTCGTGACACCGCCGCATGTCATGGCGCACGACCAGGTCGCCAAGGGCGGACCCAAGATCGTCGAATTCAAGATGACGGTGCAGGAAAAGAAGGTCGTCGTCGACGACCAGGGCACCGAATTCCAGGCCATGACCTACGAAGGCTCCATGCCCGGACCGACGATGGTGGTGCATGAGGGCGATTATCTGGAGCTGACCCTGGTCAATCCGGAAACCAACACCATGCCGCACAATATCGATTTCCACGCCTCCACGGGCGCGCTCGGCGGCGGCGGCCTCACCCTCATCAATCCGGGCGAGCAGACGGTGCTGCGCTTCAAAGCCTTCCGCCCCGGCGTCTTCATCTACCATTGCGCGCCGACCGGCATGGTGCCCTGGCACGTCGTCTCCGGCATGAGCGGTGCGGTTCTGGTTCTGCCGCGCGACGGCCTCAAGGACGGCGAGGGCAAGCCACTCCACTACGACCGCATCTACACGATCGGGGAATTCGACCTCTACATCCCGCGCGACGAGGACGGGAATTACAAGACCTATGACGGCCCCGGCGAATCCTATTCCGACACGCTCGACGTGATGCGCGGCCTCATTCCGACCCATGTCGTCTTCAACGGCAAGGTCGGTGCACTGACCGGCGAGAATGCCATGACGGCCAAGGTCGGCGAGACGGTGCTCTTCATCCATTCCTGCGCCAACCGCGACAGCCGCCCGCATCTCATCGGCGGGCACGGCGATTGGGTCTGGGAAAACGGCAAATTCGCCAATGCCCCTCAGAAGGACCAGGAGACCTGGTTCGTGCGCGGCGGCAGCGCGGCGGCGGCCGTCTACACCTTCCGCCAGCCCGGCATCTACGCCTACGTCAACCACAACCTGATCGAGGCGGCGGAGCTCGGCGCCACCGGTCATGTGAAGGTGGAAGGCGACTGGGACAACGACCTGATGACCCAGGTGAGCGCTCCGGGCCCGATCCAGGCCTGAAGACCTGAGGACGAACCTTCCCGCCGACCGACAGGCCGGCGGAGCGGCCCGCCACGCCCCCCGGCGGGCCGCCCTACCTACCCTCAAGATGCGAGGAGGGGACGATGCAGCTTCATAAGACGCTTCGCGACGCCATGGCCTCAGGCGCGCTCCTCCTCGCCCTTTCCGGTTCCGTTTTCATCGAGCCCGCGATCGCCGCGGATAAGGCGCAGGACGATCCCGTCTTCGTGCGCATCGAGAGCCAGGAAGTCGCTTACAGGCCCTCCGGCGAATTTCTTCGCGGCAGCCACCCCGTCGATCCCCCGCTTGCGACGATCACGCCGGATCGCGCCTTCTTCATCATGAAACGGCAGGTGACGCGCGGCGAATATTCCGCTTGCGTCGCCGCGGGCGCCTGCCGGGCGCTGGACGAGGCGGGAGAAGCGTCGCTCCCCCTCGTCGGCGTCAGCTACGACGATGCCATGGCCTATGCCGCGTATCTGTCGGAGACGACCGGCGACCATTACCGCCTGCCGACGGACGAGGAATGGGCGATCGCGGCCGGCTCGCGCTTTCAGGACGATGGCCTCGGCGTCACGACCGATACGGATAATCCGGCGGAACGCTGGCTGGCAAGCTATGACGCAGAGGCCGCGCGCGCCCGCAAGGTCGAGGCCGAACCGCGGCCCGTCGGCAGCTTCGGTGAAAACGAGAACGGCCTGTTGGATATCTCAGGCAATGTCTGGGAATGGACGTCGACCTGTTTCACGCGCCACCGGCTCGACGAAAAGGGTGTTGCGAGCACCCATGAAAGCTGCGGCGTGCGCATCGCCGAAGGCGAGCACCGGGCCTATCTGACGAGCTTCGTGCGCAACCCGTCGGCCGGCGCCTGTTCGGTCGGCATCCCGCCCGCCAATCTCGGCATCCGGCTGGTGCGCGAAGAAACGACGTTCTTCGAACGCATCGGCGAAATCTTCGGCCTTTGAAACGAGCGGCAGACGCACCTCGCCCCGGCAAAGCACCGGGGCGCGCCCACCGCTGAGCCGAGCCTCAGACGTCGAGGTTCGCCACCTGCAGCGCGTTCGTCTGAATGAACTCGCGCCGCGGCTCGACATCGTCGCCCATCAGGCCCGAGAAGATCATTTCGGCCGCGTCCGCGTCCTTGACCGAGACCTGCAGAAGCGAGCGGCTTTCCGGATCGAGCGTCGTCTCCCAGAGCTGATCCGGGTTCATCTCGCCGAGCCCTTTATAGCGCTGCAGCGTGATGCCCTTGCGCCCCACGGCGAAGACGCCCTCCAGAAGCTGCATCGGCCCGAACACCGTGCTGTCGACCTCTTTGCGTCGCAGCCTTGGCGGCTCGTCGAAGACGGCCATCAGCGGCTGGGCATGATGATTGATCGACTTCGCATCGGCCGAACCGATCAGCGCCGAATCGAGGCGCACGACCTCCGTCACGCCGCGCAAGGTGCGCTGCAGGAGCACGCCACCGTCGCGCACCTCGCCCTGCCAGCCCTTTTCCGTCTCATCGGCCATGCGATCGAGGCGTTCTGCCGTTTTCGCAGCGATCTGCAACGCCTCCGCCGGCACCGCCATGCGCTCCGCATCGAGAGCGCCGGCAAGCGCCGCCTGCTCCACGACGGCACGATTGTAGCGCGAATGCAGCCGGTCGAGCGCCGTGCGCAAGCCGCGCGCCTCGTCGATGATGGCGCGCAGATCCTCGAGCGCCCGCTCTTCGCCATGGGCGAGCGTCAGGACCGTCTCTTCCAGACCGCCGCGGATGAGGTAATCCTCGAGCGCCCGCTCGTCCTTCAGATACTGCTCGGAACGGTTGCGCGTCACTTTGTAGAGCGGCGGCTGGGCGATAAAAATGTGCCCGCGATCGATCAGCTCGCGCATCTGCCGATAGAAAAAGGTCAGAAGCAGCGTGCGAATATGCGCGCCGTCGACATCGGCATCCGTCATGATGACGATGGTGTGGTAGCGCAGCTTGTCGGCGTTGAATTCTTCCTTGCCGATGCCGGTGCCGAGCGCCGTGATCAAGGTGCCGATCTGATCGGAGGAGAGCATCTTGTCGAAGCGCGCGCGCTCGACATTTAGGATCTTGCCTCGAAGTGGCAGCACCGCCTGATAGCCGCGGTCGCGGCCCATCTGCGCCGACCCGCCGGCCGAGTCGCCCTCGACGATGAAGATTTCCGATTTGGAGGGATCGCGCTCCGAACAATCCTTGAGCTTGCCGGGCAGCGAGGAGATGTCGAGCGCGCCTTTGCGGCGGGTGAGATCGCGCGCCTTTCTCGCCGCCTCACGCGCAGCCGCGGCTTCGACCACCTTGCTGACGACGATCTTGGCTTCCGCCGGATGCTCCTCGAACCAGGTGGAGAGCGCCTCGTTGACGACCGATTCCACCACCGGCCGCACTTCGGAGGAGACGAGCTTGTCTTTGGTCTGCGAGGAAAACTTCGGATCGGGCACCTTGACGGACAGGACGCAGGAAAGCCCTTCGCGGCAATCGTCGCCGGTCAGGGACACCTTCTCGCGTTTGACGATGCCGGAGCTCTCCGCATAGGCGGAAACCTGCCGCGTCAGCGCCCCTCGGAAGCCGGCGAGATGCGTGCCGCCGTCACGCTGCGGAATGTTGTTGGTGAAGAGAAGCACCGTCTCGTGATAGCTGTCGTTCCACCACAAAGCCGCCTCGACGGTGATGCCGTCGCGTTCGTGATAGACGGCGATCGGCGCCGGCATCAGCGGCTTCTTCGACCGGTCGACATAGCGCACGAAGGCTTCAAGGCCGCCTTCATATTCCAGGAGCTCCTCGCGCACATCCGCATGACGGCGATCGGTCAGGCGGATCTTGACGCCCGAATTCAAGAAAGCGAGCTCGCGCAGGCGGCGCTCCAAGGTGTCGAAGTCGAACTCCGTCATCGTGAATGTTTCGGTGGACGGCATGAAGGTGACTTCGGTGCCGGTCATATCGCCCGCCTCACCGATCACCGCGAGCGGCTGCTCGGCGACACCGTGCACGAAACGCATCTCGTTGATTTTGCCGTCGCGCCAGATCTTGAGCTTGAGCCAGGAGGACAGCGCATTGACGACGGAGACGCCCACACCATGCAGACCGCCGGAAACCTTATAGGAATTCTGGTCGAACTTTCCGCCGGCATGAAGCTGCGTCATGATCACTTCGGCGGCCGAAACACCCTCCTCGGGGTGCAGATCGGTCGGAATGCCGCGACCATTGTCCATCACCGTGACCGAGCCGTCGGAATTGAGCGTGACCGACACTTCGGAGGCCCAGCCAGCAAGCGCCTCGTCGATGGCGTTGTCGACGACCTCGTAGACCATATGGTGCAGGCCCGAGCCGTCATCGGTGTCGCCGATATACATGCCGGGTCGCTTACGCACGGCATCGAGGCCCTTGAGGACCTTGATGGAGCCCGCCCCGTAATCTGACGGGAGGCTAATGCGTGGCGTCTCGGGTGTGTCCGTCATAAGCTTTCGAATCGGCTAGAGAGATGGGATTTCCCCTTATAGATGGGGATTGTGGCAACGCCAATGAAGGCGGTCCGCGATGCTTTTCGCTTTTCTCTTTTAAGCAACCGAAAGCTGCCCGTCGACAACCTCGATGAACTGGCCGCTGTCATTGACGGCAGAAAAGAGGGCCTTGTCGGTGCCGGTGAGAAAACTCTGCCCGCCGAGCGCCTCGAGACGCGCAAGAAGTGCGGCACGCCGTCCCTCATCGAGATGGGCGGCGACCTCGTCGAGGAGGAGGATGGGCGTCATTCCGGCAACGCGGGCAACGAGCTCCGCCTCCGCCAGGATGATGGCAAGCAGCAGCGCCTTCTGCTCGCCGGTGGAAGAAAGCGCCGCCGGCGCGTTCTTGGCGGCAAAGGTGACGGCGAGATCGGAGCGGTGCGGCCCGGAAAGGGTTCGCTTGGCGGCGCGGTCGCGCCCTCTCTCGGAGGCAAGCGCGGCCCGATAGGCTTCCTCCGCCTCGCTTGCAGAGCGGCCCGCCACCAGCTCCGCCTCGAAATCGCCCTCTAGCGCGAGCCCGGCGGAGGGAAAGGCGGAGGTCTCGTCATGGGAAGCAATCAGCCCGGCGAGGAGCGCCACCGTCTCCTGGCGGGCGAGCGAGACGGCGAGCGCCGCTTCGGCGAGTTCCGCCTCCACCGCGGAAAGCCAGCGCGGCCCGGCATCGTCTTCGAGCAGACGATTGCGGCTTGAGATGAGCCGGTCGAAGGCGCGCACCCGAGACCCGTGCCCCGGATCGATGGCGAGCGACAGGCGGTCGAGAAAACGCCTTCGGTCTCCCGGCGCCCCGGTGAAGAGACCGTCCATGGCCGGCGTCAGCCACAAAACCCGGCAATACTCCGACAGGGCTTCCGAAGAGGGCGCCGTCGCCCCGTCGACGCGCACCTCCCGGCTTGCCTCTTCCGCGGAGCGAAGCCCGGTGCCGACGCGCCTAACGTCCTCGCCGGCAGCGATATCCGCCGCAACCGCCCAGCCCCCGGCACCGTCGGTGCGGGCGACCGAGCCGAGTTTTGCCCGCCGCAGACCCCGGCCGGGCGAGAGAAAAGACACCGCTTCCAGGAGGTTGGTCTTGCCGGAACCGTTGCGGCCCGTGAGCACGACGAGCCCCGGCCGGAGGTCGCACCCGACCGCCTTATAATTGCGAAAGTCCGTCAGCTTCAGGGAAGCGAGCGTGACCTGCTGACAAGCCGCAGGCGCCGCGATCATGACCTCACACGCGCATCGGCATCAGCACATAGAGCGCGTCGCCGCCCTCTTTGTCGCAAATGAGCGTCGGAGAACCCGGATCGGCAAGCTCGAAACGTGCTTCGCCCGTCGTCAGCTGGTCGGCAATGTCGAGGAGATAGCGCGAATTGAAGCCGATCTCCAAAGGCTCGGCATCGTAATCGACATCGATCTCGTCGGTGGCGCTGCCGGAATCCGGATTGTTGACGGTCAGAACCAGACGCCCTTCGGAGAGCGCCAGCTTCACCGCCCGGCCGCGATCGGAGGAAATGGTCGAAACCCGGTCGACGGCGTTTTTGAAGACGTCCTTGGAGACGACCATCTCCTTGTCGTTGCCGGACGGGATGACCCGCTCGTAATCCGGGAACGTGCCGTCGATGAGCTTCGAGGTGAGCACGATCGAACCGGCGCTCAGACGAATCTTGGTGTCGGAGAGTTCAAGCGACACATTGGTGTCACCGTCCTCCAGAAGCCGCTGCATCTCGCCGATCGTCTTGCGCGGAATGATGATGCCCGGCATCTCGTCGCTGCCTTCCGGCGCGGTCATTTCCGCCTTGGCGAGACGGTGGCCGTCGGTCGCCACGGCACGCAGCCGCCGCTCCGGACCCTCACCCGAGACGTGGAAGAAGATGCCATTGAGGTAATAGCGGGTCTCTTCGGTGGAGATTGCAAACTGCGTGCGCTCGATGAGGCGCCGCAATTCACTCGCCGTCAGGGAGAACCGCACCGGAAGCTCGCCAGGATCGAGGTCCGGGAAATCGGTATCCGGCAGCATCTGCAATTCGAAGCGGGCACGCCCCGCCATCAATTTCATGGTGCCGCCGTCGCCGGTCGTCAGCGAGATCTCCGAACCTTCGGGCGCCTTGCGCACGATGTCGTAGAGCATATGCGCCGGCACGGTGGCGGCCCCCGGCTGCTCGACCATGGCCGGCATCCGATTGGACACCTCCAGGTCGAGGTCGGTGGCTTTCAAGAGCACGCCGCCCTCGACCACGCGCAACAGCACATTCGACAGGATCGGAATGGTGTTGCGCCGTTCGACGACGCGATGGACGGGGGTCAGGGCTTTCAGGAAGGCAGCCCTTTCGATCGCAACTTTCATACCGGCATTCCAGGAATTGGAGGGCCCGAAGCCACTGCGGATACGGGTGCATCGCAGCGGCGGGCGGTCAAATTGGCGCGCCTCACTGACAAAAGCAAGTGCGCGTGGCCGCTTGCGCGGAAGAACCACGAAGAGGGGCGCCGGCGGTGGAGAACACCGCCAGCGCCGGAGGACTTAATCCTGCAACAGCCGGCGCAGGAGCTCGATCTCGTCGGAGAGCTTCTGATCGGCGCCGACGAGCCCCTCGATCTTGCGCACGGCGTGCAGGACCGTCGTGTGATCGCGGCCGCCGAAGCGCTTGCCGATTTCCGGAAACGAACGCGGCGTCATGGTCTTGGCGAGATACATGGCGATCTGCCGGGGCCTGACGACGGTGCGGGTGCGGCGCGCGGAGACGAGATCCTGCCGGCTCACATTGTAATGGCGGGCGACGATCTTCTGGATGTCTTCGATGCGGATGCGCTTCGGCTCGCGGTCCCCGATGAGATCGGCGATCGCCAGTTCGCAGGCGTCGACCGAGATCGGCTGGTCGGAAAACTGGGCGCGACAAATCAGCCGGTTCAAGGCACCGTCGAGATCGCGCCCGTTGCTCACCACCATGCGGGCGATGAAATCGAGCACGTTGTCGGGCACCTGGATCTTGGGATCGCGTTCGCGCGCGGCCGCCAGACGAAGATCGAGGATCTTGCGGCGCATCGCCGTATCCGGGCGCGCCATGCCGACCACCACGCCACCCTTGAGGCGGGAACGCACGCGCTCGTCGATCCCATCGAGCTCGCCCGGCGCGCGGTCGGCTGCAACGACGACCTGCTTGGAGCTGTCGAGGAGCGCGTTCAGCATGTGGCAGAATTCCTGCTGCACGCTGCGGCCGGTCAGGAACTGCATGTCGTCGATCAGGAGGATGTCGATCGAACGCAGCTTTTCCTTGAAGTCGAGCGCGGCCTTGTCGCGAAGGGCGGCGACGAACTGGAAGGTGAAGCGCTCCACCGTCAGATACATCACCCGCCGCTGCGGATGCAGCTTGCGCGTCTCATGCGCGATCGCCTGCAACAGATGCGTCTTGCCGATGCCGACGCCGGCATGGAGGTAGAGAGGATTGTAGAGGGGAGGTGCACCGTCGGGGGCCGTGGCCACGGCCTTGGCCGCGCGGAACGCGACCTCGTTGGAGGTGCCCTCGCAGAAACTGGTGAAGGTCAGCCGGGCATCGAGAGGCGAGCCGGCGAAGCGGTCTTCCGCATCCTCCTGCGCGGCCTGAGGCTGGGCCGGCGCGGGTTCGGAATGCACAACCTTGACTTGCGCAGGAAACTTGAGGGGGCTGCGCTTGACGACATCGACCCGGCGCACATCGCCATATTCGGCGTTCCAGAGCGCCACCAGGCGGTCACTGTAATGACTCTTGATCCATCCCTTCAAAAACAGGGTCGGCGCCGAAAGGCTGACGACACCCGCCGCAACCCCGTCGCATTCGATGCGCGCAAACCATGACGTAAAGACATCGTCACCGAGCTCCGTCCGGAGCCGCTTTTTGACGCGCGCCCAGGCTTCGTCCCAGTCGCGCCGCTCGACGTCCGTCTCCGCCACGTCCTGCTCCTTCATGATTTTCGCCGCCTCTGCAGACATACTGCCTCGTCCTCCTTGCGCCGGGCGCTGACGCGCCAGGCCTTTCACCTCATGCACCCGAACCACAGTCACGACTGTGTCCAGGGCAATCCCACCGCTTTCCAGCCGTTGATCTGCCCGCGATGTCCAGCCTCGTTGCGGTCCCCCTCGAACCCTCCCGAAACGTTGAAACATGGACCATACCCTGCCGCCGTCATGGCCGCTGCTGCTGCAGCGGAACGCACTCCCGACCGGCAGATGAAATAGAGCGGCACCTCCTGCCCGACCCCAGCCTCCCCAAGGGCTGCCATAAGCTTTCCGGCAAACTCCGGATCGACCTGTTGCGTGGGAAAAGATTGCCACTCTGCTAAAAAAAGCTGGCGCCCCAGGGGCGATAGATCCGGGAGACCGACATAGGCCCATTCGGCACGCGTGCGCACATCGATCAGCACGGCATCCGACTCTGAGAGAGCCTTCCAGGCCTCCTCCGGTCCGACGTCACCCTGATAAGCCGTTGTACGCAAGACAAATGCCTCCTGTCCGCCCGAGCCATGACCCGGCCGCCAAAAACACCCGTAAAAGGGGATCCCAGCCTTTTGGTTTTGACGGTCTTGAAGGACCGCCGCGACGGAGCGAACCCCGGGCGTAGACCCGCCCAGGCGCAAGGCATCCACCACGCCAGGAAGGATTCCTGGCGCCGTTCGGCTTCACCTTTTGCTGAGGGCATTCGGGTCGCCCCGTCGTGGCGACCTAAAAACCACAGAGCGGAGGGGGGGGCAACCACCGAATCCGCCGCAGACGGAACGAACTAAAAACGACTCCGACATGACCTTCGGGAAGACCGTCCCAGCGTCGCGCCGCAAGCCCTTGGAGTCTCAGAGTCTTGGGCAATATGTGCGTTTTCGGCAACGGCTTTCGAAGTGAGTCAGAATCGTTGCCGCGCAATTGGGCTTGACTCGTAATCCGGTCCAAAAATCCGGGCCCGAGCGTCCGTCTTGCCCATAAACTTTTGTTAATGAATGGATAATTCTGACAGCGTGGCTCAACCAGACTCTGCCGGGAGCGTTCGACGCCGGCCGCAAAAAGGGCACTGCAGCGTCTCTTTGGCTGTGTGTGGAAAGCGGGCAAAGCCCGCCCTGCCATGTCATCTCAGGCGAGGCGGCGCACCGAAGACGCCGCCAGGTTGCGTTCAGCCGAGGGCCTTCACGCGCTGTGCCAAACGCGACATCTTCCGCGCCGCGGTATTCTTGTGCAGGACGCCCTTGGAAGCGCCGCGCATCAATTCCGGCTGCGCCTCGCGCAGAGCGCTCTGGGCGGCCTGGGAGTTGCCCGAGGCGATGGCCTCTTCGACCTGCCGCAGGAAAGTGCGCAGGCGCGAACGCCGCGCCTTGTTGGTGGCCGTGCGCTGCTCGATCTTCCGAGCAGCCTTCCTGGCCGAAGGTGTATTGGCCATATCAAGATCCGTTCGTTGCCAATTGAAGGGCTCTGTCGGCGCCGACAATTGTCGCTTCGGCCCAACAGAAAGCGCGGCCGTAAACGGCCGCGTTGTCGCCCGATGCTATAGTTGCGCCCTGCCCGGCAGTCAACGGCAAGCTCCACCTGCCGCAAACAAGCATTGTTACGCGACCTGAGCGACACAGACTAGCCCCGCCGTTGTAACGCGCATCGCCGGAGCAAAGGCCCGACTTCTCTCGCCGCCTCGGTCGCCAAAGTGAAACGGCCGCAGCCGCGGCCGCTCCCTCTTACAGTTGCAGCGTGCGACGCCTCAGATGATCGCTTCGGCGGAGCCGAGATTGGCGAGCGCCCGCCGTGCCATCACGGCGACGAGGTTCGCCCGGTATTCGGCCGAGCCGTGAATGTCGCCCATCATCAGGTCGGGGTCGACGCTGAGACCTTCCAGTGCATTGGCGGAGAAATCCCGGGCAAGCGCTGTCTCCGCCGCATGCCAGCGGAAGACGCCTTCATTGCCGGCACCGGTGACGGCGACGCGGACCGAGCCATCGCGATGGCGTGCCACGAAGACCCCGGCCATCGGATAGCGCGAGGCGGGATTGCGGAACTTGGCATAGCCCGCCACCTCGGGAATGGCGAAGCTCACGCCCGTCACGATCTCGCTTTCCTCCAGCGCCGTCTCATAGAGCGCCGTGAAGAAATCATCGGCCGCAATCTCGCGGCTGTCGGTCGTGATCGTGGCGGCAAGCGCCAGCGCGGCCGCGGGATAATCGGCCGCCGGATCGTCATTGGCGATCGAGCCGCCGAGCGTGCCGCGATGGCGCACCTGCGCATCCCCGATCGAACCGGCGAGCGCGGCAAGCGAAGGGATCGCCCGCTGCACCTCGCTGGAGCCCGCGACCTCCGCATGCGTCATGCCGCCCCCGATCCGGACCCGATCGCCTTCGACCGAGATCCCCTTCATGGAGCCGATGCGGGTGAGATCGACGAGCACGTCATGCGCGGCCAGCCGCTGCTTCATGGTCGGCAGCAAGGTGTGGCCGCCGGAGAGATAAGCGGCATCGGACGCTTCCTGGAACAAGCGCCGCGCCTCTTCCACGCTGTCTGCACGCTTATAGGTGAGAGAATACATGGGCTTTGCTCCTATTCCGCCGCCTGCCGCATCGGCGCGGCACCGGCCCGCAGGGCCCGCCACACCTTCTCCGGTGTCGCCGGCATGGAAAGGTCGTTGTTGTCGATCGCATCGGTGATGGCGTTGATCACCGCCGGTGGCGTGCCGATGGCCCCCGCCTCGCCGCAGCCTTTCATGCCGATCGGATTGGACGGACAGATCGTCTCCGTGGTCGACACCTTGAAGGACGGCAAATCGTGCGCCCGCGGCATGGCGTAGTCATTGTAGGACGCCGTGATGAGCTGGCCGCTCTCGGCGTCATAGATGCAGCCCTCCAGGATCGCCTGCCCGACGCCCTGGGCGATACCGCCATGCACCTGGCCTTCGACGATCATCGGGTTGATGACCCGCCCGAAATCATCGGCCGCCACGAACTGGACGATCTCGGTGTGGCCGGTATCGGGATCGATCTCCACCTCGCAGACATAGGCGCCCGCCGGGAAGGTGAAATTCGCCGGGTCGTAGAAGGCGCCCTCTTTGAGGCCCGGCTCCATCCCCTCCGGCATGTTGTGCGCCGTATAGGCGGCAAGGCAGACCTCATGCCAGCCGAGCTTCTTGTCGGTGCCCGCGACACGCACCTCGCCATCGGCAATCTCGATATCGCCCTCCGCCGCCTCCAGAAGATGCGCGGCGAGTTTTTTCGCCTTCGCCTCGACCTTGTCGATGGCTTTCGAAATCGCCGACATGCCGACCGCGCCGGAACGCGAACCGTACGTGCCCATGCCGAACTGCACCTTGTCGGTGTCGCCATGCACGATCGAGACATTGTCGATCGGCACACCGAGACGCTCCGCCACGAGCTGGGCGAACGTCGTCTCATGCCCCTGGCCGTGGCTGTGCGAGCCCGTGAGAACCTCGATCGTGCCGACCGGATTGACCCGCACTTCGGCCGATTCCCAGAGCCCGACGCCCGCTCCGAGCGATCCCACGGCCTGCGAGGGGGCAATGCCGCAAGCCTCGATATAGCAGGAGAGCCCGATGCCGCGAAGCTTGCCGCGACGCGCGGCTTCCGCCTTGCGCTCGCCGAACCCGGCATAATCGGAGGCCGACAGAGCGGCGCTCAGCGAGGCTTCGTAATCACCGGCGTCGTAATTCATGATCACCGGCGTCTGATGCGGGAATTCGCGGATGAAATTCGTCCGCCGAAGCTCCGGTGGTGCCACGCCGAGCTCGCGCGCTGCCGTCTCCATCATCCGTTCCACGACATAAGTCGCTTCCGGCCGCCCGGCGCCGCGATAGGCATCGACCGGTGCAGTGTTCGTGTAGACGCCGCGCACATTGCAGTGGATCGTCGGGATATCGTACTGCCCCGACAACAGCGTCGCGTAGAGATAGGTCGGCACCGAGGACGAAAAGAGCGACATGTAGGCGCCGAAATTGGCGATCGTGTCGATCTTGAAGGCGGTGATGCGGTTGTTCGCATCGAAGGCCATTTCCGCGACCGTGACATGGTCGCGGCCATGCGCGTCGGTCAGGAAGGCCTCAGACCGGTCGCCCGTCCATTTCACCGCAAGTCCCGTCTTGCGCGCCGCCCACAGGCAGGCGACCTCTTCCGGGTAGATGAAAATCTTGGAGCCGAAGCCGCCGCCGACATCCGGCGCGATCACCCGCAATTTGTGTTCGGGCGCCACATTGTAGAAGGCGGAGAGAACGAGCCGCGCCACATGCGGGTTCTGCGACGTCGTCCACAAGGTGAAATGGTCGTCCGCCGCGTCGTATTGGGCGAGCGCCGCCCGCGGCTCCATGGCGTTCGGAACGAGGCGGTTGTTGACGATCTCCATGCGGGTGACATGGGCAGCCTCCGACAAAGCCTTGTCGGCTGCGGCCTTGTCGCCGATCTCCCAATCGTAGATCAGGTTGCCCTTCGCCTCGGGATGAAGCTGCGGGACGCCCTCCCCCAAAGCCTTCGCCGGATCGGTGATGGCGGGAAGCTCTTCCCATTCCACCGCCACGACATCGGCCGCATCGCGGGCCTCGCCGCGCGTTTCGGCGATCACCATCGCGACGGCCTGGCCGACGAAGCGCACCACTTCCGGCGCCAGCGCCGGCCATGCGCCCATATTCATCGGCGTGCCGTCCTTGGAATGGACCATCCAGCCGCAGATGAGATTGCCGATGCCGTCGGCCACGAGTTCCGAGCCCGTGAGAACGGCGAGCACGCCCGGCATGTTGCGCGCCTGTTCTGAATTGATGCCCCCCACCTTCGCGTGGGCGTATGGGCTTCGCACGAAAGCGACATGCTTCATGCCCGCGACGCGCATGTCGTCGACGTATCGTCCCTTACCGGTGATGAATCGCTTGTCTTCCTTGCGCGCGACCCGCGCGCCGATGCCATCTTGAGCCATGTTTCCTCCTTCGGCCGCACCCTTTTGCCGGACCCTTTGTCGGGTCTCTTGCGGGGCGGTCCGGATCCAAGATCAACGCGTCTATTCGGCGGCCTGGCGGACCTCGCCATGCATCTCCTGCGCCGCGGCGAGGATCGCCTTGACGATGTTGTGGTAGCCCGTGCAGCGACAGATATTGCCCTCCAGCTCGTGGCGCACCGTGTCCTCGTCGAGCTGGCCCTCGTGCCGGCGGATGATGTCGACGCCGGACATGATCATGCCGGGCGTGCAATAGCCGCATTGCAGACCGTGATGCTCTTTGAAGGCCGCCTGCAGGGGATGCAGCTCGGCGCCGTCGGCGAGCCCTTCGATCGTCGTGATTGACGTCCCGTCCGCCTGCGCCGCAAGGATGGTGCAGGATTTGATCGCCTTGCCGTCGAGATGCACGACGCAGGCGCCGCATTGCGAGGTGTCGCAGCCGACATGCGTGCCGGTCAGCTCCAGATCTTCGCGCAGAAAGTCCACGAGGAGGCGGCGATCTTCCACCTCCTTGGAGACCTGACGGCCATTCACCGTCATCGTCACAGTGACCATTGAAACCCTCCCTATGAGTTTTGTTATGGGGGCGTGTCGCCCGTTATTCAGATCGCGGCCGGCGATGCGGCCGCGATCTTAAAGAATCGCCCAGAGCACGATCAGGACGAGGATCGCGATAAAGCCCCAGACCATGGGCCCGCCGAGGAAGCCGCCGGCGGCGCGTTCTTCGACCGCCTCCTCGGCCTCTTCAGCGGCATGCTCCAGCTCGTGGGCGGCATGCGAAAACGCCGATTCATGCTCGCCCTCGCGCCTGGCCTCGCTGCTGGTACCGGTGGCGGTCTCTTGGCCGCCCACTTCCGGCACGCCTGTCGCGAGCGGCGGCACGGTGGCCCCGGGGATCGCAGCCGTGCCGGCAGGCTCTGAGAGCACGGCTTCATCGGCCGTGCCGGCAGCCGGCGCCGCCTCATCGGCTTTGATGGTGTGCCCGCCGGCCTTTTCGGCGAGGCAGGAGAAAAATTGATCGGCGAGCTTCTTGGCGGTGGATCCCACGAGGCGATTGCCGAGCTGGGCGAGCTTGCCGCCCACCTGCGCATCGGCGTCATAGGTCAGGATCGTCGTCTCGCCCTCTTCGGCAAGGCGCACATCGGCTGTTCCCTTGGCAAAGCCAGCGACCCCGCCCTGGCCTTCGCCGGCGATCCGGTAGCTCTCGGGAGGCTTCACATCCTGCAGTTCCACCGTGCCGTTGAAGGTCGCCTTCACCGGTCCGATCTTCGTCGTCACCCGCGCGGACAGGCCGCCGGTTTCGGTCTCATGGAGTTCTTCGCAGCCGGGCAGGCATTCGCGCAGCACGTCCGGATCGTTGAGCAGCGCCCAGACCTTCTCTCGCGGCGCCGTGATCACGTATTCACCGGTGAGTTTCATACTGCCTCCCTACGCCCCCTTGTTGATTGCGTTCGATTGTGCACACAGGCCCATTCATACTCAACTGGCAAACAAACCCCGGCAAAGGCTATTTGATGGCAAGACCGGAGACGACAAGGCCGGAGACAACAAGGGACCTCATGCCACTCAGCCAACTGCCCGCGCCGCTCGATACGCTCATGACGATCGCGATCGCTGCCGGGGAGGCCATTCTCGAAATCCATGACGGCGACCTCGCCGTGGAGAAGAAGGCCGATTCATCACCCGTATCCGCAGCGGATCGGGCGAGCGAAAAGCTCATCACCGAAAGATTGCGCCACGACTTTCCCGACATCCCGATCGTCGCCGAAGAGGCCTGCTCGGAGTTCGGACCGCCCGAATGCGGCTCCCGTTTCTTCCTCGTCGATCCGCTCGACGGAACGAAAGAATTCCTGAGCGGCAGCGGCGAATTCACCGTCAACATCGCCCTCGTCGAGGACGCACATGCGGTCGCCGGCGTCGTCTACGCCCCGGTGCTCGGCAAGTTCTTCTGCGGCCTCAAACAGGAGGCGTGGCGCGGCGAGGTGGAGCGGCCGTCGGGGATCGTCACCGACCTGCAGACGATCGCCATCCGCCCCGTCCCGGAAACGCCGATCGCGGTCGCGAGCCGCTCGCACATGTCGCCGGAGACGGCCGCATTTCTCGACCGTTTCGAAGCCGCGGAGACGCGCTCAATCGGCTCTTCGCTCAAATTCTGCCTGCTTGCGGCGGGCGAGGCCGATTTCTACCCCCGTCTCGGTCCGACCATGCAGTGGGACACGGCGGCCGGCCAGGCGGTGCTGGAGGCTGCCGGCGGCCAGGTTCTCAACCTCGATGGCACGCCCTTTCTTTATGGTCGCGAACACGAAGGCGGGCCCCGCCCTTTCCAGAACCCCTATTTCCTGGCGATCGGCGACCCGACGCTCACAGAAACTCTGATCGGCAATCGTGCAGACTGACCCCCTTCCGGACGACGCCACCTTTCAGCCGCGGGTGCTCGCAAGCCGCGGCCACGAGGATTACGCGCTTCTCGACAGCGGCAACGGCCGCAAGCTCGAGCGCTTTGGGCCGATGCTGCTCGACCGGCCGGAGGAGCAGGCGATGTGGGCGCCTTCTCTCCCCGCGAAACAATGGCAGCGGGCAGACGCCGTCTTCACCGGCGACGTGGAAGAGGAAGGCGCCGGACGCTGGCGGCAGAACGCCAGCGAGACGGAATGGACGTGCCGTCACGGCGCGCTCGCCTTCACCTGCCGCCTGACATCCTTCCGCCATGTCGGCGTCTTCCCCGAACACGCCGTGCATTGGGATTTCGTCGAAGAGCGGCTCAAGGAACTTGAGGCGCCGAAACTCCTCAATCTCTTCGGCTATACCGGCATCGCCTCGCTCGTCGCCGCGCAGGCCGGCGCCCAGGTCACCCATGTCGACGCCTCCAAAAAGGCGATCGCCTGGGCGCGCGAAAACCAGGCGCTTTCCGGGCTCGATGACAAGCCGATCCGCTGGCTCCTCGACGATGCCGGCAAGTTCGCCGCCCGCGAGGTGCGCCGCGGCAATCTCTATGACATGATCCTGCTCGATCCGCCGAAATACGGCCGCGGGCCGAAGGGCGAGACCTGGCATCTGTTTGAGGATCTGCCGGAGATGCTGAAACTCTGCGCCCAGTGCCTGAAGCCCGGCGGGACGCTGATCCTGACGGCCTATGCGATCCGCGCCTCCTATCTCGCTTTGCACCAGCTTTCGGCCGATATCGTCGGCGGCAGGGTCACGTCCGGCGAAATGGCGCTTCTCGGCGAAGGCCGCGCCAAGGCCTTGCCCACGGCCCTATATTGCCGGGCGGAGAAACCACAATGAACGAAGCCGAGGAAGAGTGGCGCCCAGGCTTTCACCGCGTCACCAGCCCTTCGAACCCCATCGTCAAACAGCTCTCAGCCCTTTCGGCCAAGAAGAAGGAGCGGGACCGCACCGGCCTTTTTCTCGGCGAAGGCCTGAAGCTCGTGCGCGACGCGCTGGAGACGGGATTTCGCGTCCACGATTTCATCGCCTCTGCGGAGAGCCTGCAGGAGGGCGCGGTTGCCGACACCGCCGCCGCCGTCAAAGGTGCGGGCGGGCGCGTCCTCTCCGTCAGTCGCCCGGTCCTGGAAAAGCTCTCCCGCCGCGACAACCCGCATTCCGTCATCGGCGTCTTCGAGCAGAGGCTGGCGCCCCGCAAGGAGATCGGCCGCGAAGGCCTGTGGATCGGGCTTGACCGCATCCGCGATCCCGGCAATCTCGGCACCATTTTGCGCACGGCGGATGCGGCGGGCGTCGCGGGCGTCGCACTCATCGGCGAATGCTGCGACCCGTTTTCGCTGGAAACGGTGCGCGCTTCCATGGGCTCCTTCTTCCACGTGTCGCTGGCCACCGCCGATGAGGCGGCCTTCCTCGCCGCGGCAAAGGCCAATTCGGCGCGCCTCCTCGGCACGCATCTTTCGGCCACAGAGGATTTCCGCGAGGCGGATTATGCGCCGCCACTCGTCCTCGTCATGGGCAATGAGCGCCAGGGTCTGACCGATGCGCTCGCCGAAGCCTGCGACGGCCTTTTGCGCATTCCGATGCGCGAGGGAGCGGATTCGCTCAACCTCGCCGTCGCCACCGGCTTGATGATCTACGAGGCGCTGAAGCACCCACAAAACGCCGCGACCTTGGCAAAAGCTCAACCTTTACGAAGTACGGGACGTTGATGGCCGCATGCCGCCGAGACTATATGTGTCCGCAACCCGCGCTTCTCGCCTGAGAAGCCACACGCCTGGCAGGAGTTGAACGTGCAACCACCGAGCGAACCGACCCGCCTCGTCACCGTTTTCGGGGGCTCTGGCTTTCTGGGCCGTCATGTCGTGCGTGCCCTTGCACTGCGCGGCTGGCGCATCCGCGTCGCCGTGCGGCGCCCCGATCTCGCCTTCCACCTGCGCCCGCTCGGCTCGGTCGGGCAGATCGTCCCGATGCAGGCGAATTTGCGCTACCCCTGGTCGGTGGAACGCGCCCTTGATGGGGCCGACGCCGCGGTCAATCTGGTCGGCATCCTCTACCAGGGCGGGGCCCAGAACTTCGACGCCGTGCAGGCAAAAGGTCCGCGCACCATCGGCGAAGCGGCCAAAGCCGCCGGCGTGGACGATATCGTCCATGTCTCCGCCATTGGCGCCGACGCGAACTCCGACATCCCTTATTTCCGCAGCAAGGCGGAGGGCGAAGCGGGGCTGCGCGAACACCGGCCGGAGACCATCGTCATGCGTCCGTCGATCGTCTTCGGGCCGGAAGACGAGTTCTTCAATCGCTTTGCCGGCATGGCGGCGATGTCTCCGATCCTGCCGATCATCGGCGATGGCAGCTCGCGCTTTCAGCCGGTCTTCGTCGGCGATGTGGCCGAGGCGATTGCTAACAGTCTCGAAGGCAAGGCGAAGCCCGGGGCGACCTATGAGCTCGGCGGCCCGGAGGTTTTGACCTTCCGCGAATGCATGGAGCTCATGCTGAAAGTCATCAACCGCCGTCGCAAGATCGTGTCGATCCCCTTCAGCGTCGCCAAGCCGATGGGCCGCATCATGAGCAAACTGCCTTCGCCGCCCCTCACCTACGATCAGGTGCGTCAGCTCCGGCTCGACAATGTCGTCTCGGAAGAGGCGAAAGCGGAAGGCCGCACGCTCGAAGGCCTCGGCATCGATCCTGCCGCGCTGGAGCTCATTCTCCCGACCTACCTCGTGCGCTTCCGCGACCACGGGCAGTTCGCCGAGAAGCATCCCGTCTGAGGCAGGGCCGGAGCGCGAAACGCGACCAAGCCGCGCTCCGAAGTCATTCAGAACGTTGAAGCGGCGGGGCGAGCTCCCGCCGCGCCGCAGAGATCAGCCCCAGAGCCAGAGCCCGATGAGGCCCGCCGTGCCGACGGCGATGCGCCACCAGGCGAACGGCGTAAAGCCGTGGCGGGAGACGAAGTCGAGCAGGCTGCGCACCACGACGAGAGCCGCCGCGAAGGCAAAGACGAAGCCGACGCCGATGATCACCGCATCGTCGGCCGACAAGAGCGCGCGATTCTTGAAGAGATCGTAGGCGAAGGCACCGGCCATCGTCGGCATGGCGAGAAAGAAGGAAAATTCCGCCGCCGAACGCTTGTCGCAGCCCATCAGAAGCGCACCGGCGATGGTCGCACCGGAGCGGGAAACACCCGGGATCATCGCAAGACACTGGAACACGCCGATCTTGAAGGCGAGCCCCGGCGGATACCGCATCGCGTCATGATGGACCGGCTTCAGGTCCAGCCGATCGATGAACGCGAGAATGATGCCACCCACAATCAGGGTGATACATATCAACACCGGCGTCTCGAATAAGACATTCTTAATAAAATCGTGCGCGATGGCACCTATGACTGCGGCCGGCAGGAAAGCGAGGAGGATCGCGATGACGAAGCGCCTTGCATCGGGGCTCGTCGGAAGTTGTGTCGCCACACGCCACAACCGCCCGAAATAGACCGACAGAATGGCCAGGATGGCGCCGAGCTGGATGAGCACTTCGAAGGTCTTGCCCGTCGATTCGAAGCCCAGAAAATGCCCGGCGAGCAGAATGTGCGCTGTCGATGAAACCGGAATGAACTCCGTCAACCCTTCGATCAAACCGAGGAAAGCGGCATCAAAGATGGTTCCGATATCCAAGCTCTTTCCTTTCCCGCATAGGCGATCGCCCAACCTTCGCCCGATTGCGCCGCCATGGCACAAGGGCGCTCGCGAATCGTCGCGAGCGTGCGGCTCCTACCATGCCGCAATGAGCGTTCCCATTTCCTTTCACCAGTTTGATAGCCAGCCCCGCTGATGATCCGGCTTTACCACCATCCGTTGTCCGTTCCCTCCCGCTTCATCCGTTTGGCGGTGGGGGAATGCGATCTCAATTGCGAGTTGATCGAGGAGCGCCCGTGGGAGCGCCGTGAGGAATTTCTGCTGATGAATCCGGCGGGCACGCTGCCGGTGATGCAGGAAGACAACGGCCCGCCGATCGTCGGCGCCTGGCCGGCATCTGAATATCTCGACGAGACCCGCGGCTTTGCCCTCGACGAACACCGGCTTCTGCCGGCAAGCGCCGATGGCCGCGCCGAGGTGCGACGGCTTCTCGACTGGTTTCTCGGAAAGTTCGATCCCGAGGTGACGGTCTACCTCGCAGAAGAGCGGGTCATCAAACGCGAGATGTCTCGGCTCGGCATGGATTCCTCGCCCGATTCCTCGCTTCTGCGCGCCGGCCGGGCTAATATCCGCATGCACCTGCGCTATATCGATCATCTGATCGTGGAACAGAGCTGGCTCGCCGGTGACCGCATGAGCTACGCGGATCTCGCCGCCGCCGCGGCGCTTTCCGTGGCCGATTTTCTGGGTGAGGTGCCCTGGCAGGAATATGAGGAAGTCAAGGATTGGTACGCGAGGATCAAATCGAGACCGTCCTTCCGTCCGCTCCTCAACGACCAGATGCGCGGCGTGACGCCGCCGGCCCATTACGCCGATCTCGACTTCTAGAGACGGAGCGCCTGAAGGCGTTCCTGGCCGAAATTGCCCGTGACGAAGGCTTCACCTCCCTCGGCGTGACGCATCCGGACGGGCTCGGAGGCGCCGGCAAGCGCCTCGGCGTCTGGATCGACGAAGGCCGCCACGGCAGCATGGAATGGATGCCGGAAACGGCGGACCGGCGCGCCGATCCACGCCGCATCTTCCGCGATGTTCGCTCCGTCGTCATGCTCGGCATGAATTACGGCCCCGAAGGCGATCCCCTCGCCACGCTCGCGGAACGGCAGAAGGCGACGATCTCCGTCTATGCCCGCAACCGCGATTACCACGACCTCATCAAGGGCGCGATGAAGCGCATCGGCTCGCGGTTTGCCGCCGAAGCGCGCCGCCGCAATCTCCCCGACGAGATCAAAGTGTTTGTCGACACCGCCCCCGTCATGGAAAAGCCGCTGGCGGCGGCCGCTGGCATCGGCTGGCAAGGCAAACACACCAATCTCGTTTCGCGCGACCACGGCTCCTGGCTTTTTCTGGGCGCGATCTTCACCGCCGCCGAGCTTCCCGCAGATCCCGCGGAAACGGACCATTGCGGCTCGTGCCGGCGCTGCCTCGAGGCCTGCCCGACAAACGCCTTCCCGGCGCCCTACCAGCTCGATGCGCGGCGCTGCATCTCCTATCTGACAATCGAAGACAAAGGCCTGATCCCGCGCGAATTTCGCAAAGACCTCGGCAACCGCATCTATGGCTGCGACGACTGCCTCGCCGCCTGCCCGTGGAACAAGTTTGCGGAAACCGCCTCTGAGGCGAAGCTGAAAGCCCGCGAGGATCTTCAGGCGCCTTCTCTGAAAGACCTGGTCCGCCTGGACGATGCCGCCTTCCGGCAGCATTTTTCCGGCTCGCCGATCAAACGCATCGGACGGGCGAAATTCGTCTCCAATGTCTTGATCGCGATCGGCAATTCGGGCGATGCGGAGCTTGCATCGGAAGCTAGGGCAAGGCTCGATGACGAAAGCCCGCTTGTGCGCGGCGCGGCGATCTGGGCACTCGCCAGGCTCGCCCCCGAAACGGCAGAGAGGGCACGGGCAGAACTTTTGCCGCAAGAAGACAATGCCGCCGTGCGCGGCGAATGGAATTTGCTTGGCGAGGATTGATGGATCTCTTTTGCTTTGGCCTCGGTTATTCGGCCCGGTTCACCATGGACGCACTTGAACCCGAAAGCGTCTGGGGCACGACGCGCAGCGCCGAAGGCCTGCATGCGATGGCCGCGCTCGGCGCCATGCCTCTCCTCTTCGACGGAAATGCCGGCGCGCCCCATAACGGTGCCGTCTCCGATGCGCTCGCCGAGGCAACCCATGTCCTCGTCTCCATCGCACCCGACGAGACGGGTGATCCCGTGCTCAACGTCTTCGGCGACGCCCTGTCGGAAGCGGGTCCCAATTCGATCTGCTACCTCTCCACGGTCGGCGTCTATGGCGACCATGATGGCGGCTGGGTCGACGAGACGTCGGAATGCCGGCCGGTCTCGAAGCGCTCCAAGCAGCGGGTCGAGGCGGAGAACGCCTGGCTCTCGTTCTCAGAGACGACGGGCATTCCCGTTTCCATCGTCCGCCTCTCCGGCATCTACGGCCCCGGCCGCGGCCCGTTCGAAAAGATCCGCCGGGGCACGAGCCGCCGCATTATCAAGGACGGACAGGTCTTCAACCGCATCCATGGCGAGGATATCGGCCAGATCGCAGCCGCCGCTCTCCGGCAGAACGCGTCCGGCATCTTCAACGGCACCGACGATGAGCCGGCTGCACCGCAGGACGTGATCACCTATGCCGCCGAGCTTCTGGGTGTCGAGCCGCCGGAGGAAGTCCGTTTCGAGGCCGCCAATATGAGCCCGATGGCGCGCACCTTCTATGGCGAGAACAAGCGGGTCAAAAACGACAAGATCAAGAACGAACTCGGCGTCACCCTCGCCTACCCGACCTATCGCGAGGGCCTGAAAGCCATTCTCGCCGCCGAAAACGACTGAGCCCTCTCTGCCGGCCTGCCCGGCAGGACGCCGGCTGACAGAGCCAGCGTCTTTCCTACCGGCGCCGCTCCTGCGGCGCCTTTCCGCGGGCCACGTGGACACAACCGTCGAGCGCGCAGCCCTGCGGCACGTCGAGATGCCGACCGAGCCGCCTTTCGATGCGGGTGCGCAAAAGCACCGAAAGCCCACCCAGGAGGTAGAGCGGCTCCCCGTCGCTCTCTCCGCTGACGCTCTTCCCGCCGCGGCCATCGCCAAGCGAAGAGACGAGAGCCGTGGCCTCATCGGCGGCAGCCTCGAGAAGCGTTGCGGCTGCGTCATCACCCGCCTCCGCGGCCGCGACGATCTCCGGCACGAGTGCCGCAAAATCCCGGGGCCTCGCCTGCAACAGCCAGTCCAGAATAGCTGCCTCTCTGCCACCGAGCCGGGCCACGAGCCGCTCGGACAGGAGGCTCTCAGGCGCCGCCCCGTCAAAGCTCTTCAGCGCGGCCTCCACCGCCCGGCGGCCGAGCCAGGCGCCGGAGCCGCGATCTCCCCCGAGAAAACCCCAGCCGTCGCGCTGGATCGAGGTCCCATCCGCAAAAAGCCGGTGCCCGGCGGCACCGGTACCGAGGATGATAAGCCGCGCCGGCTGCCCGCCGCTCGCTCCGACAAGCGCCGCATAGCCGTCCGACATCGACACGATCTCAGCAAATCCCTCATGTGCGGCGAGAAAAGCCGCACGCCGGTTGACGTCGACGAGGCCCGCCACCCCGAGGCTGAGAACGACCGATCCGCGCTGGGTCTGCGGCGTGGTCTGCCGGCAGAGCACATTGATGAGGGCGTCGAGGACGGCGATCGCCCCGGCAAGATCCGTGGAGGGATTGCAGGCACCGCCTTCTCCACTCGCGAGGACCGCCCCATCGGGGGCGACCAGGCGCCCGCGACAAGTCGTGCCGCCGGCGTCGACTGCCAGAATCGTTCTTTCCATAAAAACCTGTTCCCGATGCCTTGAGATGCTGCGCCGACGGTTCGCGCTCAATCGCCTTCGATCGCCTTCATCGCCGCCTTCGTGACCGACTGCCGTACGGATTGATATTCGCCCCAGGGATCGCCGCGAAGCGCCTTGAGCCGCTTCGGCAGATTTTCCACGGTGTAGGCGTTCGCCGCTTTCACCGATGAGAGCTCGTCCCAGGAGACCGGCGTCGCCACCGGCGCCCCGTCGCGCGAGCGCGTGGAGAAGGGTGCGATCGCCGTCGAGCCACGCTCATTGCGGAGATAATCGAGGAAAATCCGCCCCTTGCGCTTCGCTTTCGACATCGTCGCCACGTATTTCTCCGGCGCCTCCTCGGCAAGTCTCATCGCAAAGCCGCGCGCGAACGCCTTCACCTCGGGCCATTCGGCGCGCCGGGTCAACGGCACGATGACATGCACGCCCTTGCCGCCGGAAAGCATCGGAAAACTCTGAAGGCCAAGATCGGCGAGCCTGTCGCGGAGGTCGAAGGAGGCCGTCTTCACATCACCGAAATCGAGCCCTTCATCGGGGTCGAGATCGAAGACGATACGCTCCGGCTTCTCGACCTGATCGATGCGCGAACCCCAGATGTGGAATTCCATCACCCCCATCTGCACACCCGCGAGGATGCCCGCGAGATCGTCGACATAGAAATACTGCTCCTTGTCGCCGGAGCCCTCGATGATTTCCACGCGCTTCATCTCGTCGGGAAAACCGCCGGAATCGTGCTTCTGGAAAAAACACTTCTTGGCGCGCCCCTGCGGACAGCGCACGAGGCTGAGTGGGCGCTCGGCGAGATAAGGCAGCATCCATTCACCGATCGCCGCGTAATATTCCGCGAGATCGCGCTTCGACAGACCCTGGCTCGGAAAGACGACACGATCGGGCGACGTCAGACGCACGCCAGCAACGCGCATGTCGTCGCCGTCGCCCGCGGCGCTTGCGGCTCCCGCAGACGACGCTCCGCCCGAGCCCCGCTTCCCGGACCCTTGCTTCCCTGGCGCTTGCTTCGACTTCGACGAAGTTTCGGCGCCTGTCGCCGCAACAGGTTTTTCGAGGCTCACTTTGCTGGCCTCCTTGTCCTCGCGCAGTCCCAGGAATGAGGGATGCCGCAGAATGTTGTCGCCGGTGAATTCGGTGAAGGCGATCTCGGCGACGAGCGCAGGCTTCACCCAATGGGCGCCGCGCGCCACCGCCTTCGGCACATCGGCGAAGGGAGGCGTTTTGCGTTCGATCGCTTTCAGCCGCGCCGACAACGCGTCGAGATCGTTCTCATCGAACCCCGTTCCGACACGCCCGTTATAACGAAGTTTTCCGTCCTCGAAGGTGCCGAGAAGGAGAGACGAAAAGCCGGTGCGCCGCTGCGAAGGCGACCAGCCGCCGATGACGAATTCCTGCCGCTTCGTGCATTTGATCTTGAGCCAGGTCTTGGTGCGCCGCGAGCGGTAGGACGCATCCGCCTTTTTCGAGACGATGCCCTCATGCCCGCCGGCACAGAGCGCCGACAGCACCTTCTCGCCTTCGCCGCGCACATGTTCGGAAAACTGCACGACGGAATTTTTCGGCAGCGGCTTCAAGAGCTCTTTGAGCCGCGTCTTGCGCTCGCTCAGTTTTTCGCCGGTCACGTCCTCGCCATCGATTTCGAGAAGATCGAAGGCGAAAAAGGCGAGATCGCCCCCCTCGCCGATCGCCCGCTGCAGGCTGGAAAAATCGGTCCGTCCCTTGTCGTCGAAAGCGACGAGCTCGCCGTCGACGAGCGCCGACCGCCCGCCGAGCGGCGCGAAAGCTTTGGCGAGCTTGGGAAATTTTGCCGTCCAATCCTGGCCGCTGCGGGTGAAGAATTTCGGGCCTCCTTTACCGAGCGCCACGATCAGACGGTAGCCGTCATATTTCATTTCGTGGACCCAGCCGGCACCCGACGGCACGGCATCGACGAGGGTTGCAAGCTGCGGCGAACGGAAGGCCGGCAGCGCGGCCTTGGCGTCTTTCGTCCCTGCGCTCTTCTTGGCAGCCGCCTTGCCCTTGGAGCCGGTCTCGCCCTTGGCAGTCTCACTGCCTTTCTCGGGCTCCGATTCCCACACGGGCGAATCCGCGCCCTCCGCGATCGCCTGCATGCTGCGGCCGGTCGCAACACTGGTCTCGTGGTCTTTCAGCAGCGGATCGCTCTCGTCGGCCGTCTCGTCGCGCTCCTTGATGAGAAGCCAGTTCTCACGCTTCTCCTTCGGCCGCCCGCGCATTTTGACGAGCGCCCAGCCGCCCTTCATCCGCTCGCCGTTGAGACGGAAATGCAGCTTGCCCTCTTTCAAGCCCTCATGCGGATCATGGAGCGGCTCCCAGGTGCCGCGATCCCACAGCATCACCGTGCCGCCGCCATATTGGCCCTTGGGGATCGTCCCTTCGAAGCCGCCGTAATCGAGGGGATGATCCTCCACATGGACGGCCAGGCGTTTTTCGCCCGGATCGAGGCTCGGGCCCTTTGTCACCGCCCAGCTCTTCAGAACACCATCGAGCTCGAGCCGGAAATCGTAATGCAGGCGGGTGGCATCATGCTTCTGGACGACGAAGCTCGCGCCCTTGGCCTTGCCGCGTTTGCCCTTCGGCTCCTGCGTTTTTGCGAAGTCGCGCTTGGTGCGATAGGTCTTGAGAAGATCTGCCGTCGCCATCAAGTCTCCTTAAGCCGATTTGCGCTGACGGCCGGACGAGCTGGAGGACTTCGCCCGGGACGAGGATTTGCCGGTGCCGGCCTTGCCGCTCCGCGACTTCGCCGAAGAAGACGACGTCTTCGCAGCGGACTTTCGGCTGCTCTTACCGCCGCTCTTGCCGTCCTCCCCGCTCTTCTCCAGGCTCTCTTTCAGCGCCGCCATCAGATCGATGACGTTGTCGCCGCCGCGTTTCGGCGCCTCGTCATCGTCGCTTTCCACGACCTTGGGCCGCTTCTTCTTGAGCTTCGAGTCGATCACATCGCGCAGCGCCTTCACGTAATGGTCCTTGAAGACGCCGGCATCGAAGGGTGCGGTCTTGCGCTCGATCAGCTCTGAGGCGACGCCCAGGAGATCCTCATCCGCCTCCTCGTCGCCGATGCCGGAGAAGAAGGAATCCGATTTGCGGATTTCTTCCTCGTAATGCAGCGTCTCCAGGAGAAGCCCCGTCCCGCAGGGTTTGATGGCAACGAGATATTCCTTGCCGCGGAGCGCGAGCTGCCCGAGCCCCACCTTCTCCGACTGGCGCAGCGCATCGCGCACCACGCGGAAGGCATCCTCGGCGAGCTCGTCCTGCGGCACCATGAAATACGGTTTGTCGAAATAAAGCGGGTCGATCTCGCAGGAACCGACGAATTGCGTGAGCTCCAGCGTCTTCTTGGTCTCGAGCTTGACCTCGTCGATCTCGTCTTCCGACAGAAGAACGTAATTCCCCTTCTCGTATTCGAAGCCCTTCAGGATTTCATCTGTATCGACCGGCCCGACACCCGGAACCACTTTCTGGTATTTCACGGGCTTGCCCGAAGGCTCGTGAATCTGACGAAAGGAGATCTTGGAAGACGTCTTCGTCGCCGAGTAGAGTTCGACCGGGATGGAAACGAGAGAGAGGCGCAGCTGACCTTTCCAGACAGGACGGGCGGCGGGCATATCGGACTCAACTAACTGATAAGACTCACTGACTTGATTCAACGCCGCGCCCGCGGGCGTTGTTCCACTGCGCATGCCCGCCCTGCGGCCACGGGAATTGGCCTGGAAAACCGCGCCTCCCGCAGCATTTTCACGTGCAACGAAGAAATCGCAGGAGAAGAAGCATGTTGAAAGGCAAGACCGCCGTCGTCACCGGATCGAATTCCGGGATCGGTCTCGGCGTCGCCAAGGCGCTCGCCGCCGAAGGCGCCAATGTCGTGATCAATTCCTTCACGGATCGCACCGAAGACCACGAGCTCGCCGAGAAGATCGCCTCCGAATACGGCGTGACGGCGAAATATGTGAAGGCTGATATGTCGGTCGATGCCGAATGCCGCGGCCTCATCGAAGAGGCGGCCAAGATCGGCCCGGTTCAGATCCTCGTCAACAATGCCGGTATCCAGCATGTGGCGAAGGTCGAAGATTTTCCGGCCGAGAAATGGCACCAGATCATTGCCATCAATCTTTCCTCCGCCTTCTTCACCACGGCGGCCGCCGTGCCCGGGATGAAGGAAGCCGGCTGGGGCCGGATCATCAACATCGCCTCCGCCCACGGTCTCACCGCCTCGCCCTATAAGAGCGCCTATGTCTCCGCCAAGCACGGCGTCGTTGGCCTCACGAAGACGGTGGCGCTGGAGCTTGCCGAGGAGCCGATCACCTGCAACGCCATCTGCCCGGGCTATGTGAAGACGCCGCTCGTCGAAGGCCAGATCGAAGACCAGATGAAGACCCACAACATGGACCGCGAGACCGTCGTCCGCGAAGTCATGCTGGAGCGCCAGCCGACGAAGCAATTCGTCAAGATCGAGGATATCGGCGCCATGGCCGTTTTTCTCTGCTCCGACGCGGCCGCCCAGATCACCGGGACACCGTTGTCAATCGACGGCGGCTGGACGGCTCTTTAAAGGGCAAAGGAACGGAAGCCGCTCGAAGGGCCTTCTCGGAAGATGGACACGCTTAAAATCGCCGAGACGACGCTCTCGATCATCATTGCCGACATCACCACGCTTGAGGTCGATGCCATCGTCAACGCCGCCAATCAGTCGCTTCTGGGCGGCGGCGGGGTCGACGGAGCGATCCATCGCGCCGCCGGCCCGCAACTCCTCGAAGAATGCCGCACGCTCGGCGGCTGTCCGACAGGCGAGGCGCGCCTGACGGACGGCTATGATCTGCCGGCCCGCCACGTTATCCATGCCGTCGGCCCGCGCTTTAAAGGCGGCGGTCATGGCGAGGCGGAGCTTCTCGCCTCAGCCTACAAGCGCGCGCTCGATATCGCGGTAGAGAACGGCCTTGACACGATCGCGTTTCCGGCAATCTCGACCGGCATCTACGGCTTTCCCGCCGATCGCGCGGCGACGATCGCGACGTCCACCTGCGTCGGCTATTCGGAAGGCCATCCGGGCGCTCTGTCGGAAATCATCTTCTGCTGTTTTTCCGAAGAATCGGCCGAGCAGCATCGCCGCGCCCTCGCCGAAATCGGCCAGGAGGCGGAGATCGCCGACGAAGAGGCCCGGGCAGGACACCCGGGCCGATAATCAAACAGCCTATTCGGCCGCCTCGTAGCGGATCAGAAGGTCCTTGGCGTCGACGGCATCTCCGGCCTTGACGATGATCGCTTCGATCGTGCCGTCGCGGTCGGCATGGATCGCCGTCTCCATCTTCATCGCTTCGATCGACAAGAGCACGTCGCCCGCCGTCACCTTCTCGCCGGCCTTGACCGCGATCTGCGAGATGACGCCTGGCATCGGCGCGCCCACCTGATCGGCATTGCCCGCTTCCGCCTTCGGACGCCGCGCCGCATCGGCCGCGCCATGCGCCCGGTCCGGCACGCGCACGAAGCGCGGCTGGCCATTGAGCTCGAAGAAGACGCGCACCTGCCCCTCTTCGTCGGGCTCGCCGACCACCTGACAGCGGATCACGAGCGTCTTGCCACGCTCGATCTCGACCATCACCTCGTCGCCGGCTTCAAGGCCGTAGAAATAGACGGGCGTCGGCAGAACCTCCGTCGGCCCGTAATCCTCCTGCGCCCTGGCGAAGTCGGTGAAGACCTTCGGATACATGAGATAGGAGGCGAGCTCCTCGTCGGAGATCTCGTGATCGGCCGCTTCCGTGGCCTTCGCACGCTCCGCCTCCAGATCCGCCGGTTCCATCAAGGAGCCCGGCCGCACGGTGATCGGCGTGTCGTTCTTCAGAACCTTTTTCTGGATCGCTTCCGGCCAGCCTCCGGGCGGCTGACCCAGCTCGCCGCGCATCATCTTGACGACGGAATCCGGGAAGGCGATTTCACGGCTCGGATCGAGGACGTCGTCGACGGAGAGATCCTGGCTCACCATCATCAGCGCCATATCGCCGACGACCTTCGAGGACGGCGTCACCTTGACGATGTCGCCGAACATCAAGTTCACGTCGTGATAGGTGTGCGCCACCCGGTGCCAGCGCGATTCGAGCCCGAGGGACCGCGCCTGCTCCTTGAGATTGGTGAACTGCCCGCCCGGCATCTCGTGGAGATAGACCTCGGAAGCCGGCGCCTTGAGATCGCTTTCGAAGGCCGCATACTGGTAGCGCACGGCCTCCCAGTAGAACGCGATCTTGCGGATCGCATCGCGCGTCAGGCCCGTCGCCCGCTCGCCCGAGGCGAGCGCTTCCACGATCGAGCCGAGTGCCGGCTGCGAGGTGAGACCTGCGACGGAATCCATCGCCGCATCGACGATATCGACGCCTTCCTCCACCGCAGAGAGAACCGAAGCGGCCGAAATGCCCGACGTGTCATGCGTGTGGAAATGCAACGGCAGATCGGTCGCCTCGCGCAGCGCCTTGAACAGCGCCTTCGCCGCGGCCGGACGTAAGACACCCGCCATATCCTTGACGGCGATCATATGCGCGCCGGCTTTTTCCAGCTGCCTAGCGAGATCGACGTAATAGGCGAGGTTGTATTTGGAGCGGTCCGGATCGAAGAGGTCGCCGGTGTAGCAGATCGTGCCTTCGCAGATCTTGCCGCTCTCGATGACGGCATCCATCGACACCCGCATGTTCTCGACCCAGTTGAGGCAGTCGAAGACGCGGAACACGTCGACCCCCGCCTCGGCCGCCTTGGCGACGAAGAAGCGGACGACGTTGTCGGGGTAATTGGTGTAGCCGACACCGTTGGAGCCTCGAAGCAGCATCTGCATCAGAATACCCGGCGCTCCGGCGCGGATGCGTTTCAGCCGCTCCCACGGATCTTCCGTCAAGAAGCGCATGGCAACGTCAAAGGTCGCCCCGCCCCAGCATTCGAGCGAGAAGAGCTCCGGCAGCGCCGCCTGATAGGCCGGCGCGATCGCCGCGATGTCATGCGTGCGCATGCGCGTGGCAAGCAGCGACTGATGCCCGTCGCGCATGGTCGTATCGGTGACGAGCGTCCGCTTCTGTGCACGTACCCAGCGCGCCAGCCCTTCCGGCCCGTCGCGATCGAGGAGCTGGCGCGTACCGAGGAAATCCTCCGGCATCGCCTTCGCCTCGAACAGGGGCGGCACGGGCGGCGGCACATCGGCCGGCGGGCGCGGCCTGTTGCGTGTCTCCGGATGCCCGTTGACCGAGACGTCGGCGATATAATTCAACAGCTTGGTGCCGCGGTCGCGGCGCCGCACCGTATCGAAGAGCTCCGGCGTCTCGTCGATGAAGCGGGTGGTGTAGCTGTTATCCTGGAAAGACGGATGGGTGATGATGTTTTCCAGGAAGGTGAGGTTGGTCGCCACACCGCGGATGCGGAATTCGCGCAGCGCCCGGTGCATCCGCTTCAAGGCGTCTTCCGCCGTCGGCGCCCAGGCCGTCACCTTCTCCAGAAGCGGATCGTAATAGCGGGTGATCACCGCGCCCGAATAGGCCGTGCCGCCGTCGAGGCGGATGCCGAAGCCTGTGGCGCCGCGGTAGGCGGTGATACGCCCGTAATCCGGGATGAAATTCTCTTCCGGATCCTCCGTCGTGATGCGGCATTGCAGGGCATGGCCGTTGAGGAAGATCTTCTCCTGCGACGGCACACCGGACGCCGGATCACCGATCCTCTCGCCCTCGATCAGCTTGATCTGCGCCTTGACGATATCGATGCCCGTCACCTCTTCGGTGACCGTGTGCTCCACCTGAACGCGCGGATTGACCTCGATGAAGTGGAACTCGCCCGTCGCGGAATCCTGCAGGAATTCAACGGTCCCCGCACAGACATAATCGGCGGCCTTGGCGAGCTTCAGCGCATAGCCGCACAATTCCTCACGCTTTTCGGCGCTGAGATAAGGAGCCGGCGCGCGCTCCACGACCTTCTGGTGGCGCCGCTGCACGGAACAATCGCGCTCGAAAAGATGCACCTGGTTGCCGTGCCGATCGCCGAGAACCTGCACCTCGACATGGCGCGCATGCTCGACGAGCTTTTCCAGATAGACCTCGTCCTTGCCGAAGGCGGCCTTGGCTTCGCGCTTCGCCTGCCGCACGGTCTCCACGAGTTCCTTCTCGTTGGAGATGACGCGCATGCCGCGTCCGCCGCCGCCCCAGGAGGCCTTGAGCATGACCGGGTAGCCGATCTCGCTTGCGACTTCCTTCCAGCGGCCCTCGTCGTCCGGCAGCGGCTCGCTCGCCGGCATCACCGGCACGCCCGCCTCGACCGCGAGATTGCGCGCCGCGACCTTGTTGCCGAGCCGGCGCATCGTCTCCGGCGACGGGCCGATGAAAGTGATGCCCGCCTCGCGGCAGGCCTCGGCAAATTCCGGGCTTTCCGACAAAAAGCCGTAGCCCGGATGGATGGCGTCCGCACCGCTCGCCTTGGCGACGCGCAGAATCTCGTCGATCGAAAGATACGCCTCGATCGGACCCATCTGGTTCGGCAGATGCGACCCAGAGCCGATCAGATACGCCTCGTCGGCCTTGAAACGATGCAGGGCGAGCTTGTCTTCCTCGGCGAAGACGGCGACCGTCTTCAGCCCCAGCTCGTTGGCCGCGCGAAAAACGCGGATTGCAATTTCGGAACGATTGGCGACGAGGAGCTTAGAAACTTTCCGCAAGGCCACCCTCTCTCTGCAAGAACGCACTTTCTTACCGGCCAGTTTTCGGCGACGCAAATGAAGAGGCCCCCGGCTTGCGCCGGAGGCCTCTCTTTCAACTCAGCTGCGCGCGATCAGTAGCCCGCCGGGCACTCCGCGGTGTAGCGACGACCATAACGATCGCGGTAGTAGCAATAGCCGGGGCGGCTCGCCACCGAGCCGATGATGGCACCGGAAGCGGCACCGATCGCGCCACCAACCACGGCGCCTCCAACCGATTTCGTCGCAAGCCCGCCGATCGCTGCGCCGCCGACGCCGCCGATGGCAGCACCGGTCGCTGCGTTCTTATCCGTCTGCGTACAGGCAGTGATGCTGAGGGCAGCAACAGCAGCAATGGCAATGGCTTTAATTTTCATGCGTCCATCCTCTCCGTGTCCGGGTGCGGTCAACCGTTCTCACAACACGGGCACCCATGCCAAGGTTCCAAAAATTCCATCATCCATGCCGGAGGTTTAGGCGCGACCCCGCTCGCGGGCAAAATCTCAGGACACCGAGCCGAAGAGGAGTGCCAGCGGCGCGCGGCGAAAAAGCTCCGAAGCCGCGATCCGATCGCCCTCGACATCGCCACCGCCGAGAAGATCGGCGAAACGGGCCGCCCCGCCGGGCAGCGACACGAACGTGTCGGCAAAGGCGTCGACGCGCAAAGTGAGCCCGTCGTCCCGCTCGAGCAGCGAAAGCGGCAATCGCGGCACGATCACGACGAGGGTCTCGCCCTCCACGCGGCGCGCATAGGCGGTGATCTGCGCCGCCATCGGACCTTCGACGGCAAGCGGTTCGTAACTGCCCTCGAGGAAGAGCCCACGGTGCTCGCCGCGCAGGCGAAGCAGACGCTGCACGAGCCATGCCTTCGGCACCGCCTCGCGCCATCGGGAGAGCGCATCCGAAAAACTCATCTCGCCGAATTCATCGAGCCCGAATTCATCGAGCAACGCCCGGCGCCTGTCGAAATCGACCGGCCGGCGATTGTCGGGATCGACGAAGGAGAGATCCCATAATTCCGTGCCCTGATAGACATCCGGCACGCCGGGCGCCGTCAACTTGATCACCGTCTGAACCAGCGAATTGACCGCACCGGCTGCAAAGAGCGGAGCGCTCACCTTGAGGAAATCCTGGCGATAGGCGGCAAAATCGTTGGAGAGCGCCGAACGCACGAAGTTGGAGAGCTTTTCCTCATAGGCCGTATTGGCGGCCGTCCAGCTCGTCCGCTCTTTCGCCTCGCGCACAGCCTTCAGCATGAAGGCTTCCAGCCGCTCGACGAGATCGCGCATCCCGTCATGATCGTCCGGCTGAAGCTCCAGCGGCCAGCCGCCGAGGAGCGCCTGGTGGAACAGCCAGACGACATTCGGCTCCGGCGCCGGCCCGTCGTCGATCTCCGCCACGAGCGGCAGGAGGATCGCGTTCCATCGCTTCACCGCGTCCGCCCATTCCTCCGCCATTTCGCTGATCGTAGAGATCCGGGCGCGCGCATCCTCGCCGCGCTTGGTGTCGTGCGTCGCCGTCGTCGAGAGCGCCTGCGGCTGCGTTTCGAGCCGCTCCTGCATCGCGGGATGAAAGCTCGCCTGCGGGCCGGGCTCCGGCTCGCCGCCCACCTCGTTGAGCGCAATCAGCCGATTGAAGCGATAGAAGACCGTGTCCTCCAGCGCTTTCGCCATCATCGGCCCGGTCGTCTGCTGGAAGCGGCGGGCGAGATAAAGCGCGCTTGCGATCGTCTCGTGATCGGAGAGGTTTTCCAGAAGCAGAAGGCCGACCAGGAAATCGACGACCCCCGGATCCTCCACGAAGGGCGAGAGCTTCGCCTCCTCGCCGGCTTTTCGCAGGAGCTTGCGGTCCTGCTCGGATGCGCCGGACAGGTCGACATAGCTGCGATAGACGGGGAAGGATGTCGCGACCTCAATCAGCGCACGACGCAGCGAATCCGGCCCGTAATCGCGCGTCAGCGGATCGTTCTCGCCGATTTCGCGGGCGCGTTCGACGAGATAGGCGAGCTCGCCGGCGAGATTGTAGGTAAGAATGCGGCGCTTGGTTTCGCGCACAATCTCCGAAAACGGCCGAGTTTCGCCCGTCTCCTCGCGCCACGCCGCGTCGAGGCGGGAAAGCCCCTCCGTATCGACCTGCAGCGCCGTCAAGGCGTGGGCGAATTCGTAGCCGGTCGTCCCCGCCGTCCGCCAGGTTTCCGGCAGCCTTTCGTCGGGGCCGAGGATCTTCTCGACCACGACATAGGGAGCGTTCTCAATCTCCGCGAGCTGCGCGAGATAGGCCTTGGGGTCCGCAAGCCCGTCGATATGATCGATCCTGAGACCGGCGACATCGCCTCTCTCTGCGAGCTCTTTGACGAGCGCATGCGTCGCCTCGAAGACGGACAGGCGATCGACCTGCACGCCGACGAGATCGGTGATCTCGAAGAAGCGGCGATAGGTCAAAGTCTCCCGCGCCATGCGCCAATGCGCAAGCCGCCAGTTCTGCACTTCGTGGAGTTCGTGCAGCGCCTCTCGATCTGCCGAGATCTCGCCGACCGCTCCTTCGATCTTGGCAAGCGCCTCGGGATCTTCGGCAAGCATCGCAAGCCGCTCCTGGAGAAGCCCCGCCCCGTCGGCCGAACCCGTGGCGAAAGTCAGCGACAGCTCCTGAAAATCCGGCTCGTCGATCTCGCCCAGAATCCGGCCATAGGTATTCGGCGCCAGCGGCAGCGCGATGTCGTAATAGGTGAAGCGGAAGCGGCCTTCGTCCTTGTCGAAACGCAGCCCGAATTCCCCGTCTTCGAGAACCTTGCCATAGGGCGCACCGAGCGCCGGAATGAGCAGCTTCGCCGCCGACCAGTCGATGTCGAAATAGCCGGCATACTGGCTCTCCTCGCCCCATTCGAGCACGTCCGCCCAATAGGGATTGGCCGTCGACGCGCCCATATGGTTGGGCACGATGTCGAGGAGAAGCTTGAGGCCATTTGCCTTGAGAGCGTCAGCGAGGCGGGCAAACCCCTCCGCGCCGCCGAGCGCCGGGTCGAGCTCGGCGAAATCGGCGACGTCATAACCATGGGTCGAACCCGGCACCGCCGTGAAGATCGGCGAAGCATAGAGGTGGCTGATGCCAAGGCGCTTCAGATAGGGCGCGAGCCCGGCCGCTGTGTCGAAATCCATCCCCTCGCGAAACTGCAGGCGATAGGTGGCCGTCGGCACCGCCTCAAGCGGCGGACCTGCCTCACGCATGGGACGTCTCCATGAAGAAGGCGACGGCGAGCGCCGGCACGAGACCGTCGGCGATCTCCGCATCGACCCCCGGGCCGGAGACAAAGATCGGAGCCGACGGCTTGTAGCTGTCGGTGGAAACGGGCGTATCGCCGAGATTGGCGAGGAGCGTCAGCCGAGCCCCGTCGCCCATCGTCCAGGTGACGCGGAAACCATGGTCACCGAGGCGTTCCGTCTCGGCGTTCATCGCCCGCATGCCGGCAAGGCGCGGCACGATCTCGCGATGGCGCAAATGCAGGAGTTCGCGCGTGAAGGCGAGATGTTCATGCCCTTCGCCGCGCGCCGCACCCGACCAGTCGAGGCATGAGCGCTCGAACGTTTTCACGTCGTTCGGATCGGCGATCGCCGCCCGGCGCGCGGGGTCGCGAAAGCTCTCCCAGGCGGTGAACTCACGTCGCCGCCCCTCGCGCACGAGATCGGCGAGCTCGCCATGGAAATCGGTGAAGAACAGGAAGGGCTGCGTCTCGGCATATTCCTCGCCCATGAAAAGGAGCGGCAATTGCGGCTGCAGGAGGTGGATGGCCGTCAGAAGCCTGAGCATCTCCTCGTCGGCGAGCACGGCGAGCCGTTCGCCGTCGGCGCGATTGCCGACCTGATCGTGGTTCTGCAGGAACGTGACGAAGGCCGTCGGCGGCTGGCCGGCGCTCGCGACGCCACGCGGCCCGCCCCAATGTTCGGACACCTCGCCCTGATAGGCAAAACCCTCGCCCAGGATCCGCATCAGATGGCCGACGGGATCATCGGCGTAATCCTTGTAATAGCCCTCATGCTCGGCCGTTGCCGCACAATGCGCGGCGTGATGGAAATCGTCATTCCACTCCGCCGTGAAATAGCGCGGCGCGCCTTCCGCGTCGCGCTCGTGCAGAGAGACGATGTTGCGCTCGTCCTCCGTCGTCAGATGGATATGCCGGTCGGGCCATTTTTCGCGGATGCGGGAGGAAAGTTCGGGCAGGAGCGTCTCGGCGCCCGGCCCCTTGATCTGGTCGATCGCATCGAAACGCATGCCGTCGAGGCGGAACTCTTCCAGCCAGTAGAGCGCATTGTCGATGAAGAAGGAGCGCACGGCCGCGTCATCGTAATGGATGCCCGCGCCCCAGGGCGTGTGCCGCTCCGGGTCGAAGAAGGACGGGGCATACATGTGGAGATAATTCCCGTCCGGCCCGAAGTGATTGTAGACGACGTCGAGGATGACCATCAGATTTCGCTGATGCGCGGCATCGACGAGCGCTTTCAGCCCCTCCGGCCCGCCATAGGCGCTGTGCGGCGCATAGAGCAGAACGCCGTCATAGCCCCAGCCGCGATTGCCGGAAAACTGCGCCACCGGCAGAAGCTCGATCGCGGTGACGCCGAGATCGGCAAGATAATCGAGCCGTTCCTCGACCCCCGCAAAGGTGCCGGCCGGGCTGAACGTGCCGACATGCAATTCGTAGGTGACGAGCTCTTCGACCGGGCGCCCGCGCCAGCCCGCGCTCTGCCAGCGATAGGCCTTCGGATCGACGAGCCGGCTCGGCCCATGCACGTCGCCCGCCTGCGCCCTTGCGGCCGGATCGGGAACGGCAAAACCGTCTTCCAGCACGAACTGATAGTCCTGCCCCGCCTCGGCCTCCGGCACGGTGAGCTCGAACCAGCCGCGATCGGCCTTGTTCATCGCCAGATCCTGGCCGGCGAGGCGCAGCGTCAATGCGTTCTGAGCGGGAGCCCACAAGCGGAAACGGGCGCCGCCTTCCGGGCGCATGAATGCGCCCCATGTCGTTTCGAATAAGAAGCTCTGGGTCACGGAGTATATCGACTAAAAGTGTTGCGGGTGCAGTGTCCGGTCAACGCTCAGGCGATCCCAGCGTTCCGAGCCTCACGCGGGCATCGCCGTTTCGACGAGACGCGCCAGATAGCTCGCGCCGTAAGGTGCTGCACTGTCGTTGAAATCATAAGCGGGATGGTGAAGGCCGGCGGAATCGCCATTGCCGAGAAAGATGAAGGCGCCGGGCCTTGCTTCCAGCATATAGGAGAAATCCTCCCCCGCCATCAGCGGCGGCGTCTCTTCGGTGACCGCCCCCTCCCCGACGATTTCGCGCGCGACGGCCGCCGCCTTGTGCGTCTGCTCCTGGTGATTGACCGTCACCGGGTAATGCCGCTGGTAATCGAGACGGGCGCGCGCGCCGAAAGCCTGACCGATCGTCGGCACGAGCTCGTTCATGCGCCGCTCGACCAGATCGCGGATGGCCGGATCGAGCGTGCGCACCGTGCCCTTCAAGGTCCCGCGCTGCGGGATGACGTTGAACGTGTCGCCGGCGTGAAAGGTCGTCACGGAGACAACGGCACTCTTCAAAGGATCGACGTTGCGCGAGGCGACCGATTGCAGCGCATTGACGATCTGCGAGCCGACGAGAACGGGATCGACCCCGGCATGCGGCTTGGCGGCATGTGATCCCTTGCCCTCGATCTGGATGACGAAATTGTCGGTCGCCGCCATCAGCGGGCCCGGGCGGATGCCGAACTGGCCGACGGGAATGCCCGGCATATTGTGAAGACCGTAGATCTCGCTGATGGCAAAACGCTCCATCAACCCGTCTTCGATCATGGCGCGCGCCCCCGCACCGCCTTCCTCGGCCGGCTGGAAGACGATCACCGCGCGGCCGGCGAAATTGCGCGTTTCGGCGAGATAGCGCGCAGCGCCGAGCAGCATCGCCATATGCCCGTCATGGCCGCAGGCATGCATCTTTCCGGGCGTTTCGGAGCGCCATGGCTTGCCGCTCTCCTCCTCGATCGGCAGCGCGTCCATGTCGGCACGAAGGCCGATGCCGCGATCGCCGTCTCCGCGACCGCGGATGATGCCGACGACACCGCTTCGCCCGATGCCTTCCACCACCTCGTCACAACCGAAAGCGCGCAGTTTGTCCGCCACCACTTTGGCCGTGCGCGGCACCTCGTAGAGGAGCTCCGGGTGGCGGTGAAAATCGCGCCGCCATTGCGTGATCTCGTCGGCGGCTTCGGCAAGGGAGTTGATGACGGGCATGACGCGGCTCTCTCGTGAAAGAGCCGATGCTAGCGCCTGTGCCGCACCTGGCAAGCACAGAGAAATTGCCAGGCTTCGGGTCGGCGCTCAGGCGAGTGCTTCGGCCGCTCGGCCGCGCCGGTCGAGCCGGATCGTCCATAGGAGCAGCGCAAAAGTCATCGCCGCCCCGATCGCCGTCGCAACCGGCAGGCCCGGCCACAGCACGACGACACCCGCGACACCCGCCAGAAGTCTGAGCGGCCAGGCGAGCGGCGCCTCCATATAGCCCTCGAAAGCCGCACCGACGGCATAGGAGCCGATCACCGCCTGCGCGAAGACGAGAAGCACCTCCGGCACGCTGCCGTGCAGGAACGGCGTATAGGCGAAGAGGATCGGCACGATGTAGAGCCCCTTGGCGAGTTTCCAGGCCGTCATCCCCGTCGCCATATGCGGCGTGCGGGCGATCGCCGCGGCCGCAAAGGCGGTCAGACAGACCGGCGGCGTGACGTTGGAATCCTGCGACAGCCAGAAGATGATCATATGGGCCGAAAGAAGTGCTGCCGTGATCAGCGCCGGATCGAGCGCCTGGCCATGGACGAGGCGCAGGACTTCCGCGGGGGCCGCCGCGATGAAGGCGTTCGCCGCCTCGCGGCTCATCGGCGCAGCAAGCTTCGTCATCGCCTCGGGATCGGCGAGCAGGAAGGGCCCGCGTGCCGCCTCCGGCAAGGTGCCGGAAGTCAGAAGGTCGACGAGATAGCCGTTCTCGATCATGCCCTGAAGGGCGGGCGCGGAGAGCGTCGCGAGCACGATATAGGCGGCCGTCACCGGCAGCCCCATCCCGAGCACCAGCGAGGCGAGCGCGATCAAGAGGAGCGCGATCAGGAGATTGCCGCCCGCCCACTCGGCGATCATCAGCGAGAAGGTGTTGCCGATACCGGTCATGGCGATGACGTTGACGATAAGCCCGACGGCAATGAGAAGCACCGCCGTCATGATCATGTTCTGCGCCCCGAGCGCCAGGGCCTCCAGGATCGCCTTCGGTCCCATGCGGTTCTTGGTGAGCCAGGAGGCGGCAACGACGGAGAGGATCGCCCAGCCGGCGGCATAGACCGGGGTGAAGCCGTAGATCAGAAGTCCGATCAGGGTTGCGACGGGGACGAGGAAGGCCGGGCCGCCCGCCTTCAGCACCTCCCAGGCGCTGCGGCTTTCGTCGTCGACGCCGACGATATGGTGCTTCTTCGCCTCGATCCGGACGAAGAAGGCCACGGTGAGGAAATAGGCGATTGCCGGCAGCGTCGCGACGGCGACGATGTCGAGATAGGGGATCTGCGTGTTCGACGCCATGACGAAGGCGCCCGCCCCCATGATCGGCGGCATCAGTTGCCCACCGGTCGAGGCGGCTGCTTCCACGCCGGCGGCGAAACGTGGCGGAAAGCCCGATTTCTTCATGAGCGGAATGGTGATGACGCCGGTCGACACCGTATTGGCGACGGCCGAGCCGGAGATCGTGCCGGTCAGTCCCGAGGCAAAGACAGCGACGAAGCCGGGACCTCCGACGAGACGGCCGGCGAGCGCGCGGGCAAGATCGATGATGAAATCACCCGCTCCAGAGCGCACCAGAAACGCGCCGAAAAGGATGAACATGAAGACGAAACTCGCAGAGATCCGCCCGATCGTGCCGAACATGCCCTCATCGGCGAAGATCGATCGGAAGAGAACCGTCTCGGTGGAGAGCCCGGCGAAGCGGAAAACGCCGGGCGCATAGGCACCGAGAAACGACACATAGGAGAGCGCCAGGACGATGAGGACCGGGATGATCGGCCCCGTCGTGCGCCGCGTCAGCTCGATCGCACCGAGAATGACGAGAATTCCGGCCACCCAATGCTCGGGCGACAGACGCACCCCCTGCGCGTAGATCGCCGTCTCCGAGCCGATGATGAAGAGCGTCGCACCGGCGATCACGGCGCCGGTGGTGGCGTCGAGCCAGAGCGGCGCCACGAAGCGGCCGATCTTCATCGGATAGCGCAGGCAGGCAAGAAAGGCGAAACCGGCAAAGTGAATGCCGACGAGCCACAAGGTCGACACGCGCCCGTCGATGTTCGCCCAGATATGGAAGAGCGAGATGGCAATGCCGCAGGCGGCGAAAACCCTGGCGGGCCAGGAGACGAGGCTCCTGACATGCGTTTCGACTTCGCCGTCGACATCCTTCTGAGGCGCGGCCTGCTCAGACGCGTCTTGCGCCTCGCTCATCGTCCGATCCCTGCAGCTGGAAAACTTTCGCGGAGATAGAAAGACGCCGTCTCAGCCGAGCGGACCGCATGCCAGCGCACGCGGCCCGTGATCAGGCCTGAAGCGGCGTTTCGCACGCGCCTTTTATTCGGCCGAAACCTTGAGACGGTCCGGGATCGTGATCCCCTGCTCTTCGTAATAGCGCGCCGCGCCCGGATGCAGCGGCAGCGGCAGACCGGCGATCGCCGCTTCGAGCTTCATATTCTTCGTCGCCGGATGAATGCCCTGCAGGAACGGCAGGTTCTCGTAGATCGTCTTTGTCATCTTGTAGATGGTCTCTTCCGGCACATCGTCGCGCACGGCGAGGAAGTTCGGCTGCGCGATCGTGTTGATCTCCTTCTCCTGCCCCGGATAGGTCCCGGGCGGGATCGTGAAGCGCGTCCACAATTCATCGAAATCGCCGTTCGCCTCCTGCATCTCCTCATCGGTGAAATCGAGAACGGTGATGTCGTTGCCCATATTGGCGAAGGCCTGGCTGATCGCACCGACCGGCGGGCCCGCCGGCGTCGAAATCAGCACCACCTGACCGTTCTGCAGGGCTTCCGCCGCCGGGCCGTAACCGGAATAGGCCAGGGTGAAATCCTGATCGATGTCGTAGCCGAGATTGCCGAGGATGGTGCGGTTGGAGCCGAGCGTACCGGAATTCTGCGCGCCGAGATTGATCGACTTGCCCTTGGCGTTCGCGACATCGGCGATCGTGCCGGTGTCCGCGAGGTCGGATTTCAGGACGAAGTGCTCCACATTCGGCCACAGCATGGTGACGGAGCGGAGGTTCTCCTGCGGCCCTTCATTTTCCAACGGGCCGGAGCCCTTCTTCGCATAAGCGCCATAAAGGCCTTGCAGGATGGCGAACTGAACCTCGTTGTCGCGCATCAGCTTGATGTTCTCGGCCGAGCCCGCCGAGTTGATCGCCGACAGGCCGATCTTCTCAGTCGGCTGCAGCTTGACCTTGATGAGCGTGGCAAGAGCAACACCCACCGGATAATAAGTTCCTCCCGTTGAAGCGGTCGCCAGAAGGTAATTCTGTTCTTCCTGGGCTCGCCCCGAAGAAGGCCAGGCAATCGCACCAACGAGAGCAAGGCTCGTCGCGGCCATGACAAAGGAGCGTAAAACTTTGCGCTGGAATAGCATTCTGTTCCTCCCACCATTGCAGTCTTATTGTTTTGGAAGACTGAGCTTATGGGCTATCGGCCGGAAAGCAAAGCCCGCGCGAGGGCTCACGGAAACTCAAGCAAGGCGCGTTTGTGAAAGTGAGCCGAATTGTGTTACGGAGCGGCGGTCGCGTAAGTCTGACCCGGACAACTGTGGGGCCGAAACCTTGACATCTCCGCTTCGCATGCTTTCAGGGGCGCGCCTGCTGCTCGCTCTCCTGTTTCTTGTGACCGCTCCCCTTGCCGCCGCCGCCAACGAAGCGGCTGGCGATGGCGACGTCCTGGGGCCTTACCTCCTGGTCGATGCGAAAACCGGCGACGTGTACGAGGAGCATGATGCGCTCCGCCCCTGGTATCCGGCGTCCACGACCAAGCTGATGACGGCCTTCGTCGTCTTCCGCGCGCTCCAAGTCGGCGAGATCACGCTGAAATCGCCAGTGGTGATGTCGCAGCACGCCTACAACCAGCCTTATGCGGCGCGTTTCTTCAAACCCGGCTCGGTCCTGACGGTCGACAACGCGCTCAAGGTCATGCTGGCGCGCTCCTCCAACGACATGGCGATGGCGATCGCGGAATCGGTCGGCGACGGCTATGACAATTTTCTGCTGCGCATGAACCTCGAGGCGAAGCGTCTCGGCATGACGCGCACGCAATTCGTCAACCCGCACGGCCTTTACAGTCCGCACCAGGTCACCTGCGCGCGCGACCTCGCGCTTCTGACGCGGGCGATCTTCGACGAATTCCCGAGCTACCGGCATTATTTCAACGTCCCCGCCATCAAGGTCGGGGGTGCGGTGAAGCGCAACACCAACCTTCTGATCGGCCGCTACCGCGGCGCCACCGGAATGAAGACCGGCTATATCTGCGATTCCGGCTGGAACCTGGTCGCGACCGCGCAGCGCGGCCGGCGCGAATTGATCGCGGTCGTTCTGGGCGCCGACAACGGTATCGACCGCGCCGAACGCGCCGCCCGTCTGCTGGATGCAGGCTTCGACCGCGGCGGAGGGCTCTTCTCAGGCGGCCCCGACATCACCCGCATCAATTCCGGCTCCCGCTACACCGAGCCCTACGACATGCGCGATCAGGTGTGCAGCCCGCAGAAGGGCAAGCAGGTCGCCTCCAAGTCGAACCCGATCTACAAGCCCATGAAGGGCGGCCTCATCATGGTCGACGAGGGAGACGGCTTCAAACCCTCCCATATCGGCCAGCGCAAAGGCCCTGTGACCCCGATCGAGGTGGCGACCGGCGGCGTCGAAGGCCCGGGTGTCGACGACCTTGCGCAGGAGATTCTGACGGCACAGCTCGGCGTCATGCCGCGGCCGCGCCCCACGATCGCCATCCCGCCCCGGCCGCAGCTTGCGACGGCCTTCGCGCCGAGCGAAGAAGCGAACAAGGCAGCGCCCGTCGATCCCGTCCTGCTCCTTGCAGCCCCGGCCCTGATGCCGCGCCCGCGGCCCGACCGGTAGGCATAAGCGCCGCCCGGCCCGGCGGCCTTTCGACAGGGATTCTCAGCCGCCGGTTTCGATCTCGTAGCGGCTGACACCCTCGTCGTCGTGACGCCCCAAAAAGCGGTGGCCGCGTTCGTTGCAGAAATGCGGAATGTCGATCGCCGCCATCGGGTCGGTCGCCAGAACCACGACCCGTACGCCCGGCGGCAGAGACGCGACCCCCTTGGCGGTTTTCAAAACCGGCAGCGGGCATTTCAGCCCGCGCACATCGATGACGTGGCAGTTGTTTTCTTCATCCCCTGAATGAATGGCCAACATCGGCCTCCTTGCAGGCTTGACCTCTTCAATTTCCGTCCCTGGTATGGGAAGAGATGCCAGAAACAGCAAGAATGCCGCGGGCTCTTCTGCCTGAAGCGGCGGGGGAGACGATGGGCTTTATCGAAAGAATCAAGAGCGAACTCGCCTATGTACGCGGCGCCCTGCGTGCACTTCGCAAAGTCAGCTCGGCGGCAAAGAACCGCAACCGCACTTTTCCCGATCTGATCGAGGACATCGCAAAAGAGCATGGCGACCGGCCGGCGATGATCGCCGAGAACGAGCGCATGAGCTACCGCGAATACAACGAGCGGGCCAACCAATATGCCCGCTGGGCCATCGCCAACGGCGTCAAAAAGGGCGATTGCGTCGCCCTGATGATGCCGAACAAGCCGGAATACATGGCCGCCTGGCTCGGTATTGCGCGGGCCGGCGGCGTCACCGCCTGCCTCAACACCAATCTGCGCGGGCCGGTCCTCGCCAATTGCGTGAACATCGTGGAGCCGAAGCACATCATCGTCGACACGGCGATCTCAGACGGCTTCCACACCGCCGATCCCTTTCTCCAGACGAAAGCGGAATACTGGGCCTATGGCAGCGGCGTGGACGCCTGGAAGCGGCTCGACGAGGCGCTCGACACGTTCAGCCGCGATCCGCTCGAAGCCTCCGAAAGGCCGAAGCTGACCACGTCGGACCGCTGCCTCTTCATCTATACGAGCGGCACGACCGGCATGCCGAAGGCCGCCAACATCAACCATTACCGCGTGCTCGCCATCTCGCTCGGCTTCAACGGCGCCATGGATATGAAGCCGCACGACCGCATCTATGTCTGCCTGCCGCTCTATCATACGACCGGCAGCGTGCTCGCTTCCGGCGCGGCGCTGACAGCGGGCGCCAGTGTCGTCATCCGCGAGAAATTCTCTGCAAGTCAGTTCTGGGACGATGTCGTCGACTACGAATGCACGATCTTCCAGTATATCGGCGAGCTCTGCCGGTACCTCTTGAACAGCCCGACGCACCCCAAGGAGCGTCAGCACAAGCTTCGGCTTGCCTGCGGCAACGGTCTGCGCCCCGACATCTGGGAAGATTTCAAAAACCGCTTCGCCATCCCGAAGATCCTGGAATGGTACGCGGCGACGGAAGGCAACGCCGTCTTCTTCAATTTCGACGGCAAGGTCGGCTCCGTCGGGCGCATTCCGAAATGGGCGGAGAAGCGTTTCGTCACCGAGATCGTCCGCTTCGACCATTCCTCCGAAGAGCCGGAGCGCGGTCCCGATGGCTTCTGCATGAAATGCGCACCGGGTGAAATCGGCGAGGTGATCTCGCAAATCATCGACGACCCGAGCCGCCCCAGCCAGCGCTTCGAAGGCTACGCCGATCCCAAGGCGACCGAGAAGAAGATCCTCAAGGACGTCTTCACAAAGGGCGATATGTGGTTCCGCACCGGCGACCTCATGAAGAAGGACGAAATGGGCTATTTCTATTTCGTCGATCGCATCGGGGACACCTTCCGTTGGAAGGGCGAGAACGTCGCCACCTCCGAAGTGGCGGAGGCGATCACCGTCTATCCGGGTGTCAAGGATGCCAATGTCTTCGGCGTTTCGGTGCCCAACACCGACGGACGCGCCGGCATGGCCTCGCTCGTCGTCGAAGAAACCTTCGATATGAACGGCTTCTACGTCCATGTGGAACGGCATCTGCCGCGGTATGCGCGGCCGATCTTCCTGCGTCTGCAGCAATCGATGGAGATGACCGGCACCTTCAAGCAGCGCAAGGTCGACCTCGTGCGTGAGGGCTTCGACCCGAACCGCATCGCCGATCCGCTCTATATGCTGCACCCGGAAAAGCAGACCTATGTGCCGCTCGACACGGGCCTCTATGAAGAGGTCGAGAGCGGTGATCTCCGGCTTTGAGGCAAGAGATGTCAGAGACAAATCCGGACCCGCACGACGTGATCGCCTTCTGGCGCGAGGCGGGCCCGGAGAAATGGTTCAAGAAGAGCGACGCCTTCGATCGCGAGATCGGCGAGCGCTTCGGCGCCCTGCATGAGGCCGCATCGAAAGGCGCGCTCGAGGACTGGGTCGAGACGCCAGACGGCGCTCTCGCCCTCATCCTCCTCCTCGATCAATTCTCCCGCAATCTCTGCCGTCAGCGGCCGGAGGCTTTCGCCAACGACGCGGCAGCGCTTCGGCTGGCCAGGAAAGCCCTGTCTGAGGGCTACGAGAACCAGGTGCCGGCGGACGTCGCGAAATTCTTCGCCATGCCCTTCATGCATTCCGAAAGCCTCGCCGACCAGGACCGTTGCGTCGCGCTCAGCCACCGGCTCGACAAGGCCGGCACGCTCTCCTTTGCCCTGGAGCATCGGGACATCATTCGCCGTTTCGCCCGCTTCCCCCACAGAAATGCCGTGCTCGGCCGGCACACGAGCCCCGCAGAGCTGCGGTTTCTGGAGGAAGGCGGTTTTTCCGGCTGAAGCGGGGTCCGATCCTGCGGTGCGTTGTGCGAAGTTGAGCGGCCTTGTTAGGGATAATTTTACCTAATTCCCTCCCCGCTGCTCGGCCTCTGCTAGCGTTGTATAATGGAGATGATGCCCCTGAAGAGCGACGCCGGCTGGGTGAAAACCCCGGGCCCTGCCACAGAGCCGACATTCCGCCTTCTCATCGAGAAGCCGGAAGCCTTGAGCGTCCATGCCGACGAGATCGAAAGGCTGGCGGGCGAAAGCCTCGACGCCAATCCCTTCTATCTTCCGGCCTTCCTCGGCCCCGCCATCAGGGCGTTCGGCAACGGAGAGGTCGAGCTCGCGCTTTTCTATGCCGGCACCCGCCTCGTCTTCTTCGCGCCGATCCTATGCGCACCTTTTCGCCGCGGCGCGCTGCGCATGGCTCAGATCTGGAGCCACAATTATGGCCCTCTGGGCGTGCCGCTGCTTGATCGCGCCCGCGGACACGCCGTTGCCCGGGCGCTCTTCGCCGATCTCGCAGACGCTGGCATCGAGCTTTTGATGCTGAGCGACACGCCCGTCCTCTGCGACACCTGGATCAGTCTGCGGCGTGCGGCCGAGGGTCGGGTTCACACGATCTTTCGCGAAGAACGTCCCATCCTCACCGCCGAGCCGGATGCCCTCCAGGAATTCGAAGCCGGCATCTCGTCACAGCGCCGCAAGGACATCGGCCGCCTTCGCCGCCGGCTGGAGGACGAGGGCCCGGTGGAGTTTTCAACGGCGACCGGCCCAGCGCTCCCCGCGGCGTTCGAGGATTTCCTCGCGCTGGAGGCCGCCGGCTGGAAGGGCCGCCGCGGCACCGCCATCCTCAACCATGCCGGCAGAGGCTTCGCCGAAGATGCGATCCTCGCGCCAGGCGCCCGCGATGCAGCCAGAATCGAGCGCCTGACGGTCGGCGGCAAGCTGGCCGCATCCTCGATCACGCTGGTCTCCGGCTCGCTCCTCATCCCCTGGAAGATCGCCTTCGACGAGAGCTTTTCGCGCTTTTCGCCTGGTGTTCAGCTTATCCTGCGCAACACCCGGCTATGGCTCTCGGATCCCACAATCGCCCGGATCGATCCCGTTTCGAACACCACCGATGCCCGGCTGCTCACACATTACTGGCACCATTCGGAGCCTTATGAAGCAGCCGTTCTGGAGGTGACGCCGTCCGCCACAAGGGCGCGGCTTGCCCGCTCGGCCGAGCATGGGCGCTGGCTTCTCCGTCAGCAGGCGCGGGCCGTCCGCGACCGCCTGCAAGGACGCTTCCGCCGCAACTGACCCGAGCCGCAAACACCCGTGCAAGCTTCGCGCAAGACAGACGCGATAGGCTTAAACGTCCCTCGGCAAATTTCCTTCAGGTTTTAGCCGCAATCGTTTCGTCCTCTCAGGAGAATATTACGAATCTCGTGTAACGAGCTGACAGCGACCTCAGAGGAATTGAACCATGGCCAATTACGGAACGACGTTCGACCAGGCGATCGTAACCTTCGCGTCGACGGCGCCCGATTATGGCTTCAACATCGCTGATGCCTTCGCGATCTGGGATCCGTGGATGGAACCCGATTTCGTCAGCGCTGCCAACTTTATGTCCGCCGACATCCAGATTTTTCAGGGTCCGATCGACGGCTATGGCGGCACGCTCGGCAGTTGCGTGACCTATATGAGCGGCACGACCATCACGCGCGCCGAGATCACCATCGACGAGGCCGATCCGGATCAGGATCACCTGTCGGTGCTCGCCCACGAGATCGGCCACGCCATCGGCCTCGACCACGACGATGATCCCACCTCGATCATGTATCCCTTTTCGATGGGCGTGATCACGCTGAATGCCGCGAACATCACCGAGCTGCAGTCCCTCTACGGACCGGACAGCGGGGACAATTATCTGGTCGGCACCGCCGAGGCCGACAATTTCTCCGGTGGCGCCGGCGCCGATACCATGTTCGGCGGCACGGGAGCAGACAATCTCCGCGGCGGGGACGGCGCCGACCTCATCTTCGGCGGCCAGGGCAATTTCGCCGATTACCTCGATGCGGGCACCGGCAATGACACGGTCTATGGCGGCGACGGGGTCGACACGCTCTACGGCGGCAGCGGCAACGATGCCCTTGGCGGCGGCAGCGGCACCGATCACATCCATGGCGGCGATGGCGCAGATCTTCTTTTCGGCGGCGGCGATGCGGCAGCCGACGATCTGAACGGCGAGGCCGGAAACGACGCCCTTTACGCTGGCGCCGGCAACGACACCTTGAAGGGCGGCACCGGCAACGACGAGCTGGGCGGCGCCGCCGGAAACGACGTGCTCCAGGGTGGCGACGGCAACGACACGCTTTATGGCGCGGCCGGCAACGATACGCTCTACGGCAGCAATGGCGCCGACCTCCTCTTCGGGGGCACGGGCGACGACCAGATCTATCTCGGGACGTCCGACGGCGCCGCCGACATCTACGCCACCGTCGCAAACAACGGCGACGACACCGTCTTCGGCTTCGAGAACAGCATCGACCGCATCGATGTCTCCGACAACGGCTTCAGCAGCTTCTCAGAGCTCACAATTGCCCAGGACGGCACGGGCAACGCCTTGATCGATCTCGACGGCGGCGACGTTCTGACATTGAACGGCATCGCCGTCAGCGCTCTCGACGAAAGCGATTTCATCTTTCAAACGCTGACGAGCTGACACCCGCCAGCGTGGTCTCCCCAGCCTGCGGCGCCCATAGCGCGCCATCCTTCCGGGCATGCTGATCTCGACCTCAGCCCCCGCCGCCGCTAAGAGGTAATCGAGGCAGCAAGGGGGTTTTTCCGTGTATCTCGGCATCGATATCGGCACGTCGTCCATCAAGGTCATCCTGATGACGGCGGCACAGGACGTTCTCGCTTCCGCCACCGCGCCGCTCGACGTGATGCGGCCGCAACCCGGATGGTCGGAGCAGGATCCGAACGCCTGGATCGCCGCGCTCGGCACGGCCATGGACGCCTTGAAGCGCGAACGTCCGGCCGAGGTCGCCGCCGTCAAAGGGATCGGCCTCTCCGGTCAGATGCATGGCGCCACGCTCGTTGCCAAAGACGGCGCGCCGATCCGCCCCTCGATCCTGTGGAACGACGGACGGTCCGCCGAGGAAGCGCGCCGGCTCGACGCCGACCCACGCTTCCATGAGATCACCGGCAATCTCGTCTTTCCGGGCTTCACCGCGCCGAAGCTCGCCTGGGTGAAGACGCATGAGCCGGAAAATTTCGCCGCGACCGCCAAGGTGCTGCTGCCCAAGGACTTCGTGCGCCTTTATCTGACGGCGGATGCGGCAACCGACATGTCGGACGCCTCCGGCACCTCCTGGCTCGATGTCGGCAAGCGCTGCTGGTCGCCGGAACTCCTGGCGGCAACCGACATGGACGAAAGCCAGATGCCGAAGCTCTACGAGGGCTCGCAGGCAACCGGCACGCTGCGCCCGGCACTGGCCCGCCTCTGGGGCATGACCGGCGAAGTGGTCGTCGCCGCCGGCGGGGGCGACAATGCCGCGGCCGCCTGCGGCGTGGGCGTCACCCATCCGGGCGCCGCCTTCGTCTCGCTCGGAACCTCGGGCGTCGTCTTCGCCGCAACGGAGGCTTTCGCGCCCAACGTGGAAAGCGCCGTTCACGCCTTCTGCCACGCCCTGCCGAACACCTGGCACCAGATGGGCGTCATCCTGTCGGCCGCAGGCTCGCTCGAATGGCTGAGCCGGCTTCTCAAGGAGCCGGTGCCCGACCTCATCGGCCATCTCGGCACCACCCCGGATTACCCGGCGCCCGTCCTCTTCCTGCCGTACCTTTCCGGCGAGCGCACGCCTCACAACGATGCGGCGGCGCGCGGCGTCTTCATCGGCCTTGCGCAGGAAAGCGACCGCGCCACACTCACCCAGGCGGTGCTGGAAGGAGTTGCCTTCGCACTCGCCGATTGCCAGGCAGCCCTTGCCACCGCCGGCACCACCATTCCGCGCTATCTCGCGGTCGGAGGCGGCTCGCGCTCCAAGACCTGGCTGACGATCATGGCGAGCGCCCTCAACACCCCGATCGGCATTCCCGAAGAAGGCGATTACGGCGCCGCCTTCGGGGCGGCTCGTCTCGGCCTCCTGGCCGCAGAGGGCGGCGATCCCGCAGAGATCCTCACGCATCCGCCGCTCGCCGACACCATCGATCCGGTTCCGGCCCTGAGCGAAGCCTACCGCGACAGCTATGAGCGCTGGCGTGCGCTCTATCCGGCAGTGCGCGACGTCATGCGGTAGGCCCGCGCGGCCACCGCATCTCGCTGGGAGATCGCCGACGGCCCGCTGAGCCGGGGTCCGGCGAGCGCGTCCGCCCTCCCGCAACCCATTGGACAAAAAGCGCTCGCGCCTGCTTTTCAGGCACTTCAAAGTGTTGCGCAAATGAAAAATTTGACCAACTGGTCGAAAATGCGCATTCTTCCCGTGGGAACAGCAATATTCACGGGAGAAAGAAGCCGTGAACCAGATTTCGTCAGGCCTGCCGGCAGCAACACCGGTCGGCGAACCGGACATTTGTGCCGCCCGCCTAAATGTTGAAGATTACCTGAAGAATTTTTCTGACCTGCACCCGCCACTTTCGCCACACGAGGCGCTGGTGGAGGCAGACCGTTGCTATTTCTGTTTCGACGCCCCCTGCACCGAGGCCTGCCCGACCTCGATCGACATTCCGCTCTTCATCCGCCAGATCCAGGCGCACAATCCGAAGGGCGCGGCCGAGACGATTTTCGAGCAGAACATTCTGGGCGGCATGTGCGCCCGCGTCTGCCCGGTCGAGACATTGTGCGAGGAAGCCTGCGTCAGAAATCTCGCCGAAGACAAGCCGGTGAAGATCGGCTTCCTGCAGCGCTTTGCGACCGACGCGATGATGGCGGCAGGCGAGCATCCTTTCGAACGCGCAGCGCTAAGCGGCAAGCGCGTCGCCATCGTCGGTGCGGGACCGGCGGGGCTCTCCTGCGCCCATCGGCTGGCCATGCACGGCCACGACGTCACGATCTTCGAAGCGCGCGACAAGCCCGGCGGCCTCAACGAATACGGCATCGCCGCCTACAAGACCCCGGACGGCTTTGCGCAGAAGGAAGTCGAATTCCTTCTCGAGATCGGCGGCATCACGATCGAAACGGGCAAAGCGCTCGGGCGCGAGCTCACCCTCGACGGCTTGAAGGCGGATTACGACGCAATCTTCCTCGGCCTCGGACTTGCCGGCGTCAACGCGCTCGGCGCCGAAGGTGAGGATGCCTCAGGCTCCGCCGACGCCATCACCTGGATCTCCGACCTGCGCCAGACGCTCGACCTTTCCACGCGGCCGATCGGGCGCCGCGTCGTCGTCATCGGCGGCGGCATGACCGCCGTCGACGCGGCCGTGCAGTCGAAACTTCTCGGCGCCGAAGAGGTCACGATCGTCTATCGCCGTGGCCCCGAGGCCATGAAGGCCTCCGGCTTCGAGCAGGAACTCGCCCAGACGAAGGGCGTCACCATCCGCCACTGGGCCAAGCCGAAGTGCCTCCTCGCCGAGAACGGTCATGTGGCCGGCATCGAGCTCGAGCGCACCCGCGAGGAAGACGGCCGCCTCGTCGGCACGGGCGAGACGTTCGCTCTCGCCGCCGACATGGTGTTCAAGGCGATCGGTCAGACCTTTCTGCCCGCCTCGCTCGACGGCGCGGCCGAAGCCATCGCGCTCGCGCACGGCCGCATCGACGTCGACGACGAACGCCGCACCTCGGTTGCCGGCATCTGGGCCGGCGGCGACTGCGTCCTCGGCGGCGAAGATCTCACCGTCGCCGCCGTCGAAGACGGCAAGGTCGCAGCCGAGAGCATCCACCGCGCATTGATGGGGTGAGTGTCATGCCGAGCTTCTCAAACAGCCTCGCCCTTCGGATCGGGGCACTATCAGTCGCAACATGCTCCACTCCTCGCCCCATTGGGGAGAGGTGGCCGCGCGCCAACGGCGGGAGGTCGGTGAGGGGGCGGCGTCTCAGCCGGTCGCAGGAAGAGCTGAATGGGGAAAGGCAGCCCCCTCACCGCCCGCTACGCGGGCACCTCTCCCCAGGGGGGAGAGGAACGGAGCTGAGCCGCCATGCTGCACGCCAAATGCAGTCGCCGTTTCACGTGAGGGAAAAGCAAGGGCTCGGTGCCGGATCGCTAAACCGAGATTTCGACGCTGCTGAAGATCGGTTCGATATCGTCCGGGATGCCCTCGCTGCGATCACGTCGCACCTCGAGTGCAAGCTCGATGGCCTCGCGTGCCATCGCCAGACTTCCTTCCTCAGTGTCACCACGAGTCACGACTTCCGGAAGAGCCGGGACGAGGACGGTGTATCCGCCCTCCGGCTGCGGCAGGAGAAGGACAGTATATCTCCGCTCGTCCGCCATACTGAACACACCCTCCCGCTCTGGTGCGGCCGCTTCGAATTTATCTCGTCTCGCCGAAACTCCCAAGCCTGAGAGGTTCTTCTCATGGTCAGTCTCGCTTCGAACTTCCTCGGCATCAAATCGCCGAACCCGTTCTGGCTCGCCTCCGCACCGCCGACGGACAAGGAGTACAACGTGGTCCGCGCCTTCCGCGAAGGCTGGGGTGGCGTCGTGTGGAAGACGCTCGGCGAGGACCCGCATATCGTCAACGTCAACGGCCCGCGCTACGGCGCCATTCACGGGCCGGACCGGCGGCTTCTGGGCCTCAACAACATCGAACTGATCACCGACCGTCCGCTGGAGGTGAACCTTCGCGAGATCAAGCAGGTGAAGCGCGACTGGCCGGATCGCGCCGTCGTCGTCTCTCTCATGGTGCCCTGCGAGGAACAGAACTGGGTCAACATCCTGCGCCGCGTGGAAGAAACCGGCGCCGACGGAATCGAGCTCAATTTCGGCTGCCCGCATGGCATGTCCGAGCGCGGCATGGGCTCGGCCGTCGGCCAGGTGCCGGAATATATCGAGATGGTCGCCCGCTGGTGCAAGGCGAACACCCGCATGCCCGTCATCGTCAAGCTGACGCCGAACATCACCGACATCCGCTACCCGGCGAGGGCGGCGCAGAAGGGTGGCGCCGACGCGGTCTCGCTGATCAACACCATCTCCTCCATCACCGGCGTCGATCTCGACCTCTTCGCCCCGCAACCGACCATCGACGGCAAGGGCTCGCATGGCGGCTATTGCGGCCCGGCGGTGAAGCCGATCGCCCTCAACATGGTGGCCGAGATCGCCCGCGACCCGGAAACCCGCAATTTGCCGATCTCCGGCATCGGCGGCATCACGACGTGGAAGGATGCGGCCGAGTTCATGGCGCTGGGGGCGCAGAACGTGCAGGTCTGCACGGCCGCGATGACCTACGGCTTCAAGATCGTCCGCGAGATGGTGGAAGGGCTCGAGCGTTGGATGGCCGAGAAGGGCTTTGAGACCCTCGACGACTTCATCGGCCGCGCCGTGCCCAACGTCACCGACTGGCAGTATCTCAATCTCAATTACGTGACGAAGGCGCGCATCGACCAGGAGCTCTGCATCAAATGCGGGCGCTGCCACATCGCCTGCGAGGACACTTCGCACCAGGCGATCACCCACATGGTCGACGGCAAACGCCATTTCGAGGTGATCGACGCCGAATGCGTCGGCTGCAATCTCTGCGTCAATGTCTGCCCGGTCGAGAACTGCATCACCATGGAGCGCATCGCCGATTACGATCCCCGCACGAAAAAGCCGATCCCGGCCGAATACGGCAACTGGACGCGCCACCCGAACAACCCGATGGCGAAGCCCGACGCCGACATCGAAAAGATCGTCCCGGACGCGGCGGAGTAGCGCCAACGCCGGCTGCGCTCGCCGCATCGTCGTGATATTCTCGGGCAACCAAGAGCGAGGATCGACGGATGACTGAAAGCTCAACCCATTCGATCGAAATCACGGCAGACTGGGACGCTGAGGCAAGGGTGTGGGTCGCGGTCAGCGAGGACGTGCCGGGACTGGTGGTAGAGGCACGCAGTGTTGACACACTTGTCGCGGAGATCGAGGCGCTCATACCGAAACTCCTGAGAGCAAACGGGCATCATTCCGACGCCCCCGCAGGGATCGAGTATCATCTGACAGCCCACGTTCGGAGCACCCTTTCCGCTGCTGCGTGAGATCCTTCTGGCTCATCGCGATCGGGGGCGACGGCGATGGGAAACTACTACCGAGATTTGGCAAAGATACTCAGGGCCAACGGCTGTCGCTTCGTACGGCAGGGGACAGGCAGCCATGAAGTCTGGTACAGCCCGCTTTCACAACAGCATTTCACCGTGGCGGTGACCGTAGCTTCGCGCCACACCGCGAACGCGATACTCAAGCAAGCTGGCATATCCCGAAAGCTGTAGAGCGGCTCAGCTGAGTCGCATCCGGCCCACCCCGACACGCTCATTCGACATTTCTGCGATCGTCTTCGTCTTCCCGGAAAGCCGCGCGCCGAGCGTGAGGAGGGCGGGCAGCGCTTCGATCGCGCCTCCCATCAGCCGCGCGCCAGCCGGCCTCAGAGCGAGCCCGGCGATGGCGGATGCGGCGAGGATGCGTGCACCGAACTGGGCGCGCCAGCGGCGGGAATAGCGGCGGCCGACCGCATCACGTTCGGCACGTCTCGCCGGATCGATCGCTTCAAGCTCCTCGGCGAGAAGCCAGGCCGATTGCATCGCCATCGAAATCCCCTCCGCGATCACCGGATGCGATTCCCCCGCCACATTGCCGATGCGGAAGACGTCGTCCCGGTAGCGGGCGCGCATCCCCGGTCGGATAGGCCCCGCGGCGAGCCACGGCCCTTCAAGCTCCGCCTCGCCGATCGCCGCGCGCACGCCGCGACAGGAGGCGAGGAGATGGCGGTGCACCGCATCCGAAGCCGAGCCGCCGCCGGCCTCCTTGCGAAGGGCTGCGAGCGCATCGCGGCGGATGCAGAGCGACAGCGAAAGCCGGCCACGATCCGCCCACACCATGCCGCCATAGCCGCCGGGAAAGACAAGAAGCGGCATCAGGTCCGGCTCCAGCCTCGCCCCTGAAAAATGCGCCTTGAAGCCGAGGAGATCGGACGGCCGGCAGGTCTTCTGGAGCTGGCTCGGCAGGCCGCCCGGCTCCCAGGAACCATGGGCGGCGATGACGACCGGGGCCGACAAGGTCGCCTCCTCATCGCGCGAGGCGATCGTCACCGTGCTCTCGTCCCCGCTCGGACGCACACCGGTGGCGCGGAACGGCTGAAAGAGCGTGGCGCCGGCACGCGACGCCTCCTGCACCAGAAGTTCGTCGAGCACGTCGCGACCGAGCGCCCGGCCGAATCCTGCCCCATGCGCGGCCGGCATTCGTGCCGTCACGACGCGTTCGCCAGAGAACAGCGCGACGCGCCGCACCTCCGGCCCGGCGAGCGACCGCCATGCGCTTCCGAGCCCCAGACGGTCGATCACCGCAAGGCTGGTTGCGGAGACGAACTCGCCGCAGACTTTTCGGCGCGGGAATTCCGCCTTTTCGATAAGCGCCACCTTCCAGCCCCGGCGCGATAGCGCAATCGCCGCGGTGGAGCCCGCCGGTCCGGCGCCAAGGATGATCGCGTCGAAGCTCATGCGGCCGCCGCCTCGCTCCGTCGCGCAACAAAGGCCTGGGTGAAGAGGCCGCGTCGCCTCTCCTGAAGCTCGAAGGGAGGCTCTTGCGGCCACAGGGCCGAAAGCTCCCTACCTGCAAAACCTGCGCGCACACTCACCGCCGCATCATGGCGCGTGACGTCGTTCGCCCCGATCGCCCAAAGCATCCCCGCCGAGAGGAGAGGCAGCGAACCGCGGAGCGGCTCCGTAGCAACGAAAACCGGCGCGATCTGGGAAAGACCGGCAAACAGACGGCAAAGCTCGCCATCGTTGAAATGGTGCAGGAAGAGGTTCGCCGTGACCGCGTCGAAGCTCTGGTCCGCATTTTCATCCAGATAGGCGAAGACATCGGCCTGGACGGGCCGCACCTTCCAGCCGAGCGCGCCGAAGGCGGCAACGCTCGTATCGCTCACGAGATGCAGTCGGTCGACGAGAACGAGTTCGATATCCCGCCAATCGGGCGCGAGCCTTTCGGCGACTTTCAGCATGAACGTCCCATCGCCGGCGCCGATCTCCAGGATGCGCCGCGGCGGCTTTATGAGGTTTGCACGCAACAAGCTCGCGGTGATCCGGGCCTGCGCCATGATCGCATTGACCCGCTTCAGGTCGCGCCGAGAGGCAACCGCCCGCGGGTCCGTCTCCGGAAGCTGGTCGAGGATTTCCGGTTCGATCTGCCTAAGGGCGAGGCCGCTCATGGCTGCCGTCCGACGGCTTCAAAGCGCATCGTCTCCGCGGTCAGACCCGGCCCGAAAGCCATACCGCAGCCCCGCTCCCCGGCCTTTCCCGTGGCGAGCATTTTCTCAAGCACGAACATGACGGTCGCCGAAGACATGTTGCCGTTGTCGCGCAGAACCGCCCGCGAGCGATCGAGGGCATGCGCGTCCAGAGCGAGCGCCCGCTGCACCGCATCGAGCACGGAGCGTCCGCCCGGATGCACCGCCCAGAGATCGATCTCATCGACCGCCGTGTTGCCCAAAACCTCCCGCTGACGGCCCCCGAGCAATTCATGAATGACCGCCGGCACACGGCCCGAGAGCACCATGTCGAAACCGTCGTCGCGCACGTTCCAGGTCATCAATTCGCGGTTGTCGGCAGCAAGGAGCGTGCGAAAACTGTCGAGCCGGAGGCCAGTGGGATCAGCCGAGACGAGCGAGGCGGCGCAGCCGTCGCCCCAGAGGCAGAAGGAAAGAAGCGCCTCCATGTCGACGGTGTCTTTCAGGTGCAGCGTGCAGAGCTCGATGTTGACGACGAGAACCCGCGCTTCCGGTTCGGAGCGCACGATGTGGCGGGCGAGTTTCAGCGCGTTGAGCGCCGCATAGCAGCCCATGAAGCCGACGAGCGTGCGCTCCACCGTTTGTGCAAGGCCGCAGCGCGCGACGAGTTCGAGATCGATGCCGGGCGCGGAAAAACCGGTGCAGCTCGTCACGATGAGATGCGTGACGCGGTCGCGCTCCTCTTCGAGATCGAGCCTCGCAACGGCAATCTCCGCGAGGTCCGGCGCATGGCTCTCATAAAGGTCCATGCGTTGCGCCGTTCCCGGAAACGCCCCGCGCAGAAAAATACCCCCCGCATCGACCTTGATGCCTTCGGGGTCCTCGGCCGGAGCCACACAGGAATAGCGGTGCTCGATACCGCCTTTGTCGGCCATCCGCGAAAAGATGGCCCGCTGGCGCGGAGCGTCCTTTAGTTGCGCCGCGGCAAAGCCGAGGAAGAAACGGTGCACCTCATTTTCAGGAACTGCCGTCGCAATGCGGTTGATATAGGCTTCGGCCAAAATGCCCTCGATGCGATCGAATTGCCGTCTTAGGCAAAGTTAACTAGCGCCCCCGAGAACAGGACAAAGGCAAACGCCGCTCGATTTTCTTTATCCGGCTGTCACAACGGCGCCCATGAACTGCACTTTTTTTGGCAAGCCGCTCGGAATGCTTCTATTCCGCACCGCTGGCCGGCACGATCAGCCCTTCCGGCACCAGCACCTTGTCGATGACGTCGATCAGGCCATTGCTGGCCGCGATATCGGCCTTGCGGATGCGCGCCTCGCCGACCATCAGCTGATCGCCGATCGAGGTCACGGTCAGCTTGGAGCCATCGAGCGTTTCGACTTCCGTCTCGCCGTCGAAGGATTTCGTCGGCAGCGCGGCTTCCACGATATGGTGGCGCAAGAGGGCCGCGAGCGTCTCCTTGCTGTCCGGCTTCTTCAGCATCTCTTCGAGCTCGCTCGGCAATTGCTCGAAGGCGACATTGTCCGGCGCGAGCAGGGTGAGCGGCTCATCGCCCTGCAGCGTTTCCTTGAGGCCGGCCGTCTCGATGGCTTCCGCCAGAGAGGAAAGCTCCGGCCGGGTCTCGATCGCGCCCCACAGATCCGCCTCGGCGGCAAGAGCAGGCGCACTTTGAAGCCCAAGGCCGACAACAGCAGCGGCGGCCAGAATTTTGAGATGATTGCGCACGATATCCTCCCTCGTTGCGGGATCAACGGCGCGGGCCGGAACCCGTTCGATGGGTGCAGTCATATTTGCGCGAGGCGTCTTTCTGACGACCACAAGGAGGCGGAGGTGAGGCGCGCCCCGGTCAGCCCACCCCGTCAGCGTGGCAGGAGGCCCTCGAGAACCACCCGCCGCAGGGTCTCGGCGGCGGTGTCGAAACGCGTCTCGTCGTCGGAGGCGAGCACCGCACGCACCTGGACATCGAAATCGGCGTAATGCTGGGTCGTCGCCCAGATCATGAAAATGAGATGGCGGGGATCGACCGGACGGAGGCGGCCGGCGGCGATCCAATCGGCGATGATGCGCGATTTTTCATCGACGATCGCCTTCAACGGCCCGTGAAGGAATTCGGTGATGGCGCCGCCGCCCTGCAGGATCTCGCTCGCGAAAAGCCGCGACGCCGCCGGATTGTCGCGCGACATGGCGATCTTGGCGTCGATATAGCGCGACAGCTCTTCGGCCGGGTCGCCGTCGGCCTTCATCGCGGCAAGCGGCGCGAGCCATTGCGCCAGCGTCTCTTCGAGGACCGCGACGTAAAGGCTCTTCTTGCGCGGGAAGTAATAAAGAAGGTTGGGCTTCGACATGCCGGCCTTTTCGGCGATCTCGTCGAGCGTGGCGCCGCGATAACCATAGGCGGAAAAGACGGAAAGCGCTGCCTGCAGAATGGCTTTGCGATTGACGGTCTGAATGCGCGTTCTCTTCCTCTTGGAGATGGCATCATCCAGCATCTTTGCCCCGCCTGGACGGATGCCTACTTGCTAGGCAGTCAGTCCAGCTTTTCGCCTTGACCGTAAATTAAGCCCCACCTAGCGTGAGATTTGACCATTTAGTCAAGTTTTCTGCCCCGCATGGCAGAAACCACAGGGGGGAATGCTGTGGACTCCAATCTGCGGATCAATGCCGACAGGCTGTGGAATTCCATCCACGAAATGGCCGAGATCGGACCGGGCCTGCGCGGGGGCAGCAACCGCCAGACCTTGACCGATGACGACGCCGAGGGCCGTCGTCTGTTCAAGACATGGTGCGACGAGGCCGGGCTCACGATGGGCATCGACGAGATGGGGACGATGTTCGCCCGTCGCGAAGGCACGGATCCGGACGCCCTGCCCGTCTATGTCGGCTCGCATCTCGATACACAGCCGACTGGCGGCCGCTATGACGGCGTTCTGGGCGTGCTCGGCGCGCTGGAAGCCGTGCGCTCGCTCAACGATCTCAACATCAAGACGAAGCACCCGATCGTCGTCGTCAACTGGACGAACGAGGAAGGTGCGCGCTTCGCCCCGGCGATGCTCGCCTCCGGCGTGTTCGCCGGCGTGCACACGCTCGATTACGCCTATGGCCGCAAGGATCTCGAAGGCAAAACCTTCGGCGAGGAGCTCGCCCGCATCGGCTGGAAGGGCGACGAAAAAGTCGGCGCGCGCAAGATGCACGCCTATTATGAATTGCATATCGAGCAGGGCCCGATCCTCGAAGCCGAGAAGAAGGAAATCGGCGTCGTCACCCATTGCCAGGGTCTCTGGTGGCTCGAATTCACGCTGACCGGCAAGGAGGCCCATACCGGCTCCACGCCGATGGCGATGCGCGTCAATGCCGGCCTCGCCATGGCCCGCATTTTCGAGATGGTGCAGAAGGTGGCGATGGACGCCCAGCCGAACGCCGTCGGCGGTGTCGGCCAGGTGACGTTCCAGCCGAACTCCCGCAACGTCCTGCCCGGCAAGGTCGTCTTCACCGTCGATATCCGCACCGTCGATCAGGAGAAGCTCGACGGCATGCGCGCCCGCATCGAGAAGGAGGCGGCCGCGATCTGCGCCGAGATCGGCGTCGGCTGCGAGGTGGAGGCGGTTGGCCATTTCGATCCGGTCACCTTCACGCCCGAGCTCGTCGCCACCGTGCGCAAGGCCGCCGAAACGCTCGGTTACGCCCACATGGACATCGTGTCGGGCGCCGGCCACGACGCCTGCTGGGCGGCAAAAGTCGCCCCCGCCACCATGGTCATGTGCCCCTGCGTCGACGGCCTGTCGCACAATGAAGACGAAGACATCTCCAAGGAATGGGCCGAGGCCGGCGCCAATGTCCTCTTCCACGCAGTGCTCGAAACAGCGGAGATTGTGAGCTGAGCGGCACTCACTGCCGAAGCGTTCGGGCTCAGGGAGGATCGGATGAGATGTTCGGTACGGTCTCCTTCGACCCCCACCCCTATCCCCTCCCCACAAGGGGGAGGGGGATATGCCGTGCTTGTCGGGTCATGCCGATGACACCCTCCACGATCGAACCTCGGACGATCGGCCTGGCGCGCGCATTCCGGCGCGACATGACGCTCGGCGAGAGGAAGCTATGGAACGAGCTGCGCGAGCTTCGCCGGCTCCATGGGGTTCACGTGCGAAGGCAGGCACCGATAGGGCCGTATATCGCCGACTTTGCCGTTCACTCCGAGAAGCTCGTCATCGAAGTGGATGGCCACCATCATCTCCACAGCAGAACCGCTGCGAGAGATCGCACGAGAGATGCGTGGCTGAAAACTCAAGGATATCGCATCCTGCGCTTTTCGACCGCCGAGATCGATGAAGCCTTCGACGGATGCGTGGAGGAAATCCTGCGGGAGCTGGGGATTGCATGAGAAGAGAGATCCCGTTTTCCGCGCGACGCGCCGATCTCGAGGGAGAGCCCCAGCCACAGACAAAGCCTCGATTGCAGAAGCTGGGCGGGGCAGAGTGGTCATCCCTCCCCCTTGTGGGGAGGGAATGAGGGTGGGGGTCTTCGGAGTGCAAGTCCGGAAAAGAGTTTAGGGGAGCAAGAGCGCCATGACCAAGATCATCAAGGGCGGAACGGTCGTCACCGCTGACCGCACCTACAAGGCCGACGTCTTCATCCAGCACGACAAGATCGTGGCGATCGGCCCCGATCTCAATCACGACGCCGATCACGTGATCGATGCGACCGGCTGCTACGTGATGCCGGGCGGCATCGACCCGCACACCCATATGGAAATGCCCTTCATGGGCACGCATTCGACCGACGATTTCGATTCCGGCACCGCCGCAGCGCTCGCCGGCGGCACCACGATGACGGTCGATTTCTGCCTGCCCGCCCCCAATCAGGGCCTCATCGACGCGCTCCAGCAATGGTACCAGAAGGCTGGAAAAGCGCGCACCGACTATTCCTTCCACATGGCCATCACCTGGTGGGACAAGCAGGTCTTCGACGAGATGCCGAAGGTCGTCGCGCAGGGCATCAACACCTTCAAGCATTTCATGGCCTACAAGGGCTCCTTGATGGTGAACGACGACGAGATGTTCGCCTCCTTCTCCCGCTGCGCGGAGATCGGGGCGATGCCGCTCGTCCATGCCGAGAACGGCGATGTCGTCGCTTTCCTGCAGCAGAAGCTTCTCGCCGAAGGCAACAACGGGCCGGAAGCACACGGTTTTTCGCGCCCGCCGGAAGTCGAGGGCGAGGCCGCCAACCGCGCCATCATGATCGCCGACCAGGCGGGCGTGCCGCTTTATATCGTGCATGTCTCCTGCGAGCAGACGCATGAGGCGATCCGCCGGGCGCGCCAGAAGGGCATGCGCGTCTTCGGCGAGCCGCTCATCCAGCATCTCCTCCTCGACGAGACGGAATACCTGAACGACGATTGGGACTATGCCGCCCGCCGGGTGATGTCGCCCCCCTTCCGCAGCAAGGACCATCAGAACTCGCTCTGGGCGGGGCTTGCCGCGGGTTCTCTCCAGGTCGTCGCCACCGACCATTGCGCCTTCACCACGGCGCAGAAGCGCATGGGGCTCGGCGATTTCACAAAAATCCCGAACGGCACCGGCGGCATCGAGGAGCGCCTGCCGCTTCTGTGGACCTATGGCGTCCGGACGGGCCGGCTGACGATGAACGAATTCGTCGCCGCCACCTCCACCAACATCGCCAAGATCCTCAACATCTATCCGCGGAAGGGCGCGATCGTCGAAGGCGCCGATGCCGACATCATCATCTGGGATCCCGAGGCGACGAAGACGATCACCGCAGGGAGCCAGAAATCGGCGATCGATTACACGGTCTTCGAAGGCATGCCCGTGCATGGCCTGCCGCGGATGACCTTGTCGCGCGGCCGCGTCGCCTATGAGGAGGGCGAGGTGAAGGCCGGCACCGGCGATGGCCGCTTCGTGGAGCGCCCGGCCAATCCGCCGGTTGCGAAAGCGCTGTCGACATGGAAAGAGCTCACGGCCCCGCGCCGCGTGGAGCGCACCGGCATTCCGGCTGGTGTTTGAGGAGCCACATGCGACGGGGGGTGATTATGGCAGAATACAGCGTGTCAACCGAGCGCGGCGGCGCCTACAAAATAACACGCGAGACATTGGAAGAAATATTGGAGGAGGCCACCACTTTTCTCGGATCACCTCCGGATATTACAGCGCAACTGAGAGGCGGACATAGCCTTACCGTAAAGGATCTCGATGATTTTTGCAAAGACCTACTCGTCAGAACAAATGAAATAAATTCAATATCAATATCTGGATATGGCTCATTAAAAGATATACAAGGAAAAAAGGTATATAGGCGATTATCTTTCTCTATTAGAAATAATCAGATACAATCTCCTATAAGTCTCTCAGCAGATGGACCATCAGAAGAGGCCTGGCTGCCCCACAGAGAGCGCATAGAAAGAATTTTATCGCATTCAAAAACTTGGTATTCTTTCATCTCATTGCGAGATGGGTCATATAATTTTTTATCATATGTAATATTTGGCATTATAATTGTTGGATTAATTGGTTATTATTATGATAATTACTACAGCATACGTATCACTGAAGGTGTATATTCTTTGCTAATTATTTTGGTAATCGCAATTTTGTGGATTATAAGACTATATTTGATGCCATCTATTGTATTCGAAGTCGGCCAATCTGCGCGAATTAACAGGCGCAGAGAAAGCCTCTCTAAGTTCGTATTTGGAACTATAATTCTAACCTTTTTGATTGGAGTGCTTAGCTCTCTCTTTGCGGGCAATATAGGGCGATGACAATTACAGGGATGGAACGACAATCATCTACGTCGGCGCATACCGGCGCGGTCATCGCCGCGTCCGGTCTCTCGCTCACTTTTCAGACGGCCGACGGCCCCGTCCAGGCGCTTGCCGACATTGATCTTGCGATCCATCGCGGCGAATTCGTCTCGCTGATCGGCCCGTCGGGTTGCGGCAAGACCACCTTGCTGCGCGTCATCGCCGATCTCGAACAGCCGACGTCGGGTGAGATCACCGTCAACGGCGTCTCGCCCGATGCGGCGCGCCGCGAGCGCTCCTACGGCTATGTCTTTCAGGCGGCGGCGCTTTATCCCTGGCGCACCATCGCCAAGAACGTCGCTTTGCCGCTCGAAATCATGGGTCTGCCGAAGGCGGAACAGCAGAAGCGAGTCAAAAAGAACCTCGATCTCGTCAACCTGGCGGGGTTTGAGCGCAAATTCCCCTGGCAGCTTTCCGGCGGCATGCAGCAGCGCGCCTCCATCGCCCGCGCCCTCGCCGTGGAGCCGGATCTTCTCCTCATGGATGAGCCTTTTGGCGCGCTCGACGAGATCGTCCGCGATCACCTCAACGAACAGCTCCTGCAGCTCTGGGCCAAGACCAACAAGACCATCGTCTTCGTCACCCATTCGATCCCTGAGGCGGTCTTCCTGTCCTCGAAGATCGTCGTCATGTCTCCGCGCCCGGGCCGCATCTACGACGTCATCGATTGCGGCCTGCCCCGCGACCGCGGCCTCGACATCCGCGAGACGCCGGAATTCCTGGCAATCGCCCACCGCGTCCGCGAAGGCCTCCGCGCCGGCCATTCCTATGAGGACTGAGATGTCGGCCAACGACGCTGCTACTGCGAGGCATGGCATCCCGGCAACGCACGGCATTACGCCTGGGCACGGCGCCATTTCCTCTCCCTTCTGGGGAGAGGTCGCCGCGCAGCGGCGGGTGAGGGGTGGGCCCTCCACCGCCCCTGAGCAGGAAATCGCTTCCGCTGCCGCCCTGCAAAACATCCGCGCCCGATGGTCATCGAAGAGTGAGGCAAGCTGCCGGGGAGGACTGCGATGAGAGATCCCGCCGGCATCACCCGCCGTCGCGCCGGTGCCACCGGCAAAGCAAGGCATCTGCGCCGTGAGCAGACCGATGCGGAATACCGCCTCTGGTACCATCTTCGCGACCGCGCATTGGGCGGCCATAAATTCTCCCGTCAGGTCCCGCTCGGTAGCTACATCGTCGACTTTCTCTGCCGTGACAAACACGTCATCGTCGAGCTCGACGGCAAGCAGCATGCGGAAAGCCCATACGATCTCATCCGCACCCGCTGGCTGAACCAGCACGGCTATTCGATCCTGCGCTTCTGGAACCACGAGGTTCTGCGCGAGCGCGGGTCGGTCCTCGACACCATTCTCGCCGTTCTCGAAGGACGCATCGCCGCCCCCTCACCCGACCTGCGCTTCGCTCCGGCCACCCTCTCCCCGGCGGGGAGAGGAACAGAGCACGCCGCACCGGCCCGCGCAAAGCCCCAAGCACCTGCGGAAATTGCAAGGCACGGCTCCACCGCAAGGCATGGCGCAGATTCCTCTCCCCTCTGGGGAGAGGTGCCCGCGCAGCGGGCGGTGAGGGGTGGCCCCTCCACCGATGCAAGCGTCAGCGACACCCTCAGGAGCCCCGCCTATGAGTGAGATTGCGGAGCCGGGCGGCGGGGTCGGTTATGCGCCGCGCGTGTGGGTTCAGCGCATCTTCGCTGGCCAGACGGGCCCGGTTCTCGTCGTCGTCGCAGCGCTCATTCTCGTCTGGTATGCGGGCGCGATCTACCTCAATGCCCCGCAGCAGATCGACCGCGACCGGCGCGCCGGCATCGAACGCAATTTCATCGATTTCGCCGCCGCCACCTACGCGCAGGAGCGCCCGGTCCTGCCCGCCCCGCATCAGGTGGCCGCAGAGATCTGGAAGACGACCGTCGAGGTGAAGCCGACCTCGAAGCGCAGCCTCGTCTATCACGGCTGGGTGACGCTCGCCTCCACCCTCACCGGCTTCGGCATCGGCACGCTTCTCGGCATCGTGCTTGCGATCGGCATCGTCTCCTCGCGCACGCTCGACAAGAGCCTCATGCCCTGGATCATCACCTCGCAAACGATCCCGATCCTGGCGATCGCGCCGATGATCGTCGTCGTCCTCGGATCGCTCGACGTCCCGCCGATCTGGGCGAAAGGCACCGTCTCCGCCTATCTCGCCTTCTTCCCTGTCGCCGTCGGCATGGTGAAGGGGCTGAGATCGCCCGACCCGATGCTGCTCGATCTGATGCGCACCTATTCGGCGAGCCCGACACAGACAATGGCGAAGCTGCGCCTGCCGGCCGCGATGCCCTTCCTGTTTGCGAGCCTCAAAGTCGCGATCGCCATTTCGCTGGTCGGTGCGATCGTGGGCGAAATGCCGACCGGCGCCCGCGCCGGGCTCGGCGCCCGCCTTCTTTCCGGCTCCTATTACGGCCAGACGGTGCAGATCTGGTCCGCCCTCCTCGTCGCGGCCTTCATGGCAGCGATCCTCGTCACCATCGTCGGCATTGCCGACCGCATGGTGCTGCGCCGCATGGGGGTGAAAGCGTGAGCGCAGCCCATGTCACCGCCGAGCGGCCGCAAAGCCAGGGTGCGTTTCTTCTCACCTTTCTGGCGGCGATCTTTGCCATCGTCGCGCTGCCGCTGCCGGTTGCGGAAGGCGGTTCACGCGTCGCCGGCTCCTCGCTCCTGCTTGCCTCCCTCCTCCTCGTCGTCCCGACGACGGGCTGGCCGCGCATTGTGGGCTTGCGCCTTCTTCTCAACGCCGTCATCGCAACCGCCGCCTTCGGCCTTCTCTTGGCGCTTCTATCGACGGTCGAAGGGCGGGCGGGCCTCGGTTATTGGGCGGCATTGACGGCGAGCGCGCTTCTCACCGTCCAGGTGATGCGTGATCTCGCGCGCCTGACGGAGGGGCGGCCGACGCCTCTCCGCCGTGCCTTCTCGCTCGCCGTACCCGTCGTCTTCGGCCTTTGGCTCCTGATCCTGTGGGAATGCCTGGTGCGCGGCTTCGGCGTGCCGCCGGTGCTGTTGCCACCGCCGAGCGCGATTGCCGTCACCTTTGCCTCATCGCTTTCCACCCTCTGGGCCGATTTCAGGCAGACCTTTTTGAAGGCAGTCATTGCCGGCTATGCGATGGGCTGCGGTGCAGGCTTTCTCCTTGCCCTTCTCGTCGACCGCGTGCCCTTCCTGAAGCGGGGGCTCCTGCCCGTCGGCAACCTCGTCTCCGCACTTCCGATCGTCGGCATCGCCCCGATCATGGTGATGTGGTTCGGCTTCGACTGGCCGTCGAAGGCGGCCGTCGTCGTCGTCATGACCTTCTTTCCGATGCTGGTGAACACGGTCTCGGGCCTCAATGCCGCCGGCGCCATGGAGCGCGACCTCATGCGCACCTATGCGGCGACCCACACCCAGTCGCTCATCAAGCTGCGCCTGCCGGCGGCGCTGCCCTTCATCTTCAACGCCCTCAAGATCAACTCCACCCTCGCCCTCATTGGCGCGATTGTTGCAGAGTTTTTTGGCACGCCGATCGTCGGCATGGGTTTCCGCATTTCGACCGAAGTCGGGCGCATGAACATCGACATGGTCTGGGCGGAGATCACCGTCGCGGCGATCGCCGGATCGCTCTTTTACGGCCTCGTCGCCATGATCGAGCGGGCGCTGACATTCTGGCATCCGTCCTATCGCCATTAGGGCGGCGGCCCCAAAAAGAGAGGGAGAATGGTATGAAGCGAGTTTTGGCAGCTCTCGGACTGGCCGTCGGCATGTCCGCCGTCGCCGCCGGCCCCGCAGCTGCGGACGACAATGTCGTCTTGCAGCTCAAATGGGTCACGCAGGCCCAGTTCGGCGGCTATTACGTGGCCCAGGACAAGGGCTTTTACGAAGAGGCCGGCCTTGATGTCGAAATCAAGCCGGGCGGCCCCGACATCGCGCCCGAACAGGTGATCGCCGGCGGCGGCGCCGATGTCATCGTCGACTGGATGCCGGCCGCCCTTGCGGCCCGCGAGCGCGGCGTCCCCCTCGTCAACATCGCCCAGCCCTTTGCGAAATCCGGCATGGAACTCACCTGCCTCAAAGAGACCGGCATCACCAAGCCGGAGGATTTCAAAGGCAAGACGCTCGGTGTCTGGTTCTTCGGCAACGAATATCCGTTCCTGTCCTGGATGAGCCATCTCGACATCCCGACGACGGGCGGCGAGGACGGCGTCACCGTCATCAAGCAGGGCTTCAACGTCGATCCGCTGATCCAGAAGCAGGCCGATTGCATCTCCACGATGACCTACAACGAATACTGGCAGGTGATCGACGCCGGCATCCCGGAAGATGAACTCGTCGTCTTCAAATACGAGGATCAGGGCGTGGCGACCCTCGAGGACGGCCTCTACGTCATGGAGGAGAACCTTCAGGATCCCGAATTCGTCGATAAGATGGCCCGCTTCGTGAAGGCCTCCATGAAGGGCTGGGATTATGCCCGCGAGCACCCGGACGAGGCGGCCGAGATCGTGCTCGACAACGACGAGACCGGCGCCCAGACGGAAAAGCACCAGAAGCGCATGATGCGCGAAATCAACAAGCTGACCGAAGGCTCCGACGGCACGCTCAATGTCGAAGATTACGACCGCACCGTGAAGACGCTGCTCGAAGGCGGTTCCGACCCGGTCATCACCAAGGAGCCGGAAGGCGCCTACACGACAGCCGTCACCGACAAGATGAAGGAGATGTGAGCCGGGCTCACGTCACATTGCGCGCATGACAACGAAAGGGAGGCTCAGGCCTCCCTTTCACTAACCGCCCGTCAACCGGGATAAGGGAGAACGGCCAGATGACTAAAGAGGATATCGAAAGTGCTCTGCTGATCTCCGAGTATGAATCGTGCAGGAAACTAATCGACCGAAACATACAAATAATCGAAAAAACAGAAGTATACGCTATAGGCGCGATTGGAGCGCTTTTTGTGTTTTCATTATCTTCCGATGATGTGTCGACAAAAATTGGCGCGTCATGGCTACCGCTACTTATATCTACAATTGGATGGGTGCGGTTTATAGGAATAGATGATACAATAGATAAAATTAATTCATATATTATAGAATTAGAAACATCACACCCTTCTATAGGCTGGACAAAATACTACAAGACAAATAACAGGGAAAAAATTTTAAAAAAGAGCCGCCACGCAATATGGATAATACTTATTATAATATCATTGATATCAGGCGTTATGATCACATGTACAACACTGCATTAAGGCAAATTACCGAGACCCACGGTGGCTGCCATTGTCCTCGTCACCCGGCACTTTCGCGGAGACGATCCTGAGCGCCAGGATGATGAAAAGCCCGATCCCAGTCCCAAGCATGGCGATGATGCCGTAACCGAGGCCGGCTGCGGCGCCGATTGCTCCCGACAGCCACATGCCCGCGCCCGTCGTCAGCCCCTCGACCCGGCCGCGCGAATGCAAAATCACACCGGCGGCAAGAAAGGCGACGCCCGCCGTGATGGAATCGATGAGCCGGATCGGGTCTGAGCGCACATTGTCGCCCGCCCCCTCGAAAAGGTCGACGATCTCCAGCGTCAAAACCGCAAACGTCGCAGCCGCAAGCGCCGTCACCATATGCGTGCGCAGACCCGCGGGCTTTTCCTGCCACTCGCGTTCAAGACCGAGAATCGCCCCGAGCACGGCCGCCAAAATGAGCCGTGCCGCGATGACCGCGACAGGCGTCGTCGTGGTCTCGAACAGACCATTCAGGGCCAGGCTCAGTTCCTCCATGCCGCTCCTCCTCGCCGTTCCTCAGACAGGAAGCGAACACATGTCTTGCCCTCCGGTTGCGTCGCATTCCAACCGGAGCAGAGCGCCCGAAACGAAAACGGCAGGCGCTTGGGCCTGCCGTCTCCTTACTCGTCGATTTGCCACAAATCGGCCGCGGCGGGCTCAGCCGTGCTTCGCCTTCGCCTCGATGCGCCGGCGATAGAGGATGGGCTCGGTGTAACCGGAGGGCTGCACGCGGCCCTTGAGCACCAGATCCTTGGCCGCCTGGAAGGCGACGCTGTCGTCGTAGTTCGGCGCCATCGGACGATAGCTCGGATCGCCCTCGTTCTGACGGTCGACGACCTTCGCCATGCGCTCCAGCGTCTCCACGATCTGCGCTTCGCTGACCACACCGTGGTGAAGCCAGTTCGCCATATGCTGAGACGAGATGCGCAGAGTTGCGCGGTCTTCCATCAGCCCGACATCGTTGATGTCCGGCACTTTCGAGCAGCCGACGCCCTGGTCGATCCAGCGCACGACATAGCCCAGAATGCCCTGCGCGTTGTTGTCGAGCTCGGCCTGGATCTCTTCGTCCGTCCAGTTCGGGCTCTCGGCGACCGGAATGGTGAGGATGTCGTCGAGGCTCGCTTTCTCGCGGTTCTTCAATTCCGCCTGGCGCTCGAGCACGTCGACCTTGTGGTAGTGGATCGCATGCAGCGTCGCCGCCGTCGGCGACGGCACCCAGGCTGTGTCGGCGCCGGCCTGCGGATGGCCGATCTTCTGCTCCAGCATCGCCGCCATCTTGTCCGGCATCGCCCACATGCCCTTGCCGATCTGCGCGCGGCCTCGAAGCCCGCAGGCAAGGCCCACATCGACGTTCCAATCCTCATAGGCGCGGATCCAGGCAGAGCCCTTCATGTCGCCCTTGCGGATCATCGGGCCGGCTTCCATCGAGGTGTGGATCTCGTCGCCGGTGCGGTCGAGGAAGCCGGTATTGATGAAGACGACGCGGTTCTTCGCTGCGCGGATGCATTCCTTGAGGTTGACGGTGGTGCGCCGCTCCTCGTCCATGATGCCCATCTTCACGGTGTTGCGCGGCAGGCCGAGCGCATCCTCCACACGCCCGAAGAGCGTGTCGGAGAAAGCGACCTCGAAGGGGCCGTGCATCTTCGGCTTGACGATGTAGACCGAGCCCGTGCGGCTGTTGCCGCGCTTGCCGTTCGGCCCGATGTCGTGCAGCGCGATCAGGCTCGTGCACATGGCGTCGAGCATGCCTTCGAAGACCTCGTCGCCGTTCGCGTCGAGCACCGCGGGCGTCGTCATCAGATGCCCGGAATTGCGCACGAGCATCAAGGAACGGCCGGGCAGGACGAGCTCCGATCCGTCGGGCGCGGTATAACGCCGATCCTCGTTGAGCGCGCGGGTCTTCGTCTCTCCGCCTTTTTGGAAGGAGGCAGTGAGATCGCCCTTCATCAGGCCGAGCCAGTTGCGATAGACGAGCGTCTTGTCCTCGCCGTCGACCGCGGCAACCGAATCCTCGCAATCCTGGATGGTGGTGACGGCTGATTCCAGAATCACGTCGGCGATGCCGGCCTGATCGGTGCCGCCGATCGGGTGATCGCGGTTGATGACGATCTCAGCATGCAGATGGTGATTCGCAAGAAGGACGGCCGAGGGCGAACCCGCCTCGCCGCGGAAACCCGCAAACTGCTCCGGCGCTTTGAGACGGACGGAGCGGCCCTCATCCATCCAGACCGCGAGCGCCTGGTCCTGCACGGACAGCCCCTTCGCGTTCCGCCAGCTATCGCCGTCGAGCGGGAAGCATTCATCGAGGAAACCGCGGGCGTAGGCGATCACCTTCTCGCCGCGCTTCGGATTGTAACCGCTGCCGATCTCCGCCCCATCGTCTTCGGAGATCGCATCGGTGCCGTAAAGCGCGTCGTAGAGCGAACCCCAGCGCGCATTGGCGGCGTTGAGCGCATAGCGCGCATTCATCACCGGAACGACGAGCTGCGGGCCCGCGATGGTGGTGATTTCGCGATCGACATTGTCGGTCTCGACGGTGACCTCGCCGCGCTCCGGCTGCAGATAGCCGAGCTCGCGCAGGAAGGCGGTATATTCCGCCGCTGAGTTACCCTTGCCGCGACGCTGGCGGTGCCAGTCGTCGATGCGCGCCTGCAGCCGCTCGCGCTCGGCCAGGAGTGCCCGGTTCTTCGGGGTGAGATCGCGCACGATCGCCGCGAAGGAATCCCAGAATGTCTCCGGCGCGATGCCTGTGCCGGCCAGAGCCTCGTTGTTGATGAAATCATAAAGCGGGCGGGCAACCTTCAGTCCCCCGGCCTCGACACGGTCACTCATGACGCATCCCCCTGTTCTCGCCCTCCGGTCGCTTGCCAACGTCCGGAGCATGGTGTTGTTGCCGTGTGATCTAAGGAATTTTCCATTCTGTCAAACTGGCGGAAAGGCTGAAAGGCGGGGTTCGAAGGTGTCAGAGCCGAAAATCGAAATGGTCGGAGGCTTCGGCCTCCTCTTCATCATGGCGACCGAGCAGGAATATCGCAGCGAGCTGCGGGCACGCATTCGCCCCCTGATCACCGGCGTCGGCCCGGTGGAAGCCGCCGTCGCCACCACGGCCTTCCTCGCCCGAATGAAGCCCGAGGAACGCCCGGATCTCCTCGTCTCCATCGGCAGTGCCGGCTCCAGGGCACTCGAGCAGGGCGCGGTCTATCAGGCGAGCCACATCAGCTTCCGCGATATGGATGCCTCGCCTCTCGGCTTTGAGAAGGGCCGCACGCCCTTCCTCGATCTTCCGGCTGAAATCGCCATCCCGCAGCAGATCGGCGACGTCGCCGCCGCCAGGCTCTCGACCGGCTCCAACATCGTCTCCGGCGCCGCCTATGATCTCATCGATGCGGACATGGTCGATATGGAAGGCTTTGCGGTGATGCGCGCCGGCCATGCTTTCGACCTGCCGACGATCGCCCTCAAAGGCATCAGCGACGGCAAGGCGGACCTCCGCCATTTCCGCGATTGGGCCGACTATCTGGAGGCCGTCGATGAGTCTCTCGCAAAGGTGATCGACCGGCTGGAGGGCGCCATCGCCGCCATGGATCGCGCCTACTGGACGCAATTGCCACATCGCACGGCGGCGCGCTGAAAGCCCGCTAGGCGCGAGGTTTCGCCAGGAGCTGCTTTACCGGCATAGCGGCGCCCCCTATGCTCGCCCGACGCAGAAAAAGTGTTGGGGAGCGTGCGGTGTTTGCGCTGTTTCGCGGAATTCCGGTGGCCCTGGCCGCCCTTGCCGTCGTCTTTCTCACTCTCCAGCCAGAGCCTGTGAGCGCCCAGGCACAGGAGCGCCGGCTTCTGACCACGGAAGGCGCCGATTATTTCGGCGGCGATTACGACGTCATCAAGGATGTCGAGCTCGAAGGCTGCAAACGCGCCTGCGTCGTCGACGGCCGCTGTGCCGCCTTCACCTACAACACCAACGCCAAATGGTGTTTTCTGAAGGAGGATGTCGGCGATCTCCGCGCCGTCAAGGCCGCCATCTCCGGCCGCATCGTCACCTCCGATCTGCCGACCTTGTCGCTTGCCGAAGAGCGCACGGCCGAGCTCTCCTTCCTGCCCTCGCGCTTCATCGACGAGGCGCGCCGCCTTTCCGGCGATCTGGCGCGGGCCGACAATGCCTCCTCGCTCGACGCCGCACTCGCCGTGGCCGACGAGGCCGCCGCCAACGGCAATTATCTCTTCGCGGCAACGCAACTCAAAAGCGCACTCAAGATGGCACCGGATCGCGTCGATCTGTGGCTGCGGCTTTCCGCCGTCAGCGCCGAGGCGACCTCCGACGACTGGAAGACGCGCCAACGCCTCCCCGAAGAGCGCACGGCCGCCGCCGTCAACGCCTACCTCCACGCCCGCGGCTCGCGTGACCGTGCCGCAGCCCTTGTGCTTCTTGCCCGCTCGCTCGGCGAGCGTGACGAGTGGAAGCCGGCGATCAAGGCCTACCGCGCAAGCCTCGCGCTTGAAGAACTGCCCGATGTGCGAAGCGCCTATGAAAGCGCCGTGGCCGAACACGGCTTTCGCATCATCGACCATCAGGTCGATTCCGACGCCGCCGACCCGCGCATCTGCCTCAACTTTTCCGACCAGCTGCCCGCGACGGGCTCCGATCTGAGCGATTTCGTCTCGATCGAGAACGCCGACAATCTAGCCGTCGAGGCGGAAGGCCAGCAGATCTGCATCAGCGGCGTCGAACATGGCCGCCGTTACCGCATCACCGCCCGCGCCGGCCTGCCGTCCGCCGATGGCGAGGCGCTTCTGAAATCGGCGACCCTCGACATCTATGTGCGTGACCGCTCGCCCGCCGTGCGCTTCTCCGGCAACGCCTATGTCGTGCCGGCCGGCGGCAGCGCCTCTCTGCCCGTCACCACCGTCAACACCTCGACCGTCAAGGCCTCGCTCTACTGGATCGCCGATCGCGGCATCGCCGAGACGCTGCGCAACGGCAATTTCCTCGACCAGCTCTCGCAATGGCAGGCGGCCGAGATCGAAAGCGAGAGGGGCCGCAAGATCTGGGAAGGCAGTGTCGACGTCGAAACCCGTCTCAACCGCGAAGTCGTGAGCGCCATTCCGATCGGCGAACTCGTCGACGACCTTGAGCCCGGCATCTATGTCCTCGTCGCAAGCGCGGAAAACAACGCCCAGGATTGGGGCGCGAAGGCGACGCAGTGGTTCCTCGCAAGCGATCTCGGGCTTGCGACCTTCGCCGGCAATGACGGGCTCAATGTCAGCCTCCGCTCGCTCGCAAGTGCGGAGCCCGTCGAAGGCGTGCATCTGCGCCTCATCGCCACCAGCAATGAGATCCTCGGAGAAGCCGACACCGATGCGGACGGCAAGGCGAATTTTGCGCCCGGCCTCATTCGCGGCACCGGCGGCATGGCGCCGGCCCTTCTCGCCGCCGAAACGAAAGACGGCGACTACAATTTCCTCGATCTCACAAAACCCTCCTTCGACCTCACCGACCGCGGCGTCGAAGGGCGTGCGGCGCCCGGTCCCGTCGACGTCTTCCTGACGACGGAGCGTGGCATCTACCGCGTCGGCGAGACCGTCTATCTGACGGCGCTCGCCCGCGATTCCCGCTCAAAAGCACTGACCGATCTGCCGCTGACGGCAAAGATCATCCGCCCGGATGGCAAGGAAGACCGCCAGGAGCTTCTCAAGGATGAAGGCCTCGGCGGCGCGCTCGCCGAGATCGCGCTCTCCGACAATGCCATGCGCGGCCAGTGGCGCGTCTCGGTCCATACCGACCCGAAAAAGCCGGCGATCGCCGAGACGACCTTCCTGGTCGAGGATTTCCAGCCCGAACGTCTCGACTTCACGCTGGAAACGGAAGCGACACAGTTCGAGCCGGCGAACCCGCCGGAGATCACCGCCGATGCCCGCTTCCTCTATGGCGCACCGGCCGCAGATCTCGACGTGGAGGCGGAAACCATCGTCTCCACCGCCGGCGAGCTTGACGGCTGGGCGGGCTACCGCTTCGGCCTTGCCGACGAAACTTTCGACACGCAGACTGCACCCCAATCGGGCCTTGCAACCGACGAGAACGGCCATCTCGCCTTTCGTCCGCAGCTGCCCGAGACAGGCGTCTCCTCGCATCCCCTCCAGACGACGGTGAATGTCCGCGTCATCGATACGAGCGGCCGCCCGGTCGAGCGCAGCCTCACGTTGCCCCTGGCAGGCGACAGGCCCAGGCTCGGCATCAAGCCGGCCTTCGAGGACGAGGTCGACGAGAATTCGACCGCGAATTTCAGCGTCATCGCCTTGTCTCAGGACGGATCGCGGATCGCCGCCGACGGCCTCAGCTGGACCCTCTCCAAGATCGACACGAATTATCAATGGTACCGGTCCGGCGGGCGCTGGAACTACGAGACGATCGAGACGCGCCAGCGCGTGGCGAGCGGCGATGTCTCGATCTCCGCCGATGATCCGGCCAAGATTGCGGCCGATGTCGAATGGGGCAAGTACGAGCTTGAAGTCGCCAAGGCGGACGGCTCTCTCCTCCCCGCCAGCATGACCTTCGAGGCCGGCTGGTATTCCGCCCCGAAGACGCTCGAAACGCCGGAATTCCTGAAACTGTCCCTCGACAAGGAGCGCTACCGCATCGGCGACACCGCAACCGTGCATCTGGAGCCGCGCTTTGCCGGCATCGCCCAGGTGATGGTGATCGACGACCGCATCGTGGCGACGAAATCAGTCGAGGTCTCCGAAGGCTCCACCGAAATTACGCTTCCCGTGACCGAAGACTGGGGTGCGGGCGCCTATGTGACGGCCGCGCTCTACCGCCCGATGGATCTTGAGGCCAAGCGCATGCCGGCGCGCGCCCTCGGCCTGTCCTGGGCGGGCGTCGAAAATCCCGCGCAGCGGCTCGCCGTCACCATCGACGCGCCCGAAAGCGCAAAACCGCGCCAGGCTTTCGAGGCGAGCGTGGAGATCGCCGATCTCGCCGAGGGCGAAGAGGCCTATGTGACGCTCGCCGCCGTCGATCTCGGCATCCTCAACCTGACCGGCTTCGAAACGCCCGATCCGGAAAGCTATTATCTCGGCCAGCGCCGTCTCGGCGTTGAAATCCGCGACATCTATTCGTCCCTGATCGACCGTTTCCAGGGCGCGCCGGGCCGTGTCCGCACCGGCGGCGACGCGGCACTCGCCCGCTTCGAAGGCCCCGCGCCGACCGAGAACCTCGTCGCCTGGCATTCCGGCATCGTGAAAGCCGGGCCGGACGGCAAGGTGACAGTCTCCGTGCCGATCGGCGATTTCAACGGCACCGTGCGCCTGATGGCCCTCGCCTGGAGCGAAAAGGGTGTCGGCCATGCCGAAAACGACGTCCTCGTCCGCGACCCGGTGGTGGTTTCGACCGCCCTGCCGCAATTCATGGCGCCGGGCGACCAGTCCCGCCTCGCGCTCGATCTCACCCATGTGGAAGGCCCCGCCGGGCCCGTCTCGGTCGAGGTCGCAAGCAGTGACGACGACATCGTGAGCGTCGCAGGCTCCCCCGTCGAGACGGACCTCGCCGAGGGCGCCCGCAGCCAGCTCCTCCTGCCGGTGACCGCCGGCAAGGAAGGCGATGCGACCCTTTCGGTCCGCCTCACCACACCGTCGGGCGAGGTTCTGGAAAAGGATCTGGCGCTCACCGTTCGCGATGCGACGCCGGAAGTCGTCCGCACCTCCTTCGTCACGCTCGCGCCGGGCGGATCGGTCGATCTCTCGTCCGACCTTCTCGACGGCCTCGTCCCGGGTTCGGGCAAGGTGCGCGTCTCCGCCTCCGGAGCCGGTCGCATCGACGTGCCGCAGATCCTGCGAAAACTCGACCGCTATCCCTATGGCTGCGCCGAACAGCTGACGAGCCGCGCTCTGCCGCTCGTCTATCTCAACGACATCGCAGTCGCCGCCGGCCTCGGCAGCGATGCGGAAACCGACAAGCGCATCGATAAGGCGATCGAATCGGTCCTCGCCTACCAAAGCGCCAGCGGCGGCTTCGGCCTCTGGGGACCGGGCTCCGACGATCTCTGGCTCGATGCCTATGTGAGCGACTTCCTGACCCGCGCCCGCCGCGCCGGCCACGAGGTTCCCGACACGGCCTTCACGATCGCGCTCGACAATCTGAAGAACCGCATCGCCTATGCCTCCGACTTCTCCGATGGCGGCGAAGACATCGCCTATGCGCTTTATGTGCTCGCGCAAAACGGCCGCGCCGCGATCGGCGACCTGCGCTATTACGCCGAGACCAAGCTCGGTGATTTCGCCACCCCGCTCGCCAAGGCGCAGATCGGCGCGGGCCTTGCCCTTTATGGCGATCGTAGCCTGTCGCAGACGGTCTTCCGGCGCGCGGTGTCCGAGCTTGAGTACGCCGCATCGGATCAGCGGCGCAGCGATTACGGCTCCAAGCTCCGCGACGGCGCGGCGATCCTGACGCTCGCCTCCGAAACGAGCGCCGATTCCGTCGATCTGCCGCTTCTCGCCAATTTCGTTGCCGACCGGCGCGCCGAGGAAAAGCGCACCAGTACGCAGGAAGACGCCTGGTCGCTGATGGCCGCCCATGCGCTGATGCAAAGCGCCGCCCGGCCGGAGCTCGAGGTCGCAGGCAAACGCTATGACGGGCCGATGTCGACGGCGATCGAGGAAGCCGCACTGCAAGGCGAGGGACCGAAAATCGCCAATCTCGCCGCCTCGCCCGTCGATGTGGCGATCAGCGCGACCGGCAAGCCGTCCTCGCCCGAACCCGCCTCCGGCAATGGCTATCTGATCGCACGCGAAACTTTCACGCTCGAAGGCGATCCTCTCGATCCGAGCCATGTGGCGCAGGGCGACCGCCTCGTCGTCGTTCTGACCGTCACCGCCGAACAGACGGGCTCCGGCCATCTCATTCTCGACGATCCGCTGCCGGCGGGTTTTGAGATCGACAATCCCAACATCCTGCGTTCCGGCGATGTCGGCACCCTCGACTGGCTCGATCTGTCGACCGAGCCGGCGCATGTGGAATTCCGCGCCGACCGCTTCGTGGCGGCCCTCGATCGCCAGCCCGACGATCAGACCCGCTTCAGCCTCGCCTACATGGTTCGCGCCGTCTCGCCGGGCGATTTCGTGCAGCCGGCCGCCACCATCGAGGACATGTACGAGCCGGAGCTTCGCGCCCGCACCGAGGCCGGACGCGTGCATGTGGAGGGGCCGCTGCGCTGAGCGGGAACGGCCCCCATACGCGCGCCCGTCGCCGGGGACAGCGCCGCCTCGGCATCGGCCTCGTGCTTGCCTGCGCCCTCGCGCTCGCAGCGCCCGCGGGCCTGCGGCTCGCGGTCAATCTCACCCCTCTGCCCGACCTTCACCCGCCGACCTCGCAGCTCGTCGTCGACCGCAACGGCACGCTGCTCCGCCCCTTCCCGGTGGCGGACGGCATCTGGCGCCTCGATGCGGCGAAAGGCGACGTCGACCCGCTCTTCACGCGTCTCCTTCTCGCCTATGAGGACAAGCGCTTCTTCACCCATCACGGCGTCGATATGGCCGCGATGGGCCGCGCCTTCTGGCAGATGCTGCGCCACGGGCGCATCGTCTCCGGCGGCTCGACGCTCACCATGCAGGTGGCGCGGCTTCTCGGCGACGACGACACGCGCAGCCTCGTCGGCAAGGTGCACCAGATCCTTCTGGCGCGCGCCCTTGAGACGCGTCTGTCGAAGGACGAGATCCTCGATCTCTATCTCCTGCTTGCCCCGTATGGCGGCAATATCGAAGGCGTACGCGCCGCCTCGCTCGCCTATTTCGGCAAGGAGCCGCGCCGTCTGACAGCCGCGGAGGCCGCGCTTCTCGTCGCCATCCCGCAATCGCCGAAAGCCCGCCGGCCGGACCGTTTTCCGAAGCGGGCAAAAGAGGCGCGCGACCGTGTGCTCGCCCGCGCTGCCAAGGCCGGCGCGCTCCGCCCCGAAATCGCCCATCAGGCGCGCACCGAAGCCTCGCCGCACACCCGCCATCCCTTCCCGATGCTCGCGGCCCATCTCGCGAACCGCCTCGCCCATCGCCCCGACGCGCCTGCCGTCATCGCGCTTTCGATTGATGCGGATGCCCAGGCCCGCCTGGAAGCTCTGGCGCATAAGGCGGCAAAGACGCTCGGGCGCAAGACGAGCGTCGCCATCCTCGTCGCCGACCACCGCACCGGCGAGATTCTGGCCTCTGTCGGCTCCTCCGATCCGCTCGATTTCGCCCGCGCCGGCTTCATCGACATGACGGAGCGCGAGCGCTCGCCGGGCTCCACCTTGAAGCCCTTGATCTACGGCCTCTCCTTCGAGCTCGGTCTCGCCCATCCCGAAAGCCTGATCGACGACCGTCCGAGCGCCTTTTCCGGCTACACGCCGTCGAGCTTCGACGGCGAATACCGCGGCACCGTCACCGTGCGCCGTGCCCTGCAATTGTCTCTGAATGTGCCGGCGATCACACTTCTGGAAGAGGTCGGCCCGGCGCGGCTTCTCGCCCGCATGCGCCGCGCGGGCGTGCGCCCCGCTTTGTCCGACGTCTCGCCGCCGGGCCTAGCGATCGGCCTGGGCGGGCTCGGCGTCACGCTCCGCGATCTCGTCACCTTGTCGGCGGCGATCGCCCGCGGCGGGCGCGCCATGTCGTTGACGGAGGAAAAAGGTCAGACGGGCAAACCGCTCGGCCGCGTCCTCTCCGAGGCAGCGGCCTGGCAGGTCTCCGACATCCTCGCCGGCGCGCCGACACCGCTTGGCGCCAAGGCCGACAACATCGCCTTCAAGACCGGCACCTCTTATGGCTACCGCGATGCCTGGGCGATCGGGTTCGACGGAAACCACGTCATCGGCGTCTGGGCCGGCCGCGCCGATGCGACGCCCGTCCCGGGCCTCGTCGGCATCGAGGCCGCCGCCCCGATCATGCTGGAAGCCTTCGCCCGCCTCGGGCCCACAAAGCGCCTGCGCGCCGCCCCGCCGAACCTTCTCGATGCGGCGACGGCCGATTTGCCGCCGCCGCTCCGCCATGTCGCTCGCGGCGCTGAGCCGGGCACGCCGGGCCCCGAAATCGCCTTTCCGCCCGATGGTGCCCGCATCGATCTCGGCCTCGCCGACCAACATGGAGAAGGCCATGGCGAAGCGCTCGCCGTGAAACTCCGCGACGGCGCCCCGCCCTTCACCTGGTTCGTCAACGGTCGCCCGGTCGGCCACACCGCCTTTCGTCGCGAGCTCTTCTTTGAGCCGGACGGTCCGGGTTTTGCCGATGTCACGGTGCTCGACCGAACCGGCAAAGGCGCCTCCGTCCGCGTCTTCCTGCAATAGACCGCTCCCGAAGCCACCAAAGCGCCCCCGACCAAACAAAAAGGCGGCCGCCGGAGCGACCGCCTTGTTTCTTGCCGAAGAGTGCGTGCCGCTTATCCGTGCACGAGCACGTTGCGGAACTGCCAGGGATCGCTGTCGTCGATGTCTTCCGGGAAGAGCCCCGGCCGGTCCGTCAACGGCGTCCAGTCGGTGTAATGGCCTTCGACGGGCCCGAGATAGGGAAGCTGCACCTCGAGGCAGCGGCGGAAATCCATCTCGTCGGCCTCCACGATGCCGGCTTCAGGATGTTCCAGCGCCCACACCATGCCGGCGAGCACGGCCGAGGTCACCTGCAGGCCGGTCGCGTTCTGATAGGGAGCGATATCGCGCGTCTCCTCGATGGAAAGCCGCGAGCCGTACCAATAGGCGTTCTTCTTGTGGCCGTAGAGCAGCACGCCGAGCTCGTCGATACCGTCCTCGATCTCATCCTCGTCGAGAATATGGTGCTTCGGCTGCGCCTTGCCGGCCTGGCCGAACATTTCATGCAGCGACAAAACGGCGTCGTTCGCCGGGTGATAGGCGTAATGCACCGTCGGCCGGTATTCCGGTTCGAGCCCCTCGCCGATCGTAAAATAATCGGAGATCGACACCGATTCATTGTGGGTGACGAGGAAGCCGTACTGCGCGCCCGGCGTCGGGCACCAGGTGCGGACACGGGTATTGGCGCCCGGCTGCAGCATGAAGCGGGCCGATTGGCACCCCGTCTGCTGCGCCCGCATATTCTCGGGCGTCCATTTTTCGTGCGTGCCCCAGCCGAGCTCGGCCGGCTGCAGGCCTTCCGAAATGAAGCCTTCCACCGACCAGGTGTTCCAGAAGACGTTCATCGGCTTCGGATGCTTGGCACGCTGCGTGTCGCGCTCGGCGATATGGATGCCTTTGACGCCGACATCGCGCATCAGCTTCGCCCAGCCGGCGCGATCGTCCTGCGACGGCTCTTCATAAGTGAGTTGCAGCGCCTCGGCGAGATCGACGAGCGCCTGCTTCACGAACCAAGACACCATGCCCGGATTGGCGCCGCAGCAGGAGACGGCCGTCGTGCCGCCCGGCGAACGCGCCTTCTCGTCGCGCACGGTCTGGCGCAGCGCATGGTTGGTGCGTTGCGCCTGGTCCATGCCGCGGTCGAAATAGAAACCCAGCCAGGGCTCCACCACGGTGTCGATATAAAGCACGCCGATCTCGCGGCAGAGCTTCATGATGTCGAGCGAAGACGTATCGACCGAAAGATTGACGCAAAAGCCCTGGCCCTCGCCCTTGGTCAGGAGCGGCGTCAGAAGCTCGCGATAATTGTCCGCCGTCACTTCCTTCTGGATGAAGGCGATGCCGCGCTCGTCGAGGAGCTTGCGGTCGGTGTCGACCGGGTCGATGACGACGAAGCGGTCCTTGTCGAACTCGAAATGCCGCTCGATCAGAGGCAGCGTCCCGCGTCCGATCGAGCCGAAGCCGATCATCACGATGGGGCCGGTAATCTTGCCGTGGACGGGCCAGTCGCTCATCAACATCTCCTTCGGGCTCATGCCGGCTTCCGATTGGAGGAAAGCGGCGAAAAGGGCAAGGCGGCAGAAGAGAAAAGGCGCCGCAGCCTGAATACGCGATAAACACAACCCTGCCGCGCATTTCTGCTTGATTGCGCCATTTTGTTCTTCTATTGTTCTCGCCATCACGACGACGGGGGGTTGGCCGTGAACACCGATGCGATGGATATTGCAGGCGCCGTCACCCATCTCGGAGCCTGGCTCTTCTGCGGTTTTCTGATTCTGAGTTTCGCCTGGTCGCTCGTCGAGCGTCTGCTCATGTGGATCGATGCTGCACTCATCAAGCCTGGCCTGGCGCGCCTGCTCGACGGATCGAAGGCCGCGATCGGGAAAATGAGGCGCCGCCGCCGCGGTTTCCGGATCGTCCTCACCGATCTCTCCGGCGACGACGATGGCAGCAGGGCCACGCGCATCGCCGCGGCTCTCTCGTCGATACCGGCGCTGAAAGTGGCGAGGATCCCTGCCCCGCCGGGATGGAAATTCGCCGGCCGCATCGAAATGGAGCGCCAGGCGGAAGACGTCCTGCGCGCCCGCAAGGCGGATGTCCTCATCTTCGGTCGCATCGACCGGGCCGAACAGGTACTTGCGGTCAGCTTTCTCGGCCGCGACGTTGGCGGCGACATCTGCGGGCTTGCGACGCTCGAACTGCCGCTCGATTTCGCCGCGTCTCTCGCGCCGGCTTTCGTCGCCACCGCTCTCACCCAAACAGCGCTGACCGGAGAGGACGATGTTCCTCTGCTTCTCGATTGGCTCGTGCCTCAGACGCTTGAGCTGAAGGCCCTGTGCGAGAGGATGCCGAAATCCCTCTCCGATCCGCAGCGCGCCGGCCTGCTCCATGCCGTGGGGCGATCGGCGGCTCTGCTCGGGCGTTTGAACCATGACCCGAACGCTCACCAGCTGGCGCTCGCTGCCTATCGCCACGCGCTCGAAGGCCTTCCGCCCGACATCGCGCCGCTCGCACGGGCAGGCACGCTCAACGCTTTGGCGATCACCCTTCGGCACATCGGGTACGAGGAAAGGGATCCCGCCCTCCTGGAAGAGGCCGTCGCGACCTTCGCGCAGGCGTTGCCGTACCGCCGGCGCGATCTCGTCCCCTTCGACTGGGCCGAGACGAAGCGCGAATGCGGCACGGCCCTCGCCTGCCTGGCGGAGATGGACGGCCCCTCTCGCCTTGAAGAGGCCGAGGCCTGTCTCCGCGAAGCGCTTGAGGAATATCGTCCGGAGCGCACCCTTGTAAGGTGGGCCGACGCGCAAATCATGCTGGCACACATTCTTCGACTCCGGGGCAGGAACGCGCCGAATGCCGCGGCGCTGGAGGAAGCGATCGCGATCGGCCGGCGCGTCGTCGCCGACCTGCCGCAGAAGCGCGCGCCATTCATCTGGGCGCAGGCGCATACGAGCCTCGGGCATGCGCTTGAAGCCCTCTCCGAGCGAAAGGGCGATCCGAGCCTCCTTCTGGAAGCGGGCCGCGTTTACGCTCAGGCCTTGAAGGAATGGCCGCGGTCGCGGCTGCGTCTGCGATGGGGCGCGACAAACGCAAATCTTGGAAATGTGCTCGCCACGCTCGCCGACAGGACCGGCAAACCGGACACGCTCGAAGATGCAATCGCCTGCTATCGTGCAGCCTTGAAGGTCCAGAACCGTCGCAAGCACGCAAAGGCCTGGGCCAGCACCCAAAACAGCCTTGCCTATGCGTTGCGGCTTCTCGGGGAAGAGACCGGAAACCGGGCGCATCTCGAAAAGGCGGTCGCTGCCACACGCGCCGCGCTGGAGGAATGGCCGCGCGAGCGCTTCCCGCAAGACTGGGCGATGGGCCAGATGAATCTCGGAACGAACCTCTGTGTCCTCGGTCAACGCCGCCGCAACAAGCGGCTCATCAGGGAGGGGATCGCGGCCTTCTACCGTTCGCTGGAGGAACGGCGGCGCGAGGAAATGCCCGTGGAATGGGCCGAAAGCCAGGGGAGCCTCGCCAATGGGCTGCGCGCACTCGGCGAGCTTGAGAAGAGCCCGCAGCGCCTCGAAGAATCCCTCTCGGCCTACCGCGCGGTTCTGGCACTCCACGATTTGGACACGGCACCTTTCGATTGGGCGGACGCGCAATCGCGGCTCGCCAAGGCTCTCCTCGCGCGGGCCAGGATGACGCGCGACGTCGCCGAATTCAGGCGGGCCGAGGAAGCCTTCGAGGCGGCCGCACACGCCTATCGGCTAGCGGGGGCCTACCCGCATGAGGCCGGGACCGTGCGCATGCTCGAAGACGTTCGCGCCAGACGGCAGAGGCTCGAGGCGAGAGCGAATTCCGGGATCGCCGGCTGGCTCCTACCAGAAATTCGCCACCTTGTGCGTCGCGCTCTCCGGCTCGGTCGCAAGGTGGTGATAGGCTGAAGCGTAATAGAGAAGCGGCGTCCCGGTCTTCGCCTGCATGCCGCGGACCTCGCCGAGGAAGAGCGAATGGTCGCCGCATTCGTGCACGTCATGAGACGTCAGCGCGATATGGGCGAGAGCGCCCTCGAGCGCGGGGGCGCCGTGAAAATCGAAAAACTCCGCCTTCGCGCCCTCGACTTTGCGTCCCGCGAAAAGGTTGCTCAGATCCTCCTGCTCGCGGGCGAGAAAGCTGATCGAATAGATCTCGGCCTCTGACAGCACCGGATGCATATGCGCGCGTTTGGCAACGGAAACGACGGTGAGCGGCGGGTTGAGAGAACCCGACAGAAACGCGTTCGCCGTCATGGCCCGCACACCGCTCTCCGTCTTGACGGCAACCACGGTCACGCCGCTTGCAAAGCGCGACATGACATTGCGGAAAAGCTTCGGGTCGATGGCGGTCGCCGCCGTCTGGTCCATGAAATCGTCCTGAATGCCTGGGGTTTTCTTATCGACCCTGCATATAGGGTCGCTCGCGATCTCACAAATGCCGGGCGTGGAAGCGACCATGCCGTGATGTCACGCCTGCCGCTCGGGCGCTTGCGATACGCGCGTTCCACCGGGCGACAGGGGACGCGAGAAGATCCTCGGCCCGATCTGAAGATCGATGCAGCCGGGGCTCAGGGCCGAGCCGACCTGTCAGGCCGACGGGTCCGTGCCAACTGCCCATGAACGAGCGATCAGGGAATAAGTTGCGATTTGGCGAGCGTCAGCTCGTAGCACAGCCCGTCGCCGTCAAAGACGAGCTCGGCCTCGCCGCCGACTGTTGTCGGCACGACATTGCACAACATGACGACGCCGAAACTTCTCGACTTCGGCTCCTTCACCGGGGGACCTTTCCGCTCGCACCAGGTGAAGCGATAGCGGCCGGCATCGTCCGGCACCTGTTCGAAGGCGACTTCCACACGCCCCTCATCGGTGCCGAGCGCCCCGTATTTGATGGCATTGGTGGTGAGCTCATGCAAAGCGAGCCCGAGATATTGCGCCGCGTTCGGCCGCAGAAAGCCGTTGATGCCGGTGATCTCGACCTGGCTCAGCCGCGGCTCGGCATAAAGCGAAATCTGCGAGCGAACGAGATCGAAGATGCGCGCCCCGCGCCAGTCGGCCTCCGTCAACACGTCATGCGCGCGCGACAGGGAAAAGATGCGCCCGTTGAAGCGGCTGACGAATTGCTCCGTGGAAGAGGCGTTTTCCGCCGTCTGCCGCGCGATGCCCTGAATGACGGCAAGCAGGTTTTTGGAACGGTGCGCCAGCTCGCGCATGACGATGCGAAGATGCTCTTCCTGGATCTTGCGCTCGGTGATGTCGATCGCCGCGCCGATGATGGCCGTCTGCGAGCCGTCCTCGTCTTCTTCGGGCACCAGCATCACGTCGTACCAGCGCGGATCGTCACCATAAGGCAGACACAGCTCCACCTGCTGCATCTCGCCCTCCTGGATCGCCGCCTCCTTGGCCGCTCCGAGCTGCTCGGCCGCGGCGAGCGGCAGCACCTCCTCGTCGGTACGTCCGAGCACGGTGGACGGGCTCAAGCCCGCAGGCGAATTGAAGACCCAGTTGAAATGGCCTTCGGCGTCTTGAGAAAACAATGAGATCTGCGAGCCGCGCAGGAGCTTGGCACAGCGCTCCCATAGCGCCGCTTTGGCGACGTGCGTCGCCCCGAGAGGGCGTCCTTCCTTGTCGCGAGGCGGTGAAGCTGTCACGGCCAAAAACACCGAAAATACATGAGACAGGTCATACCGGAGGTCGGTCCTCGGCACAACGATAGGCGGCGCATCAAGTTCCCGTCCATGGCGGCGATAATTCGCCACAAGAAAAAAGCCGTTGGTCTTACGCCGCAGGCGCTCATCTCGCCGTGTCCGAGAGGATCTCGAAAAAGCCGGGCGGTACGAAGGAGATAAAGCCGAACCATAAAAAAACGGCCTCCCGGAGGAGGCCTGTTCTTGCTGCTTGGAAAGTTGACGGAAACAGCGGACGCTGGGGCAAAGGGGGGAAGAGGAGGCGCGCCCGCCGTTTCCGTAACTCTTACTTATGGACCCACAACGGCGGGTTCGAAGGAAGGTTCCGAAAAAAAAACGACGGGCTGCGATTTTTTTTGCGAAGGCCGCCTGCAGCGCGCGCGCCCTCGCGCCGGACGGGGTTCTGAGCCCCTCCGACCGCCTCGCAACTAGCTCGCGCGGCGCTCGAAAAACAAAGCCTGGCTGATCACCGCCTTCACCGTGTCCGGCTGGAACGGCTTGGTGATGAGGAAGGCCGGCTCCGGCCGCTCGCCGGTCAAAAGCCGCTCCGGATAGGCGGTGATGAAGACGACGGGCACGGAAAACGACTGCAGCATTTCATTGACGGCATCGAGGCCGGAGCTGCCGTCGGCGAGCTGAATATCGGCGAGAACCAGCCCCGGGCGATGCTCTTCCACCGCCTTGATCGCTTCCGAATGCGTGCGGGCGACGCCGGTCACGCTGTGGCCGAGCGTCTTCACCAGGGTTTCGATGTCCATGGCGATCAGCGGCTCGTCCTCGATGATGAGGACGTCGGTCGCCACCTGCTCGGCGATCTCGCGGCCGGCCTGGTCGACGAGGCGGGAGACCTCTTCTTCCGACTTGCCGAGAATTTCGGCCGTCTCGCCGGCGGAAAAATCTTCCACCGACATCAACAGAAAGGCCTGGCGCGGCAGCGGCGTGATCGCCTCGAGCCGCCGCACGGACGGGTCGCCAACCGGATCGACCGTATCTTCCTTCAGGTTGATATCGACCGAATTCCAGTAGCGGCAGAAGGCTTTGAAAAGCTCGACGCGCGGGTCGTTATCGGAATTGAAGGAATCGGGATCCTCGACGAGCGCCTCCAGCACGGAAACCACATAGGCATCTCCGCTCTTCTGCCCGCCCGTCAATGCGCGGGCGAAGCGACGCAGATAAGGAAGGTGGGGCGCGGTGTTGGCGACTAGCGACATGTCATCATCCTGAATGGAACAACGAGGTTGCGGACAATCAAAGCGTCACCGGCAAAGGCTGCATGAGGTCCGTCCTCTGGGGTGCTGCAACGCGTCGTTATGAAATGATTGTGGCAAGAGTTGCAAGGAGGCAAGGCGCCAAACGCCGCGAAATCATTGACTTTGCCGGCTTCCGAACCGGAGCCCCCAACGAGACGCATCAAGACGCAGCGGCCGGGCCTGCAGGCACGAGGCGTGGCAGGGGCGCAGGGCGCTCAAAGGCGGCGGCGCCATGCCCTCCCCTCGCGACGGCGCCACGCCGTCCTAGATGCCGGAGTGAAACAAGGCCCTTTACGAGGAGACCGCCATGCCAATGACCCTGAAAGGCTCGTGCCGCTGCGGCGCGGTGCACTTTTCCGTCGAAAGCCACACGCCTCAGCCCTATCAGCTCTGCTATTGCTCCATCTGCCGCAAGACGGCGGGCGGCGGCGGTTACGCCATCAATCTCGGCGGCATTGCCGCGACGCTGAAAGTGGAAGGCCGCGAGGCGATCGAGATCTTCCGCGCGGAAATCGACCGCGGCGGCCATTGCGAGGTCTCGACAGGCGAACGCAATTTCTGCCGCCATTGCGCCACCGCGCTCTGGCTTTTCGACCCGACCTGGCCGGAGCTCATCCATCCCTTCGCCTCGGCAATCGACAGCGAACTGCCGATCCCGCCGGAGCGCGTGCATCTGATGCTCGGCTCGAAGGCAAACTGGGTCGTGCCCGATATCGGCCCGAACGATCAGACCTTCAACGTTTATCCAGATGAATCGCTCGAAGGCTGGCACAAGAGCCGCGGCCTCTGGGTGGAGTGACGATCGGCTGGAGCCCACGAAATCGCACGCAAAGAAAAGGCGGGCCGCAGCCCGCCTTCTCGATCTCTCGTGAGTTGAGACCTCAGCTGCCCAAAATCCCCGGCAGCTTCAGGCCTTTCTCGCGGGCGCAGGCGAGCGCCTCTTCATAGCCCGCATCGGCATGACGCATGACGCCGGTCGCCGGATCGTTCCACAAAACCCGTGAAATCCGCCGCGCCGCGGCCTCGCTGCCGTCGCAGACGATCACCTGGCCGGAATGCTGCGACCAGCCCATGCCGACGCCGCCGCCATGGTGGATCGATACCCAGGTCGCTCCGGACGCGCAGTTGAGAAGCGCATTGAGGAGCGGCCAGTCGGAGACGGCATCCGAGCCGTCCCGCATCGATTCCGTCTCGCGGTTCGGCGAAGCGACGGAGCCGGAATCGAGATGATCGCGGCCGATGACGACCGGCGCTTCCAGTTCGCCCTTCGCCACCATCTCGTTGAAGGCGAGACCGAGCCGGTCGCGATCGCCGAGCCCGACCCAGCAGATGCGCGACGGCAGACCCTGGAAGTGGATGCGCTCCCTCGCCATGTCGAGCCAGTTGTGCAGGTGCTTGTCGTCCGGCAGGAGCTCCTTCACCTTCGCGTCGGTCTTGAAGATGTCTTCCGGGTTGCCGGACAGCGCCGCCCAGCGGAACGGCCCGATGCCGCGGCAGAAGAGCGGGCGGATATAGGCCGGCACGAAGCCCGGGAAGTCGAAGGCGCGTTCAAGCCCCACTTCCTTGGCACGCTGGCGAATGTTGTTGCCGTAATCGACGACCGGCACGCCCTGGTCCCACCAGCCGAGCATGGCTTCCACCTGCGCCCGCATGGACTCTTTCGCCGCCTTTTCGACAGCTTCAGGGTCGCTCTCGCGCCGCTCTTCCCATTCGCCGAGCGTCCAGCCGGCCGGAAGATAGCCGTTCAAGGGATCATGCGCCGAGGTCTGGTCGGTGACCGCATCCGGGCGGACGCCGCGCCGCAGAAGCTCCGGAAAGACCTCGGCAGCATTGCCGAGAAGGCCGACGGAGATCGCCTTCTTCTCCTTGGAGGCGCGCTCGATCATGGCGAGCGCCTCGTCGAGATCCTGCGTCATCTCATCGACATAGCCGGTGCGCTTGCGGAACTCGATGCGGCTCTGCTGGCATTCGACGGCGAGCATGGATGCACCCGCCATGGTGGCGGCGAGCGGCTGCGCGCCGCCCATGCCGCCGAGCCCACCGGTCAGGATCCAGCGGCCGGAGAGATCGCCGCCATAATGCTGGCGGCCCATCTCCGCAAACGTCTCGTAGGTGCCCTGAACGATGCCCTGCGTGCCGATATAGATCCACGAGCCGGCCGTCATCTGGCCGTACATCATCAGCCCGGCCCGATCGAGCTTGTTGAAATGCTCCCAATTGGCGAAGGCCGGCACGAGATTGGAATTGGCGATCAACACCCGCGGCGCGTCTTCATGCGTGCGGAAGACACCGACCGGCTTGCCCGATTGGATGAGCAGCGTCTCGTCGGCCTCGAGCTCCTTCAGCGTCGACACGATGCGGTCGAAGGAGTCCCAGTCGCGCGCCGCCCGCCCGATGCCGCCATAGACGACGAGGCTTTCCGGCTTTTCGGCGACCTCCTGGTCGAGATTGTTCATCAGCATGCGCATCGGCGCTTCGGTCAGCCAGGATTTGGCCGTGAGCTCGGTTCCCCGCGGGCTCGAAATCTTGCGGGCGTTGTCGAGACGGTTCATGTGCTCAGCTCTGTTCCTTGGTTTTGGCCGCCACGAGGAGGGCGGTCAGGGCTTTGGTCAGGACCGCCCGCATGGCCTCGGCCTTCTCCTCGTTCCAGGCGACGGGGTCTTCGTCCATGTAGCCGCGGCAGGCGAGCTCCATCTGCAGCGCGTGCACGCGCTCGTCCGGCCGGCCGTAATGGCGGGTGATCCAGCCGCCCTTGAAGCGGCCGTTGACGATGCTCGGAAAATCCGAAGCGGCGCAGACATCGGCGACGGCCGCCTGCATTTCGGGCGCGCAGCTCGCCCCTTCATTGGTGCCGAGATTGAAGACCGGCAATTCGCCCTCGAAAAGTCGCGGGATGACGGAGCGGATGGAATGGCAGTCGTAGAGGACGGCAAAGCCGTGCCGGCTCTTCACGCGGGCGATCTCAGCTTCGAGCGCTGAATGATAGGGCGCGAACCAGCTCTCGCGGCGCACGTCGATCTCCGCCGCATCCGGCTCTTCGCCGGGGCGATAAAGCGGCTCCCCGTCGAAAGTCTCGGTCGGCACCAGCCCCGTCGTCGCCTGCCCGGGATAGAGCGAGGCGCCCGACGGGTCGCGGTTGACGTCGATGACGCTGCGCGACATCACGGTGTGCACGATGCTCGCATCGAGCTGCTTGGCGATCGGGCCATAGAGCCGGTCGATCCACCAATCGGTGTCGAGGATGGCCCGCTCGCGGCTGACGAGCCGCGTCTCGAGCTCCGGCGGGATTGCCGTTCCCGTATGCGGGAAAGACAGGATGAGCGGTGAGCCGCCGCGTCCGACGGTGATGAAATCGCGCAAGGATCAAGCCTCCAGATCGGGAAATGCCACGTCCCGGCATGCCGCAAGCGCCGCGCCCGCTTCCACGAGGCCCGCCGCCGCACCGAGATCGGGCGCAAGATAGCGATCATCCTCAAGCGCCGGCACCGCATCACGCAGCCGCGCCAGCGCCGTCTGCAAAGCGGGCGAGGTCTGAAGCGGCGCACGCAATTCCACGCCCTGCGCCGCCACCAGCCATTCGATGCCGATGATGCGCGAAAGATTGTGGTTCATGGGTCCAAGCCGCCGCGCCCCATGGGCGGCCATGGAGACATGGTCTTCCTGGTCGGCACTCGTCGGCGTGGAATCGGTGGAACAGGGATTGGCGCGCTGCTTGTTCTCGCTCATCAGCGCCGCCGCCGTCACTTCGGCGATCATGAAGCCCGAATTCAAACCGGGCTTCGGCGTCAGGAAGGCGGGAAGGCCGAAGGAGAGCGTCGGATTGACCAGCATGGCGATGCGCCGCTGGGCGATCGAGCCGAGTTCGGCGATCGCAAGGGCGATCTGATCGGCCGCGAACGCCACCGGCTCGGCGTGGAAATTGCCGCCCGAGACGATATCCCCGCTCTCGGTCAACACGAGCGGATTGTCGGTCGCCGCATTCGCCTCGATCCGGAGCGTGTTGCCGGCCTGGCGCAGAAGGTCGAGACAGGCGCCGGCGACCTGCGGCTGACATCTGAGGCAGTACGGGTCCTGCACACGCTCGTCGCCCTCGCGGTGCGATTCGCGAATTTCGGAATCGGCCATCAGCGCCCGCAGCGTCGCCGCCGCCGCGATCTGCCCGGGCTGGCCGCGCAGCGTGTGCATTTCTTCGCGGAAGGGCGCGGCAGACCCCATCGCCGCATCGGTGGAAAGCGCGCCCGTCACCAGCGAGGTGAGACCCGCGCGCCAGGCGCCGAAGAGACCGGCAAGCGCCATCGCGGTCGAACATTGCGTGCCGTTGATGAGCGCGAGGCCTTCCTTCGGGCCGAGCACGACGGGCTGAAGCCCCGCCGCGCGCATCGCCGCGCCGCCTTCCATGCGCGCGCCGTCATAGACGGCCTCGCCCTCGCCGATCATCACCGCCGTCATATGGGCGAGCGGCGCTAGATCGCCGGAGGCGCCGACCGAACCCTGCCGCGGCACCACAGGAACGACGGTCTTCGCCATCATGTCTTCGAGACAGGCGATAATCTCCCAGCGCACGCCGGACGCGCCGCGTCCGAGCGACAAGAGCTTCAGCGCCATCATCAGCCGCACGATCGGCGCCGGCAGCGCCTCGCCCACGCCGCAGCAATGCGACAGGATGAGATTGCGCTGCAGCTGCGCCGTGTCGGCCGGGGCAATCCGCGTCGAGGCGAGCTTTCCGAAGCCCGTATTGATGCCGTAGACGGCAGCCTCGCCGGCGGCCGCCTTTTGCACCTGCTCCTGCGAGGCTTCCACAGCCGGGCGGCAGGCCCGGTCGAGCTCGGCATCGAGACCATCGCGGTAAAGGCGTTCAAGCTCGGCGAGGGTGACGGCACCCGGCGTCAAAGTAAGCTTTGTCATCGTCCCTGCCTCACACGCTGCCAGAGCGGATTGAAGCCGATGCGGTAGGCGAGCTCGGCCGGATGCTCGATGTCGAAAATCGCAAGATCGCAGTCCTTTCCTTCGGCCAGCGTGCCGATCCGCGCCGCGCGCCCGAGGGCCTTCGCGGCTTCGCGGGTAACGCCGGCGATCGCCTCTTCCGGGGTGAGACGGAAGAGCGTGCAGGCCATGTTCATGGTGAGCGTGAGGGAGGTCATCGGCGAGGTGCCGGGATTGCAATCGGTCGCGATCGCGATCGGCACGCCCGCCGCGCGCAAGGCGGCAACCGGCGGAGACTGCTTTTCGCGCAGGAAGTAATAGGCGCCGGGCAGGAGCACGGCGACCGTGCCCGCCTTGGCCATCGCGGCAATGCCGTCATCGCCCAGATATTCCAGATGGTCGGCCGACAGCGCGCCATAGCGTGCGGCCAGTGCCGCCCCGCCGAGATCGGACAGCTGTTCGGCATGGAGGCGCAGAGGCAGACCGAAACCTTTGGCGGCGTCGAAGACTTTGGCGATCTGCTCCGGCGAAAAGGCGATCCCCTCGCAGAAGCCGTCGACCGCATCGGCGAGCTTTTCCGCTGCCACGAGCGGCAGCTGCGTCTCGCAGACCTCAGCGATATAGGCGTCCTTGTCGCCTTCTGTTTCGGGCGGCAGCGCGTGCGCCCCGAGGAAGGTGCGCACCACATCGACGTCCCGAAGCTCTGCGAGCCAGCCTGCGGCCCGCAACATCTTCACTTCGTCGTCCGGATTGAGCCCGTAGCCGGATTTCACCTCGATCGTCGTCACGCCCTCGGCGAGGAGCGTGTCGAGCCGCGGCAGCGCCGATTGGACGAGATCGTCTTCCGAAGCGGCCCGCGTCGCGGACACGGTTGAGACGATGCCGCCGCCGGCCTTGGCGATCGCCTCGTAGCTCTCGCCCTTCAGCCGCATTTCCCATTCCGCGGCGCGGTTGCCGCCATGAACGAGATGCGTGTGGCAGTCGATGAGGCCCGGAAGAATGAACCGGCCTTCGCAGTCGATCGTTTCTTGGGCGGCGATGGCCGGCATCTCGCTTTCGCGGTCGACGAAGACGATCTTGCCGTCTTTCGCGGCGAGCGCGCCACCTTCGATGATGCCGAGCGCGCCATCACCCGATCCGGCGCCGGATCCGGGTTCCAGCGTGGCGATGCGCGCATTGCGCCAGAGACGATCGACAGGTTCAGCCAAGCTCTTCCCTCGCCCTCATCATTTGTCTATACAAATAAGGATTAGCGAGGATAAAGCCGATGATCAAGCTCCGTTTCGACAAGGCTCTGTTGCCGACCGGCTGGGCCGACAATGTCGCGATCGACGTCGCCGAGGATGGCGCCATCGCAAAAATCGAGACGGGTCAAAGCGACGGCAGCCCCGCCTCCGGCATCGCCCTCCCCGGCCTGCCGAACCTGCACAGCCATTGCTTCCAGCGCGGCATGGCGGGGCTTGCCGAACGGCGCGGCGAGACAGCCGATTCCTTCTGGACCTGGCGCGAGGTGATGTATTCCTTCCTGGAGCGCCTGACGCCGGACGACGTGGAGGCGATCGCCGCAGAGGCCTGCGTGGAGATGCTCGAAGGCGGCTTCACCGCACTCGGTGAATTTCACTATCTCCACCATGCGCCGGGCGGCACGGCCTATAACGACATCGCCGAAATGGCCGGCCGCATCGTCGAGGCGACGCGCACGACCGGCATCGGGCTGACGCTCCTCCCCGTCTTTTATGGCGAGAACGGCTTTGCCGGCGAGCCGCTGAGCCCGGCACAGCTTCGCTTCGGCAACGACCCGGAACGCTTCGCCCGGCTTCTCGAAGCCTCCCGCACACACCTTGCGACGCTCCCGGATGCCCAACTCGGCATCGCGCCACATTCGCTGCGTGCCATCAGGCCAGAGATGTTCGACGACGTTCTGGCGCTTTGTCCCTCCGGCCCGTTCCACATCCACGCCGCCGAACAGACGAAAGAGGTCGAGGAATGCGTGGCGGCCCTTGGCGCCCGCCCCGTCGAATGGCTCCTCGACAATGTGGCGCTCGACCGCCGCTGGTGCCTCGTCCATGCCACGCATATGCTGCCGGAAGAAACCGAAGGGCTGGCGCGGTCGGGTGCGGTGGCGGGCCTTTGCCCGATCACCGAAGCGAGCCTCGGCGACGGCATTTTCGACGGCACCCGTTTTCTGGCCGCATCAGGCGCTTTCGGCGTCGGCAGCGACAGCAACGTCCTGATCAGTGCGGCCGAGGAACTGCGCATGCTGGAATATTCGCAGCGCCTCAAGGAGCGCGCGAGAAACGTCCTCGGCGAACCCGCCCTCTCCACCGGCCGCCGTCTCTATGAGGGTGCCGCCGCAGGCGGGGCGCAGGTACTCGCCCGCCCGATCGGTCGTCTGGAAGTCGGATGCCGCGCCGATATCGTGGTCCTCGACCAAGACCATCCGACCCTCGTCGGACGCGAGGACGACCACCTTCTCGACAGCTACATCTTTGCAGGCGGTCCGGCGGCGATCGCCGATGTCTATGTCGGCGGCGAGAAGAAGGTGGAATCCGGCCGCCACGTCGCCCGCACCGAAATCCGGGAGCGCTTTGCCGAGACGATGCGCCGGCTCGTCTCATGACGGCGGAGTTGAAGCTCGACGGCGAAGGCCCGCTCCACGACCAGATCCGCCGGGCGATCGCCGATCCGATTCTCTCCGGCTCCTGGGAAGCGGGAAAGCGCATTCCGCCGGAAGTCAGCCTGATGGAGACGTTCGGCGCCTCGCGCATGACGGTGAACCGCGCGCTCAGGGCCCTTGCCGATCAGGGGCTGATCGCCCGCCGCCGCCGCGTCGGCAGCTTCGTCGCCCCGCGCGCCGGCGAACACGCCGTCACCTCGATCGGCGACATCCGCCACGAAATCGAGGCCCGGGGCGAAAACTACGGTTACGAATTGATGCAGCGCCAGGAAGCGCGCGTATCCGCGGCGATGAGCCTTGCGACAGGCGTCGCGGCGGAGACGCCGATCCTGCACCTTCATTGCCGGCATTTCGCAAGCTCGAAGACCGCCGCGCTCGAAGACCGCTGGATCAATCTCACCATCGTACCGGAGGCCCGCGGCATCCCGTTCGAGGATATTCCGCCGGGCCCCTGGCTTCTGGAAAACGTCTCCTACACCGAAGGCGAGCACCGCATCGCCGCCATCCGCGCCGGCAGCACGGCCGGCGGTCTGCTTCAGATCGCCGATGACGAGCCCTGCCTCAGCGTCGAACGCCGCACCTGGCGTGGCAAGACCATGATCACCTTCGCCAACTTCGTCTATCCGGGCTCCAGCCACATCCTCTCCGGCCGTTTCCGCCAGGGAGCCTAGAGACATCGTCAGGCAATCATCCGGGAGGCTTCGCGGACCTGATAGGTGGAGTTTCGCACCCCCTGCGTCGCCGCCGCGATCGCAGCCATATTGTCCGTGATCGTGGTAACGCCGAAGGACGCCGTCTCCATATTCGAGGCCATGTCGCGGGTCACGGCGGACTGCTCCTCCATCGACGAAGAGATGCTGATGGAGATGGAGTTGATCTCGCTGACCAGCGCCGTGATCTCCTTCAACACATCCGCCGCCTCGCCCGTCACCGCCTGAACGGCCGCAATCTGCGTGGTGATGTCGTCCGTCGCCTTGGCGGTTTGACCCGCGAGATGCTTCACCTCGGAGGCGACGACGGCAAAACCCTTTCCGGCCTCGCCGGCACGCGCGGCCTCGATCGTCGCATTGAGGGCAAGAAGGTTCGTCTGGGCGGCGATGCTGTTGATGAGGCCGACGAAGTCGCCGATCCTCTGGGTCACTTCCGACAGCCCGCCGACGATGGCATTGGCGCGATCGCCCTTGCCGACGGCGGCTGCCGTGATCTCCAGCGCATGACCTACCTGCCGACCGATGTCCTCGATCGAGGCAGCGAATTCCTCGGCACCCGAGGCGACGGCCTGCACGTTGGTGGAGGTCTGCGTGGAGGCGCTCGCTGCGGAGGTCGCCTGCTGGCTGGCGTCGGTGATCTCCTTGAGGATCGCCTCCAGATCGACGTCGATCGACTTCTGAATGGCCTCCCGCTCCAGCCGCTCTTTGACCCGGTTGGTCTGGGTGGCGAACTTCACCACGCCGCAGACGTCGCCATTCTCATCGAAAATCGGATTGTAGGTCGCCTGGATCCAGATTTCCCGGCCACCCTTGCCGAAGCGGCGGTATTCGGCGGCCTGAAATTCGCCGTTGCGCAGCGCTTTCCAGAACTCGCGATAATCCGCGCTCTCGCGCTCCTTGGCTTCCAGGAACATGGAGTGATGCTTGCCGACGATCTCCTCCAGAGAATAACCGGTCGCCTCCAGGAAATTCGCATTGGCGTGGACGATCGTCCCGAAGAGATCGAATTGAATGACCGCTTGCGAGCGGTTGAGGGCGGAAAGCCAGGCCGCATCGGTCTCCGCTCGACGCTTCGCCTCCGTGATGTCGGTTGCGAATTTGACGATCTTGACCACCTTTCCCTTCGACATGACGGGATTGTAGGTCGCCTGCAGCCAGATACGCGCGCCCGACTTGCCGACACGCTTGAACTCCGCCTGCATGAACTTACCGGCCGCCAGATCCCGCCAGAAGTGCTCGTACGCCTCGCTCTGCCGATAGATCGCGTCGACGAACATCGAATGATGTTTCCCGACGATCTCACTGAGTTCATAGCCGACACAATCGAGGAAGTTTCGATTGGCCGTGAGGATCTCCCCGCTTGGCATAAATTCGATGATGGCGAGCGAACGATCGAGAGCCTCCACGATCAGTTCGGCATTCTTGGCTTTGGCAGAACGCAGCATAGTCTTCCCCAAGACCCCCCTCAGCGCTTCCGACCAAGGCGCGCATAAAGATGTAGAAGATCGACCGCGAATATATCGAATACCTTGCGCACAGCTTGCATCGCGCGCACGCGCAAAACTTCTAATAAGCTCAAGAGCCCTTCTTGCAGAACTCCCCAGCCTTTCCGCGTGATTTCAAAACTGGTCATTCTTCTTGTGCCGGGGAGACGCCAGAAAAGCCTGTCGGCACGGCAGGGAGAGCGGACCCGAGCGAGAAAACCCAGTCAAGATAATCGCACGAAGGCGGGAACGACCCTTCGGCTCGAACGCTGCGCTTCAAAGGCCGGTCGCTTGCGAAAACCCGCCGCCTTCACGCTGCCACGCGTTCGAGCACGAAGGCCGCACGGTCCTCAATGCTGGCGTAAGGCAGGTGCACAACCTCATAGCCGAGCTCCAAATAGGTTCTCTCCATCACCGCGCCGGTTTCCTGCGCTTCTGCGGCGTCCTGCTTGCGCTCCGCATCCTGCGCGAAGATCTCTGGCCACCAGGGCGCGAGAAAAACCCGCGGGTTGTATCGGTAAAGCTCGGCCGCCTTGCGCACATGATCGGGAACGCGAAGGCCGCAAAGCCGCAGATAGCCCATCACGTCCGGCACGCCACGATCCATCACCAGCGGGCCGGCGATGGGATGCGCCTCGCGGTGGGAGCGCAATTCCCATGAGAGCATGAGCTCGGCAAAAGCGGCCCGATCCGCCCAAGGCAGAGCGGATCCGCCGATTTGAACCTGATCCTGGATGATCGCGCGTCCCGCCTCCGGCATGGCGCGTAGCCCCGCCCGCGCGAGGGCTTCGATGAGCGCGGTTTTCCCCGAGCCGGGGCCGCCGGTCACCACGAACATATGATCGGCCAAAAACTCTCTCCTTCTCTTCGAATGGTATCGGCGCCGCACCCCGCGCGAGATCGCTCAGCCTCCGGAAAGCTCCACCACCCGGTCGAGGCCGAGGCGTGCAAGGAATGCGGTGTCATGGCTGACGACGAGGAGCGCGCCGTCATAGGCATGCAGAGCGCTCTCGAGGGCTTGAAGCGCATCGAAATCGAGATGGTTCGTCGGCTCGTCCAGAACGAGGAGGCCGGGCGGCTCGGCCTGGCCGATGGTGCAGGCGAGACCGGCGCGCAGGCGCTCGCCCCCGCTCAGGCTCCCCGCCTCCTGCAGCGCATCTTCCGCCCGAAACCGAAACCGCGCCAGGGCCGCGCGACATTGGTTCTCGTCCGCCTCCGGGTTCAGGCAGCGGAAATTCTCCCGCAACGAGAGGTCGGGACGCAGCAGGCTCACATGCTGGTCGAGAAACGCAAACGGCACGCAAAGATCGACGTGACCGCTTAGCGGTTCGAGCCGCCCGGTGATCAACTTGATCAGCGTGGTTTTGCCACAGCCGTTCGGCCCGGTGATGGCGACACGCTCAGGCCCGGTGACCGTCAGGGAAAAATCGCGAATGACCGGCGTCTCCCGCTCATACCCGCCGGTCACCGCATCGATCCGCAAGACCGTCTTGCCGCGGGGCAGACCAGTCGGCGCAAGCTCCATCGACAAGGGCCGCAGGATCTCGACGGACGCCCGCGCCTCGGCAAGCGCGTTCTTCGCCGTCTGAAGCCGTGCATCGCGCAGACGCGCATGTGCCCCGCCTGTCGCTTCGGCCCGCTCCTTTGCCGCATCCATCAGAATTTTCGGCTGGTCTCTCCTGGCGCGGGCCTTTCGTCCCCGGCTGTCCGTGCGCGCCTTGCGCTCCGCCGCCTGCTGCGCCCGTCGCCGCGCTTCGGCGAGAGTTTTCTCCGCATCCGCCAGTTCGCGCTCGGCGGCCTCAGATTCCGCGGCCTTCTGCTCGCTGAAGGCGCTGTAATTGCCGCCGTAGCGCACCGCTCCGAGCTGCGACAGCTCCACGATCGCATCCATCTCTTCCAGAAGCTCGCGGTCGTGGCTGACGATGATGGCGCCGCTCCCCCATCCGCGGATGAGCTCGATCACCGCCTGCCGCCCCGCACGGTCGAGATTGTTCGTCGGCTCGTCAAGAAGCAGGAAATCGGGCGCCTCGAAGACGAGAGCGGCAAGGGCGACACGCGTCCGCTCGCCGCCTGAGAGCGCCGCAAGCGGCGTGCACGGATCGGCGTCGAGACCGCAGCGGGAGAGTGCGGTCCGGATGCGCTCGGAAATCGTCCAATCAGCGTGACCAAGCTCGTCGACGCCCGCAAGGCCAGCCTCGGCGCGATCGATCAGGTCCAAGGCCGCGCCCGCACCGAAGACGTCCGCGATCGTCTCGCCGCCCGCGACCGCCATCTCCTGGCACATCAGACCGACCGTGCCATGAATGTCGACATGACCCGATGTGGGACGCAGTTCGCCGCAAATGAGCCGCAAGAGCGTCGTCTTGCCGATGCCGTTGCGCCCGACGAGGCCGACGCGCTCGCGGCCAAATCTCAGATCAACATCGCTGAAAAGCGGCACGCCGTCAGGCGTGGACCAGGAAAGATCGGAAAGGGTGAGCAACACGGACATGGAAAGACACTTCTCGCAGCGAGATCGGAAGGGCGAAAACAGCGAGATTTTTGTCCATGTCGAAGCAGCTCCTGTCCTGTCGACATCACGCGGGCGAAAAACGGCAAGGCCCGCGATCGATATGCCCGAGAACGCTCGGGGAGATTCTCACAGACAGTCCGCGCGGCCGATGCGGCAAGAGCGGAGGCGATGAAGCGCTTAAAAGAGAATCACATCGAAGAATGGTGGAGCCGAGGGGAATCGAACCCCTGACCTCGTGAATGCCATTCACGCGCTCTCCCAACTGAGCTACGGCCCCATTCTTTGGGAATGACCGATCAAACGAGGAGATCGGCCTTCAGGCTGCCGCCTTGGAGGCGGGAACCTTGTTCGGCCGGGGAGCGAATGCTCTCCGACCGAAGCGGGCGGAAACTATGCGCGACTTTGCCGTTTTGCAAGTCCCGAAAAATGCGAATTTTGCAGCGCCTCAGCGCTCCTCGTCTTCGTCGACGTCACCGAGGATGTCGGAGACGTCCTCATCCTCGTCTTCGTCATCGTCGAGGAAGGCGTCATCGTCGTCGTTGTCGATCTCCAACCCGTCGTCGTCGATCTCCGGAACGTCGTCGTCGTCGCTGTCGTCATCGGAAGACTTCGAATCGCTCGTCTCGCCTTCTTCCTCGTCCTCGGCCTCTTCGAGGGAGACGACATCCACGTCCTCATCCTCGTCGTCTTCCGCTTCGACGACGTCCTCGACCTCTTCCTCCTGCTCGGCCGCGGCCGCTTCTGCCGCCTTTTCGCGGGCGGACAGCTCATAGACGGTACCGCAATGCGGGCACACAATAGGATCACGATTGAGGTCGTAATACTTGGTGCCGCATTCCTGGCAAACGCGTTTGGTTCCAAGTTCTGGCTTGGCCACGTCGGCTAATCCTCGAATGTCAGAAAATCGCGGTCCCACTACCGGCCGGTGCTGCCCCTGTCAAACGCCTTCTCTGTGCATCTGTCTCGCGCGGGGCGCCCGCGGGGATGACCCCCGCCGGGGAGGATGCTAACGGGAGGGCGCCGGGGCATGTCCCGAAAGCGCTCCGGAAAGCATCCGCGAGACCACCTTGTCGCAGCATCATATGAGGACATCGCCCATGTCGGAAGCCGTTCCACGCCCGTCGACGGCACGCGCCTCCTCCAGCCTTTCGGGCCGCGTCACGGTGCCCGGCGACAAGTCGATCTCGCACCGCTCCTTGATGTTCGGCGCGCTCGCTCTCGGCGAGACCAGGATCACGGGCCTGCTGGAAGCGGCCGATGTTCTCGCCACGGCCGCCGCGATGCGCAGCTTCGGCGCCAAGGTCGAGCGGCATCCGGGCGGCGAATGGAGCGTCCACGGCCTCGGCACCGGCGGCTTTCTGGAGGCGGAAACCGCGCTCGACTTCGGCAATGCCGGCACCGGTGCGCGCCTCACCATGGCGCTTGCCGGCGCCCATCCCTTCGCCACGACCTTCCTCGGCGATGCCTCTTTGTCGCGCCGGCCGATGGGCCGCATCCTCGACCCGTTGCGGGAAATGGGCGTCGAGGTGATCGCCCGCTCCGGCGACCGTCTGCCTTTGACGCTCAAAGGCGCCTCCCCGATGGCGCCGATCGAGTACCGCGTTCCCGTCCCCTCGGCGCAGGTGAAATCGGCCGTCCTTCTCGCCGGCCTCAACATCGCCGGCACCACGACGGTGATCGAACCGGTGCCGACGCGCGACCACACCGAAAAGATGCTCAAAGGCTTTGGCGCCGATATCGAGGTAAAGACGACGGCCTCGGGCGAAGCGGTCATCCGCCTTCAAGGGCTGCCCGAGCTCAAGCCGCAGCCGATCGAGGTCCCGTCGGACCCGAGCTCCGCCGCCTTTTTGATCGTCGCCGGCCTCATCTGCCCGGATTCCGATATCGTCGTGGAAGGCGTTCTCCTCAACGAGCGCCGCACCGGCCTCCTGCAGGTGCTTCACGACATGGGCGCCGACCTGTCGATCGAGAACGAGCGCGAGACCGGGGGCGAGCGCCTGGGCGACGTGCGCGCCCGCACCTCGCGTCTCAAAGGCGTCACGGTCCCGGCCGAACGCGCGCCCTCGATGATCGACGAATATCCGATCCTTGCCATCGCCGCCGCCTGCGCCGAAGGAACGACCGTCATGCACGGGCTTGAAGAACTGCGCGTCAAGGAATCCGATCGGCTCGCCGCGGTTGCCGCCGGCCTCGCGGCGAACGGCGTCACCTGCGAAGAGGGCGAGGCGAGCCTCGCCGTCACCGGAGGCAAGGTGCCGGGCGGCGCCACCGTCACCACCCATCTCGATCACCGCATCGCCATGAGCTTCCTCGTTCTGGGCCTCGTCGCGGACAAGCCGGTGACCGTCGACGACGCCAACATGATCGCGACGAGCTTCCCGAATTTCGAGGAGACTTTGCGAAAGCTCGGCGCCGACCTCAAAGATCAGGAGCCGGCCTTCTCATGAGCGAACCTCTCATCATCGCCATCGACGGCCCCGCCGCCTCCGGCAAGGGAACGCTCGCGCGCCGGCTCGCCGCGCATTACGGCCTGCGCCATCTCGATACCGGCCTCACCTACCGCGCCGTGGCGGCCGAGCTTCTGGCCTCGGGCGAGGACGAACCGGATGTCGCCGCGGCCGTCGCCGCAGCGTCCCGGCTCGATCTTTCGACGATGGAGCGCGACCGCCTTGCCGCGCACGATATCGGCGAGGCAGCCTCCAAGATCGCCGTGATGGGCGAGCTCCGACGCGCCCTCGTCGAGCGCCAGCGGCAGTTCGCAGCCGAGCTGCCCGGCGCCGTCCTCGACGGACGCGACATCGGCACGGTCGTCTGCCCCGATGCCGCCGCCAAGCTTTTCGTGACGGCAAAGCCCGAGGAACGGGCCCGCCGCCGCACCGACGAACTGCGCGGCCGCGGCCGAGATGTCGACTACGAAGCCGTGCTTGAAGATCTGAAGCGCCGCGACGCGCGCGACATGCAGCGAGCCGATTCGCCGCTGCGTCCCGCAGACGACGCCCACTTGATCGATACCAGCGCAATGACTATAGAAGCGGCATTCCGCGCAGCTGTCGCGATTATTGATCGAGCCGTTTCGGCCCGCAGCGAGGCATGCCCTTCTTGAGGGTGTGCCTTTAGGGCTATCTGGAGATCGTGAAGACGGCGCGCGGGGAAACCGCGCCGTTTCGTCCCGATGCGCCAACCGCTTCGATGCGGGGGAAGAGACGGCCAGAGCAACACGAACCGATGGCGCTGTGACCCGCAGGCGAGCCGCGAGCCGCCCGAAGACGCGGGCCCTAACAGGAGCATGAATGGCCAGTATGCAACAGGCTGCCCCGCAGCCGAGCCGTGAAGATTTTGCGGCCCTACTCGAACAATCCTTTGCCGACGCCGATGTCCAGGAAGGCACGGTTGTCGATGGGACTGTGGTCGCCATCGAAAAGGACATGGCCGTTATCGATGTCGGCCTGAAAGTCGAAGGCCGGGTGCCGCTGAAGGAATTCGGCGTGCGTGGCCGCGACGGCGAGTTGAAGCCGGGCGACCGGGTCGAGGTCTATCTGGAGCGCGTGGAAAACGCGCTCGGCGAGGCCATGCTGTCGCGCGAAAAGGCGCGTCGCGAGGAGAGCTGGGTCCGTCTTGAAGAGAGCTTCGAGAAGAACGACACCGTTCAGGGCACGATTTTCAACCAGGTGAAGGGCGGTTTCACCGTCGATCTCGACGGCGCCGTGGCGTTCCTGCCGCGCTCGCAGGTCGATGTGCGCCCGGTGAAGGATGTCGGCCCGCTGATGCAGACGCCGCAGCCCTTCCGCATCCTGAAGATGGACAAGCGTCGCGGCAACATCGTCGTCTCCCGCCGGTCCGTGCTTGAGGACACGCTCGCCGAGCAGCGCTCGGAGCTCGTTGCCAAGCTGAAGGAAGGCCAGGTCGTCGACGGCGTGGTCAAGAACATCACCGAATACGGTGCCTTCGTCGATCTCGGCGGCATCGACGGCCTCCTCCATGTCACCGACATGGCATGGCGGCGCGTCAATCACCCCTCCGAGATCCTGGCGATCGGCGAGACGGTGAAGGTGCAGATCATCCGCATCAACCCGGAGACCTTCCGTATTTCGCTCGGCATGAAGCAGCTCGAGGCGGATCCGTGGGAAGGCATCGAGGTGAAGTATCCGGTCAACGCCAAGTTCACCGGCCGCGTCACCAACATCACCGATTACGGCGCCTTCGTGGAGCTGGAGCCGGGCATCGAAGGCCTGATCCACGTCTCCGAGATGAGCTGGACCAAGAAGAACGTCCATCCGGGCAAGATCGTCTCCACCTCTCAGGAGGTCGAGGTGATGGTGCTCGAGGTCGATCCTCAGAAGCGTCGCATCTCGCTCGGCCTCAAGCAGGCCATGGGCAATCCTTGGGAAGAGTTCGCCGACAACCATCCGGTTGGCACGCTCGTCGAAGGCGAAGTCAAGAACAAGACCGAGTTCGGCCTGTTCCTCGGCCTCGACAACGACGTCGACGGCATGGTGCACCTCTCCGACCTCTCCTGGGACCGCCAGGGCGAAGAGGCGATGGAGGAGTACAAGAAGGGCGAGATGGTCAAGGCCGTCGTCCTGGAAGTCGACGTCGACAAGGAGCGCATCTCGCTCGGCATCAAGCAGGTCGAGGGCGATCCGTTCGCCGAGGCCGTCGAGGGCATCCGCAAGGGCGCCATCGTCACCGGCGAGATCGTCGAGGTGAAGGATTCCGGTATCGAGGTGAAGATCGCCGATACCGAGATGACCGCCTTCATCCGCCGCGCCGAACTGGCGCGTGACCGTTCCGAGCAGCGCCCCGAGCGCTTTGCCGCCGGCGAGAAGGTCGATGCCCGCGTCACCAACATCGACAAGAAGGCGCGTCGCATCGCGCTGTCGATCAAGGCGCTGGAGATCGCCGAAGAGAAGGAAGCGGTGGCCCAGTACGGCTCGACCGATTCCGGCGCTTCGCTTGGCGACATCCTGGGTGCCGCGCTGAAGAAGCGCAACGCCGAGGAAAAAAATTAAGGGCGCCGAATAAGCCCTTTGACGACAACTACTTGCCGGTTTTAAGACCGGCTCAAGAAATCGACCCGCGGCCGTCCTGGCCGCGGGTTTTTTCATGGCTGATGCGCAGTCAATCCCTTGCTGCAGCGCAACCAAATTTGACGCAGTTGCGCAAACACGCTACCCATTGGCCATGGGCGATCTTTCGAAACCACTCTTTCTCGACAAGACCCTCCACGCTCTCTTCCTCGATTTCGACGGTACCCTCGTCGGTTTTGCAGACGATCCCGACGGGATTACTCTGGAGCCTGGCACGCTTGAGCGCCTGAGCGCATTGGAAGAACGCCAGGGCGGCGCCGTCGCCCTCATCAGCGGGCGGGCCCTTTCTTCAATCGACCGTTTTCTTTCCCCGCTCGCCTTTCCGGCGGCCGGCGTGCACGGTCAGGAAGTGCGCTACACGGCGGGCGGCGACGTCGTCACGGCCCCGCCGCCTGACGATCTCGCCACGGCGCGCGCAAGGCTTCAGGCTGCGATCGGGCCGGGCGACAAGCTCCGCATCGAAGACAAGGAGACGGCGCTCGTCGTCCATTACCGCACCGCGCCGGAAGAGGCGGACCGCGCCGAAAGGCTCGGCGAGGAGGCGGTGGCGGGCTGTTCGGATCTCCGGCTCGTCAAGGGCCATGCGATCGTCGAAATCCGCCCCTCGGGCGTCGACAAAGGCAAGGCCATCGAAAAGCTGATGCAGCGCGAGCCCTTCGCCGGCCGCAAGGCGGTCTTCATCGGCGATGACACCACCGACGAGGACGGCTTCGAATGGGTCGCCTCAGCCGGAGGCTTCGGCATCAAGGTGGGTTCGGGAGAGACGGCCGCGAAATATCGCCTCGACGACGTCGCCGCGGTTCACCGCTGGCTCGACGCCGTCGCTCGCCAATGACACGCCAATGAAAAGTGCGTGACAAAAGGAACTTAAGAAGCAGTTCGGGGGTTCTGCCGAAAACATGATGACAATCAAGAAACGCGCAATGACGGAGGCGAAAGCAGGCTCATGAGACGTCTCGTAGTCGTGTCGAATCGGGTAGGGCCGTTGCATGACGGCGGCAAAGCTGGCGGTTTGGCCGTGGGTCTGGGAGATGCGCTGCGCACGCGCGGCGGCATCTGGTTCGGCTGGTCGGGCGAAAAGAGCGAAGAAGGTACCTTCGGCCCGCTCAAGATCGAAGACCACGACAAGGTACGCCTTGCCACCATCGACCTCACCGCCGAAGACGCGGAAGAATTTTACGGCGGCTATGCCAACCAGACTTTGTGGCCGCTCCTCCATTACCGCCTTGATCTCGCAAATTTCGATCAGCGCTATGAAAACGCCTACCGGCGTGTGAACGAGCGCATGGCGGCCCGCCTGACGCCGCAGCTTCAGCCGGGCGACATGGTCTGGGTCCACGATTACCACTACATCGTTCTGGGCGAACGCCTGAGGGAATCGGGCTTCACCGGCCCTCTCGCCTTCTTCCTGCACGTGCCCTTCCCGAGCCCGGAGATTATGACCGCTCTGCCGAACTCGCAGAGCATCGTGCGCTCCCTCACCGCCTATGACGTGATCGGCTTCCAGACGGATTCCGATCGCCGGAATTTCGCCCGCTACGTCGTCGAAGAACTCGGCGGGCGCGAACTCCCCAATGACGAACTGGAAGCCTATGGCCGCACCTTCCGCGCCTCCACCTTCCCGATCGGCATCGACACGCAGAGCTTCGCGGAGTTCGCCGTCAGCGACGAAGCCCAGGAACATGAGGCGCAGCTGAAGGTGCTCTTGCGCGACCGCCACCAGATCATCGGTGTCGACCGTCTCGATTATTCCAAGGGCATTCCGGAGCGCTTCCGCGGCTTTGAACGGCTTCTGCAGGATTATCCGGAAAACCGCGGGCGCGTCAGCCTGATGCAGGTGGCGCCGCTGTCGCGTTCCGATCTCGAAGCCTATTCCGACCTCAGGAGCGAGCTTGAAGAGCTCGCCGGCCACATCAACGGCGCCTTCTCGGCGCTCGATTGGGTGCCGATCCGCATCATGACGCGCGGCTTCACGCGGCGGGCTCTCGCCGGCATCTATCGGGCGAGCCGCGTCGGCCTCGTCACCCCCTTGCGCGACGGCATGAATCTCGTCGCCAAGGAATATGTCGCAGCCCAGAACCCCGAAGATCCGGGCGTTCTCGTCCTGTCGCGCTTTGCCGGCGCGGTGAAGGAGATGCCCGAGGCGCTGATCGTCAATCCGTATGACACGGCCTCCCTCGCCCGGGCCCTGCAGCAGGCGCTCAACATGTCGCGCGAGGAGCGCAAGGAGCGCTGGCAGGCGATGTTCGATCGCATCAGCAAGGGCACAGCCCAGGCCTGGTGCGACGCCATCCTGCAAGCCCTTGAAGAACGCGCCGACAAGAAGGTGAAAGTGCGCTCCGCACCGACGGCCTCCGGCAAGAGGCCGAATGCGGTGGAGCCGAAACGGGCGCGCACCGGGGAGAGTTTCCCGACGCTGCCCAAGGGCGCACGGCCCCATGCGGATGAGCCAAAGCGGCCCTTCCCCTATCTCGGAAGCCGCGTGCTTTAACGCGCTACACAGACCAACTGTCGCAGGCACAAGAGTGGGTCTTGAGGTCAATCCTCAAGGCCCACAAGTGCTTTCGGGGCCCCGCAAACGTATATCGGGCGTGCCTCAGACCACCCGCGACGCCACCTCCCGTTTCTGCCTTAATGCCTGAAAGCGTTTCATTTCCGGGCGCGTCTTCGACTTTGTGGCTAGGACAATTGGTCTAGCCAATCCACAAGAGCCAATCGTATAAGGGCCCGGGCAACGTAACGGGCCGGCAGCAGGAGACTTGCGCCGGGCCTTGCTCTTGCGCTTGTCTTCAAAAGTCAGAAGTTCAGGGAGGAACTCCAATGAATAAGCTCCTCGGCGGTCTCGCCGCAGTAGCAATGCTGGCGGCTGCCGGCCCGGCATTCGCGCAGGACGGCTGCGACGATGGCGAAATGGTCATCAAGTTCAGCCATGTCGTCGCCGCCCAAGGTCACCCGAAAGGTGAAATGGCGGCCGCGCTCGCCGAGCGCGTCAACAAAGAGATGGACGGCACGGCCTGCATGCAGGTCTTCCCGAACTCCCAGCTTTTCGACGACGACAAGGTGATGGAAGCGCTGCTTCTCGGCGACGTACAGCTCGCCGCACCCTCGCTGGCGAAGTTCGAGGCCTACACCACGAAATACCGCATCTGGGACTTCCCGTTCCTGTTCCCCGACATGGATGCGGTGAACAAGTTCTCCAACAGCGAGGAAGGCGAGAAGCTACTCCACGCGATCGAGGACAAGGGCTTCATCGGCCTTGGATACATCTACAACGGTCTGAAGCAGTTCTCGGCCAACAAGCCGCTGATGAAGCCGGAAGACGCCAAGGGCCTGAAATTCCGCATTCAGACCTCCGACGTCGCCGAAGCGATGATCGAGGCGCTCGGCGCCAATGCCCAGAAGCTCGCCTTCTCGGAAGTCTATGGCGCGCTGCAGACGGGTGTCGTCGACGGTCAGGAGAATTCCTGGTCCAACATCTACACCCAGAAGTTCTTCGAGGTGCAGGACGGCATCACCGAAACGAACCACCAGCTCCTGACCTATCTGGCGGTCACGTCGACGGAATGGCTCGACAGCCTCGAGCCTGACGTGCGCGACCAGTTCCTGTCGATCTTCAAGGAGGTGAGCGACGAGTACAATGCGCGCGCCGAGGAGATCAACGAAGAGGCCAAGCAGAAGATCATCGACGCGGGCGGTACCGTGCGCGAGCTGACGCCTGAAGAGCGTCAGGCCTGGGTCGACGCCATGAAGCCGGTCTGGGATCAGTTCCGCGACGATGTCGGTCAGGACGTGATCGACGCCGCCGTCGCAGCCGGCAATAGCTGATCTGAGCCGCTCTGCGCCCCGCATCGCCGGGGCGCAGACTTTCGCCCGGCCCGCGCACGCTGGCCGGCACCGGACGTCGTTTGAGACGACCGCCCGCCCCGGAGGGAAAGCCCATGCGCACGAGGGCCAAGCGCTTTGTCACCCACCTGGAAGAGAACTTCATCGCGCTTCTCCTGGCGGCGATGACGCTCACCCAGTTCACCCAGGTTGTCGCCCGCTACGTTTTCCATTCCGGCTGGACCGGCGCGCTTGAATTCACCCGCATCCTCTTCGCCTGGCTCATCCTCTTCGGCATGGCCTATGGCGTGAAGATCGGCGCGCATCTCGGCGTCGACGTCATGATCCGGGCCCTGCCGCGCCCCTTGTTCAAGGTGGCGGCGATTTTCGGCGCCCTCACGGTGCTGCTCTATGCCGTGATCCTGCTCTATTCCGACTGGCTGCAATATCTGGGCGCCAATTCGAAGGGCGGCGCCATCGCCTATTGGACACGTTTCTACCATCTGCCCCTCGGCCTCGACGATCTTCGCTATCCCGTCTGGGCCCAGGAGACGTTTGGCGCGCCAGAGCGCGTGCAGCGCTGGGTCGCCTACCTCATGCTGCCGATCGGCCTCTTCCTTCTCGCTCTGCGGTCTCTTCAGGCGACGGTCGCCATTGTGGCCGGGCGCCGCGAACTCATCGTCGCCGCCCATGAAGCCGAAGAGCTCGTGGCCGAGAACGAAGGCTTTCTCGATGACGACGATGACGACGAGGAAGAGCCATTCGAGGGCTCCATGACCCACACGCATCCGCACGGCTACGGCCGACGCCCCCACGATCCTCGCTAGAGCCGCGCCGATATGGAATCCTCGATCCTTTTTGTGCTCGTCCTCGCCCTTCTGTTTCTGGGCGTGCCGATCGCCATCGCGCTTGGCCTGTCGAGCGTCATCGTCATCGCCTTCTTCTCCACCGATTCCATGTCCTCGGTGGCGCTGCAGCTTTTCACCGCCTCGCAGAACTACACGCTCCTCGCCATCCCGTTCTTCATCCTGGCATCGGCGTTCCTGTCGACCGGTGGCGTCGCGCAGCGCATCATCCGCTTCGCCGTCGCGACCGTCGGCCATATGCGCGGCGGCCTCGCCATGGCCTCCGTCCTCGCCTGCATGCTGTTTGCCGCGCTCTCAGGCTCCTCGCCCGCGACCGTGGTAGCGATCGGCACGATCGCCATCGCGGCCATGCGCCAGACCGGCTATTCCAAGGAATTCGCCGCCGGCATCATCGCCAATGCCGGCACGCTCGGCATCCTGATCCCGCCCTCGATCGTCATGGTCGTCTATGCGGCGGCGACCGACGTCTCGGTCGGGCGCATGTTCCTCGCCGGCGTCATTCCGGGTCTCCTCGCCGGCGTCATGCTGATGGTCGGCATCTACATCAACGCCCGCATCCGCGGACTGCAGCCCCAGCCTTTTCCGGGCTTCGGCGAGATCCTCTCCGCCGGCAAGGATGCGGCCGCAGGCCTCTTCCTGATCGTCGTCATCCTGGGCGGCATCTATGGCGGTGCCTTCACCCCGACGGAGGCTGCAGCCGTCGCCGCCGTCTACGCCTTCCTGGTCGCGCTTTTCGTCTACCGCGACATGGGTCCCCTGAAGGGCCGCAAATGGGTGCGCGAGGAGGACGGGCACGCCGCACGCAACGGCTTCCTCGGCGTCGTCTACGCCTTCACCATCCATGTGACGATCCTCATTTTCGGGTTCTTCCTGGTGCCGGATGCCTCGTTGGGCGAGCGCCAGATCTTCGCAATGATCGTCTCTGTAGCGACGTTCGTCGCCTATCTCGTTTGGCGTGAGGGCGCCGGCGCGCCGAGGGCGCTGGTGGCGAGCCTGCCGGTCTGGGCCCGCGGTCTCAAAGACATCGTCCTCGGCTTTCCGGCCGCCTGCTTCCATCGCGACACGCGCAAGGTGCTCGTCGACAGCGGCAAGACGACGATCATGCTGATGTTCATCATCGTCAACGCGCTCCTCTTCGCCCATGTGCTGACGTCGGAACGCATTCCGCAGACGATCACCGACTGGATGCTGGGAGCCGGCTTCAACTGGTTCACCTTCCTCATCGCGGTCAACCTGCTGCTTCTTCTCGGCGGTCAGTTCATGGAGCCGTCGGGCCTGCTGCTGATCGTGGCGCCCGTGGTCTTCCCGATCGCCATTCAGCTCGGCGTCGATCCGATCCATCTCGGCATCATCATGATCGTCAACATGGAGATCGGCATGATCACCCCGCCGATCGGGCTCAACCTGTTCGTGACCTCCGGCATAACGGGGATGAATCTCGTGCGCGTGGTGAAGGCGGCGCTCCCCTTCACCGGCATCTTGATGATCTTCCTGGTGATCGTGACCTACGTGCCGTGGATCTCGACCTTCCTGCCGACGATCCTGATGGGGCCGGAGCTCGTCACGCGCTGACCTGGCGGGCCTTTGCGCCCGTCAGAAACTCGCCGATCCGATCGACCGCACGGCGGATGTTCTCCTCCGAATTGGCGTAGGAGACGCGCACATAGCCTTCGCCGTGGACGCCGAAATCCGGGCCGCCGATCAGCGCGACGCCGGCCTCTTCGAGAAGTGCTGAGGCGAGCGGCTTCGCCTTGAAGCCCGTCTTGGAAATATTCGGGAAGGCATAGAAGGCGCCTTTGGGCGTGATGCAGGAGACGCCCGGCAGCTCGTTCAAAAGCTCGGTGACGACGCCGCGCCGGCGATCGAAAGCGGCGATCATCTCGTCTGCCGCATCCTGCGGCCCGTCGATCGCGGCAATCCCGGCATATTGCGCCGGGGCGTTGACGCAGGACCAGGCGTTGACGGCGAGCTTCCGCACCTTGTCGTAAAGCGCATCCGGCCAGATCGACCAGCCCATGCGCCAGCCGGTCATCGCCCAGGTCTTCGACCAGCCATTGAGGAGAATGAGGCGGTCGCGGATTTCCGGATAGGCGAGAAGCGAGACATGACGCTCGCCGTCATAGACCATCTGGTCGTAGATCTCGTCGGAGAGGATGGCGATTTCGGGCCGCTCGGCAAGCCCCGCCACCAGCTTGTCGATCTCCGCCTTCGGCGTCACGCCGCCGGTCGGATTGGCCGGAGAATTGAGGATGACGAGCCGCGTTTCGGGCGTCAGCAGCGACAAGGTTTCCTCGGCGGAGAAGGCAAACCCGTTCTCTTCGCGGATCGGCACCGGCACCGGCCGCGCGCCAGTGAACTCGATCATCGAGCGATAGATCGGAAAACCCGGATCGGGATAGAGGATGTCCGCGCCCGGCTCGCCGAACATCAAGATCGCGGCAAACATCGTCACCTTGCCGCCCGGCACGATCATCACGTTTCCTGGCGAGACCTCGACGCCGGTGGTGGCGAGCATGCGCCGCGCCACTGCCTCGCGCAGCGGCAGGATGCCGGTCGCATCCGTATAGCCATGCGCCCCGTCCTTGAGCGCCTTCACCGCCGCCTCGACGATATGTTCGGGCGTTTTGAAATCCGGCTGGCCGATGCCGAGATTGACGATGTCGCGGCCTTCAGCGGCGAGCGCTCCGGCCCGCGCCAGGACGGCAAAGGCATTCTCTTCGCCGATGCGATCGAAGCCGGGAATGGTCGTGAGGGTCATGGAAACGCGCTTTCAGCTGGCGTGAAACGGACCAGCACTTATAGACACGCCGTCTTGTTGAACCAATGCGCCACGCTTATTCTAACAGGGATAGCCTATTGGGTGTCTGATGCGACAGACTGGGACTTTTGAGGCGAAGAATACACTTGGCAGCCTCCTGGACCGTGTCGAGAAGGGCGAAGAAATCGTCATCACGCGGCAGGGCCAGCCGGTTGCGCGTCTCATCCGCGAAACAGGCACGTCCAGCCGGGATCAAATCCGCGCCGCGGTTGCCGACATCCTGGAACAGGGCAGGCAGGCCTCGCTCGACGGATTGAACATACAAGATATCGTCAGTGAAGGACGACGTTGAGCCTCGTCCTCGACAGCTCAGTTGCACTCTCCTGGTTCTTCAAGGACGAACAGACCGAGATATCCCGCGTGCTGCTTGAGCGCGTCGCCGCCGAAGCGGCCGTTGTCCCCTCTCTGTGGCGCTACGAGATTGCGAACGCCCTGCAGACGGCCGTACGTCGACAACGGATCGACACAGCATTCCGCGATCGAGCGCTAACCAATCTTGCGGCCCTTCCGATCGAGATCGATCCAGAATGTGACGACGAGGCCTGGGCGGCGAGCACGACGCTTGCGGAGCGCCATCGGCTCACCGTCTATGACGCTGCATATCTCGAGCTCGCCCAGCGCCGCAGCCTGCCACTCGCGACATTCGACACGGAGCTCATTGCTGCCGCCGGTGAGGAAATGGTACCCCTGGCCGCGATGTGACCCAAGGGGGGCCCGATGAGCGACAAAGCCGCCACGTTCCGTGCTCTGCACGCCCGCGACCAGCTCTTCATCATGCCCAATCCCTGGGATGCGGGCACGGCAAAGCTCCTCGCCGATCTCGGCTTTGAGGCGCTCGCCACCTCTTCGGCCGCGCTCGCCTGGTCGCTCGGGCGCCCGGATGCCGCCGGCCGTGTGAGCCGGCAGGAGGCGCTCGCCCATGCGAAATCGATCGTTTCGGCCACCTCTCTGCCGGTCAACGGCGATCTGGAATCGGGCTACGGCGACACACCAGAAGAGGTTGGCGAAACCATCCGTCAGGCGATCGATTGCGGTCTCGCCGGCTGTTCGATCGAAGATCTGGAAAAAGGCGAGCTTTATCCGCTCGACGAGGCACTCCGCCGTTTCGAAGCCGCCAAAGAGGCCGCCGCGAAGGCCAATCCCGATTTCGTCCTGACCGGCCGCACCGAGACTTTTCTGGTCCGCCATGCCGATCCCGTCAACGAAGCGGTGAAGCGTCTGCGCGCCTTCGAGGCTGCCGGGGCCGACGCCGTCTATGCGCCGGGCATCACCACGCGCGAGGAGGTGGAAGCCATTGCCGGCGCCGTCTCCGTTCCCGTCAACGTGCTGGGCGGCGTCGGCGGCATCTCCGACGATATCGCGGCCCTCGAAAGGCTCGGCGTGCGCCGCGTCTCGATCGGCTCCGGCCTCAATAAGGTGGCGCTCGGGGCCTTTCTCGACGCCGCCAATGCCCTCACCCACCGCCGCTTCGCCTTCTCCGGGGCGGCAAAATCCTCCACCCTCGACGGCGCTTTCTCACCCTCTCTCGACGATGATGACTGATCTCACTTCCTGGTCTCCCCGCGCCCTTCCGGGCAACAAAGTGCTGGAGGGTCGGCGCGTTCGGCTTGAGCCGCTCGTCTGGTCGGCGCACCGCCAAGGTCTCTTCTCCGCGCTCGGCGGTGCCGCCCATGCCGCCATCTGGCGCTACATGGCGATCGGCCCCTTCGCGTCGGCCGACATCATGGAGCGCACCGTCTCTGAAGCCATTACCGAAGGCGGCTGGCGGACGCTCGTCATCCGCCGCCTCTCCGACGGCAAGATCGTCGGCATGGCGAGTTACATGCGCAACCGCCCCGATCACGGTTCGACCGAGGTCGGCTCCATCGCCTATTCACCGCTTCTGCAAAACAGTGCCGGAGGGACCGAGGCGATGGCGCTGATGGCAAGCCACGTCTTCGACGATCTGCGCTATCGCCGCTACGAGTGGAAATGCGACGCGGCGAACGCTGCCTCCAGAAGTGCTGCCGAAAGGCTCGGCTTCACCTTCGAGGGCATCTTCCGCCAGGATCTCGTGATGAAGGGCCGCAACCGCGACACGGCCTGGTTCTCCATCATCGACAGCGAATGGCCGGCGCACCGCGCCACCCTCACCTCCTGGCTCGATCCGAAGAATTTTGACGAAGACGGGAAACAACTTCGCCGCCTTCAGGATTTCCGCAAGACGGCGTGAGGAAGGCTGCCCGCCCGGGCGGCCGAGAAAAACAAGGAGCCGCCATGCACATTCTCATCACCGGCGCCGCCGGCATGATCGGGCGCAGGATTGCCGAGAACCTGGTCGCGACGGGCTCACTCGGCGGCAGGCCGGTGACCAAGATCACCCTTCAGGACATCGTCGAGCCGCACACCTACGGCTCCGAAGACACGGCGATCTTCCCGGTCGTCGGGGACATGACCGATCATGCCCTGATCGAGCATGTCATGGCCGAGCGCCCCGACGTCATTTTCCATCTCGCAGCCGTCGTCTCGGGCGAGGCAGAGGCCGACCTCGACAAAGGCTATCGTATCAATCTCGACGGCACGCGGGCGCTTCTGGAGGCGGTCCGCCGCGCCAATTATGCGCCGCGCGTCGTCTTCGCCTCGTCGATCGCGGTCTACGGGCCGCCCTTCGCCGATCCGATCCCGGACGATGTCGAACTGCGCCCGCTGACGAGCTACGGCACCGCAAAAGCGATGGGCGAATTGCTCGTCAGCGATTATAGCCGTCGCGAGATCCTCGACGGCATCTCCCTGCGCCTGCCGACGATCTGCGTGCGACCCGGCAAACCGAACCGCGCCGCATCCGGCTTCTTCTCCTCCATCATCCGCGAGCCGCTGAAGGGGGAAGAGACCGTCCTTCCGGTCGGCGAGGATGTCCGGCACTTTTTCGCCAGCCCGCGCTCGGCCGTGAACTTCTTCCTCCACGCCGCAACGATGGATACGGACGCGCTCAAAGGCCACCGCGCGCTCGCCATGCCCGGCGTCAGCGCCAGTGTGGGCGAGGAAATCGCCGCGCTTCGGGAAATCGGCGGCGACAAGGCCGTGGCGCTCATCCGCAAGGAGCCGGACGCGACGATCGCAGGCTTCGTCCACAATTGGCCGGCGAACATTGCAGCCCGCCGCGCCCGCGACCACGGCTTCGAGGCCGAGAGCGATTTCGCAGGCATCGTCCGCGCCCATGTCGAGGACGAGCACGGCGGCAAACCGCCGATCCTCGCCTGAAGCGTCTCTCTGAAAGTTTTGAGGATCAGAGAACCGCCATCGGTCCTCTGATCCCGATCATCTGGCAATCCCCGGGCAGAGAGCCCAGACCTCAGCGGCTCGCCTCGTCGAGCGTGCGGACATCCTCGGCCGAAAGCTGCAAGTCCGCCGCCTTGGCGAGGCTCTGCAGCTGCTCGCGGCTCGTCGCGCTCGCAATCGGCGCCGTCACGCCCTCACGCGCGATCACCCAGGCAAGCGCCACCTCGGCCGGTTTGGCACCATGCGCTGCACCCACTTTGTCGAGCGCCTCGAGAATGCGCATGCCGCGTGCATCGAGATATTTTTCGACACCGGCGCCGCGCTTGCTCTTCGAAAGATCCTCTTTGGAGCGGTATTTGCCGGAAAGGAAACCGGAGGCGAGGCTGAAATAGGTCGCGACACCGATCTCTTCGCGCATGACGAGATCGCGCAAAGCCCCGTCGAATTTCGAGCGGTCGTAGAGATTGTATTCCGGCTGCAGCACGTCGTAGCGCGGCAGGCCCTTGTCTTCGGCAACCTTCAGCGCCTCGCCGAGCTGCGCGGCGTCGAGATTGGAGGCCCCGACGGCGCGGATCTTGCCCGCCTTCAGAAGCTTGTCATAAGCGCCGAGCGTCTCCTCATAGGGCGTGTCGGCATCCGGCCAGTGCGAGAAATAAAGGTCGATATGATCGGTGTTGAGGCGTGCGAGCGAATCCTCCACCGCCTGCGTGATCCAGCGCTCCGACAGGCCCTTCTTGCCCTCGCCCATCTCCGAGCCGACTTTGGTGAAGAGAACGATCTTGTCGCGCCGTGACGGGTCGGCCTTCAGCCATTTGCCGATGATCGTTTCCGATTCCCCGCCCGTGTTGCCGTCGACCCAGGCCGAATAGACATCCGCCGTATCGATCGTGTTGAGGCCGAGATCGACCATCCGGTCGAGAAGATCGAAGCTCGTCGCCTCGTCGGCCGTCCAGCCGAAAACGTTTCCGCCGAAGACGACGGGGGAAATCTCAAGGCCGGTCCGTCCCAAAAGCCGCTTGTCCATCTGAAACTCCATTGCTGGCGGCCTGCATCGAGCTGATCGCTGCGGCCGCGAAATACCCGATGGCAAGAGAGATAGACCGCCTCCGCGGTTACGGAACCGACTGCCGCATTAAAAAAGGTCAACAAAAGCGCTCGTCGCAAAATCCGAAGAACGCTCCCGGCCAAGCGCGTGCAGAAGCGCACCGGGCGACCGCAAGAGGCCGCCTCCGGCGTCGAACGAGAAGCGGCTCAGTGACTGCGCTGGGCGATGAAGCGGGCGGCCGCCACGAGGGTTTCGCCGCGTTCGCCGTAGCGGCCCATCATCGTCTCCGCCTCGGCGATGGTGGCGTCGAGAAGCCGGCGCGCTTCCTCCGCGCCGAGAAGATGCACGAGCGTCGCCTTGCCGGCCGCCTCGTCCTTGCCGGTCGCTTTGCCGGCCTCCTCGCTCGTCGATTGCTTGTCGATGAGATCGTCGGCGATCTGGAAGGCAAGGCCGAGGGCCGCCCCGAAATCGCGCGCCACGGCGCGATCCTCCTCGCCCGCCCCGGCGAGGCAGGCCCCCATCTCGCAGGAGACGGCAATGAGCGCCCCGGTCTTCATGGCCTGCAGATTGCGCACCTGATCAGCGGTCAGCGTCGCATGCTCGGCGGCGAGATCGAGCATCTGACCGCCCGCCATGCCGCCCGCCCCGGTCGCCTTCGCAAGCATCAAGACGAGTTCTGAGCGCACCATGGCGTCCGGATGCGTCTCCGGCTCGGCGAGAAGCTGGAACGACAACGTCAAAAGCGTGTCGCCGGCAAGAATGGCCGTCGCCTCGTCGAAGGCGCGATGCACCGTCGGCAGACCGCGACGAAGGTCGTCATTGTCCATCGCCGGTAGATCGTCGTGGATGAGCGAATAGGTGTGCAGGCATTCGACCGCCGCACCAGCCCTGAGACATTCATCATCGCGGCCGAAGAGCCGTGCCGTCTCGGCAAGCAGGAAGGGACGAAGCCGCTTGCCGCCGGCAAGAAGCGCATGGCGCATGGCGGCGACCAGGCGCTCCGGCGCGGTCCCGACGGCGTCGAGGCGCTCGGGCTGAAGCACGGCGTCGAGCTCGCCGTTGAGGCGCTCGACAAACGCCGTGTGGAGCGGAAGAAAGCGGCTTGGATTTGCTGATGTTGTGATTGTCATGATTTTGCAGCAAGCAGGACGGTGAGGACGGCGGAGAGATCAGTTGCAGGCAATGGCGGAAGAAAGCAACGCGACAGCACCTCGCGGCCCCGAGCCGGAGGAGGAGCGCCCACGCAAGCGGCGCCGATCTTGGTTTCGCCGTCTCGTCCTGGCGTTCCTCCTTGTTCTTATACTGCCGCTGCTTCTCATTCCGATCTATTCCATCGTCAACCCGCCGGTGACGACACTGATGCTGGTCAAACGCCTGGGCGGCGCGCCAATTGAACGCAGCTGGGTCACCCTCGACGACATCTCCCCCAATCTCGTCAACGCGGTGGTGATGGCCGAGGACGCAAAGTTCTGCCGCCATCACGGGATCGATCTCGGCGAATTGCGGGCTGCCTGGCGCGAAGCGCAGAAAGGCGGCGAAATGCGCGGTGCGAGCACCATCACCATGCAGACGGTCAAGAACCTGTTTTTGTGGCCGAGCCGCTCTTACGTCCGCAAGGCGGTGGAATTTCCGCTGGCGCTTTATGCCGACCTCGTCCTCTCGAAGCGGCGGATTCTGGAAATCTACCTGAATGTCGTCGAATGGGATCGCGGCATCTACGGCGCCGAGGCCGCGGCCCAGCATTATTTCAACCGCCCTGCGGCAAACCTCACACGAGCCGAAGGCGCGCGCCTCGCCGCGACCCTGCCGGCTCCGGACCTGCGCAACCCGGCCAATCCCGGTCCGGTGACGCGCGATCTCGCCAGGCTCTTTGCACGTCGCGCCGCCGCGGCCGGGCCGCATATCGACTGCCTGACGAAGTAGTTGCGTGCTATTTTCATCGAACCGCTGGCCAAAACGCCTTTGAGGGGTTATATGGTCGCCAAACGTCGAGCCTGCATGTCGCGGGCCGTCCGGCTATGGGCGTTGCCCGCTAAATCCATTCACGGAGCTTGAGATGGCTGTTCCGAAAAGAAAAACCACGCCGATGAAGCGCGGCTTCCGGCGTTCCGCAGACGGGCTGAAGCAGCCCGCCTATGTCGAAGACAAGGATTCCGGCGAACTTCGCCGCCCGCATCATATCGACCTGAAGTCCGGCAAGTATCGCGGACGTCAGATCCTCGAGCCGAAGGCATCCGTCTAACGGTTCGATTTCGGGCTCAAAGCTCGGAAGTTTTATAAAGGCCGGCCTCGCGCCGGCCTTTTCGCGTTCGGGCCAGCCTGTCTCGGGACGCAGGCGTCGCCGAAACTCTGCCGCCTGCGACCCTCCGCCTCATGCTGGGGAACGAGACAGAACAATCCGGTTACGCTTCTTAACCGGCGATTTATCCGGTTCTGCCACAATTGCCTCTGGTCGCGGGGAAAAGGGCCGGCGGGATTGGCAAAACGCAGCACGAAGAATGTCGCGGGTTCGCGTGGCGACTACGTGCCGGATACGACGCCGGTGGTGGCCGCCCCGTCCGCGTCTCAGCATCCCGCAGCCGGTGCCACCGCACAGGCGATCCTCACCGAAATCGGCGAAACCGTCTACGAATGGGATCTCGCTACCGATAAGCTTCGCTGGGCGAGCAATGCGGCCGGCGCCCTCGGCATTCCCAATCTCCGCAAGATCGAAAACGGCCGCGACTTCGAGACCCTCGTCGATCCCGACAGTCTGATGAACCGCACCCAGGCGGTGCGCCACGCAATCGCCGTCGATTACGGTGACGGCGTGCCTTACGAAGTCACCTACGCCCTGCGCGTCGGCAGCGAAGGCAACAAGCGAAAAATCTGGGTCCGCGACCGCGGCCGCTGGTACGGCAATCACGAAGGCGAACCGGTTCTCGCCCGTGGCGCGGTCCGCGTGCAACCGGCCGGTCCCGGCGATCCGCAACAGGCCGAAAGGCCCCGCTTCTTCAAGGAGCGCGCCAGTTTTCTCAGGCTTTTGGAAGACACGCTCGCCGTCTCCCAGCACTACGCCGTCCCCTTCATCCTCGCCGTCGTCTCGATCGACAATCTGAAGCTGGCGGCCGAGACCTACGGGCCGCAGATCATCGACCCGATCCTGCAGGAATTCTCCACCACGATCGAAAAGACCGTGCGCGACACCGATGTGGTCGGCGAACTCGCCGAGGGCGAGATCGGCATCATCTTGAACCGCATCGACCCGCAGGAGGCGGAGACGGCCGTTCAGCGCATCGCCGAGCGGATGATGACGGTTACCATCCCGCTGCGTGACCGCGTCGTCGTTCCGGTCGTCTCGGTCGGCGCACTCGTCGTCTCCGGCACCGAAGCCAACAGCATGCGCGATTGCCTCGACGCCGTCCGCCGTGCGCTGATCCGCGCCCAGAAGGCAGGCGGCGGCCACCTCGTCATCGATAGGGTCGACGAGCCAGGCGTCGGCGAGCCCCAGAAAGCCCGGGAAGACGATGTCGACGAGCTCTTGCGCACTGTGCGCGAAGGCCGCCTCATCCTGTCCCAGATCCCCGTGCGCGAGGCTGAGACCGGCAAGACGGTCTTTCTGCATCTCGCACCGCATCTTTTGAACGAGGACGGAGACCTCGTCCCCGCCGGCAAAGCCGTCGACCGCGCCGAAGGGCTGGGCTTCGCGCAGCTCGTCGACATGCGCCTTCTCTATCTGGCGCGCGAACGCCTCTCGGCCGCGCCCAAACAGCGTTTCTGCCTCGGCGTCTCCACCGGCGCGCTCTTAAACGAAGTCTGGCTCGCCAATCTGGAGCGCATCCTGCGCGAGACGTCGGGCGCCCCGGACCGCCTCATCATCGCGGTACCGTTCGACACGCTGCTGGCCCGCGGCGACGAGGCCGCAGAACTCGTGGAGAGCGTGCGCACCCTGGGCGCGAAGCTCGCCGTGCGTCGTTTCGACGGCCGGTTCTGGGATGCGCGGCCTTTGGGGCAGATGGGGCTCGAATTCCTCGAGCTTGAGCTGGCGCAACTGCGCATGGACGAGGCAGAGGTCGAAGATCGCGCCTGGACGAGCACGGCCGATCTTGTCGCCGCAATGGGGCTGAAGGCCCTCGTATCCGGCACCTCCTCCACAGAGGAAGAGGCGCGCCTGGCAAAAGCCGGCTTCCCCCTCATCGAAAAGAAGCCGGCCTGATTTCGCCACGTTGATCTCGCCGCGCTGAGGTGGGCGAGACGATTTCGCCCGGTTGATTTTGTCGGGCGTTCTTCGAACAGCCGGCTGCAGTCGCAGTTCCCGATCCGATCAGGATCTCGCGCCGCAACAAACTCCTATTGCTTGCGCTCGCTCGCGATCGTCTCGATGGTGCGCTGCATCTCGCGAAGCTGCTCGCGCAAAGCCTCGATCTCTTCCGCCTGACCTTCCGCCGTTCGCGGCGCCGAACGCGTGCCCGCCGCCGCGGAACCCGCCTGCGGGAAGGGGGTGAACATGCGCATCGCCTCGGTGAACATGTCCATGTTGCGCCGCGCCTGCTCCTCCATCGCTCCGAAAGCGTCGCCCTTGAGCGCACGGCTCATCTGGTCGCGCAGCTTGTCCTGATTGCGGCTGAAGGCCGACAGCGAGGTTTCGAGATAGGTGGGCAGGAAGGTCTGCATGCTGTCGCCGTAATACCGGATCAGCTGACGCAGAAAGGCGATCGGCAGAAGATGCTGTCCCTTGTTTTCCTGCTCGAAGATGATCTGGCCGAGGACACCGCGTGTAATGTCCTCTCCGGTCTTGGCATCCGTGACAGTAAAATCTTCGCCGGCTTTCACCATCTCGGCGAGATCTTCCAACGTCACATAGGTCGAGGTGCCTGTGTGGTAGAGACGCCGATTGGCGTATTTCTTGATAACGGTTGGGGTCTCTTGGCTCATGCAGTGCTGGTTTCCGCTTTGGAACTCATTCGCCTTCAGAGGGCAGGATAACGGGAAATAGGCAGTCGTTGCCAATTCTTTTTGCACCGCCCAACAGCGCGAAGGCCACGCTTTGCCTGAAATCCCCACCCTTTTGCGCAAAAACCCAGCTCTACCCCTCGTTGACAGCCCCGCCCGCCGCGCTCTTTAACTTTGTATTGGCGGGCCGACGAATGCTGCTTTTTTTGCCTTAGCGATCGACAATCGCCCCACGAACAGGCCCGAAAGAGGAGGAGCTTTTGCCCAATATCGTTATTGCGAGTGCCGCACGCACCCCGGTTGCATCCTTCAACGGCGCCTTTGCGAGCGTGCCGGCGCACGATCTCGGCGCGGTGGCCATCAAAGGCGCGCTGGACCGTGCCGGCGTGTCGCCGGAGGAAGTGACGGAAGTCATCCTGGGTCAGATCCTCACCGCGGCCCAGGGCCAGAATCCGGCCCGGCAGGCCGCCATGGCCGCCGGCTGCCCGAAAGAGACGACTGCCTGGGGGATCAATCAGCTCTGCGGCTCCGGCCTGCGCGCCGTCGCGCTCGGCATGCAGCAGATCGCCCAGGGCGATGCCGACATCATCGTCGCCGGCGGCCAGGAATCCATGTCGATGGCCCCGCATGCGGCCTATCTTCGGCAGGGCGTGAAGATGGGCGACTACAAGATGGTCGACACCATGCTGAGGGACGGGCTCCTCGATGCCTTCAACGGCTACCATATGGGCGTGACGGCCGAGAACGTCGCCCGTCAGTGGCAGATCACCCGCGAACAGCAGGACAGTTTCGCCGTCGCCTCGCAGAACAAGGCCGAAGCCGCGCAGAAGGCCGGCCGCTTCAAGGACGAGATCGTCCCCGTCACCGTGAAGGGCCGCAAGGGCGATACGGTGGTCGAGGACGACGAATATATCCGCGCCGGAACCACGATCGAGAAGGTCTCCGCCCTGCGTCCAGCCTTCGACAAGGAAGGCTCCGTCACCGCAGGCAATGCCTCGGGCATCAACGACGGCGCGGCAGCCGCCGTTATCATGACGGCCGAAATGGCGGAAAAGCGTGGCATCGAGCCGCTTGCTCGCATCGTCTCCTGGGCAACCGCGGGCGTCGATCCGGCCGTGATGGGCACGGGACCGATCCCCGCCTCCCGCAAGGCGCTTGAGAAGGCCGGCTGGACCATCGACGACCTCGAGCTCATCGAAGCCAACGAGGCCTTTGCCGCGCAGGCCTGTGCGGTCAACAAGGATCTCGGCTGGAACACGGAGATCGTCAACGTCAATGGCGGCGCCATCGCCATCGGCCATCCGGTCGGCGCCTCCGGCGCGCGGGTTTTGACGACGCTTCTCTTCGAGATGCAACGCCGCGGCGTCAAAAAGGGGCTCGCCACCTTGTGTATCGGCGGCGGCATGGGCGTCGCCATGTGCGTAGAGCGCCCCTAAGCCCCGTCACGCCCGCCGCGCAGCCGCAGGAAGCACGCATTCGCCGTCGGGCGGTCGCGCAATTGCGCTGGTGACGGAGGCGCCGCTTCGGCGTCTCCGCCGGCACCCCTTTGGCCTGAGCTATTCTTCCGGCCGAGAAATTTTCACGCGCGATATGCATGAATGCCCTTGCTCAACGCAAGGTTTTCGTCATCCTGGTCACATGCAGGGACGGTAACGAGCTCCTTGAGGAGCCACTGACGGGGGGAAATACATGGCACGGACTGCACTGGTCACAGGCGGAACCCGCGGCATCGGCGCCGCCATTGCAAAGGCTCTGAAAGAGGCCGGCTATCAAGTTGCAGCAAATTATTGCGGCAATGACGAAAAGGCTGCCGCCTTCAAGGAAGAGACCGGCATTCCCGTCTACAAATGGGACGTGTCCAACGAAGAAGCCTGCGCCCAGGGCGTGCGCCAGGTCGAAGAAGACCTCGGCCCCGTCGACATTCTCGTCAACAATGCCGGCATCACCCGCGATTCCATGTTTCACAAAATGACGGGCGAGCAGTGGCACAAGGTGATCGAGACCAATCTCGGCTCGCTCTTCAACATGTCGCGCCCGGTCTGGGACGGGATGCGTGAGCGCGGCTTTGGCCGCATCATCAACATCTCGTCGATCAACGGCCAGCGCGGCCAGATCGGCCAGGTGAATTATTCCGCCTCCAAGGCGGGCGAACTCGGCTTCACCAAGGCGCTCGCCCAGGAAGGCGCTCGCAAGGGCATCACCGTCAACGCCATCACCCCGGGCTACATCGCCACCGAGATGATCAAGGCCGTCCCTCAGGAAGTGATGGACAAGCGGATTTTGCCGCAGATCCCCATCGGCCGCCTCGGAGAACCTGAGGAAGTCGGCCGCATCGTGGTCTTTCTCGCCTCCGATGACGCCGGCTTCATCACCGGCTCCACCTTGACGGCCAACGGCGGCCAGTACATGCCCTGATAGATCGGCTGCAGACGGCAAGGGCATGCGGTCGTTTCTGTCTCACGACCGGGCCCTTGCTGATAGGCGATCATGGCATTTGGCGACAGCGAGGAGATCTGGCCCGTTCGTCTGGTCCGGCTGATCTGGCGCGCCTTGCGCTTCCTCTGGCGCGTCAATATCAACGCCATCTCCGGGCTGTTGCGCCATGACGGCATCATGCTGGCGAGCGCCATCGCCTTTTCGCTGATCTTCGCGCTTTTTCCGTTTCTCCTGTTCCTGATCGCGCTTGCCGGCGTCTTCGGCGGCCCGGAACTTGCCGATTATCTCACCCGCGAAGCCTTCCACGTCATGCCCGAGCACATGGTGAGAACCATCGAGCCGGAGGTGAACCGCGTCCTCGACAGCCGCAATGGCGGCCTCATCACCATCGGCCTTCTCGTCACGCTCGTCTCCATCACCGGCGCCGTGGAGGCCGTGCGCGAAGCCCTCAACAAGGCCTATCGCTGTTCCGATCAGCGCAATTTCCTGCATCGCTATGGCGGCAGCGTCATCTTCGTCTTCCTCGGCATGGCGTTTTTGATCATCGTCTCGGCGCTCGGCGTCGCCCTGCCGATCTGGCTTGCCGTCGTGCGCGCCTATTTCCCCGACCAGGCGCTCTATCAGGAGATGATCTCCGCCGGCGGCCGCGTGATCCTCTTCCTGGTCATGGTCGCGATGCTGACCTCGGTGCACATCTTCCTGCCGGCGAACCACCGCCGCGTGCGCGTCCTGGCCTCGGGCGTCATCCTGACCGTCGCTCTGTGGTGGGTGGCCGGACGCATCTTCTCCTTCTACATCTCCGTCTTCGCCAATTATTCCGCCACCTATGCCGGCCTCGGCGGCATCGTAGCGCTGATGTTCTTCCTCTATATCCAGGCGCTCATCTTCCAGTACGGTGCGGAGCTCAACCGTGCCATCGACGACGAGATCACCAATCGCAAGGAAACCTGGATGATGCGCCACCAACTGAAATTGCCCTTCGGTCGGCGTTGAGGAGCTGCCGCGTGAGCCGTTCTCTCGCCACCGCGCTCGGCACGACTGCGATCTTGATGTGGGCGCTGCTCGCTCTCTTCACCGCCGCGAGCGGCGAGGTTCCGCCCTTCCAGCTCGCCGCCCTCACCTTCACGGTCGGCACCGCGATCGGCTTCATCTGGCTTTGGGCCAAGGGGCGGTTTCATGAACTGCGGCAGCCGCTCTCCGTCTGGGTCTTCGGCACGGTCGGCCTCTTCGGCTATCACGCGCTCTATTTCACCGCGCTCAGAAACGCCCCGCCGGTGGAGGCAGGCCTCATCGCCTACCTCTGGCCGCTTCTGATCGTCGTCTTTTCGGCGCTTCTGCCGGGCGAGAAACTGCGCTGGTATCATCTCGTGGGCGCGCTTCTCGGCCTCTCCGGCACGGTTCTCATCGTCACCCGGGGCGAGAGCTTGAGCTTTGATCCGCGCTACACGCTCGGCTATGTCGCAGCACTTGGCTGCGCCCTCACCTGGTCGAGCTATTCCGTGCTGTCGCGCCGCCTCGCCTCGGTGCCGACCGGCATCGTCGCCGGCTATTGCGGCACGACGGCGATCGGCGCGGCGATCGCGCATCTTCTTTTCGAGACGACGGTGTGGCCGGCCGACGGCGGCGAATGGCTTGCCGTCCTCGGCCTCGGCCTGATGCCCGTCGGCGCGGCCTTCTATGTCTGGGACATCGGTGTCAAACGCGGCGACATCCAGCTCCTCGGCGTGACGAGCTATGCCGCGCCGCTTCTCTCCACGATCATCCTGATTGCAGCCGGCTATGGCGTACTGACGCCGCAGATCGCCGTCGCCGCGCTCCTCATCACCGGAGGCGCACTTCTTGCCGCAAGGGGCGGGCGCTTCTCGCGTCAGAGACCGGGCTCGAAGCCGGCTTCCGCCAGCTCGAACGCCTCGAACTGAAAGCCCGGCGCCACGCTGCAGCCGACGAGCGTCCAGGCGCCGAGGCTTTCCGCCGCCTGCCAGGCAAAGGCGGGCACCACGCATTGCGGCCGCTCGCCGGAGAGGAGATCGGGACCGAGGAGATGCCGGCGCCGCGCCACCCCCTCTTCGGCGATCTCGAGAGCGAGCGGCGCTCCGGCGTAATAATGCCAGGCCTCGCTCGCATCGATCCGGTGCCAGTGCGAACGCTCGCCTTCGGCCAGAAGGAAATAGATGAGCGTGCCGGCGGCCCGTCCGCCGGCCTCCCGCTCATCGCGAAACGTCTCCAGAAAATACCCGCCCTCCGGATGCGGCGTGAGCTTCAGGAGGGCAATCACCTCCTCCGCGCTCAGGCTCTCCATCCGGCCGCCGGCCCGGTCTTCTCCCGGCATCGTTTCCGCCCGTCGCTCAGAAATTGTCCTTGCGCTTGCGCGTCTCGGCAAAGACCGCGACAGGCTCCTCGCCTTCCATACCGAGCGCCTGCTGAAATGCCGGATCATCGGCACGCAGGAACGGATTGGTCGCCTTTTCCAGCGCGATCGTCGTCGGCAGCGTCGCATGGCCGTCCTGGCGCAGCCCTTCGACTTCCTTCTTGCGCTCGGCAAGCTTTTCATTGTCGGGATCGACGCTGACGGCGAATTCCGCATTGGCGAGCGTATATTCGTGACCGCAATAGACGACGGTCTCGTCCGGCAGCGCGCGCAGCTTCTGCAGCGAATTCCACATCTGCTCGGCCGTGCCTTCGAAGACCCGCCCGCAGCCGAGCGCGAACAGCGTGTCGCCGACGAAAGCGACGCCGTCCTCGGTGAAATAATAGGCGAGATGGTCGAGCGTATGTCCGGGCGTCTCCAATACCTGGATGGTGCGGCCGGCCCATTTGAACGTCTCGCCGTCCTCCACCGTCTTGTCGTAGAGGCCGGTCGCGGCCGCACTCTTGCGCGGACCGATGGTGCGCGCGGAAAACGTCTCGCGCAGCGCCGGCACGCCCTCGATATGGTCGAAATGCTTGTGGGTCACGAAAATATCTGTGAGCACCCAGCCGCGCGCCTGCAGCGCCTCGATGATGGGATCGGCTTCGGGCGCATCGATGGCCGCCGTCGCCCCCGAATCAGGGTCATGCACCAGCACGGCGTAATTGTCCGAACGGGCCGGAAACTGAACGATTTCGAGTGCCGCCAAGGCCTTCTCCTTCTCGATTGGGTTGCGCTGGACGCTCGGTGTTGGCGTTAGGTGTTGGCGTGCGGCCAGTATAGGGCGATATTTCCCGCCATGAAGCCGTGAGCAAGGCATGCTAGACGATGGGGCGCAGTTAGGTCCCAGTGCCACGGCGCTGACGGAGGAAGGTCTGGCAGGTTCACGTGATGCATCTTGACGTCGTCGATCTGCGCGAATTCTACGCAAGCCTTCTCGGCAGAATGGTGACGCGGCATGTGCGCGACAGCATGCACCGGCTGATCAATGTCGGACCGAGCGATCGCGTCCTCGGCCTTGGCTTCGCCACCCCCTATCTCGGCCCGCAGCTCGGCCGGGCCGAACGCGTCTTCGCCTTCATGCCGGCGCCGCAGGGTGTTATGGAATGGCCCTGCGCCAGCCGCTCTGCGACGGCCCTCGTGGAGGAGACCTGTCTGCCTCTGCCCGATGCCGCCATCGATCTTGCCATTCTCGTCCATGCGCTCGAAACCTCGTCGCAACCGCCGGAACTGATGGCGGAGCTGCGCCGCGTTCTCACCAACAACGGCCGCGTCTTCATCGTCGTTCCCAATCGCCAGGGGGCGTGGGCGCGCGTCGAGACCTCACCCTTCGGCTATGGCCGCCCCTATTCGCGCAGCCAGCTGAAGTCTCTCCTGCAGGAGACGGGCTTCAACGTTACCGCCTGGACGACCGCGCTCCATATGTGGCCGACGCAAAGCCGCTCGCTCCTCAGCCTGTCGCCCGCCATCGAAAAGCTCGGCCGCAATCTCTGGCCGGCGTTTTCCGGCGTCACCTGCGTCTATGCGCAAAAGGTGGTGATGCCGGCGACGACAGTGAAGGCGAAACGGGCGTTCCGTCCGGCGCTGAAGCCGGCGCTTCAGCCGGGCGTCGGCATGATCGACGCGACCTGAGGCCGGTCCTCGCGAAGGATCTAACCGCGGCTCAGAACGAACACGGCCTGCTCGCCGAAGAGGTTCCAGATCGTCCAGGGAGCCGTCTGCGTCATCCGCTTGCCTTCCCCATAGAGGCAGACCGCGTCCTCGATCGTGGCATCGATCTCGCCCGTCAGGGTCAAAAAGTCCTTGATCGTGCAGAAATGGATGTTCGGCGTGTCGTACCAGCTATAGGGCAGGTTGGAGGTGATCGGCATGCGCCCCCAGACCATGAACTGGCTGCGGATGCGCCAATTGCCGAAGTTCGGGAACGACACGATCGCCCGCCGGCCGATGCGCAGAAGATTCTCCACGACCGTGCGCGGATTGCGCGTCGCCTGCAGCGTCTGGCTCAGAATGGCAAAATCGAAGGCGCCGTCGGGATAGGTTTCGAGATCGCGGTCCGCATCGCCCTGGATGACGGAAAGTCCCTCGGCCACCGCCTGGTTCACGCCCCTTTGCGACAATTCGATGCCGCGCCCGTCGACGCCCTTTTCCTGGGCGAGAAGCTTCAGAAGCGCCCCGTCGCCGCAGCCGACATCGAGCACGCGCGACCCCGGACTGACGAAGCCGGCGATGACACGCAGATCGACGCGGTCCGGATCGGCCGCCATCGTCGCCAATTGCATCTCGCTCATTCCGCCAGCCCCCTGACACGTGCCGCACCGCGCAGAAAGCCTGAGACGGTGCGAAACAGCTCCGGCTCGTCGAGCAGGAAGGCGTCGTGGCCGCGATCCGTCTCCACCTCCACGAAGGAGACATTGGCGCCCGACGCATTGAGCGAATGCACGATCGAACGGTTCTCGGCCGTCGGAAACAGCCAGTCGCTGCTGAAGGAGATCACGCAAAAGCGCGACGTGGCCCCCCGAAAGGCATCCGCCAGCCGCCCGCGGAAATCCTTGGCCAGGTCGAAATAATCCATCGCCCGCGTCAGATAGAGATAGGAGTTCGCGTCGAAGCGCTCCACGAACGTCATGCCCTGATGGCGCAGATAGGATTCGATCTGGAAATCGGCATCGAAGCCGAAGGTCAGCGCCTCGCGGTCCTGCAGATGCCGGCCGAATTTGTGGTGCAGTGCGCTCTCCGACAGATAGGTGATGTGCGCCGCCATGCGCGCCACGGCGAGGCCTTTCGCCGGCCGCTTGCCGAGCATCAGATATTTGCCGCCGCACCAATCGGGATCGGCCATCACCGCCTGCCGGCCGACTTCGTTGAAGCCGATATTCTGCGAGGTGTGGCGCGGCGCGGTCGCGATCGGAATCGCGGCGAAGACGCGCTCGGGATAGCTGACGGCCCATTGCAGAACCTGCATGCCGCCCATCGAACCGCCGACGACCGCAAAGAGTTTCTCGATGCCGAGTTCGTCGACGAGACGCGCCTGCGCCCGCACCATGTCGCGCACGGTGATGACCGGCAGATCGAGCGCATAGGGCTCGCCGCTCGCAGGGTTCGATGATGCCGGTCCCGTCGACCCCATGCAGCCGCCGAGCACATTGGCGCAGATGACGAAATAGCGGTCCGTGTCGATCGGCCGGCCCGGCCCCACCATCAGCGACCACCAGCCGGCCTTGCCGGTCACCGGATGCTCGTTGGCGACATGTTGATCGCCGGTCAGCGCATGGCAGACCAGGATGGCGTTGGATTTGTCGGCGTTGAGTGTTCCGTAGACCTGATAGGCGATCTGAAAGCTCGGCAGCGCATCGCCGCCGTCGAGCGCAAGCGTCTCCGCAAAAGCCATGCAGAGGCTTGAAGGGCAATCCACCTGCCGGGCAGCGGCGGTGGCATGATTTGGCACACCGGCATCCATTGCGACGTTCCTTCGGTGGTTGAGCGGCTTAGGAAGCGAGCTTCGCGCCTGTCAATCTTTTCTTTGCGTCCAGCGGGCCGTCTCGCTATGCAGCAAAGCGAAGAAACCTGCCGTTTAGTAAGACCGGACACACCCATGAGCGCCATGGCACCCGACGCGCTTGCCAAGATCCGCCAGCGTATCGACCACATCGACGAGGAGGTTCATCGCCTTCTGATCGAACGCAGCGCTGTGATCGACGAACTCATCCACATCAAGGGGACGAGCGCGCCGGGAGCGGCCTTCCGGCCGGACCGGGAAGCGCACATGATGCGGGCGCTCGTCATGCGTCACGAAGGCATTCTGCCGCTCGCGACCGTCGAGCACATCTGGCGCGAGGTGATCTCCACCTTCACCGCGATGCAGGCACCTTTCCGCATCCTGATCGGCCAGTCGACGGACCCCGCCGCACTGCAGGATCTCGTGCGCTTTCAGTTCGGCTTTTCCGTGCCAGCGGAAGCGGCGGCAAGCGACGCCGACGCCCTTGCCGCCCTGCGCCGCGACGGCGATCTCATCGCCATTCTGTCCCCCCACTCGCCCGGGCGCTGGTGGCGGGATTTCGACGGCGAGGATCTGCAGATTTTCGCGCGCCTGCCCTTCATCATCGCGCCGAACCACCCCGTCCAGGCCGAGGCCTATGTCGCCGGCCCCAAGCTGTCCGTGCCACCGGAGGCCGATATCCGCCTCTGGCGCATGCACGCGACGGGCGCCTTCGAAAAAACGCTGTCCGCCTTCAACGCGCGCGTCGTCACGCGCGAGGGCGACGAGATCCTCGTCGAGATTTCGGGCGCGATCTCCTACGCCGCGTTGCGCGAGGAAGCTGAAAAGCGCGGCGCGACCTTTTCCGAGCCCGTGGAGCTCGGCTCCTTCGCCGCACCGATCCATTTCGTCGGCCAGGAGGAAGAACAGACGGAAGAAGACCAGGTATGAGCACCAAGGCTCTCACGCCCCGCAAAGGGGTCCTCGATATCGCCGCCTATGTGCCGGGCGATAGCGGGGACGGCGGCCGGGAGACGTTCAAACTCTCCTCCAACGAAACCCCGCTCGGCCCGAGCCCGGCGGCGGTGGAAGCGTTTCGTTCGCTCGCCGGCGACCTGCATCTTTATCCCGACGGCTCGGCCCGCAAACTGCGTGAGGCGATCGCCGCCGCCCATGGTCTCAATCCCGACCGCATCATCTGCGGCAACGGCTCCGACGAGATCCTGACGCTCGCCGCCCAGACGTTCCTGTCGCCGGGCGACGAGGCGATCTATCCGCAGTACGGATTTCTCGTCTACCGCATCGCCATCCTGTCGGCCGGCGCGACGCCGGTCGTGGCGCCGGAAAAAGACCTCACCGTCGACGTCGATGCGATCCTCGCCTGCGTCACGGAGAAGACGCGGCTCGTCTATCTCGCCAATCCGAGCAACCCGACGGGCACCTATCTGCCCTTCTCGGAGATCCGCCGCCTGCAGCGCGGCCTGCCGGCGAACGTCCTTCTCGTCCTCGACGCGGCCTATGCCGAATACGTCCGGCGCAACGATTACGAGAGCGGCATCGAGCTCGCGGGCGAAGCGCCGAACGTCCTGATGACGCGCACCTTCTCCAAGATCTACGGGCTCGCCGCGCTCAGGATTGGCTGGGGCTATGGTCCGGCCTCCGTCATCGATCTCCTCAACCGCACGCGCGGTCCCTTCAATGTGTCGGCGCCCTCGCTTGCCGCCGGTGCGGCGGCGATGGCCGACCGCGCCCATGTCGAGACGGCGATCGCCCACAACGAAAAATGGCTGCCCTGGGTGAGCGAAGAGCTTGAAAAGCTCGGCCTGACGGTGACGCCGAGCGCCGGCAATTTCATCCTCATCCATTTTCCGGACACACCGGGCAGGAATGCCGAAGCCGCCGACAAGGCTCTGCGGGCCGAAGGCTGCATTCTGCGCCGGGTGACGGGCTATGGCTTTCCCAACGCACTGCGCATGAGCATCGGCACGGAAGCGGCCAACCGCAAGGTGGTGGACGTGCTCACCCGCTTCTTTGCCTGATCCATTTCCCATCATGTTCAAACGTCTTTGTCTCATCGGTATCGGTCTCATCGGCTCGTCGATCGCCCTGCGGGCGCGCAAGGAGGGCCTCGTCGAGGAGATCGCCATCCAGAGCCGGCGCCAGGACACCGTCGACGCGGCGGCGCGCCGCGGTCTTGGCGACACCTATACGACCGATCCCGCGGAGGCGGTCAAAGGCGCCGATCTCGTCATTTTGTGCGTGCCGGTCGGCGCGGTGGGCGACATCACGCAGGCCATTGCCCCGCATCTTGAGCCGGGTGCGATCGTCTCCGACGTCGGCTCCGTCAAAGGTGCGGTCGTCGCCGCGATGCAACCGCATCTGCCCGACCACATCGATTTCGTGCCCGCCCATCCGATTGCCGGCACCGAGCATTCCGGCCCGGATGCGGGCTTTCCGGAACTCTTCGACGGGCGCTGGTGCGTTCTGACCCCGCCCTCAGGGACCAATCCCGAGGCCGTTGAGAAGCTCAAAGCCTTCTGGGAACGGCTCGGCTCGCATGTCGAGACGATGGAGCCCAGCCATCACGACATGGTCCTCGCCATCACCAGCCATGTGCCGCATCTCATCGCCTACAACATCGTCGGCACCGCCGCCGATCTGGAGACGGTGACGGAATCGGAGGTGATGAAATTCGCTGCCGGCGGTTTTCGCGATTTCACCCGCATCGCCGCCTCCGATCCGACCATGTGGCGCGACATCTTCCTCACCAACCGCGAAGCGGTTCTGGAGATGCTCGCCCGCTTCAACGAGGATCTGACGGCCCTGCAGCGGGCGATCCGCTGGGGCGACGGCGACACGCTCTTCGATCTCTTCACGCGCACGCGTGCGATCCGCCGCGGGATCATCGAGGCCGGCCAGGAAACGGCCGATCCCGATTTTGGCCGCCAGAAAAAGGCGTAAACCTCAAAAGAGCGGCGGCACCCGCCCGAGATTGATGAAGGCGATGCGCGCCGCGCCCCGGTCGAGGCTGATCGTGAGGCGCCTTGCCGGAAGCCCGTCCACCTCGGCCGGCACGCCGATGCCGGAAATGGCCGCCAGCACCAGCTGACCCGGCTCGCGGATGCCGTCCGGCATCTCCTTGATGGAGCGCGACAGGGCTTCGATGCCGGTGATCGTGACATCGAGCTGGCCGGAGACGAGCCCGTCGGGGCCGATCCGCAAAGGTCCGGATGCCAGCACCCGCGCACCCCCGGTCTTGAGCTCCGCACTCATCTGCCGCAATTCGAGGCCGCTCTGGCGCAGGCCCGGAAGCCCGCTCAGAACGGCCTCCGGCGAGGCCGCGACATCGGCGGCAAGCGCCAGATCGCTCGCCGGCAAAGCGAGATCGTCCTTGGTGATGGTGAAACCACGCAGCGCCACCTGCACCGAGGTGCCGTCTTCCGCCTCCGTGGGCTTCACCAGAGCCTGCCCGCGATCGAGGCCGGCCGTCACCGCACCCTGCACCGTGCGTCCGCCCATGACGTCGACGGTGGCGCGCTTGAGGCCGTCCCCGCCGAAACCGGTCGTCATCTTGGCATCGGCGAATTCGAGTTTCAGAGGTTCGGCGAGATAGGGCGCCTTGATGGTCAAGGGGCTCGCCAGCTCCGTTTCGACCTGCTGCGGGCGTTCGGCCCGCACGGTCGCGGCAAGCGCCGGCGTCGCCGCCTCGGTCCCGGCGGAGGTGAATTCCACCGGCTGCGAGCAGCTGAGCCGCAAGCGGAAGGGAAAGCCGCCGATGTGCCGGCCCGGGCACGACATGACGACGCCGCGCCGCGCCTGCTCGGTAAGGAAAGCATCGACCTGCCGGTCGGCATAGGTCGCAAGCGCGTACCACCCCGCCGACCAGAGACCCGCCAGGATGACGGCGATGATCGCCAGGACCGTCAAGATGCGTCGCATTCAGGCTTCTCCCTCACGGCCGTTGCGGTCGGCCGGCGCAACTGATAGCTCCAGCCCGCGATGGCGCAAGTTCCTTCAGACGAAGATTTCTGGGTTTTCGGCTACGGGTCCCTCATGTGGAACCCGGGCTTTCCGCATGTCGAGACGAAACCGGCGCGTCTCATCGGCGCCCACCGCTCGCTCTGCGTCTATTCCTTCGTGCATCGCGGCACCGAAGAACGGCCGGGCCTGGTGCTCGGCCTCGATCGCGGCGGCAGCTGCCGGGGCCTCGCCTTCAAGGTGAAGGCGGAAGACCGCGAAGCCGTCGTCGCATATCTTCGCGCCCGCGAACAGGTGACGCGCGTCTACAAGGAAGCCGTCCGGCAGGTCGTCTTCGCGGATGGCCGCGGCCATGCCCTCGTCTATCTCGTCGATCGCACGCACCAGCAATATGCCGGCGTTCTCGATGCGCCCCACCAGCTCGAAATCGTCCGTCACGCGCACGGACAATCCGGGCCGAACACCGACTATGTCGTCAGCACGGCCCAGCATCTGCGCGACATGGGCGTCGTCGACCGCCATCTCTTCTGGCTCGCCGAAGAATTGGAACATCATCGCCCTGCGGTGGCGGGCGAAAGCGGCGGCAATCAGGCGGCGACGCAGTAACCGCCGCCGCGGCGTTTTTCCGGAGGGGTTTCCGAAGAGCTCAGATCTTCGCTCACCAATTGTCTGGAGCGCCCCGACCCGGCAAGAAAATGCGCATAGAAGATCACGCCATCGGCGGCGAATCGCAAAACATCCGCAGGATCGAGCGCATCGTCGCTTCCGACCCAGCGGAGATCCCCGCCCTTCACGCAGAGAACCACGGCGTCTTTCACGCTGAGGACATGTTCCAAATCGAGTCTGCTGAAGAGATAGCGCCGACCCGAAGCCCCCGACCAATAGAGATACCGGTCGGAAACACCCTGCTCCCGCACCACATGCGGCAGTGATGACTTAACGGTCACGAAAACCTTCCATCTCGTTGCCGCGTCGGTTCAAGTCACCTCTGCGACATGCTCTTCGACAACGATGCGCCGCGTCGCCGGATCGCGGTCGCGTGCTTCTTGCATCAACTCATTTGTTTTATCTTCAATAGATTGCTGAAGTTTTGCGGCGAAGGTGGCGGAATCAAGGCCAGGCTCGATCGGCGGCAGAACTTCGACCCGAACCGTGCCGGGAATATGCGCAAACGACCGCCGCGGCCAGTAAAGGCCGGCATTGAGCGCCACCGGCACGACTGGAACCTGAAGTTCCTTGTAAAGATGCACGACGCCGTAGCGGTAATTCGGCGGCGCAAGCGGCGCCCGCCGTGTCCCTTCGGGAAAGATGATGACCTGGAAACCTTTGGCGACGCGGTCTTTGGCGTGTTCGGTGATCGAAAAAAGCGCCTTGGAGCGGCTGCCCCGGTCGACGGGAATATGGCCGTACTTCTTCATGTACCAGCCGAGAAGCGGGATCCACATGAGCTCGCGCTTCAGAATATAGGCGGGCTTGTCCAGCATATAGACGAGCCGCATCGTCTCCCATGTCGATTGATGCTTGGCCGCGATGATGCAGCCGCCCTTCGGGATGTTCTCCAGCCCGCGCACGTCTTCCTTCACGCCGCAGATGAGCCGGTGCCAGAAGAGCGAAGAGGCGGTCCAGAACTTCGTCACCCAGATGCCGTAGCGCTGCGGCAGCAGCAGCATCGGCGAGAACACGATCGCCTGGACCGCGAAATTCACATAGAAAACAATGTTGAACAGGATGGAGCGCGCGTACATGGCCAGCCTCTGAAGCCTCGCCCAAGCGGGGCGCAACCGGAGTGGCGCGCTCGGGCCTCGACGTCAAGTCGGGGCGTCAAGTCGGGCCGCCATGTCGTGGAACCCACAGCCGAAGCGCCGACGCCCGAAATCGCACCTACACTTATTCAGGACGACAGATTTCCTTTCCCTGGATCGCCAGGCCCGTGCGCAGCGCCAGCACGGCGACGATCGCACAAAGAAGGCCTGCGAGCAGAAATCCGACCCACAGATGGAAGGCCGATCCCGCCGTCTCCGCGAAGAGGAGCGAGGCGACGGCCAGAGCCGCGACCGGAAACGACAGCGCCCACCAGGACAGCGCGAAGGGAAGCCGCGCGAGCTTCGGCACCTGCGTCACCACGACGAGCGCGAAGACATAGCCGACATTGATCAGGATGCGCGCGAAGGCGTCGACCTCGCCCTCCAGCCGGAGATAGGCGATGAAGGCGACGGCCGGCGGCGCGATCAGGATGACGAGCGTCGGCACCAGCCGCCCCGGCAGCGGATCGTGGAAGATCAGCCGGTTGACGACCAGGGTCAGAAGCACGAGCCAGAAGATCAGCCCGGCAGAAAAGAAGAGCCAGCTCACCTCCACGAAGCCGAACTCGACCCCGGCCAACGGCACGATGATGTTGCCGACGGCCGGAATGAACCAGGCCGGATTGAGATGCACATGCTCGAACGGGCGGTGGCCGATCCAATTGGCGATGACGCTGAGCGACAGAACGGCCTGTGCCGCAGCCCCCGCGATCCACACCGGCCTTGCGACCTCCGGCCAGACCGGCGCGGCGGCCGTCGCCATCAAGAGGAGCGAGATCGAGATCGTCGGAAAGAAGGCGATGCGCACCGGATGCGCCCATTCCTCCACCACGTCACGCGGATGAAAGCTGAGTTTCAGCGCGTACTGCAGCGCGATCACGGCAAACACCGCGACCGTCCCATAAAGCGCCCATGAGGAAATCCGCCCGTCGAGGGCAAGCGCGTGCTCGCAGGCACGCAAGGTCAATGTGAGGCCCGAAAGCCCCATCACGATGGCAAAGAAGCTGATCGGAAACTGGCCGAGCCTAGAATGCTCAGGCAAAGAGATATCGCTCATCGAATGCCACCCCCTGCGGCATTGGAAGTGATGACCTCAGTCCCGAACCCCGGCAAACGTCGCTGCAGAGCCGTGGCGGATCAATCGCTTCTAAGCTGCTGTGACAATTTGCACCGCCATCCCGGGGCCGTTACCGACCTCACCGCAACGCCCGCTCAGCGCAGCTTCACGACGATATATTTGAGATATTCGCGGAACAGGATGACGAAGATCTCCTTGCGCTGCGCCCAGTCGCCGAGATCGAGGCCCGGCCGGCGCACCGGATAGGGAATGAGCCGCACATCGGGGATTTCGCGCCGCAATTCCGCGATCGAACGCGGCATGTGGTAGGCGCTGGTGACGACGATCAGCGAATGATAGCCGTGATGGCGCACCCATTCGCGCGTCTCCTCCGCATTGCCGCGCGTGTCGCGGGCCGCCTTGCCGAGATCAACGCAGCAGCGGAAGAGATCGGAGCTTTCGGACGCCACGGCATTGGCGATCGATTGCTTGCTGTTGTCCGCATAGACGCCTGAAATCAGGAGCCGCTGGCCGGCGCCCGCACGCAGAAGCTCCACGCCCCCCTCCACGCGCGCCGAACCGCCGGTGAGCGCCACGATCGCGTCGGCCTGGGGCGCGGCCGGCGGGCGCGCGGAGGCGACCTGCTGCGCGAAGATGAGGAAGCCGCCGACGAAGAACAGGCCGATCAGGAACACCGCAAAGACGACGACGCGCACCAGCCGCCGCCCGATCGAGGGGCGCGGGCGGGGAGATTTCGCCTCGACTTTCTCAGCCAGCGTCTCGCGGGACATCAACGACCTTTGCTGCCGAACTTTGATCGGGGCTTCCTGATCTGCTTCGCGCACATTGGCAACGTCTATCCGATCTGTGACAGCGTTCGCCGCACGGTCGAGCGTGCGGTGGCTGCGATGATCACGGCGATCGCCACCACCGTGATCACGGAGCCGATATAAGCCGGCGGCCCGATCGTGAGCCCGCCGAGAAGGCTTCGAAGCTGCGCCTCTTCCGGCGTCGGCCCTTCGACGCCGCCGATCAGCGACAGAAGCGCAAAGAGCGCGATGGCGGCGATACCGCCGAGACCGGCCCCTTTCAGCCCGAGCACCAGAAAATGCCGCTGGAACTCACCCGCCACATAGGAATCCTCGGCGCCGACGAAATGCAGGACCTCGATCACATCTTTGTTGCCGGCCATGGCGCCGCGCGTCGCGAAGACGACGCAGAGCGCCGTCGCGGTCATCACCAGAGCGACGATGCCGAGCCCGGCGAAGGTGATCGCCTGCGCCATGCGCGCCAGACGTTTGAGCCAGACGCCGTGATCGTCGAGGCTCGCCCCCGGCACTTCGTCGCGCAATTGCCGCGCCAGGCTCGAAAGATCGACATTGCCGCCGAGCCGCACGGCGATGAGGCGCGGAACGGGCAATTCGACCGGATCGAAATCGCTGCCGAGCCACGGCTCCAGAAGCGCCTTGGAATCCTTTTCGCTGACCGGCTCGGCCGAAAGGACACCCGGCGTCGCCTCGGCGATCTCCTCCGCGCGCGCCATCGATTGCGCCACGTCGTGACCGCCGGTGACGCTCACCTGGATGGTGACTTCGGCGGCGATCTGGCGCTCCCAGCCGCGCGCCCGGTCGGAGACGACGGAGACGGAGGCGACAGACAGGCACGACAGAAAGCTCATGATCGCCACGAGTACCAGAAGCGCACGCCCGGCGACGGAGCGCGGCGGCACGATCGGGTTTTCTTCGCGCGGCTGCTCGATCGGGCCGGAGCTGACCGAAACGCCCGGACGACGCAGGCTCGCATCGATATCATCGACAGGCGCGGCCGCCTGCGGCGCCCGCCGGCGCGAAAGCCGTGGCCGCTTCAGGCGGCGTTTCTGCCGGCCGGGCTCAGACGACATCGTGAATTTCCAGCAAGCCTGAATTGAGGATGAGCCGGCGCGCATCGTACTGGTCCATCAACGCGAGATCGTGGGTGGCGATCACGATCGACGTTCCGAGCCGGTTGAGCTCGATGAAGAGCCGCAACAGGCGCCGCGCCAGCGGCGGATCGACGTTGCCTGTCGGCTCGTCGGCGAGAAGGATTTCGGGGCGCGTGATGACGGCGCGGGCAATCGCGGCGCGCTGCTTCTCACCGCCCGAAAGGACCGGCGGATGCACCCACATCTTGTCGCCGAGCCCCACCCATTCGAGAAGCTCGGTGACGTCGTGGCGGTAGCTCGAATCCGGATGTCCGAGCACGCGCAGGGGCAGAGCGACGTTCTCATAGGTGGTGAGATGTTCCAGAAGCCGGAAATCCTGGAAGACGATCCCGATCCGCCGCCGCAGCACCGGCACGGTCGTCCGGCTCGCCGTCGCCGCGTCCTGGCCAAAAATCTCCACCATCCCGCGCGTCGGCTTCAAGGACAGGAAGAGAAGCCGCAGAAGCGAGCTCTTGCCGGCACCCGACGGCCCGGTGACATATTGGAAAGAGCCGGGCTCGATCGCAAAGGTCACGTCGCGCAGGATCTCCGGCCCGAGCCCGTAGCGCAGCCCGACATTGTCGAAGCGAATCAGGGGCTGATACCCGTGCGCCGATCGTTCTTCCATGCGTCCTTTCACAAGCCAGGCTGTGGCCGCCGAAGCACACCACCATCGTCGTCCCATCTGCCTCGCCGCCCGTTAAGCCGACGTTAACGATGTTCGGCAACAAGTCGTCGGGCATGGTAAACGGAGTCCTGCATGCCCGAATGCCACGCGGGCGACAAGCGACCCGCCAGGGAACTCGAAATGGAATGCCCTGGCTGCGGCGCGCGCGAGCACCTGCAGACGGCATCGCTCGATGCCGAAACGAAGCTTATCGTCTGCGGCCATTGCGGCGAGACTTGGAAGGCGCACACCGACCTGCATCGGGCCCTCCTTCCCGCCTTCCCGGCCGCCTTCCCGGCCTTCGCCGTAAAACCGATCGCGGCCTCCCCGCTGCCGTCGGCCGGAACCGCGAAGATCTGGGAAGAAGAGCCGCAACCCTCACCGGGCCGTTCGCGCTTCTTCGACGACGAGACGCCGGTGCAGAAGTCCGAATGGAAAGGCGTGGCCCTTCCCGTTCTCAGCGCCCTCTCGCTCGCCTTCCTCGTCCTCTTCGTCCTTGCACGACCTGCAATCGTCAAGGCGGCGCCCGATCTCGCCAGCCTCTACGGGCTCGCCGGGCTGAAGGTGAGCGCCGATCCCGTCGCCTTTGAGGCGGTCAACGTCTATCGCGCAGAAATGGCGGGACAAAACGCCCTTCTCGTCACCGGCCGGCTCGTCAGCCTTGACCACCGCTCGCAGCCGTTGCAACCGGTCTCCATGGAGATCTACAGCGCCTCAGGCGAGAAACTGGCAAATCGCGCCATGGAAGCCCCCGCCCCGGAAATCGCACCGCGCGAGCGGCTGTCCTTCGCCTACACCCTGACCGATACCCCGCCCAATGCCGCGAGGATCGAGCTTCGCTTCGCCGACCCCTTCATCCAGACCGCCGTTGCCGGTTCATGACGAAAGTGACGACGGCGCATATCCGCCCGCTCTTTTCCGCCGAAGAGATCGACCGCCGCATCAACGAGCTCGCCGAAGCGATCTGCACGACGAAGCCGGAAGAGCTTCTCGCCATCGTCGTCTTGAAAGGCGGCTTCGTCTTCGGCGCCGATCTCGTCCGCGCCATGTCGCGCCGCGGCGTGACGATGGAGATCGAGTTCATTTCACTCTCTTCCTATGGCGCCAGCCTGAAGACGAGCGGCGAAGTGCGCATCCTGCGCGACATCGGCTGCCCTGTGGCCGGACGCGACGTCCTCATCATCGACGACGTCCTCGATTCCGGCCTCACCGTCCGTTTTGCGCGCGAATTGATGGCGACACGCGGCGCCCGCCGCGTCCAGGTGGCGGTCATGATCGACAAACCCGAAGGCCGGAAGGCAGAAATCGAAGCTGATTACGTTGGGTTTACCTGTCCCGACTATTTTGTAGTCGGTTACGGCATGGATGCAGGCCATGCCCATCGCGAACTCCCCTTTGTCGGCGTAGTCGAAAGCGACGAGGAGGGAGCCAATTAGCGGGGAAGGGTAATGCGTATTCTCCTGACGGAAGACGATGATTCCGTCCGAGCTTTCGTCAGCCGCGCGCTGGAACTGGATGGCCACAGCGTCGAGACGGCGTGCGATGGCCTGGAAGCCATGGACCGACTTCTCGCCAGCGATGGCGAATTCGATCTGCTCGTCAGCGACGTGAAGATGCCGCTCATGGACGGCATCGATCTCGCCCACAGCGCCGCGCGCAAATGGCCGGGCCTCCCGATCCTTCTGATGACCGGCTTCGCCGATCAGCGCGAGCGCGCCGATGACCTTCAGAAGGTCATTCGCGACGTCCTCACCAAGCCCTTCACGCTTCAGGAAATCCGCACCGCGGTCAGCGTCGCGGGTGCAGAAAAGCAGCAGGTCGCCTGATCTGCCACGGCGAAGACCGCCGACCTTCCTTCATCCCAGACGACGCGCGGCTTTTCCGGTTCGCTCCCGGCTTCGATTTAAGAGGCCGCGCGTTCTCAGCCGGGCTTTCTCAGCAAGCGCGCTCAATCGCGCTGCAGGAGCCGTTCCAGGTAATCGAGCTCGTAGCTCGGCCGAAAGCGCTCGCCGAGGCGTTCGCGGATGGCGTTGAGAATGCGCCTCGCGCGCTCCACGTCGAATTCGTCGGGAATGCGCACATCCTCGCCGAGCTGCGGCCCTTGCGCCCGCTGCGGCCGGCCGAGCGGGTCCGTCTGGCCCTGCGGGTTGCCGCCGCGGCCGACCCGCTGCTGCCCGCCCTGGCCCTGCTGGCCCATCATCTCGCTCATCATCTGCTGCATGCCTTCGCGCATCGCCTGCAGCGCCTCGCCCTGCGGACCGATGGCCTGACCGGGTTCGCCGTCTCCGAGTGAGCCGGTGGCTTCGCCCATCGCCCGTCCGGCGCGGTCGAGGGCGCGCTCGCCCTGCCCCATCTGGCCTTCGCCGCCCTGCCCCGGCTCGCCGCCGGGTTGCTCGCCCGGCTGCTGGCCCTGGCCCTGCTGCTGGCGCAGCTTGTCGAGGAGCGCCTGCAGCTGCTCCTGCAGATTGCCCTGGTTCTGTTGCAGCTGGCGCATCATTTCCGCCATTTCCGAAGGCGACATCTCGCCGTCGCCGGGTTTCTGCCCCGGCCGCTGCCCTTGATCGAGGCTGAACGTATCGTCCATCAACCGTTGCTGCTCGCGCATCAGCCGGCCGAGTTCCTCCATCTGCTGCATCATCTGGCCCATTTCGCCGCTCTGCATCTGCTGCTGCATGCGCTGGGCCATCTGCATATTGTCGAGCATCTCCTGGAGCTGGCTCAAGAGCTCCTGCGCCGCTTCCTTGTCGCCGAGCCGCGCCAGATCTTCGATGCGGTCGAGCATGCGTTCGAGATCCTGCTGCGACAGAACCTGCGCGTTCGGATCGATCGGCATCAATTTCTGCGGATCGGAGCGTGCCATCTGTTCGGCCATGCTGCGCATGACGTCGTTCATGGCCTGCCGCAGCTCTTCGGTGAGACGCGAAATCTCTTCCTCCGAGGCACCCTCGGCGAGCGCCTGTTCGAGCGCCTCGCGCGCCTCCGCAAGCCGCTCCTGCGCCTCCGACAATTCTCCGTCCTCGATGAGAACCGCCATCTCCCAGAGATAATCGAGCATCGCGCGCAGCTCGTCGTCGCTCTCGGCCGCCCGCATTCTCTGATAGGCGACGGTGAGGCCGAGATAGATGCCGGAATCCTTGACGAAATCGCCCGGCCGGATGGTCATCGCATCGAGCACCTGCACGACGCGGTCCTTGCTGCGGGCATCGAGAGCGAGCTCACGCCTCTGCTCGATGAGCGCCTTGGCGATCGGGTTGCGGAATGGCCGAGCCGGCAGCGTCATGGCGCCGTCATCGGCCGGCCGGCCTTCCTGGCCGGCGGCATCGCGCACGACAGCGTCGGCGACGACTGGCATGCCGGCATAAGGATGCTCTTCCAGGCGCCCCGACGCCTTGGCACCGTTCTCCTCCTTGCGCCCGCGTCCCGTGCGGATGGCGATCGACGGCGCCTCGACCAGAGGATGCGCACCCTTTTCGGGTGGTGTCTGCGGCCGGAACGTGACGTTGCCGTCGGTCACGCCGTAATCGTCCTCCACCGTGAAGGCCATGGTGAAGGAGCCGGACCGATTGACGGTGACCTCGCCGCGCCGGATCGTCGGCGGCCGGTCTGGAATGATGCGGAATGCGTAATGCTCGCTGGCCCGCCCGGCCTCGACCGAGACGGAGCCGTCGCTTTCGAGCGTCGTCGTGTAACTGCGAATCGTCTGGTCGCCGCGCGAGCCCGCTTTGTTTGCGCCGGATGCCGGAGCTGCCGTCTTCGCCGCATCATCGGCCGCTTGCGGCTGCGCACCCGGCTTGGAAGCCCCGCCGTCGTCATCGGCCGCAAGCGCCGTCGGACCGCCGGGTCCGTCGAGCGTGACGACGGCCGGTTCGCTCGAAGCGACGCGCACGGTGAGCCGGCTTCCCTGCGGCACCCGCACCGCCGTCGCCTCTCCGGCGTTCTCGCCCGGCCTCTCGCCCTGTCTTTCACCACGGCGCGAAAGATAGACGGGCGCCGCGCCGGTATAGGTCGGCGGATCGACCCAGGCGTCGATGCGGGCCGGCACGCCGGTCGAAAGATGCGCCGAGACGGGCCGAAAGGCATCGGCAAGCCGCGGCCAGTGCTCGCCCCAGCCGACCAGAAACGCCACGAAGAGCAAAACGGGGACGACAAAGCGCAGCGCATTCGGATCGCGCCGCACCATGTCGGGACGCGGCGGCCCGGCGCGCATCGCGGCCAGAGACGCCATCAATCGCCGGCGATGCGCCGCCCACAGAGCTTTCGCCGCCGGCCCTTCGGAAACGGTGGAGAGCGTGTCCCGCAAGCCGCTTGCCGGGCGATGAGAGACGGGCGAATTCCGCTCCACCCGCTTCAGGGCGGCGGCCTGGCTCGGAAAGGGCGTGCGCAGGATCCAGACGAATGCTGCGATCGCGGCAAGACCCAGACCGAGGAGGATGCCGCCACGCACCCAATCGCCGACAAAGCTCCAGACGCCGAGCCACGAGAGCGCGAAGAACAGGGCGACGATCGACAGAAGCGGCACGAGCCGCGGCCAGGCCGCCTCCCAGAAGAGCGCGAGCCGGGCGCGGCGTGTGAGGCGGGCAAGGCGCTCTTCGGCGACTTGCGCCCGCGCCTCGTCGGGCGTCCTCTCGCGGGCGCTCAGGTCGTCGCCAGGGACATCCTCGCCTGGCCCGTCGAAATCTCTGCCTGGCATCGTCTTCGGCGCATCGCTCACGGCCAGTTCCTTATCTTGCCGGCCTCGTCATTCTGCCGGCTTCGACGGCAACCTCGCCCGCCGCGCATCCGACCGGGCTCAGAAGCCGCGTCGCAAGGACAGATTGCGTCCGATCGTCACAAGTATAGCGGACAACGAATGAGCGGAAAGGACAAGGGCGAAGCATGGCCACATCAAGGCCTTGCGCGAGATTTGACGTCTTCGTGATCTCGCTCAGGCGTCGTCCGGCATGAGCCACGACGGCACACGGTCGAGACCGATGAGCTCCTCGTAGCTGTGCCGCGCCCGCACCAGCGCATATTCATGTCCGTGCACCAGCACTTCCGGCACCAGGCGGCGCGTATTGTAGGTGCCGGCCTGCACCGCGCCATAGGCGCCGGCGGAGAAGACGGCGACGAGATCGCCCGCTTCCGGCCGCGCCATGCGCACATTCTTGCCGAGGAAATCGCCGGTCTCACAGACCGGACCGACCACGTCGCAGACGATCGTCTCGGCATCGCTTTCTTGCACCGGCGCGATCCGATGATAGGCCTCGTAGAGGGTCGGGCGGATGAGATCGTTCATCGCCGCATCGACGATGACGAAATTCTTCCCCTCTCCCTCCTTCACGTAGATGACTTCGCTCACCAGAATTCCGGCATTGCCGGCGATGAGGCGGCCGGGCTCGAAGATGACGGTGGCGCCGAGCGCATTCATGTGGCGGCGTACGATCTCGGCATAGTTCGACGGCAGCGGCGGAGCCGCCTTGTCTTCGTCATAGGGAATGCCGAGCCCGCCTCCGAGATCGACATGTTCGATCTGGTGACCGTCCTCGCGCAGCATCACGACGAGTTCGGCGAGCCGCCGGAAGGCCGCATCGAAAGGCTGAAGCTCGGTGATCTGGCTGCCGATATGCATATCGATGCCGATGATCTTGAGCCCCGGCATCTTGGCCGCTTCCGCATAGACGGCACGCGCCCGGTCAGCCGGAATGCCGAACTTGTTCTCCTTGCGCCCCGTCGCGATCTTGTCGTGCGTGCCGGCATCGACGTCGGGATTGATGCGCAGGCTGACCGGCGCCACCTGCCCGGCTTCGACGGCAAGCCGGGAGAGAAGGGCAAGCTCCGGCTCCGATTCCACGTTGAAGCAATGGATGCCGGCCTCGAGCGCGAAACGCAGCTCGTGGGCGGTCTTGCCGACGCCGGAGAACATGATCTTTTCGGCCGGGACACCGGCCGCGAGCGCCCGCCGCAATTCGCCTTCCGAGACCACGTCGGCCCCGGCGCCAAGCCGCGCCAAAGTCGCGATCACCGCCTGATTGGAATTGGCCTTGAGAGCGTAACAGACGCGGTGCGGCAGGTCCGCAAACGCTTCCTCGAAGACCTGATAATGCCGGGTCAAAGTCGCCGTCGAATAGCAGTAGAACGGCGTGCCGACCGCCGCGGCGATTTCCGGGATCGGCACGTCTTCGGCGTGGAGCACGCCGCCGCGATAGGAAAAATGATGCAAAGCTTCGCCCTTCCCTGGCGCCCTGCTTAGATCAGCGGATCGAGGATGAAGCGGCGCCCGCCATGGGCCTTCTCCGCTTCCTCGGCACGACGTGTGGCGATGTCGCCGTCCTCGTCGTTCGCCGCCGGCTCGTCGAGCCTGGTGAGATCGTCGAAATTGCGGTCGCTCGAGCCTGGATTGCCGATGTCGCCGCGCGGCGTCACCGCTTCGGGCGCACCGGGAGGCGGCTGCAGCGCGCCGCGGCGCCCGCAGCCGGCAACCACCGTCGCCGTCATCATCAAAACCACAGCTAAGCGCAGCCAGGCCATCGCGAACCTCTTCCTTTCGCGGACTATAGCGAGCCCTCGGGCGAAAGCGGAGTGGCTTTTGCAAGAGCCTCCTCCTCGGCGAGCCGGGCCTGCCATTCTTTGGCGCGCTGGCGCACATTGTCGGGGGCGGTGCCGCCTTCGCTCACGCGGCTCGCGACCGAGGCATCGACGGACAAGACGTCGAACACGCTCGCATCGAGCTTCGGATAGACCTTGCGCAGCGCCTCGATCGGCATCTCGCCGAGATCGACCTCGAGCGCTTCCGCCTCGGCGACGATCCGGCCGGTGATGTGATGCGCCTCGCGGAACGGCAGTCCCGCCTCGCGCACCAGCCAATCGGCGAGATCGGTTGCCGTCGAAAAGCCGATGCCGGCGGCCTCGCGCAAACGGGCTTCGTTCGGCTGAAGATCGGCGACCATGCCGGCCATCGCGGCAAGCGACAGGGACAGCGACGGCAGGGCGTCAAAAACCTGCTCTTTGTCTTCCTGCATGTCCTTGGAATAGGCGAGCGGCAGACCCTTCATCACCACCATCAGCGCATTCATCGCCCCGATGATGCGCCCGGCCTTGGCCCGAACCAGCTCCGCCGCGTCCGGATTGCGCTTCTGCGGCATGATCGAGGAGCCGGTTGTGAACTTGTCGGAGAGCTTGACGAAGCGGAACTGCGCCGACGACCAGATGACGATCTCTTCGGCAAAGCGCGACAGATGCACCGCGCAGATCGAGGCGGCCGCAAGCGCCTCCATGGCGAAATCGCGATCGGAGACGGCATCGAGCGAATTGGCAGCTGGCCTGTCGAAGCCGAGCGCGGCCGCCGTCATCTTCCGGTCGATCGGAAAGGCGGTGCCGGCAAGGGCTGCGGCGCCGAGCGGACATTCGTTGAGGCGCGCCCGGCAATCGCAGAAGCGGCTCCGGTCGCGCGCGAACATCTCCACATAGGCGAGCATGTGATGGCCGAAGGTGACCGGCTGCGCGCTTTGCAGATGCGTGAAGCCCGGCATGACGGTGCCGGCATGCTTTGCTGCCTTCGTCACCAGCGCGTTCATCAAGGCGAGGATCTGGCGATCGAGATCGTCGAGCGCATCACGCACCCAAAGGCGGAAATCGGTCGCCACCTGATCGTTGCGCGAGCGCGCCGTATGCAGGCGCCCTGCCGCATCGCCGATCAATTCCGCGAGACGTGCCTCGACATTCATATGAATGTCTTCCAGGTTCCGCGAGAAGGTGAAGCGGCCTTCCTCGATCTCGGCCGCGATCTGGTCGAGACCGTCGATGATCTTGCGGGCATCCTCCGTCGAAATAATGCCGGCTTTCGCCAGCATCTCGGCATGGGCTTTGGAGCCGGCAATATCCTGGCTCGCCAGAGCCCGGTCGAAATCGATGGAAGCGTTGATCTCTTCCATGATGGCGTCCGGGCTTTCGGAAAAGCGGCCGCCCCACATGCGGTTGGACATCAGCTGATCGCAGTCTTTGAAGATGAAGATTCGGAGCAGATTACAGTGAAACGCACTTATCTGGCCTTCGGTACGTTCGCAGTGATCGTCCTCGGCTTTGGACTCGCCCTATACGGGATTCCCGGCGATGGCAATGATGCGGCCGGCGAACTGGGCGCCAATTGCCAGGCGGCCGTTGAGGCAGGCGCACGCCTCGACCCGGTGATCGGCGGCGAAGTGGCGGCCTTCATCCCGGCAAGCCAGCCGCAGGATCTGAGCGCCCTCACCTTCACCGGCGCGGACGGAAGCGAGCAGAGCCTCGCCGATCTCTCCGGCCGTTTGAAGCTCGTCAATCTCTGGGCCACCTGGTGCGCCCCCTGCCGCGAGGAAATGCCGGCACTCGACGCCCTCGAGGGCGATCTCGGCAGCGACGACTTCTCCGTCGTGCCGATCAACATCGACACCTCCGGGCCGGAGCGGCCACGCCAGTTCCTCGATGAGATCGGCGTCGAGCATCTGCCGCTTCTCACCGACAAATCCATGGACATCTTCAACAAGATGAAGGCGATGGGGCTCGCCGTCGGCCTGCCGGTGACGGCGCTCGTCGACGGCAATGGCTGCCTCGTCGGCCATATGAACGGCCCGGCGGAATGGAATTCGGCCGATGGCACGAGGCTGATCAAGGCGGCGCTCGACGGCACCGCCCAGACGACCCGCGAAGCGCCTTCGGCGGCAGCTCCCGCCGGTTCCTGAACCTCTTCCGAGCTCCTCCCGGGCTCCCTGACCTTTTCCTCAGCGCCAGGCGGTGAAACCTTACGCCGCCTTGCCGAGGCTCATGCCGGGGGCGGGGACGCTCGCCGGGGCAAAACTCTCCGCCACATGGTCGGACAGCGCCATGACGAGAGGATCGTTTTCGTCCCGCGCGATGAATGAGATCGCATAGGTGCCGAGATCCGGCAGCCCTGTATCGGCACCGAGAAGCACGAGATCGCCGCGCGCCAGCGACGCCGGCAGCGGCGCAATGGCGAGGTCGCCGGCAACGGCTGCGATCTGACCGGCAGCCGAGGCGCTTTGATAGGCGACACGGTGACGAAAGCCTGCCTTGTTCAAGGCCGCCACGGAGCGTTTGCGCCAGCAGCAATCGGGATTGGCGACGGCGACCGGCAGGGGCTCGCGCCGATAGGCGGTGCCTCCGCGCGCCCCGAGCCAGACGAGTTGTTCCTCATGCACCTGCCGGCGGAGGAACTGCGCATCCGAAATGTCCGCATTGGTGACGAGCCCGCTGTCGATGTCGCCGCGTTCCAGATAGACGCGCACCTTCGCCGAGATGTCGCAGATGACGTTGACCTGCACGCGTGGATGCGTGCGGGCGAAACTTCTGAGAACGCGCGGCAGGAAGGCGCTCGCATATTCGTCCGGCGTGCCGACGGTGATCGAGCCTTCGAGATCGGGCTGCTTCAGACGGCCCCAGAGCTCGGCATGCATCTGCAGGATCCGGCGCGCATCCGGCAGCATCGATTCCCCGAAGGCGGTGAGCGCGACGCGCCGGGAATCGCGGTCGAAAAGCCGCCGCCCGACGAGGTCTTCGAGCTTCTTCACCTGCATGGAGACGGCCGAGGGCGTACGCCCCGCCCGTTCGGCGGCGACGGAGAAACTTCCGGTATCGGCAATCGCGACAAATGTACGCAGAAGATCGGCATCAAGGATCGGCTGCATGACGCGCCTCGCGGTTCAATGAAACTGAACCGAAATGTAAAACCTTTTCGTTTGATTGATCAATAGGGAAAGACGAAATGAGGCTCATGGACGGTACGACACGGTGTCCCGCCGCCATTCCCTGAACCGGGTTTCGGAAGACCCGATTTTTCGTTTGGAGGCAGCAATGCTCGACAATCTTTCCCACAATCCAGCGGTCCGAACCGCCGGATCAGGCGATCTCGCCGCCCGCGCCGGCGCCTTCCTGCAGCCGGTCGCCAACACGCTCCTGCGTCTTGCGCGTGCCATCAAGGGACGCCGTGCCGCCTACCGGCTTGCCACCCTCGACGACCAGATGCTGCAGGATATCGGCCTGACGCGTTTTGAGGTCGAAAGCGCCCTCGCCATGCCGCTGTCTGCTGATCCGAACGCGGAATTGGTCCGCCGTCGCGCCGATCGGATTGCAAGCCAGCGTCGCCGCGGTGTTCGCACGCGCTGATTTGAGGCGATCGCCTCAACCGCAAAAAGCCCCGTTTGATCTCTAGGAGCCCGTCGCATTGCGGCGGGCTCCTTGCTCTTAAGGCCGCCTTGGTTCAGATGGAGCCGATTCTCCCTGCCTCATTGTGAAGGAATGCAATGGCTTCCTCCGGCCGGATTATTTTGATTTCCAGCCATGTCGCCGCCGGCGCCGTCGGCAACCGCATCATGGGTTTCACGTTGGAGCGGCTCGGCATGGAGACGGTCGACATCCCGACCGTACTTCTGCCGCATCATCCGGGCTTTGGCCTCGGCCGCCCGATCCTGGCGAGCCCCGCCGATTTCGCAGCTCTTCTCGCCGGTGTGGCCACGCGCTTTTCCGAGCGCCCGCCGCTCGCCGTCGCCACCGGCTATTTCGGCCGCGCCGAACACGTGGCCGAGACGGCCAACTTCATCGCCGGCTTGAAGGATCGTTTTCCGGGCCTCGTCTATCTCTGCGATCCGGTGATGGGCGATTCCGACCGCCTCTACGTACCGGAGCCCGTGGCGGAGGCGATCCGCGACCACCTTCTGCCGATCGCCGACATCGCCACCCCGAACGTCTTCGAATTCGGCTGGCTGACGGGCACGAAGCCTGAGCCCGACCCGACCGCGCTCGTCGCCGACGCACGCCGCCTCGGCCCGGCCGAAGTCATCGTCACCTCGGCCCCGGCCCTGATGCGCGGGCGCATGGCGGCCGTGCTCGTCAAGCCGAACGAGACGATCCTCGCCGAGCATCCCGTCGTGGCAAATCCGGCGAAGGGTGCGGGCGATCTTTTTTCGGCGCTTTATCTCGGCCGCAAGATCCTCGGCGCGTCCTCTGAAGAAGCGCTCGCCTTCGCGGCGGCCGGCACGGCCGATCTCTTCGTCGTCACCGAACAGCTCGGCCGCGATGAACTTGCCTTTGCCGAAGGACAGGACGTGATGCTCAGGCCAAATCTCGGCCGCATCGCGTTGCGGCGCATCGCCGAAGCGAAAGGCCCAATAAGCCTGACGTGAAACCTGTTCATAACCGCGAAGACTTCCGCAACGGCAGCTCTGCCAGACGCAAAAATCGCGGTTTTCTTTGTCTCAACTCCTCCCCATAGTGGCAAAAAACTTGGGAGGAGACCTCATGAAGACCAAAACCATCGCCCTCATCGCGGCCCTCATCGCATGGCCGGCCCTCGCCGCAGCCGATCCTCTGGAAGGCAATTGGGTCGCCGCCACCGGCAACACGGTGCGCATCAGCTCCTGCGGCAACGCCTTTTGCATGAAGGTGACCAGCGGCCCCAACAAGGGCAAGGAGATCGGCCGCATGCAGGGTTCGGACGGCAAGTACAAGGGAACGGTCGTCAATCCGGAAGACGACAAGACCTATTCCGGCTCCGCCACCCTCACCTCCGCGAACAGCCTCAAACTCAAGGGCTGCGCGCTCGGCATCTTCTGCAAGACGCAGAACTGGCAGCGCCGCTAGTCGCCCTCGAACTGGTTGCGATCACTGGTCGCGATCGAAACTCGGGTCGGCGCGCTCTCGCCACGCCGCAATGGCGCTGAGAAGAACGAGACGCGCGCCGGCGAGCATCACCGCGTCGGGAAGGCAGGTCGGATCAGCCTCGCCGTCGCCTTCGAAGCCGCCAGGCAGCGCCGAAGCCGGCGCCGAGGTGCAGAACGGCAGATGGATGAAACCCGCCATGACGAGGCGGCCGGCTTCGGCCGCATAGCGGCCCGACCGGTAGAAGATGGCGTTGCAGAGATAATCGCCGGCATCGTCGGAAAAATGTGCCGGGATGTTGGCGCCCGACAGCGCCGCACGGATGCGCCGCAGCGGCAGCGAGCCGCGCCAGGAGGGTGGCCCCGCCTCTTCGAGCTCCGCCGATGGCGGCAGGGCGCCCTGCACGTCGGGACGCGCGAGCCGCCTGTTGTGTGCCACACGTTCGAGCCGAAAGCCCCGCGCCGCCGACGCCACACCGAAATGCACGACGACATCCGGGCGGTGCGCCTGCCAGAGGCGGTCGAGTGTGTTCGGCCCCTCCTGCCAGTCGGTCGCGAGAATGGCCGTCCGCACATCGGCGTGAGAAGCGAACCCGCCCGCCTCGTCGGCGAGCCGCTCCACCACCCAGGCGCTCGGATTGATCGCAACGCCCGGAAACGGGCCGAAGCCCGTCACCAGAAGACGCGGCCGGCCCGCTTTGTCGCCGCCGCTCGCCCCTCGCCCCGTCGCGCCCGCCATCAGGCGGCCTTGCGGTTCTCCAGGAGCTTGCGGTTCACCAGAAGCTCGGCGATCTGCACCGTATTGAGCGCGGCGCCCTTGCGAAGATTGTCGGCCACAACCCACATGGAAAGACCGGAATCGACCGTCGGATCCTCGCGGATGCGGGAGATGTAGGTCGCATCCTCCCCGGCGCTCTCATAGGGCGTCATGTAGCCGCCCGGCTCGTGCTTATCGATGACGAGGCAGCCCGGCGCCTCGCGCAGGATGTTGCGCGCTTCTTCGGCGGACAACTCTTCCTCGAACTCGATATTGACGGCTTCAGAATGGCTGACGAACACCGGCACGCGCACGCAGGTGGCCGAAAGCTTGATCTTCGGATCGAGGATCTTCTTCGTCTCCGCCACCATCTTCCATTCCTCCTTGGTCGTGCCGTCTTCCATGAAGACGTCGATATGGGGAATGCAGTTGAAGGCGATGCGCTTGGGGAATTTCTTCGCCTCGATCGGATCGGCGACGAAGACGGCGCGCGTTTGATTGAAGAGCTCGTCCATCGCGTCCTTGCCGGCGCCGGAAACCGACTGATAGGTCGCAACGACGACGCGCTTGATCTTCGCGCGCTCATGCAACGGCTTCAGCGCCACGACGAGCTGGATGGTGGAGCAGTTCGGATTGGCGATGATGTTTTTCTTGGCGAAGCCGGCAACGGCATCGGCATTCACTTCCGGCACGATCAGCGGCACGTCCGGATCGGTGCGCCAGGCCGAGGAATTGTCGATGACGACACAGCCCTTCGCGGCGATTTTCGGCGCCCATTCCAGCGACACCGAGCCGCCCGCCGACATCAGCGCGATATCGGCATTGGCGAAATCGAAATGTTCGAGCGCCTGAACCTTCAGCGTCTTGTCGCCGAAGGAGACTTCCGTGCCCTGGCTGCGCCGGGAGGCGAGCGCCACGACTTCGTCTGCGGGGAAACCACGTTCATCGAGAATGTCGAGCATTTCCCGCCCGACATTGCCGGTCGCACCTACGACAGCGATCCTGTAACCCATGTCTAGCTCCTCTCTCCCCGAAAACAAAGCATCTCTCCCCCGCCCCGGGGAGAGATCGGGGCGGAGCGATTAGCCGGTCGTCTTCGTCTTGGCTGTGCTCATCATGGTGGCGGAGGTTTTATCGCAGGTGCGCACAATGTCAATTGTGTGTCGCAGCCGGCCGGTCCCGGCGCGCCTGCGCGGGCAGACGTTTCAGCCGCACATAAAGGCTGCGCAGATCGCGCCGCCTCGCCCGATACGTCTTCTCCAGCCACACCGCCGTTTTCAGCCATTTGCGCGCGGGGCCGACGGCAACGACGATGTCGGCCATCGCCCGATGTTGCGGCCACAGTCCCGGAACGAGGGTCGAGGTATCGATGCTGCACGTGTCGACAAAGGCGACATCGCCCTGCGCCTGAAGGGCCGCGACGCTCTCGGCCTCCAGGACGAAACCCGGAGAACATCGCGCGAGATCGCCGGCATAGGCTTTCTTGAAGCCCCAGGCAGTCTCGCCGGCCCGCAGATAAAGCGTCATCGAAATGCGCCGCCCGTCGAGCTCCAGGGCGTGGACGATCAGGTTGCCGTTGGCGCTTCCCGCGTCCACCATCTTGTCGAAGAAGGCGCGCTCCTGCGGACGGCAGGCGATCGCCGTTCCCATCTCTCCCTTCCAGCCGCTCGCTTCGAGCCTCAGGAAATCGTCCGCCCAGGAGGAAGGCGGCTGCGCGCTCAAATCGACGAAGGCAAGCTCTCCGAGTTCCTCGAGCCGACGTTTGCGCCGCTGCATACCGCGCCGTTTCTTGCCCGATTGCAGAGCCTCCAGCCCGCAGGACCCGTCTCCGAGATGGCGAGCCGCGCGCACCAGCCGGGCGACGACGGCCCCTCGAAGCGTCTCGTCCTCTCCGTCGAGAAGCCCATCGATGGCGGGGCTCGCCTCCTCCACATCGCGAAAACGCAGAAAGGCGATCCCTTCACGCTTCAGCCAGGCCCCGAGTTTCGCGCGAAACAAGGCTTCGCTGCCACGGCGCACCAGCGGCGTGCCGTCGAAATCGTGAATGTGCATAAAGCGATTGGCCACACGGCCGATGCCCGGGATCGGCGGCGAAACGGTCAGGGGCAGAAGACCGATGAGCCCATGATCGTCGGCAAACGCGACGAGCTTGACCTTGCCCGGCCGCACCAGGCGCTGAAGCGCCGCTTCGACGAAAAAAGGCTCCGCAAAGGCGTTGGGCGTCCCGGCCTCGGCGGCCAATTTCCGCCAGTCGCGGCGGAATTCCGCCGTCACCGCCTGGCGGACGTCGCCCACCACCTCCACGGCAGAAGAAGCATTTCTCTCGGAAGACACCTGCATGCTTTGAGGGGCGGCCATATCGGCGGATGATGTGCGTGGCGAAGCATTGGCGCTGCTCATGCCACGCAACCTCGCGGGCAAGCCCCCCCGCAACAACGTCTGTCTTCACCCGCCATCGAATCCCCCCTGAAGCGCGCAACCTCACATTGTCGGAGGGGAAAATTTTATGCAATTTCCCCGTCCGATTGCAGTTAACTCAAGGGTAACTCAAAAAGACGTCTGGCGAAGGATCGTCGCTCAGGCGCCGTGCATCAGCTTCAGGAACCGCTCGCGGATCGCCTGGCCCATACCCTTGGTGCCGACCTCGGTCAGCCCGTTGCCGCCGCCGCGCGGCAGGATATCCCGCGTACGGAGCCCTTCGTCGAGCACGTCGGCGATCGCCTGATCGAGCTTGTCGGCCTCGCTGATCATGCCGAAGGAATACCGAAGCGCCATGCCGAAGGATGCGAACATGGCGATCGGATTGGCGACCTCGGTGCCGGCGATGTCCGGGGCGGAGCCGTGCACCGGCTCGTACATGGCCTTGCGCCGCCCGGTCGCCTGATCGGGCGCGCCGAGCGAAGCCGACGGCAGCATCCCGAGCGAGCCGGTCAGCATGGCAGCGACATCCGACAGCATATCGCCGAAAAGATTGTCGGTGACGATCACGTCGAACTGCTTCGGCCAGCGCACGAGCTGCATGCCGCCGGCATCGGCGAGCACATGATCCAAGGTGATATCCGGATATTCGCCGGCGATCCGGGTCGCGACCTCGTTCCACAACAGGCCGGACTTCATGACGTTGCGCTTTTCCATCGAGGTGACGCGCTTCTGCCGCGTGCGGGCGAGGTCGCAGGCGACGCGGACGATGCGCTCGATCTCGTAGGTATCGTAGATCTGCGTATCGATCGCCCGCTTCTGGCCGTTGCCGAGATCCTTGATCTCTTTCGGCTCGCCGAAATAGACGCCGCCGGTAAGCTCGCGCACGATGAGGACGTCGAGGCCCTCCACCACGTCGCGCTTCAGCGAGGAAGCATCGGCGAGCGCCGGATAGCAGATGGCCGGGCGCAGATTGGCGAAGAGGCCGAGATCCTTGCGCAGGCGAAGAAGCCCCGCTTCCGGGCGCACCTCGTAGGGCACCCCGTCCCATTTCGGCCCGCCGACCGCGCCGAAGAGAACCGCGTCGCTGGCGAGCGCCTTCTCCATGGTGGCGTCGCTGACCGCTACGCCTTCGGCGTCGTAGGCTGCACCGCCCACCAGGCCATCCTCGCATTCGAAAGAGCCGATGCCTTCGGCGTTCATCCAATCGATGAGAGCTTTCACCTCGGCCATGATTTCCGGGCCGATGCCGTCACCGGCGAGAAGCAGGAGCTTGTGCGTCATTTGAAGATCCGTCGTGATGAGGTCTGTCAGCTAGCCGCTCACCGGCCGCGGCGCAAGCCATGCCGGCTCACGCAACGTCATCTGCCGGCTCCTCGGCGGGAAGGACCATGTTGAGCGTCACCACCACACCCTCGGTGCGCCAGTCGATGTGATAGGTCGCATGATACTGGGCGATGATCTGTTCCACCATCTTGGTGCCGAAGCCGCGCTTGTCCTCCGCCGGCTTCTGCGGCACCGGCCCGCCGGTTTCCCGCCAGACGAGGTGCAGCACTTTTGGCCCATCCTCGTCGAGCGTCCAGCTCAACTCGACACGCCCGGCCTCCGCGCTGAGCGCGCCGTATTTGGCGGCATTGGTGGCGAGTTCGTGGAGGATGAGGCCGAGCGCGGTGGCGACTTCGCCGCCCAACCGCACCCGGACGCCCGAGACGTCGATCCGGCCCTCCCCGTCGCCCGCATAAGGCGCCAGGACGAGTTCGGCGAGGCGCGTGAGATCTGCGATGCTGCCGGCGCGGCCCGGATGCCCCTGCGTCGCCGAATGCGCCTTCGACAGCGCGTCGATGCGGCGGCGCGTCGTGCTCGCGAGATCCTCCACCGAACGCGCGGAGCGGGCTCCGAGCGACAGAACGGCGGAGACGACGGCGAAGACGTTCTTGACCCGGTGATTGAGCTCCCGCGTCAGAAGCTCCGCCTGCGTGTTCGCCCGCTCCAGCTTCTCCGCCTGCTGCGCCCTGAGCTCCGCCTCCTCGCGCAATTGCGCATTGGCGTGATTGAGCTCCCGCGTGCGTTCCTCCACCCGCGCCTCGAGCTCGCGCGAGGCCGCGCGCAGTTCATCGGTCAGAGCGAGGTTTTCCGCATTGCGCCGGTTCAGCCATTCCGTCATGCGCCCGAAGGCGTATCCCGTCCGCTGCAACTCGCGATAATGCGTGCGCAACGGCGGCATCGGCGAAATGTCGCCGCCGCTGATCCGGTCGGCCTGCCCCGCCAGCGCGCCGACGGGCCGCGTGATGGAGCGGGCGATGGCAAGACCGATCATCGCCGTCACCGCAGCAACCAGCGCCGCAAGCAGGACGCCGTTGCGGCGATTGTCCTTGATCGCCCCGAGAAAGTCGTTCTCCGGCACATAGGTGATGACCGTCCACGGCCAGCGCGTGCCCGGCAGAGACGAGGCGACGGCATGATAGGTCTCCCCGCCGAAGGTGAAGCTCGCCGCGCGTTCGTTCGGTGCATCGCTTGCCGTCTGCGAGGTGTTGAACGAGGCCGCGGCCGCCTGCGCCAGCGGGTCGTCGAGCTCGTCGATGCGGGTGAAGCGCAAAGTGTCGCCCGCCGTGCCACGCGTCTTGATCTTTGCAGGCTCCGGATGGGCGATCACGTCGCCGCTGTCGCTAAGGATGAAGGCGCTGCCATGTTCGCCGATTTCGAGATCGGCAAGAAAGGTCGATAAGGCCGAGATCTCGATGTCGATGCCGACGACACCCTGGAGTTCGCCGCGCGTGCCCGTCACCGGAGTGGCGACCGTGATGCCGGGTTCCTGCGAGGAAAAGAAGATATAGGGATCGGTCCAGGTGACCCCGCCGGCCTCCACCGCCCGGCCGTACCAGGGCCGCGTGCGCGGATCGTAACCGTCGGCCGGATCGCTGCGATGGGCGGCGACGGTATAATCTCCGTCGCGCCAATAGAGCTCCACGTCGCGGCGCTGCGCACGGTTGGCGATGGTCTTGATGCGAAACGGCGCGCCCGCGACGCTCGCATCGCGGTTCACAAAGACGAAATCGCCGTTGGTGTTGCCGTAGAAGATGCCGGCGAACTGGCTGTGCGATCGCAGCTGCTCGAAAAAGTAGCGCTCCATCGCGCCTTCGTTTTCGCTGCTGACGACCTCCTGGCGCGCAAGCCGCTGCGACAGGTCGGCGGCCGCCTCCGCAGGGGCGAGAAAAGCGACCGTATGGTTGATGGTGCTGCGCGCGACATCGCCCATGAGATCGCGCGCATGCTGCAGCAGAACCCGCTCGGAGGTGACGTAGGAAAGAAAGAGGACGGCGACGACTGCAACAAACTGCAGCCCCGCAAGCGACAGCGCCAGAACACTGCGGATGGAAACCATGGCCTCTCCCCTTGGCCGGGCTATCCGCCTAGCATCGAAGAGGCGCAGTGACAATTCCGGAGGTCACCTGACGGTAACTGCCCGACCTCATCAGGAGAAGGCGCTTGGGCCAGAGAGCGTAAAACGCCCTCAGCGCCCTCCGAGCTTGCGGTAGATCTTGCCGCCCGGCCGCCCGGTCGGCTCCATACCGAAACGCTGCTCCGCCTTCTTGATCGCATCGCGCGTCATCGGCCCGACCTTCCCGTCGACCTCGCCGACATCATAGCCCTGCGCAAGAAGAAGCCGCTGCAACTCGAAGCGCTCGGCACGCGACAGGGGCGGATCGTCCGTCGGCCAGGCCGTGCGCAGGCCCGGATAGCCGGCCATGCGGTCGGCGAGATGGGAGATGGCGAGCGCGTAGGATTCCGCCTGGTTGTAGGAATAGATCGCATCGAAGTTGCGGAAGACGAGAAAGCCCGGCCCGCGCGGCCCCGACGGCAGAAGCAGGCCCGCCTGGCTGCCGCCCGAAAGATGCGCGCCATCGGCACGTACCACGCCGCGTTTCGCCCAGGTCGACAGGGACGCCTTGCGGCTGCGGCCCGTCGGCCCCTTATAGCTCGCCGGCACCTTCACCTCGATCATGTAGGCCTCGCCCGGACGCCAGCCGGCACGGCGCAGGTAATTCGCCGTCGAGCCCAGAGCATCGGGCACCGATTTCACGAGGTCGCGCCGACCGTCGCCGTCGAAATCGACAGCGAGCCGCTCATAGGTCGAAGGAATGAACTGCGTCTGCCCGAAGGCGCCGGCCCACGACCCGTAGAGCTCGTCGAGATCGAGATCGCCGCGCTGCACGAGCTTCAAGGCGGAGATCAACTCGCCGCGGAAGAATTTTGTCCGGCTGCCGTAGCAGGCGACATTGGCGAGCGCATGCGGCAGGAAATCGTCCCCCGCATCCTGGCCGAAATTGCTCTCCACACCCCAGATCGCGGCAATGACATAGCGGTTGACGCCGTAGCGTTCCTCCGCCGCGCGCAGCACCCGATCATAGCGCCGCATCATCGTCTTGCCGTCGGCGATGCGCTCCTCGTCGACAAGGAAGCCGAGATAATCCCAGATTGGCGTCTTGAATTCCGGTTGCGCCCGCGATTTGCGCAACACCTCGTCGTCGACGCGGGCGCCGTCGAGCGCCCGTGCGGCAAGCCGCGGGCTGACGCCGGCGGCAACCGCCGCCTGCTTCAGGCTCTGAACGCAGGAAGAAAAGCTCGCGGCCGATGCGGGCATCGGGGCGAAGGAAAGACCGAAAGCGAGCGTCGCTCCGACAAGAGCGCGCGCAGCCAGGCCGGGGATTGCGGTCCGCATCTGCACTCCTCAGTGGTCGCAGAAAAATTGTACGCGGTCTCAGCGCGGATGAGAATCCGCGTGCACGTCCCGGGAGCCTCGCTCACCGCAGTTTGAAAATGGTTAACGAAATCAAAATTGCCGGTGAAATCGTCGTTATCACGGCAACTTGAGAGAAACGGGCGCCCTCGCGGCGGCGCCGAGAGCGCCGCCCCTCCACAGACGTCTCAGGGGCATCCCACGGACGCCCCCAAACACATCATCAGCACATCAGCGGCGCGTCAGACCCAGGGACGGTCTTCCGTCATCTGGCCTTCGAAACCGGAGATCTTTTCCGATTTCTCCAGCGTCAGGCCGATATCGTCGAGGCCGTTGAGCAGGCAATGCTTGCGGAAGGCGTCGATTTCGAACTCGATCTTGCCGCCGTCCGGGCCGCGCACTTCCTGCTTTTCCAGATCCACGGTCAAGGTCGCATTGGCGCCGCGCGAGGCGTCGTCGAGAAGCTTCTCGAGATCGTCCGGCGAGACGATGATCGGCAGAATGCCGTTCTTGAAGCAATTGTTGTAGAAAATGTCGGCGAAGGAGGTGGAGATCACGCAGGTGATGCCGAAATCCTTGAGCGCCCAGGGCGCATGCTCGCGCGACGAGCCACAGCCGAAATTGTCGCCCGCAACCAGAATCTTGGCGTTGCGATAGGCCGGCTTGTTGAGGACGAAATCCTCGTTTTCCGAGCCGTCGTCGTTGAAGCGCATCTCGTAGAAGAGCGACGCGCCGAGCCCGGTCCGCTTGATCGTCTTCAGAAACTGCTTCGGAATGATCATGTCGGTGTCGATATTGATGATCGGCATCGGCGCGGCGACGCCAGTGAGGGTCGTGAACTTTTCCATTCGCAGGTTCCTTTTCGAAGTCCCCTTCAATGCTTCGCAGGCGCGTTCCGGTCAAGATATTACGGGTCCGATCTTGGCTGCGCCCTTGCGGGCCGGCCTCAATCAGCCGCCTCGATCTCTTCCATATCGTCGTCGGAGAGGCCGAAATGATGGCCGATCTCGTGGACGAGAACATGGGCGATGATGTCGTCGAGCCGCTCGTCGTGATCCTGCCAATAGGCGAGGATCGCCTGACGGTAGAGCCACACCCGGTTCGGCATCAGCCCGGAATAGGGCGTGGCCGGCGCATGTGCGAGGCCGATACCTTCGAAGAGGCCGAGAAGTTCGAGGGGATGCGTCAGCCCGACGGCGGCGAGCGATTCCCGGTCGGCGCGCTCGGCGACGCGGATCTGGATGTCGCCCGTCAGCGCCCGGAACTCCTCCGGCAATCCGTCGTAGGCGGCAAGCGCGATGCGCTCGAACTCTTCAAGGTCGGGGATCGATGAAAAGGCGGACATGGCGCGGCACCGGCGAAGTGGACGTCAGCGCGTCAGATAGGTGCTGACGAGATACCATAAAAGCCACATCACGAAGACGATCGAGAGCCCGCGCCCGACGCGGCGGCCCCACACTTCGACGCGGTCGTTCGCCGGCGCGTCGGCGCCCGCCAGATGGTCCTTCGCGCGGCCGGCGGCGCGGGCGAACGACGACGTGCCGACAGCCTCGCTGTCGCGGTGCACGCGTTCGAGCGCCTCGCGCGCCTCGCGGCTTCTTCTCGCCTCGCGATCCTCACTCACCGATCACCTCCAACTTTCCGGCACACGATAACATTTCAGCCCCTCCCCCGCTTGCGATGAACTCAAAGTCCCTCGGCGCCCGAAAGCCCCTCACTCTATCCAATGCGCTCGCGCAAGGCGCGCGCGAACAGACGTTTCGTCCTTGAGTTCCAACCACTTAGCCGTCTCACCGATCACATTTTTTTCAGCGAACCCTCTCCAGGTCTCCACGTTGTTTCGGCGAGGCAACGCCAACATCGCCTCTCCCGTGCCGTCTGATCCCTCATGCGATCGATCGGGCGGGAACCCGCAACGAGAGGCAAACGATTAAGGAGCTACTCCATGAATATCGCCAAGCTGACCGCCGTTTCCATGACCGCCATGATGGTGGGCGTGAGCGCCGCCAACGCTGAAATGATCCTGCGCAAGGACGCCCAGGACAACAAGGTGATCGTCAACACCGAGACCGAGCAGGAAGCCCGCATCTATGGCCCGGGTGAGACCTCTGGCGAGCGCCCGGAGACCTGCGAGACCGGCAATTACTACACGATGATGGACAACGACCGCGAGGTCTACGTGTCCTGTGACGACGACAAGACGATGTACTCGGGGTCGATGGATTCGGCGTCTTCGGACTCGAACATGGCCAGCGAGGAAAGCCGTGACCGTCCGCTGGAGCCGTATGCTCCGGGGACCGAAGGCACCAACAACTAAGCTCTCTTCGGCAGAGCTTTAAGAGCCTTCCCGCAATTTGCGGGTGATGACAGGCGGGGCCGCGGCCCCGCCTGTTTTTGCGTGAGCGCTTGCGAAAAGTCGCTCACCCGGAGAGGACCGCCCACCCGTCTGCTTCTGCGGGACACCCCCAATTCCCGGGGAACCGGACCCAACCACACCTGTTTCCTCAGCAAACCCAGAGGAGACAGCGATGAGCGAAGCGCACAAATTGACCCGCCACGAAGACATCAAGAAGTGGGTCGAAGAGCGCGGCGGCAAACCCGCGATGGTGTCGGCAACGGCCACAGAGGGCGACGGCGTCGGCGTGCTCCGGATCGATTTCGGCGAACCTGAAGAGGGGCTGGAGCCGATCACCTGGGAGACCTGGTTCGAAACCTTCGAGGGCGGCAACCTGGCGCTGCTCGTTCAGAACGAGACGGCCGGCGGCCGCACCAGCCGCTTCAACAAAATCGTGCATCGCTGAACGCGGCGCACCACCCGAAAATCGCAGCGAACCGAAAAATTCCCAACGAAAAAGGGCCGCCCGAGGGACGGCCCTTTCCGTATTCAAATCCCTGAGAGTTCAGGGTGAGCAGTTCTCAGCGGCCCCTAATTCAGTGGCCCGAGATTCAGTGGCCCCAATCGCGCACATCGACGAAGCGCCCGGCGATCGCCGCCGCGGCCGCCATGGCCGGCGACACGAGATGCGTGCGGCCCTTGAAACCCTGGCGCCCCTCGAAATTGCGGTTCGAGGTGGAGGCGCAGCGCTCTTCCGGGGCGAGCTTGTCGGCATTCATGGCAAGGCACATGGAGCAGCCCGGCTCGCGCCATTCGAAGCCCGCCGCGATGAAGATCTTGTCGAGACCTTCCGCTTCCGCCTGCGCCTTCACGAGGCCCGATCCCGGCACCACCATGGCATTGACGCTCTCGGCGACCTTGCGGCCTTCCGCGACCTTGGCGGCAGCCCTGAGATCCTCTATGCGGCCATTGGTGCACGAGCCGATGAAGACGCGGTCGAGCGTGATGTCGGTCATCTTCGTGCCCGGCGTCAGCCCCATATATTTGAGCGCCCGCCACTTCGAGGCGCGCTTGTTCTCATCGGCGATGTCGTCCGGGTTCGGCACCGCGCCGAGAACCGAGATGACATCTTCGGGCGATGAACCCCAGGTCACGATCGGCGGCAGATTGGCCGCGTCGAGCCGGACTTCCCGGTCGAAATGCGCCCCCTCGTCGGAGGGCAGGCTCTCCCAATAGGCCTTCGCCATGTCCCAGGCCGTGCCCTTCGGGGCCCGCGGCCGGTCGGCGATATAGGCATAAGTGATCTCGTCGGGGGCGATCATGCCGGCGCGGGCACCGCCCTCGATCGACATGTTGCACACCGTCATGCGGCCTTCCATCGACAGCGAGCGGATCGCCTCGCCGGCATATTCGATGACATGGCCGGTGCCGCCGGCCGTGCCGATCTCGCCGATGATCGCAAGGATGATGTCCTTCGCCGTCACGCCGTCCGGCAGCTTGCCGTCGACGGTGACGCGCATGTTCTTCGCCTTCGACTGAATGAGCGTCTGCGTGGCGAGCACATGTTCCACTTCGGACGTGCCGATGCCGTGCGCGAGCGCGCCGAAGGCGCCATGCGTCGAGGTGTGGCTGTCGCCGCACACGATCGTCATGCCGGGCAGCGTGAAGCCCTGCTCCGGCCCGATGATGTGGACGATACCCTGCCGCATATCGAGTTCATTGTAATATTCGATGCCGAAATCGGCGGCGTTCGTGGCGAGCGTGTCGACCTGCAACGCCGATTCCGGATCGTCGATGCCTTTCGAGCGGTCGGTCGTCGGCACGTTGTGATCGACGACGGCGAGCGTCTTGTCCGGCGCATGCACCTTGCGCCCGGCGATCCTGAGGCCCTCGAAGGCCTGCGGGCTCGTCACTTCGTGCACGAGATGACGGTCGATATAGAGGAGGCAGGTGCCGTCGGGTTGGCGGTCGACCAGATGGTCGTCCCAGATTTTGTCGTAAAGCGTTCTCGGTTTCATGGGTCTACTCGGTTGTGATCGCAAAAAGGGGAAAGGGCGCCGTCAGGCGCTCGTAAGCGATCCGTCGGAGGCGAAGAGACGCGCAAAAAACCGCCAGGGCAGACGCGCATGGTCGTCGATCGCCGCAAAAGCGTGCGTGGAATGGAAGATGGCCCCGATCGCTCCGCGCGATCCGGCCTTGGGCGTTTCGTTCGACGACATGGCGCTGCATATAGCAACTTGGCCCGCTCCTCTCAATTCTTTCATCCCGCACAATTGCGTAAGTTCGCTCATGGCCTTGCGCGTGAGGGGCAGACCGCCCTTCGCCTCGTGCCGGCCCTTCTTCGCAACGCGCCGGGATGACTTCGCCGCCGGTCCGGGCTAACCGGAGGAATGCGCAGATTTCTTTCCCTGCTTCTTGCGGGCCTCACCATTCCCTCCGCCCTTCTCGGCCCGGCCTTTGCCGCCGGCCAGAATTGCGAGGTGACGCGCGACGGCGAACGCTCCTATGCCGTCTGCCGCTTCGATCCCGCAACCGACGACGTCCGCCTTTATCTCAACGACGCGACGGGCAAGCCCTATGGCTCGTTCCGGGCGCTGAAATCGGCGCTCGAAAGCGAGGGAAAGCGTCTCGTCTTCGCCATGAACGGCGGCATGTACCACGAGGATTTCTCGCCGGTCGGCCTTTATGTCGAAGGCGGCCGCACGGTGAAGAGCGCCAACACCAACAAGGGCCCCGGCAATTTCCACATGCTGCCGAACGGCATCTTCTGGATCGGCGGCGGCAAAGCGGGGGTTCTGGAGACAGAGGCCTATCTGCGCCGCAAGCCGCCGGCGGATTTTGCCACCCAGTCCGGCCCGATGCTCTTGATCGACGGCAAGCGCCATCCGCGCTTCCTGAAGGACAGCGACAGCGCCAAGAAAAGAAACGGCGTCTGCGTCACCAAAAAGGGCGAGATCGTTTTCGCGGTCTCGGAAGGCCCGGTGACGTTCTGGGAGTTTTCAGGCTTCTTCAAGGACCGGATCGGCTGCGACAACGCGCTGTTTCTCGACGGCTCGATATCGAGCCTCTACGCTCCCGAGCTGCGCCGCGCCGACGGTTTCTTCCCGCTCGGCCCGATCATCGCCGTGACGGCAGAGAAGTAGACGGTCGAAAAATAGACGGCAGGAATAGCGGGAAATAAGCGGCCGCCGGTGACACACCCCGCGGCCGCCCGGATCGCCGGGCCGATCACACAGCCAGATATTCGTGCCTGAGATCCTCGTTCTCGAGGACTTCCTTCGCCGTCCCCTCATAGACGACCTCGCCCATGTCGAGGATCATCGCCCGGTCGGCGAGCTGCAAGGCGGCGACGGCGTTCTGTTCCACGATCACCGTGGTGATGCCGATCTCCTTGATCTCGGCGACGATCTTTTCGATCTCCCGCACGATGACAGGCGCGAGCCCCTCATAGGGCTCGTCGAGGAGCAGAAGCTTCAGATCGCGCACCAGCGCGCGGGCGACCGCCAGCATCTGCTGTTCGCCGCCCGACATCGTCGTGGCTTCCTGGTTGCGCCGCTCGGCAAGCCGCGGAAAACGCTCGTAGACCTCTTCGATTTCCCAGCCGCGCGGCTCTTCGATGCGGGCGAGGACGAGGTTTTCCTCCACCGTCAGCCCCGGAATGATGCGCCGGTCCTCCGGCACCAGAACGACGCCGGCCCGCGCCGCCTGATAATCGACCATCTTGTGCAGCGCCTGATCCTTGAGCCAGATCTCGCCCTGCCTGAGTTCCGGATTGCTGGCGCGCGCGATGGTGCGCAAGGTCGAGGTCTTGCCGGCACCGTTGCGCCCGAGAAGGGCGAGCACTTCCCTCTCCTGGATGGAGAAGCTGACGCCCTGCACGATATAGCTCTCGCCGTAATAGGCATGCAGATCGCGGCAGGAGAAGAAGGCACCTTCTTCGTAGCCGGTTCTCTCGATCATCTTCGTCTGGGCGGTGCCCGGCGCCTGCGGGTTCGCAGCCGTCGACGCCTTGGGATCGATCGGGGTCGCCTCGCTTGTCCCGGTCATCATGGCGTTCATCAATGCGCTCCTCCCAGATAGGCTTCCTGCACGCGCGGGCTGCCGCGCACTTCGTCGGGCGTTCCCTCGGCGATGATCTTGCCCTGCGCCAGAACCGAGATACGGTCGGCGAGCGAGAACACGACATGCATGTCGTGCTCGATGATCACCTTGGTCATGCCGCGCTCCTTGATCTGCTTGAGAAGATCGATGGTACGGTTGGTGTCGTGCCGCGACATGCCCGCCGTCGGCTCGTCGAGAAGCAGAAGCTTCGGATGCTGGATGAGGCACATGGCGAGTTCGAGCCGTCGCTTGTCGCCGCGCGACAGGCTGGAGGCGAGCTTGGCGTAGAACTGCAGAAGCCCGACATCCTCCAGAAGCTTCTCCGCCTCCTCGCGCAGATCCGTCTCCTTTTCGAGCGAGGAGAGCGCGCTCATGCGGAACGTTCCGTCGCGCTTGGCGAAGGCCGGCACCATGACGTTCTGCAGAAGCGAGAGATCGGGAAAGATCTCCGGCGTCTGAAAAACGCGCGCCACGCCGAGCTGGTTGATCTCATAGGGCGGCCGCCCGGTGATGAGATGCCCATCGAAGGTGACGGTGCCGGAATCGGGCGGCAGCCGCCCGATGCACACATTGAGAAGCGTCGATTTGCCGGCACCGTTCGGCCCGATGATGGCGTGGGTTTTGCCCTGTTCCACCTGGAGCTCGATGTCGGTGAGGGCGCGAAGGCCCCCAAAGCTCTTTTGCACTTCCGACACTTGCAGGACTGCGTTGGTCATCTGTCAGCCTTTCACTCTGCAGCCTGCAGATCGGTCTGCGCCTTGGATCGGCGGTCATGCCCCCGCAGGAAGCGGTAGGTCCGCCGGATGCCTTCCATGATGCCGCCGGGCAGGAAGATGACGATCACCATGAAGAGGAGGCCGAGCGTCAGATGCCATCCCTCGCCGACGAAGGGGCTCAGAATAGTGACGACGAATTCCTGGACGCTGTGCGGCAGAAACGAGAAGGCGGAGGCGAGCGCACTGTCGTTCAGGGCCGAGAAGATGTTCTCGAAATATTTGATGATGGCCGCTCCGAGGATCGGTCCGGAAATGGTGCCGGCACCGCCGAGAATGGTCATCAGCACGACCTCGCCCGAGGCCGTCCACTGCATGCGTTCCGCCCCGGCCAGCGGATCGGTGATGGCAAGGAGCGCGCCGGCAAGCCCCGCATACATGCCGGAGATGATGAAGATCGTCAGCATGTAGGGACGCGGGTTGAAGCCCGTATAGATCATGCGGTTCTGGTTCGATTTGATGGCCCGCAGCATCATGCCGTAGGGCGAGCGCATGATCCGAAGCGCGATGTAGAAGGCGATGATGAGAAGCACCGCGCACAGATAGAAGCCCGGATAGCCGACCATCCGCTCGCCGAAGAGCGTGCCGAGAAGCACGCCCTGGTGCTCGGCCCCGAAGGCGGCGTCGAGATAGCGCGGATCGTCGCGCAAGACGCGCAGGCCGGTCTCGCCATTGGTGATCGGCGTCAGGACCGAATAGGCGAGATTGTAGCACATCTGGGCAAGCGCCAGCGTCAGGATCGAGAAGTAGATGCCCGACCGTCTGAGACTGATGAAGCCAATGACGACGGCGAGCACACCGGCGATCAGCATCGCGAAGAGGACCGCCGGGATGATGTTCATGGTGAAGAGCTTGAACGACCACACCGCCGCATAGGAGCCGACGCCGAGAAAGGCGGCATGCCCGAAGGAGAGGTAGCCCGTCAGGCCGAAGAGCAGATTGAAGCCGAGCGCGAAGATGCCGTAGATCGCGAACTTCTGCATGAGGTCCGGATAGGCGGCGCCGAGCGGCTGCAGCCACCAGGGCATGGCAAGGATGATGATCGTGAAGGCGACGATGGCGATCCAGTCCTTGTCGACCGGCGTCATCGGCTTCGTTTCGGGCCCCCGCGGCGGCAATTGCCGGGTGGAGACTTCGAAATCCGGATCGGAAATCGCGGCCTTGCGGATTTTTTGGATGACTTTTTTGACCATGCTTAGGTCTCCATGATCCCGGAGCGGCCCATCAAACCGCGCGGGCGCACCAAGAGGATCACGACGGCGACGAGATAGATGATGATCTGATCGATGCCCGGCAGGATCGATTTCACCTCCGTCATGGAGGCGAAGGATTGCAGGATGCCGAGAAGGAAGCCTGCCGCGACCGCGCCGCCGAGCGATCCCATGCCGCCGACCACGACGACGACGAAGGAGATCACCAGAAAGTCCATGCCGAGATGGTAGTTGGGCGCGAGAATCGGCGCGTACATCGCACCGGCGAGGCCTGCGACGATCGCCGCCAGCGCAAACACGATGATGAAGCGCTTTTCGATGTCGATGCCGAGAAGCCCGACCGTCTCGCGGTCGCGCATGCCCGCCCGAACCGTCATGCCGAAGGTGGTGAGCTGCAGGAAGGCGAAGACGGCGGCGAGAATGACGAGAGAGAAGCCGAGATAGACGAGGCGCCACCAGGGATAGGAGATCGCCGGGCCGAGGCCGAACCATTCACCGATCGAAGCGGAGCCGGCAACGGCGGCCGGTGCCGGCACGGGCACCGGATTGGCGCCGAAGATCGCCTTGATGATCTCCTGGAGCACGATCGCGAGACCGAAGGTGACGAGGATCTGCTCGGCATGGCTGCGCTTGTAGAAATGCCGGATGAGGCCGCGCTCCATGACGACGCCGACGAGCATCATCACGGGGATCGTCAGGAGGATCGAAAGCGGCACCGAATAATCGATGATGATCCGCCCCGTATCGCCGAGCCAGCTCTCCAGATACGGGACTTCCTTATAGGCTTCGAAGAAGGTGATGCTCTCGTCGCGAACCCGCGTCGACAGGGTCAGAAGCTTCTGCATGGTCACGGCGCAGAAAGCGCCGAGCATGAAAAGCGCCCCATGGGCGAAGTTGACGACACCGAGCGTCCCGAAGACGAGCGTCAGGCCGAGCGCGATGAGCGCATAGGCGGCGCCTTTGTCGAGACCGTTCAAAATTTGAAGAATAAGCGCGTCCATATCCCCTCCAACCCGCTCGCAAAGCGGGTCGATCAGGCATCAACGGGGGGAGGAAGCCGACCGCACGCAGGCGGTCGGCACCGGTTGCTTGGGCCTTAGCAGCCCTTGACCTCGTAGGGGCCGAGCTCGCCGCCGAAGATCGACGGGTCGTAGGTCACCTGTTCGGTCGACACCACTTCGACGACTTCCAGGATGTCGAACTGGTTGGAGGGGTTTTCCTTGCCCTTCACGACGAGCACCGGCTTGAAGCACTGGTGGTCTTCGGCGCGATAGAGCGTCTTGCCGTTGCCGAGGCCCTCGAATTCGAAGCCTTCCAGCGCCTTGATCACCGCCGGCGGCGTGAACTCGCCCGCCGTCTCGCAGGCATTGGCGTAGAGGATCGTCTGGGCGTAGCAGGTCTGCGCCGCCTGCGACGGCGGCTGGCCGTATTCCTGGCCGAACGACTTGGCGAAGGCCTTGGTACCGTCGTTGTCGAGCTGCCAGTTCCAGTTGGCGGTGCCGAGAATGCCCTTCACCGCCTCGCCGGCACCCATCGCCATCAGCTCGGAATAGAGCGGCACGACGATCTGGAAGTCTTTGCCGTTCACCTGCTTCTCGCGCATGCCGAACTGCACCGCCTGGCGCAGCGAGTTCACCATGTCGGAGCCGTAATGGTTGAGGATCAACACGTCGGCGCCGGAATTCAGGACCGGCGTCAGATACTGCGAGAAATCGCCGGCACCGAGCGGCGTGCGCACGGTCTGCACCGTCTCCCAGCCGAGCTTCTCGGTGGCGTCCTTGATCGATTCTTCCTGCGTCCAGCCCCAGGTGTAATCGGCGGTCAGGTGATAGGCCTTGCGGTCCTTGCCGTATTCCTGGGCGAGGATCGGGCCGAGCGCCTGGCCGGACATATAGGCGTTGAAGAAGTGGCGGAAGCCGTAACGGCGCTTGTCCTTGCCGGTCGTGTCGTTGGAATGCGTGAGGCCGGACATGAAGATCACGCCGGTTTCCTGGCACAACGACTGCACCGCCACCGCGACGCCCGACGAGGAACCGCCGGAGATCATCAAGGCGCCGTCCTTTTCGATCATGCGCTTGGCAGACGCGCGGGCGGCATCCGACTTCGTCTGCGTGTCGCCCGATACATAGGCGACCTTCTTGCCGAGAATGCCGTTGCCCTTGAGGTTCGACGGCTTGAACGTGTTGAGCGCGCCGCCGTCGCCTTCACCGTTCAGATGCTTGACGGCGAGCTTAAAGGCCTTGAGTTCATCGAGGCCTTCATCGGCGTAAGGGCCGGTCTGCGGCACGTTGAAACCGAGCGTGACTGTGTCGCCCGTCGGCATGTTGCAGTATTCGGCCGCGTACGCACCCTTGATGAAGAAATGCGGGGCCGCGAGTACGGTCGCGCCGGCAGCGGAGGCCTTGAGGAGGCTGCGGCGAGACAGACTCGTCCTATCGTTAGTGCTCATGAGCGTTCATTCCTCCAGTATATTTTTCAATTCGTTGGCGGCGGACCGCATTCGGGCGACGCTGGTTCGCCATGCGTTTCGGTATAGGTCCCATGCACCCATCGCAATACTACTTTCGATGGTCCGCGCCGTTCCGACAAGGCTCGGTTGCACTGCCGCAAAATTTTCTGAAGGACAGACGTTCGATCGCGCAAATAAAAAGGCGCCCCGCGGGGCGCCTTTGAATGTCGCGGCCCGATAAAACGGACCGGAATAAAAGCTGAAGCTCAGGCTTCGGCGTTTTCTGCCTTGGCCGCTTCCTTGGCTTCCTTGACGGCTGCGCGCTCGGCGGCTGCGATTTCTCGCGCCTCGTCGTTCAAGCGCTTGGCGCGCACGCGCGCATCTTCGGCGATACGTGCCGACTTGCCGCGACGGCCGCGCAGATAATAAAGCTTCGCGCGCCGCACCTTGCCGCGCCGCACAACTTCGAGCTTTTCGATCAGCGGAGAATAGACCGGGAAGACGCGCTCAACGCCCTCGCCGTACGAGATCTTCCGCACCGTGAAGCTCTCGTGAAGACCGCCGCCGGAGCGCGCGATAACCACGCCCTCATAGGCCTGCAGACGGGTGCGGTTGCCGTCCGTCACACGCACATGTACGCGGACCGTGTCGCCCGCCTCGAACTCCGGAATGACACGCCGATCGACGATCGCCGCCATCTCCGCCTGCTCGATCTCTTGGATCGCGTTCATTTCTCAAACCTCTTCGTCGCGCGCTGGTTTGTCTCGACGTGTCGTTTCACGACGAAACGACCGTTGCGCGGCTTTGTTTCGCACATCGGATCGGAAGTTGGCGGCCATATACACGCTCTCTGGCCTCATGTCGACGCCCCCGGCATGCAAAAACGACGCTGCAGCGAGACTCTGCGGCTCCGACCCACCCCCGATGACACCTTTCATCTCTCGTCACAATGGCGGACTTGCCTTTTGCGCCCCGGCGGAGACAGGTTTACGACGTGCGCCGCCCACAAACGGCCATCCACCGCTCCGAAACGCCTCAATTCGTCACGACGAAACCTGCGCCATGTCTCTTCTCGACATTCTTCTGCTCGTCCTCGCCGGTTTCGTCTCCGGTGCCATCAACGCCGTTGCCGGTGGCGGAACCTTCATCGCCTTCGGCGCGCTCACCCTCGTCGGCGTCCCGCCGATCACTGCAAACGCCACGACCTCCATCACCCAGTTCCCGGGTTATGTGACCTCGACGCTCGCCTATCGGCGCGAATTGCGGAAGATCGGCCGCGCAGCGTTCCCGTACCTCATCGTCTCCATCTTCGGCGGGCTGATCGGCGCCCTGGTACTTCTGGCGCTCGACAATCCGCAATTTCGCGCCATGGTGCCCTGGCTTTTGATCGCCGCCACCTCGCTCTTTGCCGCCGGTCCCCGCGTCACACGCACCTTGCGGGCGCGCGATCTCCATTCCCCGCCCTGGCTCGCCTGGCTGATCCAGTTCGTCGTGGCGATCTATGGCGGCTTCTTCGGCGCCGGCATGGGCATCATGATGCTCGCCTCGCTCGGCCTCACCGAGGGCGACGATTTTCACCGCATCAATGCCATCAAGACGCTTTTGTCGGTGGTGATCGCCATCATCGCCATCGCCGTCTTCGTCCAGGGCGGCATCGTCGATTGGAAGGCCGGCTCGGTGATGCTCGTCGCCGTCGCGCTCGGCGGCTATCTCGGCGTCGCCGCGGCACGGAAATTCCCGCAGACCTATGTCCGCGGCTTCGTCATCGCGGTCGGCCTCGTCCTCACCGTCTATTATTTCGTGACGGGCTGAGCGGGTGTCTCCAGGAGATCCGGCCGTCTTTCGCGCGTCAGCCTGAGCGCCTCCGCGCGCCGCCATTCGGCGACCTTGCCGTGATGGCCCGAGGTCAGAACCTCCGGGATCTCGCGCCCCTCGAATTCCTGCGGCCGCGTATATTGCGGATATTCCAGAAGCCCGTTTTCAAAACTCTCTTCGGAAGCTGATTCCGCCTTGCCCATGACGCCCGGCAGAAGCCGCACGACGGCGTCGAGAAGAGCAAGTGCTGCAATCTCGCCGCCCGAGAGGACGAAATCGCCGATCGACACCTCTTCGAGGCCCCGCGCCTCGATGACGCGCTCGTCGATCCCCTCGAACCGCCCGCAGACGATGACGAGGCCGGGGCCTTGGGCCCAATCCTTCACCATTCTCTGTGTCAGGGGACGCCCGCGCGGGCTCATCAGAAGGCGCGGGCGCGGATCGCCTTCGGGCGCTGCCGCATCGATCGCCGCCGCCATCACGTCGGCGCGCATCACCATGCCCGGCCCGCCGCCGGCCGGCGTGTCGTCGACCATGCGGTGCGTGCCGATGCCGTGCTCGCGGATCTGCCGCGCCTCGAGCGCGAAACGGCCGGCCTCGAGCGCCCGCCCGGCCAGCGAGATGCCGAGCGGCCCCGGAAACATTTCGGGAAAGAGCGTCAGAACGCTCGCCTTGAAGCTCATTCCGGACCGGTCCTAGACCGGCTCGCCGTCATCGGCGGCATAGGCTTTGACGCTTCGCCCGGAGACACCGATCGCCGACAGCGCCTGGCGCCACTCGGCCATATGTTCAGTCTTGAAATGCGCCGCGAGCGCCTCGCGGCTTTCCCATTTCTCGAAGACGCGCACGAGCCCCGCCACGTCGAGATCGAAGGCGAAGGTGTAGAGGAGGCAGCCCGCCTCCTGCCGCGTCGCGGCCATCACCTTCTGCGCCGCCGGCAGAAAGGCGTCGCGCTGGTCCTCGGGAATGCGAAATTCGCCGGCAACGATGATCATGCCCTGTCCTCTTCCGCCGGGCTTTCGCCTGCGTTCTCTGTCTGCGGGGCTTCGTCCTGCGCGTCGTCTTCTCGCGCATCTTCGCGCGCCGCATCGTCTTCCCGCACTTCGATCTCGGCAGGCAGGTCGACGACGATGCGCCCGCCGGCAAGATCGATGGAGGGAACCACCTCGCGCGTGAAGGAGACGAGCAGGCTCTCGCCCCGCTCGGGCTTCACCTCGAGGATATCGCCGCCACCGAAATCGTGCACGGCGACGACCCGCCCGAGCGGGGAACCGTCGGGCGCCTCGGCCGCAAGGCCGATGAGATCGGCGTGATAGAACTCGTCTTCGTCAGGCGCGGGCAGCGCCGCGCGCGCGACGAAGAGCATCGTGCCGTTGAGCGCCTCGGCCGCATTGCGGTCCGACACGCCCTTGAAGCGGGCGACGACCATGTCACCCTTGTCGGCACGCAGCTCTTTGACGGAAAAGCTCCGCCCGTCCGACGCAAAAAGCGGCGAATAATCGGCGAGCGCCAGGGGATCGGCGGTGAAGGCCTTCACCCTCACCTCGCCTCTGACGCCATGCGCCCGGCCGATCTTTGCGACGATGAGGCGGTCTCCCGCCGCACGATCTTGCGAAACCGCCATCGGCCTGTCCTGCCGCACCGGCAAAGCGGCGGATTACTCCGCCGCTTCCTCGGCCGGCGCCTCGGCGGCAGCCTTCGCCTCTTCTTCGGCCTGGCGGCGCAGCTCGAGGCGCTCCTTGGCCTTGGCGCCGAGCTCGGCCTTCTTCGGGTTGTTGCGCGCCGGACGCTTGGCAAGGCCGGCCGCGTCGAGGAAGCGCAGCACGCGATCGGTCGGCTGGGCACCCTGCGACAGCCAGTATTCGACGCGCTCGGTGTTGAGCACGACGCGTTCGGCATGATCCTTCGGCAGAAGCGGATTGTAGGTGCCGACACGCTCGATGTAGCGGCCGTCGCGCGGGGAGCGCTCGTCAGCGGCCACGACCCGGTAGAACGGGCGCTTCTTGCTGCCGCCGCGGGACAATCTCAGTTTCACAGTCATTTCAGTCTTCCTTGCGTTTGAACCTTATTTCTTCTTGCCGCGGCCAAGACCGGGAAGCCCCGGCAGACCGCCCATCCCGCCTCCCATTCCTGGAAGGCCCGGCAATCCTTTGGGCGGGCCGCCCGGCATACCGCCGAGACCGCCCGGGAGCCCGCCAGACATGCCGCCCGGCAAACCGCCCTTCTGCATTTCTTCCAGCATCGCCGGATCGGGCTGCGCGCCCCCGAAGAGACCGGCCATCTTCTTGTTGCGGCCGAGCTTCTTCATCATGTCCGACATCTGCCGGTGCATCTTGAGGAGCTTGTTGACGTCCTGCACCTCGACGCCGGAGCCCGCCGCCACGCGCTTCTTGCGGCTCGCATTCATCACCGCCGGCTTCTGCCGCTCCTGGCGCGTCATCGACGAGATGATGGCGAGCTGGCGTTTCACGACGCTGTCGTCGATGCCGGCCGCGGCCACCTGCTTCTTCATTTTACCGATGCCCGGCATCATGCTCATGATGCCCGACATGCCGCCGATCTTTTCCATCTGACGAAGCTGTTCGGCAAAATCCTCGAGGTCGAACTCGCCCTTCTTCATCTTCTGGGCGGTCTTGAGGGCCTTCTCCTGGTCGATCTGCTCCGACGCCCGCTCGACGAGCGAGACGATGTCGCCCATGCCGAGAATGCGGTCGGCGATGCGCGAGGGATGGAAGGCCTCGATCGCGTCGATCTTTTCGCCGGTACCGATGAGCTTGATCGGCTTGCCGGTGACGGCGCGCATGGAAAGCGCCGCACCGCCGCGTCCGTCACCGTCGATACGCGTCAGCACGATGCCCGTGACGGCGCAGCGCTCGTTGAAGGAGCGCGCCACATTGACGGCGTCCTGGCCGGTGAGCGCATCGGCGACGAGGAGGATTTCATGCGGATTGGAAGCCCGCTTCACCTCCTCCATCTCGATCATCAAGGGCTCGTCGATATGCGTGCGGCCCGCCGTATCGAGCATGAGCACGTCGTAGCCGCCGAGGCGAGCCGCATTCTGCGCCCGCTTGGCGATGTCGACCGGCCCCTGCCCTTCGATGATCGGCAAGGTCGCGACGCCGATCTGTTCGCCCAGCACCTTGAGCTGCTCCTGCGCCGCCGGCCGGCGGGTGTCGAGCGAGGCCATCAAGACCTTCTTCTTCTCCCGCTCCGACAGGCGCTTGGCAATCTTCGCCGTCGAGGTCGTCTTGCCCGAGCCCTGCAGACCGACCATCATGATGGCGACGGGCGGCGCGGCGTGAAGATTGATCTCCGAGGCTTCCTCGCCCAGCATCTCGACGAGCTGGTCGTGGACGATTTTGACGACCATCTGCCCCGGCTTGACGGAGCGCACGACTTCGGCGCCGACGGCACGCTCGCGCACCTTCTCGGTGAAGGCGCGCACCACTTCGAGCGCGACATCCGCTTCCAAAAGCGCACGCCGCACTTCCCGCAGCGCTTCCGAGACGTCCTTCTCGGAAAGTGCTCCGCGGCCGGTGATCTTGTCGAAGATGCCTGAAAGGCGATCTGATAGGGTATCGAACATGGCGCGTCTCGAGCGTTCAATGCAAATTGCATCCGCGGGCGAACCTTCGCTGGCGGATGGTGACCTCCGGAATCCCGTTCCGGTCGGCGGGTCGTAAATCTGGCCCTTTTATAGAGTGTCGCTCACCTAAGCGGCAGCGCGCCACAAGTCAAGGATGCGCCGCGCCCGCAAACCGCGAATCGGCGGCCGGGTCGCAGCCGAGCGTGCCGTGCAGCTCCGCCTCCAGCTCCTCCACCGCACCCCGGATCTCGTCCATCAGCTCGAGCGCCAGCTGCGACAGCTCCTGATAGGTGGACGTCAAAAGCCAGGTCGTCATGGCGATCGGCTCGGTGAGCGGGCGGAACACGACATCCGGAAAGTCCGCCTCGAAAGACACGAGTGAGGGCACGATCGCCACCCCGCAGCCGGACGCCACCATGCTGCAGGCCGCATCCGCCATCTGCACTTCGGCTGCCGGCCGCATCGCCAGCCCCGCACGCTGAAACGCCTCGTCGATGAGCGGATAGGAAAGATCGTCCCGCCCGAGCGCCACGAGACGCTCCCCGGCGATGCTTTCAAGCGAGATCGCCGCCTTGCGCGCCAGAGGATGCTCGCGGCGCAGCGCGCAGATCATGGAGATGTTGGAGAACGGCTCGCAATGCAGCGCCGGATTGCTCGTCGGCACGAGCGAGATGCCGAAATCCGCCGCACGCGTGATCATCGAATTCTCGACGCTGCGCGAGGTGCGCGTGAAGAGGGAGAGAAGCACGTCGGGGCGGTCGCACAAAAGCTCGCCCACCTTGCGCGGAATGAGCCGCATGCTCATCGCCGGAAAGGCGACGATGGAGATCTCGCCGCGCTGCAATTCGCGGATGGCGCGCGCCGCCTCGTGCACGCGCGTCAGCCCCTGCTCGAGCTTGGAGGTCTCGACGAACAATTGCCGGGCCTCCGGCGTCGGCACGACACGGCCCTTGGTGCGGGTGAAGAGCGGCAGATCGCAGGCCACTTCGAAGGCGTGCAGCAACTTGCTCACGGCCGGCTGGCTGACGAACAATCCTTCCGCCGCTTTGGTCACGGACCCGGCCTTCATGACGGCGTTGAAGGCTTCGACCTGCCGGATATTGGGCTTCGCCAAGGCGCACCTCATAACCTTTGGGAATGAGGTGTACATATAATCTCATTTGAAACACCCGGAAAACGCCCATTCAATGATCATGTCTCAAAAGAATACAGAGGGGTTCTCAATGAAACCGGTCATCATGGCGCTTGCGGCCGCAAGCTCCCTCCTAGCCGTTCAGACCGCCCAGGCGCAGGATACCCTCGTCGTCGGCGGCTATGGCGGCTCTTTCGAAACCTTGATGAAGGAAGTCGTCTTCCCCGAATTTGAGAAGACGCATGACGTGACGATCCAGTTCGTCGCCGGCAATTCCACCGAAAACCTTGCGCGCCTGCAGGCGCAGAAGGGCAATCAGGAGCTCGACGTCGTCATTCTCGACGACGGCCCGATGTATCAGGCGGACGCCCTCGGCTTCTGCGCCCCGATGAGCAAGGCGGCGGCCTTCGACGACGTCTACGATCTCGCCAAGCTCGGCCCCAATTCCATCGGCATCGGCTTCGTCGCGACCGGTTTCACCTACAACACCGAATGGTTCGAGCGCGAAGGCTGGGATCCCCCCGCAAGCTGGGAAGACCTGAAGGATCCGAAATACGAAGGCATCCTGTCGATCCCGCCGATCAACAACACCTACGGTCTGCACACCCTCATCATGATGGCGCGGCTCAGCGGCGGCGGTGAGAAGGACATCGATCCGGGCTTTGAGGTGATGGCCGATGACGTCGCGCCGAACGTCCTCGTCTTCGAGCCGTCCTCCGGCAAGATGTCGGAGCTCTTCCAGTCGCAGGAAATCGCTCTGTCGATCTGGGGTTCGGGCCGCACCAAGTCGCTCGCCGATACGGGCTTCCCGGCGAAATTCGCCTATCCGAAGGAAGGCGCCGTCGCCCTCATGCTCGCGGCCTGCCCGGTGGTGGAAAGCAACGTTCCTGAAGTCGCCAACGAGTTCATCCAATATCTCCTGACGCCGGAAGTTCAGGTGAAGCTCGCCGACGTCATGGGCTCCGGCCCGGTCAACCGGAAAGCGGAACTGACCGAAGAGCAGGCCTCCTTCCTGCCCTATGGGCCCGAGCAGATCGAAAACCTCGTCGCCGTCGACTGGGATACGATCAACCCGAACCGCGAAGAGTGGACCAAACGCTGGGCGCGCGAGGTCGAGCGCTGAGTTGAACGGCATTGCGGGAGTGCTCGGCACTCCCGCCTTCGCCCCTGTACTGCCGGCTTTGCGAGTTCACAGATGCCTTTCCTTCAGCTTAGCGGTCTGACCAAACGCTTCGGCGAAGTCGTGGCCGTCGAAGATTTTTCGCTCGCCGTCGAGAAAGGCGAGTTCGTCTCCCTCCTCGGTCCCTCCGGCTGCGGCAAGACCACGACGCTGCAGATGATCGCCGGCTTCGAAAAGCCGACCTCCGGACACATCATGCTCAACGGCCGCCACCTGGAAGAGGTGCCGGCGCGCAACCGCGGTCTCGGCATCGTCTTCCAGACCTATGCGCTCTTCCCGCATATGACGGTGGAAGAAAACGTCGCCTTTGGCCTGGAGATGCGCGGCATCGACAAGAAGGAGCGTGCGCGCAAGGTCGCCGGAGCGCTGGAGCTCGTGCAGCTTGCCCATCTCGCCAAGCGCTATCCCCGGGCGATGTCCGGCGGCCAGCGCCAGCGCGTGGCGCTCGCCCGTGCCCTCGTCATCGAGCCGGAGCTCCTTCTCCTCGACGAGCCGCTCTCCAATCTCGACGCCAAGCTGCGCGAGGAAATGCAGCTCGAACTCCGCCGCATCCAGCAGGAAGCGGGCGTGACGACGCTTCTCGTCACCCACGACCAGAACGAGGCGATGGCGCTCTCAGACCGTGTCGCGGTCATGCATCACGGCCGGCTGATGCAGCAAGAAACGCCCTTCCACGTCTACGAAAACCCGAAATCCTCCTTCATCTCGACCTTCCTCGGCAAGACCAACAGCCTTGCCGCCACGCTGAAGACGACGAATGACGAAGGCTCCGCGCTCGACTGCAACGGCATGGAGCTTGCCGGTCCGCCCGCCCATCTGAGGCCCGGCCCGATCACCGTCTCCCTGCGCCCGGAACGCATCGAAATCGTCGAGGCGGGCGAGGCCGTCGTCTCAGGCCCGGTGATCGAGCGCATCTTCCTCGGCGACCAGTGGCTCTTCCGCATCGAGACGCCGCTCGGACCTCTCCTCGTCGTGCGCCGCAACCGCGGCCAGCGCGAGCCGGAACACGGCGAGACCGTGCATCTCGCCTGGACGCCCCATCATCTGCGCCTCCTGCCGAAGGAGGATGGCGCGGCATGACACGTCAAGCGAAATCCAGGCCCTGGATCCTGAGCGCCCCGGCGCTCCTGCTCTTTCTCGTTTTGCTGCTGGTGCCGCTGGTGATGACCTTCATCCTCAGCTTTCACAGCTTCTCATTTTATGGCGGCATCGCCCCGACCTTCTCGCTGGAGAATTACGTCGAGGTCCTGAGCGACGGCTATTTCTACGAGATTTTCGGGCGCACCTTCGCGATCGCGCTCGCCACCACGCTCATCTGTGCCGCGATCGGTCTGCCGCAGGCCTATTTCCTGTCGCGCATGCACCCGTTCTGGCGCTCCGTGATGCTCCTCGTCGTGCTCGGCCCGCTCCTCATCTCCGTCGTGGTGAGGACGCTCGGCTGGGCGATCCTTCTCGGCAACAAGGGCGTCATCAACGACACGCTGCGTGACCTCGGCCTCATCACCTCGCCGATCCGCATGATGTACACCTCGGGCGGCATCGTCCTCGCCCTCGTCCATGTCATGGTGCCGTTCATGATCCTCGCCATCTGGGCCGCCCTCCAGCGCACCGATCCGGCGACGGAAAGTGCCGCGGAATCGCTCGGCGCCCGGCCCTGGACCATCTTTCGCAGGATCGTCCTGCCGCAGGCGATGCCGGGCATCCTGTCGGGCTCCCTCATCGTCTTTTCGCTGTCGGCGAGCGCCTTCGCCACGCCGGCCATCCTTGGCGGCCGCCGCGTCAAGGTCGTTTCCACCACCGTCTATGACGAGTTCCTGAACACCTTGAACTGGCCGCTCGGCGCGGCGATCGCGATCCTTCTTCTGGTCTCGGTGCTCGCCATCATGGTCGGCTGGAACCGGCTCGTCGAACGCCGTTTTGCGGGGGTCTTCGAATGAGACACAACGGCCTCTTCGCCAAAGGCTTCAGCGTTCTTTTCGCAACCTTCATGCTGGCGCCGCTCGTCGTCGTCATCGGCGTCTCCTTCACGCCGGAAGGCTTTCTGGAGTTTCCCCCGAGCGGCCTGTCGCTGCGCTGGTTCCGGGCGATCCTCGACAATCCCGACTTCATCGAAGCGGCCTGGATCAGCCTCCAGCTCGGTGTCGCCTCCGCGACCGTCTCCTCCATCTTCGCCGTGCCGGCGGCGCTCGCCATCGGCCGCGGCCGCTTTCCAGGCCGTGACGTGCTTCAGGCCTTCTTCCTGTCGCCTTTGACGGTGCCGACCGTGGTTCTCGGCATCGCCTTCCTGCGCTTTCTCAGCTTCCTCAACGTCAACGGCACCTTCGTCGGGCTGATGCTCTGTCATGCGATCATCATCATGCCCTTCATCCTGCGCCTCGTTCTCGCCTCGGTGACCGGCCTCGACCGGTCGCAGGAACAGGCGGCGGTGTCGCTCGGCGCCTCCGACTGGACCGTCTTTCGCCGCGTCACGCTTCCGGCCATCATGCCGGGCGTGATCGGCGGCTGGGTCCTTGCCTTCATCACCAGCTTCGACGAACTCACCGTGACGGTGTTCATCGTCAGCCCCACCACAACGACATTGCCAGTGCGTCTCTTCTCCCACATCACGCAGACGACGGACCCCCTCGTCGCCTCAATCTCCACGGTCGCCATCCTGTTTACCGTGGGTCTCATGTTCCTCGTCGACCGCATCTACGGCCTCGATCGCCTCCTCATCGGCGAGGGCGCACGATGAAGGCAGACACCATCGTCATCGGCGGCGGCCTCGTCGGCGCCGCCATCGCCTATGGCCTCGCCCGCGAGGGCGAAAAGGTCGATCTCCTCGACGAGGGCGACGTCGCCTTTCGCGCTTCACGCGGCAATTTCGGCCTCGTCTGGGTACAGACGAAGGGTCTCAAAATGCCTGAATATGCGCGCTGGACGCGCCGTTCGGCGGATGTGTGGCCGGAATTTTCCGACAACCTCCTGGAGGAGACGGGCGTCTCCACCGCCTATCACAAGCCCGGCGGCGTGCATGTCTGCGTCGACGAGGAAGAGCTTGAGGAACAGGTTAAGATCCTCAACCGCATGAACCAGGAGCATGGTGCGGAATATTACGGCGGCCGGGTTTTGAGCCGCGCCGAGCTCGACGACATGCTGCCGGGCCTCGGCCCCGATGTCGTCGGCGGCACCTATTCGCCGCATGACGGCCACGCGAGCCCGCTCTATCTGATGCGCGCTCTGCATGCCGGCCTCCTGAAGCACGGCGGCCGCTATCATCCGAACGCCCGCGGCATTGAGATCGAGCGCGACGGCGGCCACTTTGCCGTGCGCACGCCGGCCGGCACCTTCACCGGCGCCAAGGTCGTCCTCGCCGCCGGCCTCGGAAATCGCGATCTGGGCGAAATGGTCGGCCTCGATATTCCCGTCGAACCGCTCAAGGGCCAGATCCTGGTGACGGAGCGCACTGCGCCTCTCTTCACCAAGCCGACGCATGTCGTGCGCCAGACCGACGAAGGCTCCATCATGATCGGCGACAGCCACGAGGATGAAGGCTTCGACACCACTTCGAAGCCGCGCATCATGGCGGACATCGCCGCCCGCGCGCTGCGCGCCTTCCCGTTTCTGAAAGATCTGCGCGTCGTGCGCTCATGGGCAGCGCTGCGGGTGATGAGCCCCGACGGCCATCCGATCTATCAGCAATCCGAAACCCACCCCGGCGCCTTCAGCGTCAATTGCCATTCCGGCGTCACGCTCGCCGGCGCCCATGCGATGGCGCTCGCGCCGATGATCGCCCGCGGCCGGCTCGACGATGAGATGGCCGCCTTTTCAGCAAGGAGATTCAATGTTCAAGCGCGCTGAGGAGACGGGCGCTCCCTCCCTCTCCTTCACTTTCGAAGGCAAGGCCCTGAAGGCCCGCACCGGCGACACGATCGCGGCGGCTCTTCTCGCGGCCGACGAACGCATTTTCCGCACCACGCCGGTCACCGAGACGCCCCGCGGCCCCTTCTGCCTGATGGGTGTGTGCTTCGACTGCCTCGTCGAGATCGACGGCGTGCCGAACCGCCAGGCCTGCATGGTGCAGGTCGAAGAGGGCATGCAGGTGCGCCGCCAGTCGGGCAGCGCGGAGGTGATCTCCTGATGAGCGCAACGACGAAAAACCGCTACGACGTCGCCATCATCGGCGCCGGTCCGGCCGGCATTGCCGCCGCTGTCGAAGTCACCAAGGCCGGGCTCTCCGCGATCGTTCTCGACGAACAGCCGGCACCCGGCGGCCAGATCTATCGCGGCATCGAGACGAGCGACGAGAAGCGCACAAAGGTCCTCGGCGCCGATTATGCCGCCGGCCGCGACATCGCCAAAGCCTTCCGCGCGTGCAGCGCCGAATATCTCCCCGGCGCCACCGTCTGGAACATCGACAGCGCCCTCGGCATCGACGTGTCGCTCGGCCAAGGCTCCAAACACATCCAGGCCGGCGCCATCGTGGTGGCGACGGGCGCCATCGAGCGGCCGACGCCGATGCCGGGCTGGACGCTTCCGGGCGTCACCACGGCCGGCGCTCTGCAGATCCTCTTGAAGGCGAACGGCGTCGTCTCCGACGATGTCGTCTTCGTCGGCTCAGGTCCGCTCCTGTCGCTGATTGCCGCGCAGATGCTGAAGGCCGGCGTCAAGCCGCGTGCCATCGTGGAGACCGTGCCGCAGAGCCGCTACGTGGCAGCGCTCAAGCATCTTCCGGCAGCCCTCGGAGCCGCATCCTATCTCGTGAAGGGCATGGCGATGATGCTGTCGCTGCGCCGCGCCGGCGTGCCGATCTACCGCGATGCGACCGGAATCCGCATCGAGGGCAATGGCAAGGCGGAGGCCGTGACCTTCACGAGCGGCGGCAAATCCCACCGTCTCGAAACCACCTCCGTCGCGCTCCACCAGGGCATCGTGCCGAACCAGCAGGTCACGCGCCTTCTGCGCTGCGATCACGAATGGAACAAGAGCCAGCATTGCTTCGTGCCGAAGGTCGACGAGTATTTCGAGACGACCATGGCCGACGTCTATGTGGCAGGCGACGGTGCGGGCATCGGCGGCGCGGTTGCCGCCAGGCTGCGCGGCCGCCTCGCGGGCCTCAGGATCGCGGAAAAGGCCGGTCGCGGCAACGCCCAGGAGCGCCGCTCCGTCACCGATGCGCTCATGCGCGAGGCCAAGATCCGGCCGCTTCTGGAAACCCTTTACGCGCCCTCGCCGGAAATTCTCGCCCCCGCCGACGACACCCTCGTCTGCCGCTGCGAGGAGGTGACGGCCGGCGACATCCGCAAGGCCGTCGATCTCGGCGCGCCGGGCCCCAACCAGGTGAAGTCTTTCCTGCGCAGCGGCATGGGCCCCTGTCAGGGCCGCATGTGCGGGCTCGCCGTCAGCGAGATCATCGCCAGCCGGCGCGGCGAACCGATCTCGGAGATCGGCTATTACCGCATCCGACCGCCCCTGAAGCCGCTCCTCCTGTCGGAGCTCGCAGCCCTCGAAAGCGAGGAAGCCGTTCCGGCCGATCTCGCTGATGAATCCGCAGCCGTACACTGAGGACACGACCGTGACCGGCACGCCTATGGCGGATCTCATCGTCGTCGGCGGCGGCCTGCACGGCTGCTCGGCCGCACTGCACGCCGCCAAACGCGGCCTGTCGGTGATCGTCATCGAAAAGGACAATGCCGGCCGCCATGCCTCCGGCGTCAATGCCGGCGGCGTGCGCCGCCTCGGCCGGAATTATGCCGAGGTGCCGATCTCGGTGCGCGCGATGGAGATCTGGCACCGGATCGGGGATCTCGTCGACGACGATTGCGGCTTTCAGCGTTGCCCGCAGATCAAGGTGGCGGAGACCGAAGCGGAGCTCGAGACGCTCGAAAAGCGGACTGCCGATCTCCGCGAACTGGGCTTCACCCACGAGGTCATCGTCGATCAGCAGGAATTGCGGCGTCTCCTCCCCGCCGTCGCCCCGCATTGCGTCGGCGGGCTCGCAAGCCTCGATGACGGCTTCGCCATCCCCTACACCACGACCTTCGCCTTTCAGCGCAAGGCGCGCGCGCTCGGCGTCCAGTTCTTCGAGAAGACGCGCGTCGAGAAAGTGCGCCGCGACGGGAAGGACTGGCACGTCGACACTTCGGCCGGCACCTTTACGGGGCGCAATCTCCTCAACTGCGCCGGCGCCTGGGCGGGCGAAATCGCCAGACAGCTCGGCGAGCATGCCCCCATCGAGGCGATTGCGCCGATGATGATCGTGACGGCGCGCATGAAGCGCTTCTGCGATGCCGTCGTCGGCGGCTGTGGCCGCCCGCTGTCGTTCAAGCAGGCGGAAAACGGCACCGTCATCATCGGCGGCGGACGCCGCGGCTATCCCGATCCGAAGACCAACAAATCCGAGATGCGCTTCTCGCAGCTGCGCTATTCGGCGGAGACGGCGATCGGCATTTTTCCGATCATGAAGAGCGCCACCATCGTCCGCTCCTGGGCCGGCATCGAAGGCCGCATGCCCGACGACATTCCGGTCATCGGACCCTCGTCGACCCACGAAAACGCCTTCCACGCTTTCGGCTTTTCCGCCCATGGCTTCCAGCTGGGCCCGGCCGTCGGCGAGATCATGGCGGAACTGATCGCGACCGGGCACACCAACGCTCCGATCGCACCGTTCTCCATCACCCGCTTCGCCAAGTCCTGAAGCGGGCCTCACCCCCCTCCAAAACCAAGCAAGGACACACAATGATCCAGCGTCACATCCAGACGAAGATCAACCATCGCGTCGTGGAGCATAACGGCGTTCTCTATTTCGGCGGCCTCGTCGCCGACGATATGAGCAAGGACATGAAGGGGCAGACGGAAGAGATCTGCAAGAAGATCGACGATCTTCTGGCCAAGGTCGGCTCCTCCAAGGAGAAGCTCCTGACGGCGATGATCTACATTTCCGACTTTTCCCAGAAGGACGGCATGAACGAGGCCTGGCTCGCCTGGCTGCCGGCCGAGCATCTGCCGACCCGCGCCACGATCGGCGTCGCCGAACTCGGCAAGGACACCCTCATCGAGGTCGTCGTCTCCGCGGCGAAGTATGTCCAAACCTGACGACGCGTGTCGCCGGCAACCGGCATCAGCCATCGCCCGGCGGCACGTTTTCGACGGGTTCTCGCCTTCCCCCGGCGGGAACCCCGAGCGGCTCAGCCGCCGCTCTCTTCCTCCGAGAAATCCGTCTTCGCTCAGCGCTTGGCGGCCTGCGCCGCGGCCAGACGCAGAACCGACGCGAGAACACTCCCGGACGCCGACCGCCGCCCGTCTTTGGCGCTTTTGTCCTTGGCACTCTTTCCGCGCTTCTTATCGGACACGCTGTCCCGCTTCGCCGAATGCGGTCCGCTCTTCGTCGCCCGTCGTTTCGGCGGGGTGAGAAGGATGGCGATCAAAACGAAGGGAATCCCGAGCGTGATCAACTCGCCGAAGCTAAACGGGCGGTCTCGTCCGAGCGGCTGACGCGTGCCGAAGAGGTCGATGCCGGCACCGCCGCCCGACCCGTCGAGCCCCTTGCCGACCGTATCGGCCATATGCGCGCCGCGGAGCCCGATCGGCTTTTCCGGCGACAAGGTCGTATCGCGGGCGGTCTGATGCTCCATCTCGGCGTTGAGTTCGGCGCCCGCCAGAAGCACGAATACCGACACCCAGATCCACATCATGATGCCGATCACCGCCCCGAGCGATCCGTAGGTGGCGTTGTAATCGGCGAAATTCGCGATGTACCAGGAGAACATGATCGAGGCCGCGATCCACACCACGGCGGTGATCGTCCCGCCCCAGGTCACCCAGCGCCAGCGCGACGGCCGCCGGCTCGGCCCATAGCGATAGAGGATGCCGATCGAAAAGGCCGCGACCAGAAGCAGGATCGGCCACCGGATCGAGGCGACCAGCCATCCCTGATGGAGGCCGAGATAGGCGAGCACGGCCGGCACCACGATCGTGGCACTCAAGAACAGGATGATGAGGATCAGAAAGCCGAGCGTGAAGGCGAGCGACACGACGTTGAGGACGAAGAAATTCCTCTTCTCCTTCTCCTCATAAGCGACGTTGAGCGCCTGAAAGAGCGACTTCACACCCTTATTGGCACTCCACAGCGACAGAGCGAGCGTGGTCAGAAACGCGAAACTGAGCGAGGAGGATTTCGCCGTCACGAGCCGCGACAGCTCTTGCTGCAGAATGTCCATGCCCGCCTGCGGCATCACCGCCTGCAACGCCTGCAGCTGCGAGGCGAGATTGGCCGGATCGTTGTAAATCCCGTAGATGGAAACGAGCGCGCCGAGCGCCGGAAAGGCGGCGAGAAGCAGATAGAAGGTGACGCCGCCCGCCACGAGCGAAACGCGGTCCTCGCCGATCTCCTGGCTCACGCGCCAGAAAATGTCTTTCCAGCCCAGAAACGGGATCTGTGTCGGCTGGCGGGCATCGCGGCCGCGCGGATCGCGGGCATGCTGGCTGTGTGGTCTGTCGTTGTTCATGAATCCCTTGGCCGAATAATCGGCGGCCGGGGCGTTGGTTCCGCCCAATGCGCCGCAGGATGCGCCGCGGGCGCCATCTCAGCGCCGCAAATCGGAGGACGCGCCGGCATCCCAGGAAGACCCAAGACAAAATGGCGCTTTGCCAGTTTTCGCCTCATCTGGCGTTCTGTCCCGGTTTCGCCCATATAGGCGCCCATGAACACGCCCTTTTTGAAAATGAACGGTCTCGCCAACGACTTCATGGTCGTCGACACGCGTGCGGGAGGCGTGCGTCCGGCGCCTGAAATCATCAGGAAACTCGCCGATCGAAAAACAGGGGTCGGCTTCGACCAGTTCATCACCTTGGAGCGTTCGCCTTCAGGTGCCGATGTCTTCATGCGCATCGACAATGCCGATGGCGGCGAGGTTGCGGCCTGCGGCAATGCCACGCGCTGCGTCGCCTCCCTCGTCATGGCGGAGACAGGCAAGCCCCATGCCTCGATCGAGACGCGCGCCGGCCTTCTCATCGGCCAGATCTCCGGCGAGGCGATTTCCGTCGATATGGGCGTGCCGAAATTCGACTGGCAATCGATCCCGCTTGCCGAGGAATTCCACGACACCCGTGCGATCGAACTGCAGATCGGTCCGGTCGATGCGCCGGTTCTGCATTCGCCGGCCGTCGTCAATGTCGGCAACCCGCACGCCGTCTTCTTCGTCGACGATGTGGACGCGCATCAGATCGAGCGTTTCGGTCCGCTTCTCGAAAACCATCCGATCTTCCCGGAGCGCGCCAACATCACCGTCGCCCATGTGGAGACACCGAACCGCATCCGCATCCGCATCTGGGAGCGCGGCGCCGGCCTGACGCGCGCCTGCGGCACCGGCGCCTGCGCCACGCTCGTCACCGCCGCCCGCACCGGCCGTTCGGCCCGCGAGGCGGTGATCGCCATGCCGGGCGGCGAACTCACGATCCGCTGGGACGAGCGCGACCACATCTGGATGACCGGCCCCGCCGAGACGGAATTTGCGGGAACTTTCGATCCTGAGACGGGCGCCTGGCAGCGCGCCGAGGAGGCGGCCGAATGAGCCTCGACATCCTCACCTTCGGCTGCCGGCTCAACACCTACGAATCCGAGGTGATGCGCCGCGAGGCGGGCGAAGAGCTTTCCGACGCCATCATCGTCAACACCTGCGCCGTCACGGCAGAGGCCGTGCGCCAGGCGCGTCAGGCGATCCGCAAGGCACGGCGCGAGAATCCCGGCCGCCGCATCGTCGTCACCGGCTGCGCCGCGCAGACCGATCCGGAAATGTTCGCCGAGATGGCCGAGGTCGATCTCGTTCTCGGCAATGCCGAAAAGACCGAGCGCTCCGCCTGGGCCCGCGTCGCGCGTTCGCCCATGGATCTGCCGCCGCCGGAAAAGATCGTCGTCTCCGACATCATGGCGATCCGCGAAACCGCGCCGCAATTCGTCGATGCCTTCGAGGGCCGCACCCGCGCCTTCGTGCAGGTGCAGAACGGCTGCGACCATCGCTGCACCTTCTGCATCATCCCCTATGGCCGCGGCAATTCCCGCTCTGTCGCCATGGGCCCGGTCGTGGAGGAAGTCCGCCGCCTCGTCGCCGCGGGCTATCCCGAAATCGTTCTGACCGGCGTCGACCTCACCTCCTGGGGCGCCGATCTGCCGGGCGCGCCGCGCCTCGGCCGTCTCGTGCGCACCATCCTGCGCCATGTGCCGGAGCTCGCCCGCCTGCGCCTCTCCTCCATCGATTCCATCGAGGCCGATCCCGACCTCATGCGCGCGATCGCCGAGGAAGAGCGGCTGATGCCGCATCTGCATCTGTCGCTGCAGGCCGGCGACGACATGATTTTAAAGCGCATGAAGCGCCGGCATCTGCGCGACGATGCAATCCGCTTCTGCGAGGAAGCGCGCCGGCTGCGTCCCGACATCGTCTTCGGCGCCGATCTCATCGCGGGCTTCCCGACCGAGACGGAGAAGATGTTTCAGAACTCTCTCCGCCTCATCGAGGATTGCGGTCTCACCTTCCTGCACGTCTTCCCCTTCTCGCCGCGCAAGGGCACGCCGGCGGCACGCATGCCGATGCTCGAGCGCCAGGAGATCAAAGAGCGCGCACGCCGCCTCCGGGAAGCGGGCGAAGTCGCCGAGCGGCGGTTCCTCGAAAGCGAGCTCGGCCATGAGCGCCGCGTGCTGGTGGAGAAGGAAGGCTCCGCCCGCACCGAACAATTCGCGCCGGTGCGCCTCGGATCCGCAGGCACGGCCGGAGACATTTTGAACGTGCGCATCGCCGGCATCGAGGCTGGCATGTTGCAGGGCCAGCAGCTGGCGGAGGCCGCATAATGGCAAAAGAGAAGCGTGGCTTCTTCAAGCGCATCCTTTTCGGCGAAGGCAACGATATCCCCGAAAAGGAGGCCGAGCGCGACGAGACGCAGCTGACGGACGCGGAGGCCGCGGAAGAAAGCGAAGCGAGATCCGCAAGGGCCCTGCCAGAAGAGGCGCTCCCAGAGGAGGACCGGCCCGAGGACAAAGAGCGGCTCGCCAGCCACCAGCTCGAAACCGAGAACCGCGGACCGCAGACGACCGACACCGATATCGGCATCGTCGAAGAGGCGGAGGCGCCGGACGCCGACCTCCACCGCCCCGCGGCCGCGCCAGCCGATGCCGACGCGGAAGCGGCCTCTTTCACCGAACACCCGGTCAAGGAGCCGGAGGCTCCAGCGGAAGACGAGGAAGAGCCTGCCGCCCGCAAGCCCGAAGCGCCAGAAGAGCCGGCAGAAAAGGAAGTCCCCGCCGACAACGCTGCGTCTCAGGAGACGACCACAGCGGAGGAACCTGCAGAAGACACGTCTGCGCAGGACGAGGAGCGCGGCCTTCAGCCCGCAGCCGCAGCCTCAACCCCCGCCCCCGTTGAGACGCCGGCCGCAGAACCTGAGCACGAAACCCATCCCGCCGCCCACCAGCTCGAAACGAAGGATCGCGGCCCGCAGACGACGGAAACCGATATCGGCCTCGCGCCGGAGGGCGAGGACACCGCCGAAAAGCACCGCCCTGCCGCTGCCGAAACCTCTGCCGACGAGGAAGCCGGGCTCGCCGCAGCTCCTGTGACCGAGACCGGCGAGGACGTCGGCGAGGCGGAGACCGCCGAGCACGAGCCGGCCGAAGAGCCCGCAAAATCCGAAACCCTCCCCGTCGCCACCGAATTGCCGCGTCAGAACTGGCTGCAGCGCCTGCGTGCCGGCCTGTCGAAATCCTCGAGCACCATCACCTCGCGCATCACCGGCACCTTCACCAAGCGCCGGCTCGACGACGAGACGCTGGAGGATCTGGAAGACATCCTGATCCAGGCCGATCTCGGCGTGGCGACCGCGACCGCGATCACCGAGCGCCTCGCCCGCGAGCGCTACGACAAGACGGTCGGCGAAGACGAGATCCGCAACATCCTCGCCGAGGAGGTGGCAAAAGTCCTGGGCCCGGTCACCGAGCCGCTTGCCATCGATGCCGCCAAAAAGCCCTTCGTCATCCTGGTCGTGGGCGTCAACGGCTCCGGCAAGACGACAACGATCGGCAAGCTCGCGGCGAAGCTCCGCGCCGAGGGGCGGAGCGTCATGCTCGCCGCCGGCGACACGTTTCGCGCCGCCGCCATCGAGCAGCTGAAGATCTGGGGCGAGCGCACCAAGAGCACCGTCATTTCGCGCGAACAGGGCGCCGATGCGGCCGGCCTCGTCTTCGATGCCATGCAGGCGGCGAAGAAAGAGGGAAGCGATGTCCTCATCATCGACACGGCCGGGCGTCTGCAGAACCGCGCCGAATTGATGGACGAGCTCGAAAAGGTCGTGCGCGTCATCAAGAAGCACGATCCGAGCGCACCGCACACGACGCTTCTGACGCTCGATGCGACGACCGGGCAGAACGCCCTCTCGCAGGTGGAGATTTTCGGCCAGCGCGCCGGCGTCACCGGCCTCGTCATGACCAAGCTCGACGGCACCGCCCGCGGCGGCATTCTCGTCGCGATCGCCGCAAAACACGCTCTGCCGGTGCATTTCATCGGCGTCGGCGAAGGCATCGACGATCTGCAGCCCTTCAAGGCGGAAGATTTCGCCCGTGCCATTGCCGGCATGTAAACGCCGCAAGGAGGGCGCGATTGACACTTTGCGGCGCCCTCCGCACATAGAAGCGCAACGCTGACGAAGGACCGCCATGTCGATCTTCGAGCGCGAACCGGGCGATCCCGGCCGCGATCACCTGCCGCCGCTCGTCAAGCTCCTGTTGGAGCTCGGCCCGCTGGTCGTCTTCTTTTTCGCCAATGCGCGCTTCGACATTTTCGTCGCCACCGCCTCCTTCATGGTGGCGATCGCCATCTCGCTCGGCGTCTCCTATTGGCTGACGAAGAAGCTCGCCATCATGCCGCTCGTCACCGGCATCGTCGTCCTCGTCTTCGGCACCTTGACGCTCATCCTGCATGACGAGGTCTTCATCAAAATGAAGCCGACGATCGTCAACGCGCTCTTCGGCACCATCCTTCTGGGCGGCCTCGCCTTCGGCCGCTCCTTCCTCGGCTATGTCTTCGACAGCGTCTTCCGGCTCGATGCCGAGGGCTGGCGCAAATTGACCTTCCGCTGGGGCCTCTTCTTCTTCGCCCTCGCCATCCTGAACGAGGTGGTGTGGCGCAATTTCTCCACCGACTTCTGGGTGAGCTTCAAGGTCTTCGGCATCATGCCGCTCACCATCGTCTTCACGCTGACGCAGATGCCGCTCATCACCCGGCACTCGCTGGAGCCGCTCGGCGGCGACAAGTAGGCCGCCCCTCGCGCGGCTGCAGCAAGCCTCGAGATCACGCATACGTCATCGCCGTTGCGACGCGGAAAGGCGATGACGATATCGGTCTCGGTCGGCCTTCGCCGACACCAGAACGAAAGGGACCGTTGATGATCGACGCGCAGAAGCTTCTCGACCAGTTTCTCGGCACGGGCGGGAGTGCACAACAGGGCGCCGGCACGCCGGCAAGCCAGCGGCAGACGTCCGGCGGTTCGATCCAGGATCAGATCGGCGGGTTTCTCGGCGGCCAGGGCAATTCGGCTCTGAAGGGTGCGCTCGCCGGCGGTCTCGCGACCTATCTTCTCGGCTCCAAGCGCGGCCGGAAACTCGGCGGCAAGGCCGTGAAATATGGCGGCATGGCCCTCGTTGCGGGCCTCGCCTACAAGGCCTGGCAGAGCCACCAGGCGAAAAACGACGGCAGCCTGCCCCCGCAGCAGCAACAGCCGCAAATCGCCCATCAGCCGGCCCAGGAGCTCCCCTCGCCCGAAGGCACCGCCTTTCAACCGGAAGGTCGCGAGGCGGAAGACCGCGCCCGCCTGATCCTGTCTGCCATGATCGCCGCGGCGAAGGCCGACGGCTATATCGACCAGGACGAGCAGGAAGCCATCTACGGGCGCATCGAGGCGCTCGATCTCGACAGCGAGGACAAGGGCCTTCTCTTCGACGAGATGCGCCGCCCGCTCTCCATCGACGATCTCGTCGAGCGAACGCCAAACCAGGAAGTGGCCACCGAAGTCTACGCCGCCTCGCTGCTCGCCATCGATCCCGACCATCCGGCGGAGAAAGCCTATCTCGACATGCTGGCGGCAAGGCTCGGCCTGCCGGAAGCCCTGACGCACGAAGTCCGCCGCGCCACCGACGAGGTGCAGGAAGACGAAGTGCCGGCATAAGCGGCCGGCAGGCATAAAACACGAAAGCCGGGGCTGACCCCCGGCTTCGGTTCCACGCATCCGCTCAGCTTATCGTCCGCTCAGCGCGAGCCAACTCGGCCCATGCCAACTCAGCGCAGGCCAACTCAGCGCAGGCCAACTCGGCTCAGGAGCACTCAGCTCGTCGGCTGCTGACCGCCGCTTTTTTCGGCCTCTTCCTCGGAGATCGCCTTCTCCAACGCCGGCATGAAATCCGTCTGGAAGGCCTTGGTGTTGAGCGGGCCGACATTCTTGTAGACGATGATGCCGTCGCGCACGATGAACGTCTCCGGCACGCCGTAGACGCCCCAATCGATCGCCGTGCGCCCGGTCGAATCCGTCGCGATGCGATCGAAGGGATTGCCGAGCGTCCCGAGGAAGCGGCGGGCGTTTTCGCCCTCGTCCTTGTAATTGATGCTGGTGACGTCGAAGCGGTCGTCTTCCGACAATTGCATCAGCACCGGATGCTCGCCGCGGCACGGGCCGCACCAGGATGCCCAGATATTGACGAGATGCACGCCCTCTTCGAGATCGGCGGTCTTGAGGCCCTTGCCGTCTTCGTAAAGCGGCGGAAGATCGAAATCGGGCACTTCCTTGCCGATGAGGGCGGAGGGAACCTGCGAGGCGTCCTCGCCGAGCTGTTTCCAGAAGATGGCCACGAGAGCCATGAACAGAACGAGCAGCAAAACGAGCCAGACGCGTTTCATCGCGGGCGAATTGCTTCGTTTGCTCGTCGTCTTGATGGGAGGTTTCATAGGCCTTGTGTCGTCGAGCGGCGGCGCCTGGGGCCGGCCTTTTCCAATTCGTTGAGCCGACGCTTCTGAATGCGCGTATCGGCCACGACCCACACGATGAGGCCGATAAGAACGAGCGCGCTCGCACCATAGGCTGCGAGGATGAAAGGCAGATGCGTCATGGCGACCTCTAATGCGCGGCGGCGGGCCTGACGGCCGTGCTCGGGCGGCGGGCCGCGATCAGGATCTCCGTCGTGCGCGCCCTGCGCCGATAGATCTCCGCACGCATCGCCGCAAGATGCAGGGCGACAAAAATAAGTGTGTAGGCGACGGCCATCACCACGAGCGGCCACAGCATCGACGGCGCGATCGACGGCCCGTCTAGGCGGATGACGCTCGCCGATTGATGCAGCGTGTTCCACCAATCGACCGAGAACTTGATGATCGGGATGTTGACGAAACCGACGAGGATGAGGACGGCCGCGACCTTCGCCGCCCGCGTCGGATCATCGAAGGCGCGCCACAGGGCCAAAAGCCCGAGATACATGATGAAGAGCACGAGAACCGAGGTGAGCCGCGCGTCCCACACCCACCAGGTGCCCCACATCGGCTTGCCCCAGACGGAGCCGGTAAAGAGCGCGAGGAAGGTGAACGCCGCCCCGATCGGGGCTGCCGCCCGCGCCGACACATCGGCCAGCGGATGGCGCCAGACGAGCGTGCCGAGAGCCGCGCCCGCCATCACCAGGTAACAGAACATCGCAAGCCAGGAGGCCGGCACATGCACATACATGATGCGCACGCTGTCGCCCTGCTGATAATCCGGCGGCGAAGCCACCAGCGACAGGTAGAGGCCGATGGCCAGCGTCACCACCGCGAGAACGGTGACGAAGGGCAGGATACGTGCCGACCACGACAGGAAGCGTGTCGGATTGGCGAGGCTGGAGATGGTACCCATGAGAAGACTTTAGGACCATTCTAGAGTGACAGCAAACACCACTTGCTTTCACGTCCAGGCTCAACCAGCCATGAGCTAGATCAATCGAGACCGAGACGAAGTGCCGCTGCGCCCGCAATCGGCGCCAGAACCGCTGAAAACATCGTGAACGCGCACAAAATCAGGAAGGGCGCGAGGAACGGGTCCGGGTCGGCGATTGCCCCGTTGACGGCCGCGACCCCGAAGATCAGCACCGGGATCGAGAGCGGCAAAACCAGGATCGCCGCCAGCATGCCGCCGCGGGCAAGCCCCGCCGTCAGCGCCCCGCCCACCGCGCCGATCATGGCAAGGGCCGGCGAGCCGACGACGAGCGTCGCCGTGACGGCCGCAAGCGACAGCGCGTTGAGATTGAGGATGAGGCCGAGGATCGGCGCCACGACCACGATCGGCAAACCGTGCGCCAGCCAGTAGCCGGCCGCGCGCGCGAAGACGAAGAGCGCCAGGGGCTCGCCCGACACCATGATGAGTTCGAGCGCCCCGTCCTCGCGGTCCTGGCCGAAGAGCCGGTCGAGCCCGAGAAGCAGCGACAGCAGCACCCCGATCCACAGAACCGCCGGCCCGATGCGGGCAAGAAGATTGAGATCCGGGCCGACGCCGAACGGAAACACGGTGACGACGGTCAGAAAGAAGAGGAGGCCGGTGAGCGCGCCGCCGCCGGCGCGGAAGCTCGCTTTGACCGTCTGTCCGATGATGGCGGAAAAGGCGCTCATGAAGGCTTTCTCATTGCAGCTCGAGCGTGCGGGTCGGCGGCACGGGAAGGGTGAGATGGGTCGCCGCGATGATGGCGCCGCCGGCATCGAGATGCGTCCGCATCAGCCCGCCGAGCACCGCCTCGCCGTCGCGGTCGAGGCCCGAGGTCGGCTCGTCGAGAAGCCAGACGGGCCGCTTCGACAAGACGAGCCGCGCAAGCCCGGCGCGTCGCCGCTGTCCGGTCGAGAGCGCCCGCGCCGGCAGATGCATGGCATGCGCGAGGCCCACTTCTTCGAGCGCGTCGTAGATCGCCTCGCCGCCCGTCTCGCCCCCATAGATGCGCGACCAGAGCTTCAGGTTTTCTTCCACCGTGAAGACGCTTCTGAGCCCGTCGCCATAGGCGAGGAAGTGCAAAAACCCCTCCTCCAGCGTGCCGGCCGTGATCGTCACGGAACCGGCGACCGGGAACAGAAGCCCTGCGATCATGCGCAACAGGCTCGATTTGCCGGTGCCGTTCGGGCCGATGATGGCGAGCACTTCGCCGCCTGACAGCGAAAAGCTGACGCCTTCGAAAATCGGCCGCCCCCCGCGTTCGCAGGCGAGCTCTTCGGCGTTCACGGAAATCGGGCTGGGAAAGGAATTTTGGACCAAGTGTCGTTCTCTGCGGCATCGGCCGCTTGCGCGGCTGGTCTCCGCTTTAAGAATATTCTATATCCCCGGCAACCGGCGGCGGCAGGCGCTCCTCTCCGCCGGCCTCCAAAAAATCAGCCGGAACCGCACCGGAGGAGAGGCATTGGCCCAAGAGCGGCCGGCCTCATTGTGCGATCAAAGGAGCCTCGCGTGACCAAATCTCTCGACAGTTTCAAGGCCCGAAAACAGCTCGAAGTCGATGGGCGGACCTATACCTATTTCTCTCTGACTGAAGCGGAAAAGAACGGGCTCGACGGCGTTTCCCGCCTGCCCTTCTCGCTCAAAGTCCTCTTGGAAAACCTCCTGCGCTTCGAAGACGGGCGCAGCGTCACCGCCGACGACATCAAGGCCGTCGCCGAATGGCTGAAGGAGCGCCGCTCCTCGCGTGAGATCGCCTATCGTCCGGCGCGCGTCCTCATGCAGGACTTCACCGGCGTGCCCGCCGTCGTCGATCTCGCTGCCATGCGCGACGCCACGACGCATCTCGGCGGCGACCCGAACGTCATCAACCCGCTCGTCCCGGTCGACCTCGTCATCGACCATTCCGTGATGGTCGATTATTTCGGCACGCCGGAATCCTTCGAGAAAAACGTCGAGATGGAATACGAGCGCAACGGCGAGCGCTATCAGTTCCTGCGCTGGGGCCAGGGCGCGTTCGAGAATTTCCGCGTCGTTCCTCCGGGCACCGGCATCTGCCACCAGGTGAACCTCGAATATCTCGCCCAGACGGTGTGGACGCGTGAGGAAGACGGCGAAACGTTTGCCTTCCCGGATACCCTCGTCGGCACCGATTCCCATACGACGATGGTCAACGGCCTCTCCGTTCTCGGCTGGGGCGTCGGCGGCATCGAGGCGGAGGCCGCCATGCTCGGCCAGCCGATCTCCATGCTCATCCCGGAAGTCATCGGCTTCGGCCTCACCGGCCGCCTGCCGGAAGGCACGACCGCGACCGACCTCGTTCTGACCGTCACCCAGATGCTCAGAAAGAAGGGCGTCGTCGGCAAGTTCGTGGAATTCTTCGGTGAGGGCCTGTCCAACCTCTCGCTCGAAGATCAGGCCACGATCAGCAATATGGCGCCGGAATATGGTGCCACCTGCGGTTTCTTCCCGATCGACAACGACACGCTCAAATACCTGAAGGCGACCGGGCGCGATCCGCATCGCGTCGAGCTGGTGGAGGCCTATGCCAAGGCGCAGGGCATGTTCCGCTTCGACGACACGCCCGATCCCCATTTCACCGACACCTTGACGCTCGACCTCTCCACGGTGGTTCCCTCGCTTGCCGGTCCGAAGCGGCCGCAGGACCGGGTGCCTCTGACGGACGCCGCAGGCGCCTTCGAAAGCGCCCTCGGCGAATTGCGCGGCGGCAAGAAGAGCTCGCAGGAGCCGCCGGAAAGCACCGGCGAGGCCCGTTACATGGACGAGGGCGCCGAAGGCGTCATGGACGTGCCGTCCTATCCGGTCGAGGGGATGGAATATCATCTGCGCGACGGCGACGTGGTCATTGCCGCGATCACCTCGTGCACCAACACCTCCAATCCGAGCGTTCTGATCGCCGCCGGGCTTCTCGCCCGCAAGGCGCGCGAGAAGGGCCTGGAGGTGAAGCCGTGGGTGAAAACCTCGCTCGCCCCGGGTTCGCAGGTCGTCACCGACTATCTGGCGAAATCGGGTCTGCAGGAAGATCTCGACGCGCTCGGCTTCGATCTCGTCGGCTATGGCTGCACCACCTGCATCGGCAATTCCGGGCCGCTGCCGGAGGCGATTTCCGCAACCATTGCCGAAAACGATCTCGTCGCCTGCTCGGTCCTCTCGGGCAACCGCAACTTCGAAGGTCGCGTCAATCCGGATGTGCGGGCGAATTATCTCGCCTCGCCGCCGCTCGTCGTCGCCTATGCGCTGGCCGGCTCGCTCCGCCTCAACGTCACCGAGGAACCGCTCGGCGAGGACAGAGAGGGCAACCCCGTCTACCTGAAGGACATCTGGCCGAGCTCGAAGGAGGTCGCCGAGATCGTTCGCCAGGTGATCTCGGAGGAGATGTTCCGCACCCGCTACGGCGACGTCTTCCGCGGCGACAAGCGCTGGCAGGGGATCAAGGTCGAAGGCGGCATGACCTACACCTGGCCATCATCGTCGACCTACGTCCAGAACCCGCCCTTCTTCGAAGGCATGGACAAGACGCCGAAGCCGGTGGAGGACGTGGAAAAGGCGCGCATTCTGGGCCTCTTCCTCGATTCCATCACGACCGACCACATCTCGCCCGCGGGCGCCATCAAGCGCGACAGCCCCGCCGGCGACTATCTGGTGTCACATCAGGTGCGGCCGATCGAGTTCAACTCCTATGGCTCGCGGCGCGGCAACCACGAAGTGATGATGCGCGGCACCTTCGCCAACATCCGCATCAAGAACCAGATGCTGGACGGCATCGAAGGCGGCATGACGCGTCACTATCCCTCCGGCGAGGAGCTGCCGATCTACACGGCCGCGATGCGCTACGAGGAAGAGGGCGTGCCGCTCGTCATCTTCGCCGGCAAGGAATACGGCACCGGCTCGTCGCGCGACTGGGCGGCGAAGGGCACCCGTCTTCTCGGCGTGCGCGCCGTGATCGCGGAGAGCTTCGAGCGCATCCACCGCTCGAACCTGATCGGCATGGGCGTCCTGCCGCTCGTCTTCAAGGACGACACCTCCTGGCAGTCGCTCGGCATCAAGGGCGACGAGGAAGTGTCGATCGCGGGCCTCACGGATATCCGTCCGCGCAGCGAGGTGACGGCCAGGATCACCTTCGCCGACGGCCGCACCGAGGAGGTGCCGCTCATGGTGCGCATCGACACGGAAGACGAGCTCGACTACTACCGCCACGGGGGAATTCTGCACTATGTGCTGCGCAACCTCGTGAGCGACAAAGAAGCCGCATAGGGATCTTCTGGTCTCGACGGTTCAAGACATGTCACAAGGGTGTGCGCTCACCCCCTTGTGACACTCTTTTGGGGGAGGAGCGGGCATAGTGCGCCGCGTCATGCATCGCTATTTCCGCCTGCTTCCTTTCGCCCTGCCCGCCACGCTCGCTGTCATGCTCGGCGTTGCGATCGCAGCCGCGCCGGCCAAGGCCGAAAGCGCGCAAGCCGCCACACCCGGATCAGGGACGAAGGCCGTCATCGAGCTCTTCACGAGCCAGGGCTGTTCCGCCTGTCCGCCGGCCGACGCCTTTCTCAACGAATTGTCGACCCACGACGATCTCATCATCCTGTCGCTGCCGGTCGATTACTGGGACTATCTCGGCTGGAAGGACACGCTCGCCCAGCCCGAAAACACCGCCCGTCAGCGCGCCTATGCGGCGGTACGCGGCGACGGCAAGGTCTACACCCCGCAGATGGTCGTCAACGGCCACGGCCATTATGTCGGCAGCAACCGCCACAAGATCACCTCGCTGCTCGCCACGGCGCATCTCCCGGTCTCGGTCTCTCTCTCCCGCAGCCATGAGCGCCTCAACGTCGACATCGGCGCCGGCACGCCTCCGCAGGACGGCATGGTGACCGTGCGCCTCGTCACCTTCCTGAAGAAGGTCGATGTGCCGATCCGCTCCGGCGAAAACCGCGGCCGCACCCTCACCTACCGCAATGTCGTCCTCGACAACGAGCCGATCGGCATGTGGGACGGCAACGCGATGAAGCTCGTTCTTCCGACAGAAGCCGTCATGGAAGGGCCCGGCAAAGGCTGCGCCATCATCCTGCAGATCGAAAGCGACAAAGGCCCCGGCCGCATCCTCGGCGCCGGCACGCTGCACGCCGAGGCGCAGGGCTGAGGCCACTCATATGAGCCTCGCGGCTTATCCGTTAGCATACGACAATCCGCAGGATCGCTCCCACCTGTTTCGGCAGCAGCCTCAATCATCCCCTGTCCGGGCTGTAGTCGAGGTCCTGGTAGAAGGCTCAATAGACAGAGTTTCCTTTAAGCGGCGGCGCCTCCGGATACCTTCATAGCTTTTCCGAATTCCCTCATTCCGCTCAAGCTCTTGCTCGATAAACCGATCGACTGCGTGTCTCACAATATCTGTAGCTGACGCGCCCCAAGCAGCCTCACAAAAGTCGTCCAGCTTTTCATCCCATGCGGCGCCAAGCTGGAAACGTGCACCGGTGGTCCGCTTACGTCCCATTGACCCTGAATGTACATCAATGTACAAATAAATGCGAATCAAGCGAGTGGACAGGGTAACTTCCATTTGCTTGGATAAAAAAAGAGAGGCGGGCTAGCCGCCTCTCCATCTTACGGGATGGGTGAAGGGTCTCTACTACGCGTCGTAGACAGGGGCGTTGTAAGAGCCCTTCATCAATCCGACTGCGTTCAGGCAGTCGGACTTATTCCAGTATGACTCTCCTTGCGCGATGATCTCGTGATTGTTGGCCTTAAAGCGCCAACGCCATTGACCACCGGACTGGTACACTTCGTAGTAACCAGGGATATTCGCCATATAGGAACCTCCTTCATGGCAGTTTCAGAATACGCCACGCATCTGTTCAGCTACCGTTTCCAGAGCAGATCCTACACCGTGGACATTGTCGCAAAGGATGCCGACGAAGCCAAAGCGAGGCTAAAGGCACTCGCCTGGGCCGAATACGACGGCGTCTTGGTTGCCCGTGTCCCAGCGGCGATTGGTCCGCTTGCTCGTCTCACGATTGCATTCCGTAACGCAGCGCACGCTCTTTTTAACTGATTCGTTGATGCGACAACCAGACCTGTCGCACCTTCGTCAACAGCAATTGATTCAATATATTGTGGAAACAGAAATGTCATCCACAAAATGTGCACCACACCACGTTTTGTGGTTGCTCGCTTTGTACCTCCTCACATCTTCCAAGAGAGAGCCCGCCCTCACTCCGGCGCCTTCTCCTGGCGCACCTCTTCGATCAGCTCCTTCACCTTCGGCAGAATATGGTCGACGATGACCGTCACACCCTCTTTCGTCGGATGCAGCCCGTCCGGCTGTTTCAGGCTGTCGTCGAGCGCCACGCCGTCGAGGAAGAACGGATAGAAGAGAACGCCCGTCTCTTTCGCGAGATCGGGATAGATCGCGTTGAAAGCCTCGCCATATTCGTCGCCGAGATTGGGCGGGGCGTACATGCCGGCGAGAAGCACCTTCTGGCCGCGCTCTTGTAAGCGCGTGACGATCTTGGTCAGCGCCTCGCGCGTCACCTTCGGGTCGACCCCCCGGAGCGCATCATTGGCGCCGAGTTCGACGATGACGGCATCGGCCGTCTCCGGCACCGACCATTCGAGACGCTGCTGCCCGCCGGTCGCCGTATCGCCGGAAACGCCGGCATTGATCACCTTGGCCGCGATCCCCTCTTCGTCGAGACGCGCCTGCAGCTGATCGGCAAAGCCCGCACCGGAGGCAAGGCCATAGCCCGCCGTCAGGCTGTCGCCGAAGGCGACGATCTCCACGGGCTCGGCCGCCTGCGCCCGCGTGCCCACAAGTCCGCCGCCCAAGATCCCTCCCATGATGAGAGCGAGCCCGAGCGCCGGCCAGATCCGGCCCGCACCACCTGTCCTCGCACCACCTTTGCTCAAAGGAACGTGACCCGGGCCACCCTGGCCCCCAGAAACGCCCCCGAAAATTTTGAATGTCATATGCGAAGCCCCATATGCGCAGCCGTGCCCGAAGGCGGATATAGGTTTTCATAAGCGTGCGTGAACCGGCCATTCTGATCGACGGTGCAGAGCTGACGCTCGGCACCGGCCGCTCCCAAGTCCATGTTCTGAGGCAGGCGAGCCTCGTCGCCGCCCCTGGCGAGATGATCGGCCTCATCGGCCCGTCGGGCTCCGGCAAATCGACGCTTCTGATGGTGGTCGCGGGGCTCGAGCGCGTCGACCGCGGCCGTGTCGCCGTGGCCGGGCGCGATTATGCCGAGATGGACGAAGACGCACTCGCCGCCTTCCGCGGCGACAAGATCGGCTTCGTCTTTCAGGCTTTTCATCTGATGCAGACGATGACGGCGCTGGAAAACGTCGCCGTGCCGCTCGAACTCGCCGGAAAATCGGACGCCTTCGCCCGCGCCGAAAAAATGCTGGCGCGCGTCGGCCTCGGCGAGCGCCTCTCCCATTATCCGGCGGCGCTGTCGGGCGGCGAGCAGCAGCGCGTGGCGATCGCCCGCGCCCTCGTCACCGAGCCTGCGATCCTGATCGCCGACGAGCCGACCGGCAATCTCGACGAAGACACCGGCCGCGAAATCGCCGATCTTCTTTTCGAGACAGTGCGCGAGCATGCCACCACCCTTCTCCTCGTCACCCATGACCGGGCGCTCGCCGAGCGCTGCGACCGGACCGTGAGGATCGCGAGCGGCCATATCGAGCCGGTCAGCGGCGACAAGGCAGTGCCGGCGCGCGAACGCGCCGTAGCGAGCCCGGCCTGAGCGGCCGATGACAGCCTCTTCCTCCCCCGACCCTCGCCGCGCCCCCGCAACCACCTCGCTGCGCTTTGCGCTGCGCGAGCTGAGAGGCGGTCTTGCCGGCTTCTACGTCTTCCTCGCCTGCATCGCGCTCGGCGTCGCGGCGATCGCCGGCGTCAATTCTGTCTCGCGCGCCCTGACGGAAGGCATCGCCCATGAGGGCCGCACCATCCTCGGCGGCGACATCTCCTTCTCGCTCATCCACCGTCAGGCGAACCCGGACGAATATGCCTTCCTCACGAAGGCGGCCGACGATGCCGGCGGCACGCTCGCGCTCGTCTCCAATATGCGGGCGATGGCCCGCCGTCTCGACGGCTCCGACCAGACGCTCGTCGAGCTGAAAGCGGTCGGGCCGGGCTATCCGCAGCTCGGCACCTTTGCGCTTGCCGGCGGCGGCGATGTTCAAGACGCACTCTCCACTCAGAACGGCGTCGCGGGCGCCGTCGCCGCGCCGGAGCTGATGGAGCGGCTCAGCCTCAGCGTGGGCGACGAGGTGGCGCTCGGCGCCACGAAAGTCGCGATCCGCGGCGTCGCCGAGACGGAGCCCGACCGCCTCTCCGACGGCATCGGCTTCGGCCCCCGCCTTCTCGTCTCCGAAAAAACGCTGGAGGCCACAGGCCTCGTGCGGCCGGGCAGCCTGATCACCTACGAATACCGCCTGATCCTGCCCGGCGCCTCGGATGAACGCCTCGCCGCGATCCGCGACAGAGCCGACGAGCGCTTCCCCGAAGCCGGCTGGCGCATGCGCTCGCGCGACAACGCCTCGCCGCGGCTTTCCGACAACATCGACCGGTTCGCCCAGTTTCTGACCCTCGTCGGCCTCACGGCCCTCGTCGTCGGCGGTGTCGGCGTCGGCAATGCGGTCGCAAGCTTCGTCGATCTGAAGCGGCCTGCGATCGCCACGCTCAAATGCCTCGGCGCCTCGCGCAGCTTCGTCTTCCGCACCTATCTGACGCAGATCCTCATTCTCGCCGCCCTCGGCATCGCGATCGGCCTCGCGGTCGGCGCCATCCTTCCCTTCGTGGCCCTTGCCGCCCTCTCCAACATTCTGCCGCTCTCGGCCGTCCCCGCGCTCTACCCGCGCGAGCTGGCGCTCGCCGCCCTCTACGGGCTTCTCGTCGCTCTTTCCTTCTCGCTCTGGCCGCTCGGCCGGGCCCGCGATCTCAAAGCGTCCAGCCTGTTTGCCGACCGTTCCGCGCATTTTGCCGCAAAACCGGCTCTGTCGATCCGCCTCCTGCAGCTCGGCCTTCTCGCCGGCCTCGCGGCGATCGCCATCCTCCTGTCAGCCGACTGGCATATCGCCGCCTGGTTCGTGGCGGGCGTCATCGTCGTCTTCTTCGTCCTGCGCCTCATCGCCTTCGCCATCGTCTGGGCGGCCGCTCATGCCGGCACCATCCGCAACACCACCTTGCGGCTCGCCATTCGCAACATCCAGCGCCCGGGCGCCTTGACCGGCAGCGTCGTTCTCTCGCTCGGTCTCGGCCTCACGCTCCTCGTCACGCTCGCTTTGATCGACACCAATATGCGCGCCCAACTGACCGGGCGCATCGCCGACGAGGCGCCGGATTTCTTCTTCGTCGACATCCAGAACGCCGAGCGCGAACCGTTCATCACCCTCCTGCGCAAGGCGGCGCCCGACGGCGCCATCCAGACCGTGCCGATGCTGCGCGGCCGCATCACCGAGCTTCACGGCACCCCGGCTTCGGAGATCGAGCCCGAAGAAGGCTCCGGCTGGGTGCTGCGCGGCGACCGCGGCATCACCTATTCGAGCGACCTTCCCGAGAATTCGCGCATCGAAGAGGGCGAATGGTGGCCTGAAGATTATGCGGGAGAGCCCCTCGTCTCCTTCGACGGCGAGCTTGCCCGCGGCCTCGGCCTTGAGCTCGGCGATACCGTCACCGTCAACGTCCTCGGCCGCTCCATCACCGCGAAGATCGCCAATTTCCGCTCCGTGGAATGGGAATCGCTCGCCATCAACTTCGTCATGGTGTTTTCGCCCAACACCTTCGCCGGCGCGCCGCACACGCATCTGGCAACCCTCACTTTGCCGGACGGAGGCCCCGAAGAGCTTTCGGGAGACGTGCTGCGCGAGGTCACGAGCGCCTTTCCGGGCGTCACCTCCGTGCGGGTGAAGGATGCGATCGAGGCCGTCAATTCCGTCGTGCGGCAATTGGCGCTCGCCGTCCGCATCGCCGCCTCGCTCGCCCTCGTCGTCTCCATGCTGGTGCTCGCCGGCGCGCTCGCCGCCGGCCACCGCCAGCGCCGCCAGGACGCCGTCATCCTGAAAGCGCTCGGTGCCACGAGGCGTCAGCTGATGACGGCCTTTGCCGTGGAATACGGGCTCCTCGGCCTCGCAACCGGCTTTTTCGCGCTCCTGGCCGGCGCCGGCGCCGCTTGGCTCGTCGTCTCGGTGCTCATGGATTTCCGCTTCACGCTCTTCCCCTGGGTGGCCGCACTTGCCGCCATCATCGCGCTCGTCGTGACGATCGGGCTCGGCCTTGCCGGCACCTGGCGCATCCTCTCGGTGCGCCCCGCGCCCTTCCTCCGCAATCTGTGATCGGGGAGAATGTTTCGCTTAACCTTGCGTGATGTTAATTTCTTCCAGGACGGACAGGTCTTGTGATGGACTTGTCCCATTGCCATATGCGGAGCGACGCCCGTTTTTAGCTTAGGCGGAGCACCCCAACAGGAGGAATTCGATGGCTGAATTCGACCGGCAGTACCAGACTGTCGATCGCTCGAGCACAGTATCCCGGGCCGGCGCCCGCGCTGGCATCGACGAGGGCCTGCGTGCCTTCATGCTCGGCATCTACAACAACATGGCGATGGGCCTTGCCGTCACCGGCGTTGCCGCCTTCGCCACGTTCTATTTCGCCGTCGAGCAGACGGCGGGTGGCGCGATGCTGACGCCCTTCGGCCAGGCCGTTTATGCGAGCCCGCTGAAGTGGGTGATCATGTTCGCCCCGCTTCTCTTCGTGTTCGGCTTTTCGGCCGGCATCAACCGCATGCAGCCGGGAACGGCGCGGATGGTGTTCCTCGCCTTCGCGGCGGTGATGGGTCTGTCCCTGTCGACGATCTTCCTGGTCTTCACCGGCCAGTCGATCGTGCAGACGTTCTTCGTCACGGCGGCGGCCTTCGGTGGCCTCTCTTTGTGGGGTTACACCACCAAGAAGGATCTGTCGGGCTGGGGCTCGTTCCTGGTGATGGGCCTGATCGGCATCATCATCGCCTCGATCGTGAACATCTTCCTCGCCTCGTCGGCGCTGCAGTTTGCCGTCTCGGCGATCGGTGTCCTGCTCTTCGCAGGCCTCACCGCCTACGACACGCAGCGGCTGAAGAACACGTATGATTACGTGTCCGGCGATACGGTGGCCGCGGGCCGTGCCTCCATCATGGGCGCCCTGCAGCTCTACCTCGACTTCATCAACCTCTTCATGTTCCTGCTTCAGTTCATGGGCAACCGCAACTAAGCGGAAAGAGGTTTTTGAAAAAGCTTCGAACGGCGCCTTCGGGCGCCGTTTTTGTGTGCGCTTTCTCCCATCGACGCTGATCGCGCAAAGCGCTATGGCGAAACGATGGACACGCCAGCCTCTCTCACCATTCGTGCCGCCGAAGCGGCCGATATCCCGGCCATCACCAAGATCTACGCCCATGCCGTCCTTCACGGCACGGCGAGCTACGAGCTCGATGCCCCCGACGAAGCCGAGATGCTGTCGCGTTTCGAGACGATCCTGGCGGGCGGCCATCCCTACCTCGTGGCGCTTCGTGGCGATGAGATCCTGGGCTACGCCTATGCCGGCGCCTTTCGCGCCCGCCGCGCCTATCGCTACATGGTCGAAGACGCGATCTACATTCATCCCGAGGCGCACCGTCAGGGGATAGGCCGGCGCCTGCTCGAAGCGCTCATTCAGGAATCGGAACGGCGCGGCTTTCGTCAGATGGTCGCCGTCATCGGCGACGGCAGCCGCCATGTCGCCTCCGTCGGCCTGCACGCGGCCTTGGGCTTCCGCAATGCCGGCACCATCACCGCCTCGGGCTTCAAGTTCGGCCGCTGGCTCGACACGGTGTGGATGCAAAAGGAACTCGGCGAGGGCGGCAGCACCCTGCCCGATCGCGATCCCGGGCTTCCGGTGTCTTAGGATCGGCCGCCAGGCAGCGCCGGCAGCTCAGCCCGAAACGAGCTTCAGCTTCGGCTTGTCGAGAATCTTCAAAACCTGCGCCAGATCGTGGCCGCGCTTCAGGATCGTGCCGCCGGTCGCCACCACCCGGTAGGCGCCCTGTTTGCGAGCGAGAGCGGGCACCTTCTCCACCTTGTAGAGCGGCATTTCGCTGGCGCGCCGGAAGATCGAGAAAATCGCCCGATCCGCCAGATGGTCGATGGCGTAATCGCGCCATTCGCCTTCCGCCACGCGCCGCCCGTAAACTCTGAGGATGACGTCGAGTTCGGTGCGGTGGAAGGCGACCAGCGCCTTGTTGGCGCCCGACTTTCCACCGGAATGCGTCCCAGAATGCGTCGACGGATGCCCCCCGGGATGCACCGACGAATGCCCGCTCGTTTTCTCGCTCGAATGCGCTGCGAAACCTGTCCGCAGCGCGGCCCTAGACCCGTCTTCTGTCTCGCTCAAGCAAGCCTCCTGATAGCCGTTCATTAAAGCGGCAATCGCGGCAGGCAGGCAAGGCTAGATTGGTTGAACGTCCCGTCGCGGGAAAGAAATTTCATATTGTCGCCGGAATTCAGCCCTTCGCACGCCACTCTGGAAAGCGAGATTGAGACTGCCTCATATATAATTCGTCGGAGCCGGGGCGACGGTTCGCCCCCAGCCCCCGAACTCCGGTTCCGCCGAATATTGTTCCGAGTAGGTTCAATCCCCCAGAGGTAACACCTTAAAGGCCGGTCAGTCCGGCCTTTTTCTTGCCCGGCCTTTTTCTTGCCCGGCCTTTTTCTTGTCCAGACTTTCATCGTGTTCGCCGCCCGGATCGGGCACGGCGTCACGTCTGGTCTTTTTGGTCCCCTTCTTTCCTTTCCCCATCTGGCCCTAGAATAGGGAGCAGTCGCGGTGCCCATGCGTGATTCGCAAGGCACAGCCGAACCGGCCCGAAGGCCCCGCATGGGAGACCGTCATGCCCCGCCTCTTCACGGCGCTCGAGCTTCCCTCCGACATCGCCTTCTCGCTCTCCCTGTTGCGCGGCGGCCTGCCGGGAGCGCGCTGGATCGACCCGGAGAACTACCACATCACCCTCCGCTTCATCGGTGATGTCGACCACCGCACGGCGAACGAGGTCGCCGGCACGCTGGCGCAGGTGAGCCGGCAGGGTTTCGAACTCTCCTTGTCGGGGCTCGGCACCTTTGGCGGACGCAAACCCCATTCGGTCTGGGCGGGCGTCTCCGCCGGCGACAAGCTGCGCGAACTGCAGGCCGATCTGGAACGCCGCCTGCAGCGTCTCGGCCTCGAGCCCGACCGGCGCAAATTCAGCCCGCATGTGACGCTCGCCCGCCTCAAGACGGCGAGCCAGGGCGATGTCGCGGCCTATCTGGCGCTCCGCGGCGATTTCCGCACGCCCCCCTTCGAGGTCGGTCGCTTCGTGCTTCTCTCCTCGCGCGATTCCAGAGGCGGCGGCCCCTACATCATGGAAGAAGCCTATCCCCTCGCGGCCTGACCCCGCCCGGACGGACAGGGCGGACCCTACCCCAATCATCCCTCTCAATCGCGCATCGGATCGCGCGGCGCATGCGGCCGCCCGTCGAGAAAGCCGATATCGCGCAACCGCGCTTCCGGCATCTCGTCGAGATCGAGCCGTCGCGGCCTCGCCCGCCAAGCCATAAATTGCGCCATGAGAGCCGCAAACCATTGGATGCGCCGGACTGGGCGTCCGGACGCGCATGTTTCTGCGAACATCGCCCATCTCCTGAACAGGTCTCTCCTGAGTGATGGTCGTTCCTAAGCCTTGCAGAGGCCTCCAATCCAACCAATAATCCGCGCCTTGCAATAAGGTGTATTTATGCCTTCTTCCCTTCCTCCGGTGACCGCAATCCGTGTTTTCGAGGCCGCCGCGCGGCATCTGAACTTCACGGCGGCCGCCGAAGAGCTCGCCATGACGCAGGCGGCCGTCAGCTATCAGATCAAGCTTCTGGAAGAGCGCCTCGGCACGCGCCTCTTCGTGCGCCGGGCGCGCGGCGTCGAGCTGACGGAGGCGGGCGCCCGCCTTGCCCCGGCCGTGCTGCGCGCCTTTGAAGGGTTGCGGGAGAGCTTCGCCGCCTTTGCCGTCACCAGCGAACACATCCTCTCGGTGAGCGCCGTCCCCACCTTCGCGACCACCTGGCTCGTTCCAAGGCTCGGCTTCTTTCAGCTTGCCCATCCGGAAATCGCCGTGCGTCTCGACACCAGCAACCAATTGACGGATTTCGCGCGCGATTCCGTCGATCTCGGGCTGCGGGCAGGCCGTGGCGGCTGGCCGGGGCTTACGACCCATAAGCTGCGCGACATCGCCTTCTCGCCGATGATGAGCCCCGCACTTGCCGCGCGCCTCGGCCCGGCGCCAAAACCCGCCGACCTTCTCGAGCTTCCCTTGATCGATCCATCGGATTCCTGGTGGACGGACTGGTTCCGCCTCGCCGGCATCGAGGCCGGCGACATCGAGGAACGCTCAGGCCTGCATCTTCTGTCCCAGCATCTCGCCGCCCGCGCGGCCATTGCCGGACAGGGCGTCGCGATTCTCGAACCGGCCTTTTTCCGCGAGGAGATGGCAGACGGACGCCTCGTCCAGCCCTTCCCGCTCCTCGCGTCATCCGATTGGGGCTATTACGTCGTCTATCCCGAGACCCGGCGCCCGCCGCGCAAGGTGCGCGTCTTCTGCGATTGGATCATCACGCGGCTGCGCGAGGAGGCGGCAACCCCGCCAGGCGCCATTCTCTCTGACGAAGCGTAAGGGCAGCTCCGCGAATTTGCCGCGAGCCGAACCATTGGCGCCCCAAGGCCCCGCTCCAGATGAAGGCACACGGACCGTGCCGTCGCCCGCGCCCTCGCGGCATCCCGATACGGCACCTCACAAATACGGAAAGGTTTCGATATGGACATCGGCTTCATCGGATTGGGCCAGATGGGCACCGGCATGGCGAAAAACCTCATCGCCGCCGGTCACCAGGTCACACTCTACAACCGCACGCGTTCCAAGGCGGAAGCCCTTGCCGGAGACGGTGCAACAGTCGCTGACACGATCGCCGACGCCTGCCGCGGCGAGGCCGTCTTCACCATGCTGCCGGACGACAAGGCGCTCGCAGGAATCGTCGACGGCCCCGACGGCATCCTGGAAAACCTGCCCAAGGGCGCGCTCCACATCTCCTCGAGCACGATCAGCGTCGCGATGGCGGAGCGGCTCGCCGCATCCCATGCCGAAAAAGGCCAGGCGTTTCTTTCAGCCCCTGTCTTCGGGCGTCCGGACATGGCCGCCGCCGGCAAGCTCTTCGTCGTCGCCGGCGGCGCCGCGGCCGCCATCGAGACGGCGAAACCGCTCTTCGAGGCGATCGGCCAGCGCACCTTCGCCATATCGGAGGAGCCGAAGGGCGCGAGCCTCGTGAAACTCTCCGGCAATTTCCTCATCGCCTCGGTGATTGAATCCCTCGGCGAAGCGATTGCCCTCGTCGACAAAGGCGGCGTCGACAAGAAAGCCTATCTGGAGCTTCTCACCTCGACGATTTTCGGCGCCCCCGTCTACAAGACCTATGGCGGCCTCATCGTGGAGGAGAACTTCGAGCCGGCCGGCTTCCCGGCACCCCTCGGCAAGAAGGACGTCGATCTCGCCATGCAGGCGGGCGATGCCCTCAACGTGCCGCTGCCGATCGCAAGCCTCTTGCACGACCGCTTCCTGCGGCTTCTCGCCCATGGCGGGGAAAATCTCGACTGGTCGGCGATGGGCGCGCTCGCGGCAAAGGATGCCGGCAGGAAGGACTAGCCTCTCTCTCGGCCTTCTTCGCGCATCGCCTTGTGGCGCTCCGCACGCCATTCCCCGCGCGTGATTTCCCAGATCTCCGAGGGCAGGCGGCCGCTGACAAAATTGCGCTCCGTCACCGCGACGAGGCGCATGCCGCCGCGCTCGGAGACACGCCTGGAGCGCTCGTTCGCAACCGCCTTGGAAACACGCAGCAAAGGCTCGCCGAGCGTCTCGAACCAGAATGCGCCGACGGCCTCGGTCGCCTCGCTCATCAGGCCCTGCCCCTGCCATTCGGGCGCCAGCCAGAAGCCGCGATGATCGTCGTCGCTGTCCCGCCTCAGGCTGATCACGCCGATCGCCTCGTCCGGCCCCGCCTTGGGGCGGAGCGTCCAGTGCCATTCGCGCCCGGCCTCGATCGCCGGCAGCGCCACGTCGCGGATGTAGGTGAGCGCCCCGTCCTCGGGATAGGGCCACGGCACCACCGCGTTCAGATAGCGGACGATCTCAAACTGCGGAAATCTGCTCTGGATCGCGGGTGCGTCATCGATCCGCAATGGTCGCAAGGTTAGGCGCGGCGTGAAAATCTCCGGAATTTTTCGCATGGCCGCAGACCCGACCGCCTTATTGACCGCGCGCCAAAAGGATGCGGAAGGCGAAGGCGCCGAAAATGCTGGCACAAAGCCAGTCGATCGCACGCGAAATCTTGCGCGAACGGCGCAAAGTGGCAGAAACGCGGTCGGCGGCAAGCACCATTGCTGCGCAGGAGGGGACGCCGAGACAGATAAAATAAGATCCGAGAAACGCGAGCTTGGCACAGGCGTGCGGGTCGTTTACCGAAATGAACTGCGGCAGGAAGGTCACGAAGAACAGAACGATCTTCGGATTGAGGAGATTGATGCCGAAACCTGCAAGCCAGCTCTTCACGAGCGGCTGTCTGGAGCGCAGGCTCGTATCGAGTGTCAAAGCCGAACCACGGCGGATTGCCTGGAACGCGAGGTAGAGAAGATAGAGCGCTCCGACAATCTTCACCGCGAGGAAAGCCTTGGGCGAGGCGGCGAGGAGCGCCGACAGGCCGAAGGCCGCGAGCATCGTGTGCACCACGAGGCCCGAGGTCGCGCCCAGCATGGCGGCAAGTCCGGCCGCACGTCCCTGCGTCAGCGTTCGGCTGAGAAACAGCGTCATATCGGGCCCGGGCGTAATGATGAGCACGCCGGCCGCGAAGGTGAAGGTGGCGATGACCGCCAGCGAAGGAAGAAAGTCCATACGCGTCTCCTGAGGACCGCATTCATGCCTCTTGCCGATGTCACGCGCCACCCGTTTTTTGCGCCGGTTTTGCGGCTGATGCCCGCCGTCCGCACGGCCGGATCGCGGCCTTTGCCGGATCTTCCCGTGCTTCTGCCACCGCCCGCGCGCCGCGGTCGCCGTGTGGCCGACGCAGTAGACTTCGTGAAGCGGCGCCCGACGATGACGGCGCTCTCCGCACTTCTTGCGATCCTCCTCGTCTTCGCGGCCTTTCCCGCCATCGATCTCGCGGTCGCCAGGCTCTTCTTCGATAGCAGCCATGGATTCACGGCGACGGGCGCACCGCCCTTCTGGCGCAATGTCGGCCGCGGCCTCGAAATCTTTATCGCCATCGCCATCGGCCTGCCCTTCCTCGCCAAACTCCTATGGCCGGACAGGCCGATGCTCGTGCGCCCGCACAAGCCGGTCTTCCTCTATCTCGTTCTGGCGATCGGGCCGGGGCTTCTCATCAACGGCCTTCTCAAGACGTTCTCGGCGCGCCCGCGCCCCCGTCATCTCTTCGAATTCGGCGGCGAAGAGGTCTTCGCCCGCGTCGGCGATCTCTCCGGCACCTGCCATTCCAACTGCTCGTTCGCCTCCGGCGAGGCGGCCTCCGCCTTCTGGCTGATCGCGCTCGTCTTCGTTGTGCCGAGGGCCTGGCGTCTGCCCGTCTTTCTCGCGACTTTCGGGCTCCTCCTCATCGTCTCGTGGACGCGCCTCGCCATGGGCGGGCATTTTTTGAGCGACGTTCTCGTCGCCTGGCTCGTCACCTTCCTCGTCATGATCGTTCTGCGCTTGCCGGTGCTCTACCGGTTCCAGCCCGAGATCGATCGCGGCGTCACCGCCGCCCTCACCATTCTCGGGCGCCGACTGCGCGCGGCCGGGCGGTTTGTCTTCTCGACCCGCGCATAAGGCCACAGGCCCCCGTTCGTCGCCATCAAGCCGGGCCTCACGTCTTGCACCGCACCGCACCCGGCCTATAGTGCGCGGCCGATTATAACCCTGCGCAACAAGCGGATTTCCATGGCTTCCGACGTCAAGAAAGTGGTGCTCGCCTATTCCGGCGGCCTCGACACCTCCATCATCCTGAAATGGCTGAAAGTCACCTATGACTGCGAGGTGGTGACCTTCACCGCCGATCTCGGTCAGGGCGACGAGCTCGAGCCGGCCCGCAAGAAGGCGGAGATGCTCGGCATCAAGGAAATCTACATCGAGGATCTGCGCGAGGAATTCGTCCGCGACTTCGTTTTCCCGATGTTCCGCATGAACGCCGTCTATGAAGGCGTCTACCTTCTCGGCACCTCGATCGCGCGCCCGCTCATCTCCAAGCGCCTCGTCGAGATCGCCCACGAGACCGGCGCCGATGCGATCGCCCATGGCGCCACCGGCAAGGGCAACGACCAGGTCCGTTTCGAGCTCAGCGCCTATGCGCTCGATCCCGACATCAAGGTGATCGCCCCCTGGCGCGAATGGGACTTCAAGTCGCGCACCGACTTGATCGACTTCGCCGAAAAGAACCAGATCCCCGTGCCGAAGGACAAGCGCGGCGAGGCGCCCTTCTCCGTCGATGCGAACCTCCTGCATTCGTCTTCGGAAGGCAAAGTCCTGGAAGACCCGAACGAAGAGCCGCCGGCCTATGTCTTCCAGCGCTCCGTCTCACCGGAAGAAGCGCCCGACAAGGCGACGATCATCGAGATCGCCTTCAAGAACGGCGACCCCGTGTCGATCGACGGCAAGGCGATGAAGCCGCATGAGCTTCTGGCGGCCCTCAACGATCTCGGCCGCGACAACGGCATCGGCCGCGTCGATCTCGTCGAAAACCGCTTCGTCGGCATGAAGAGCCGCGGCATCTACGAGACGCCGGGCGGCACCATCCTGCTGCAGGCTCACCGGGCGATGGAATCGATCACGCTCGACCGCGGCGCGGCCCATCTCAAAGACGAGCTGATGCCGAAATACGCCGAGCTCGTCTACAACGGCTTCTGGTATGCGCCGGAGCGCGAGATGATCCAGGCGCTCGCCGACAAGAGCCAGGAGAAGGTCGAAGGCACCGTCCGCCTGAAGCTCTACAAGGGCAATGTCATCGTCATCGGCCGGGCGAGCGCGCAATCGCTCTACAATGACGAACTCGTCACCTTCGAGGACGATCGCGGCGCCTACGACCAGCGCGATGCGGCGGGCTTCATCCGCCTGAACGCCCTGCGCCTTCGGACGCTCGGCATGCGCGACCGTCTGAAAAGCTAACGAAAGGCTGACGGCAAGTCCGCATATCTTTGCAATTTGAGAGGACCAGGGCCATTTATTTCCTATGTCCTGGTCCTTTCCCATCGGCCGGCTCTTCGGCTCGGAAATCCGCATCCACGCAACCTTCTTTCTCTTGTTGGCGTGGATCGGGTTCGCGCATTACCAGATGGGCGGGGCCGCGGCCGCCATTGACGGCGTTCTCTTCATCCTGGCGATATTCGCCTGCGTCGTCGCGCATGAATTCGGTCACGCGCTGACGGCGCGGCGCTACGGCATCAAGACGCCCGACATCACGCTTCTGCCGATCGGCGGGCTCGCCCGTCTCGAACGCATGCCGGAAAATCCGCGCGAGGAGATCCTCGTCGCGCTCGCCGGCCCGGCCGTCAACATCGTCATCGCCGCCGTCTTGATCCTCGCCCTCGGCGGCGCCGTCGATACGGCCTCGCTCGCCTCGCTCGACAATCCGCAGGTGAGCTTTTTGGCCCGCCTTGCCGGCGTCAATCTCTTCCTCGCCCTCTTCAACCTCATCCCGGCCTTCCCGATGGATGGCGGGCGCGTCCTGCGCGCGGCCCTCTCCTTCAAGCTGAGCCGCCCGGCCGCCACCACGATGGCGGCGCGCATCGGCCAGGGCATTGCGGTCGGCTTCGGCTTTCTCGCCCTTTACGGCAATCCGATCCTTCTCCTCATCGCCGCCTTCATCTTCCTCGCCGGCAATGCGGAGGCGCGCTCCGTCGGCCTCGAAGATGCCGCGCGCGGTCTCAGGGTGCGCGATGCCATGATCAGCGAGTTCGAATCCCTCGCCCCCTCCGCGACCTTGGGCGAGGCGGCCGAGCTTCTTCTGCGCACCACACAGCATGAATTCCCGGTCGTCGATGGCGGCGGTCGTCTGCGCGGCATCCTCACCCGCGCGACGCTGATCGAAAAGCTCGCAACGGAAGGGCCGGACGCCCCCGTCCTGCATGTCATGACGACCGATATTCCGGTGATTGCCGCGCGCGCCCGCCTCAGCGATGCGCTGAAGCGCCTCCAGGCCGGCATGGCGCCGGCGGTCGGCGTCGTAGAGGGCGGCATCAGCCTGGCCGGCCGCACCGAAGGTGGCCGCTTCATCGGCTACATCACCGCCGACAACATCGACGAGCTGATGATGATCCGCGGCGCCACCGACACCGCCTCACCACCAAGCCGCGGCACCGGCCCCGTCGTACCGCAATAGGTCGTTGCGAACCCGGTCACCGGGCGCGCCCAACCGCCCCGGCAGCAGCGCTCCGCAATCCCGCGGGCGGAGCCGAACAAACCCCGATCAGCGACTGACGCGCAGATTGGAAAGCGAATCGCCGATCTGTTTGAACGCCGTCTGCAAGGCCGAGGTATCCGGGGAATCGAAGTAGAAGCTGTCCTGCGACGCACAGCGTCGCATCATCTGCTCGGTCGAATAACCCGGCTTGTTGAAGGCGATCGTGTAGACGAGAATCCCGGCATTTTTCATCGAGGTGCAAACCTGCTCGAGACGTTTGTTCAACTCGCCCTTGGGATTGCTGTACCCCAGACGTTGTTCGGACTCTGGGCCATAAGCAGAATATTCTTCGCCCCAAGTGTTTTCACCATCTGTCATAATGATGGCGGCCTTATCCATCAGTTCATTGTTGTAGTCGAGTGGCAAGCCGTTTGTGCCCATATCTCCGCCCCAGTAGCCGCGCCAACGCGGTGACAACATCCGCCAGCCCCAGACCGCACCGAGATTGATGTGGGTATTGCCGTCTGTCGTCATCCTGTTGATACCGGCCTCGATCGTCGACTTGACGGGCGTCATTGGTGTCACGGCCTCAGGGCAATATTTGTTTGGGCTCCGCCAAGAATTATTATACGGCGTATAATACGCAGTCGGCTTAGTAACCTTCCACTCACCCCAATAGCATTCGTCCCAAACCTCATAACCCGTGCAGTATCTAGTTGAATTATTCCAGTCATTTTTGGTAGAGTCAGGCCAGAGATACACATGAAAACGGGATTCGATAGGAGGCTTGACCGTGTCGTCGTGCATGGGCGGCGTATCCGTCACGTCCTGGCCACCGGTGCGCGCCTCCACGCAGCCGCCCCACGCTCCGCCTGCTGACTGACCGTAGTCGCGGTAATAAGGGTCACTTGGATCTGTGACATTCTCTATGATCCAGCCCGTGTTTGCTCCCCCGATATTTACGCCCTGCGAGAACGGCACCAGGCCCACATAGAGGTTCTCAGCGACGGCATCGTCTCCGAACAGGATATCGACCAGCGTCTTCGCCGCCGTTTTCAACGACCCGAGGCTCGATCGCATCGACCCCGTATTGTCGAGCACCATCACGACTTCGAGACCGCCCATCTCGCGCGTGACCTCCGAATGGGCGCTCACCGTCAGCGACTTGAAGCCGAGGAGGCGCATGAACGTGGTCGGCACCTTCGCCGAGGCATTCACGGTGATCGTGGTCTGCGCCGCATTCACCGTGGCCTTGACGTCGGTGATATGGGCATCCGCATAGCCGTCAGGAAAGTTCGCCCGGACGAACTGCTCCACCTCTTCCTGCACATTGGTCGAGTTGATCCGCGATCCGGCCGCAAGCCCGCCGGCATCGGCCGCATTCAGGAGCTTCGCCTGAACGAACTGCGCGCGCCCGACATCGACGGCAAAGCCCATCAGGACGATCAGCCCGAGCGCCGAGAACCCGATCAGCGGCGTGACGGAACCGTCTTCCCGGCGCAGATAGCGGTGAAAGTGGCGACGGAGAGAACACAACATCACGAACATCCCGCTGTCGTCGTCAGCTGCCCCAGACGGGGGCGGAACATGGCGTATTTGTAGATACCGTGGTCACCGAAGAAGTAGCTGCCGAATGTCGGCGTCCACTCGTAGAACACCTCGGTGATGATGAGATAATCCTTGGGATCGAGCTCGAGGTCGCCCGGCACGTCGGCGATGTCGCCGATATCGCCGACGCGGCTCGCCACATCGAGTGTCCCGCCGCCCTTGCACTGCCATTTGACCCGGATCTTGGTCTCCTCGCTGTCGCGGGCGACGGCGCTCAGGATGACGAGGCCGTGGTCGCTGAAATCGAGCGGCTTCATCAACTCGGTCGACGCCTGGAACAGCTGGTCGGCCATCGAATAGGTGAGGGTCTTGTCGCGGGCCACGGCGTCGGCGACGGTGAAGGCCATCTTGTCGGCCTTCTGCTGCACCAGGATATAGCGGCTCATTTCAAAGCCGCCGAGCGTCAGGATCACGAGGAAGGGCGCCGAAAGCGCGAATTCGAGCGCGGCCACACCCGCCTCGTTGCGCCGCAAGGCGCGCAGTCGCGCAGATACCCGGCGTGCTACGCGCCGTGATATCCCCCAGGCCAGGTTCAGGATCGGTCGCATCAGAAAGGCTCGTTCTTCACCACCGCATGCACGGTGATATCGAGAGTGTTGTCGCTGCCGCCGAGAATTGAGCCGATCATCGGCGTGATGAACTTCCAGGGATAGGTGATGGTGTAGACGACGACGGTGTTCTTCCCGCCATAGCCGGCAGTGCCGGAATTATCGTCGTATTTTCCGTTGCCGTTGAGGTCGGTGTAGTTCTCGCCATCGTCGCGCACGCCATTGCCGTTGGCGTCGATGAACGGCTCTGGGCCTGCGGTCATTTCGTCGAAATCGGTAAAAGAGCGGCTGCTGATCTTGACCTTGGCCGGGTCGATCAGAACGCTCGCATCGCCCTCGAGGGCCGCGCGGATCGTCTGTTCGCGCGTGAGCTTGTTGTCTTTATCGGTATAGCCCGTGCGCCCGAGCCGGGTCGCGGTATAGCTCGCATGCTCCAGCACGCTTTCGGCGGAAAGATAAAGCCCGAGCTCGACGACCCCCATCATCATGAAGATCAGGAGGGGCGAAATCAGCGCGAATTCCACCGCCGTCGCGCCGTCTTCGTCGCTACGCCAGCGCGAACACCTTGTTCGATATCGTCCGAGCATAGTTAACGCCTTACGATGACGTTTTCTTTTGTCTCTTCGAGCCGTCATGTGGCTTGCATCTTCGACCCAAAAAGCCAGGAAGCGATTAAAATGCGCTGCATTTCGCGAGAAACCTGCAAGAAGCCTCAATGAGGCGTTAAGGGGCGCGTGAAAAATCCGAAAAAATGTGTCAAAGGGCCCTTCTGAGGCGCCTTTTCCGCGCTTCGGACCATGTTTGCGCCACAACCCCTGTCTTCCATGACTGGAATGGAGTATGGGCGGCGCACATATAAAGGCCCTCATGACAAAGACTCTACGTAACATCGCCATCATCGCGCATGTCGATCATGGCAAGACGACGCTCATCGACGTGCTCCTCAAGAGCTCGGGCTCCTTTCGCGAGGGGCTGCGTGTCGCCGAGCGCGCCATGGATTCCAACGCGCTGGAGCGCGAGCGTGGCATCACCATTCTCGCCAAGGTGACGTCGCTCGTCTGGAACGACGCGCGCATCAACATTGTGGATACGCCAGGCCATGCCGATTTCGGCGGCGAGGTGGAGCGCATCCTCAATATGGTCGACGGCGCCCTCCTCCTGGTGGACGCGGCCGAAGGCCCGATGCCGCAGACGAAATTCGTGCTCACCAAGGCGCTCGCCGCCGGGCTGAAGCCGATCGTCGTCATCAACAAGGTCGACAAGGGCGATGCCCGCCCCGACTATGTCCTCAACGAGGTCTTCGATCTCTTCGCCGCTCTCGGCGCCTCCGAAGAGCAGCTCGACTTCCCCGTGCTTTACGGCTCCGCCAAGCAGGGCTGGATGGCGGACACACCGCAAGGCCAGCATCAGGGCATCAATGCGCTCCTCGATCTCGTCGTGCGCCACGTCAACGCGCCGACCACCGAGGAAGGCCCGTTCCGCATGCTGGCGACGACGCTCGAAGCCGATCCCTTCCTCGGCCGCATCCTTACGGGCCGCGTGCGTTCCGGCGAGATCAAGCCCGGCCAGACGGTGAAGGCGCTGTCGCGCAAGGGCGACCTGGTCGAAAATTTCCGCGTCTCCAAGGTTCTCGCCTTCCGCGGCCTGGAACGTCAGCCGATCGACAAGGGCGAGGCCGGCGACATCGTCGCTCTCGCCGGCATGAGCGAGGCGACCGTCGCCGATACGCTCGCCGATCCGGAGGTGACGACGCCGATCGCCGCCCATCCGATCGATCCCCCGACGCTCTCCATGTCGTTTCGCATCAATGACGGGCCGCTTGCCGGGCGCGAGGGCTCCAAGGTGCAGAGCCGCGTGATCCGCGAGCGCCTTTTGCGTGAAGCGGAAGGCAACGTCGCGCTGAAGATCACGGAATCCACCGACAAGGACGCCTTCGAGGTCGCCGGTCGCGGCGAATTGCAGCTCGCCATCCTGATCGAGACCATGCGCCGCGAAGGCTTCGAATTGACCATCGGCAAGCCGCGCGTCGTCACCAGAACGGACGAGAACGGCGAGGCGCTGGAACCGATCGAAGAGGTCACGGTCGACGTCGACGACGAATTCTCCGGCGTCGTCATCGACAAATTGTCCACCCGTCGCGGCGAGATGGTGCAGATGCAGCCCTCGGGCGGCGGACGCACGCGCATCGTCTTCTATGTCCCGACCCGCGGCCTCATCGGCTATCAGCCGGAGCTTTTATCCGACACGCGCGGCACGGCGATCATGAACCGCGTCTTCCACGAATGGCAGCCCTGGCGCGGCGAGATTCCGAGCCGCCAGCGCGGCGTCCTGATCTCCAACGGCACCGGCGCGGCCGTGCCTTACGCGCTGTTCAACCTGCAGGATCGCGGTTCGATGATGATCGGGCCGGGCGAAGCCGTCTATCCCGGCATGATCGTCGGCGAACATTCGCGCGGCAACGATCTCGAGGTGAACGTCCTCAAAGGCAAGCAGCTCACCAATATCCGCTCTGCGGGCAAGGACGATGCCGTGCTTTTGACGCCGCCTTTGAAGCTCAGCCTGGAGCAGGCGCTGTCCTACATCGCCGAAGACGAACTCGTTGAAATCACGCCGCAATCCATCCGTCTGCGCAAGGCGATCCTCGATCCGAACGATCGCAAACGGGCCGAGCGCAGCAAAAAAGATGCCGCTTGACGTATCGACAGTGATTGCTCGAAAGGGGCGAAGCGGCTTACGCTTCGCCCATGAGCGCTGTCGTTATCGATATCCGCTATGCGGAACATTCCGATGCAACCGCCATCGCGGATGTGCATGAGCGTTCCTGGAGCGAGGCCTATGCCGGCATCCTGCCGGCCGTGGCGCTCCGTCAGATGGTCGCCCGCCACGGACCCCGCCACTGGGTGGAGGTGATCGGCCGCAGGCGCAATGTCCTCGTTCTGGAAGTGGGTGGCGTGATCGCCGGCTATGCCACCTTCGGCGTTGCCAGACAGCGCTCCCATGCCCGCACCGCCGAGATCTACGAGCTCTATCTCCTGCCGGAATATCAGGGCATCGGCGGCGGACGCCTGCTCTTCGAAGAGACGTGCCGCACCTTGAAGGAGCGGGGCTTCACCCGCCTCATCGTCCGCGCCTTGACGGAAAACGCCCGCGCCCTCGAATTCTACGAGCACCGCGGCGGCGAAATCCGCTCCATGGCGCAGACGCTGTTCGGCGAGCGGCGCATGCCCGTCGCGGTTTTTTCGTTCAAACTCTGAAAACTGCCGGAACGCTGCCCAGAGCGCTCACCGGAACGCTCAAACGACGCTCTGAAGCTTCTTCGTGAGTTCGTCCGCATCGCCGGCGAGAAACAGCACCTTCACGCGGCTCGTTCCGCCGCTTGCAAGCGACACCGAACTCTTCGGCACACCGAGCGTCTTCGCCACCAGATTTTCGAGCGCCTTGTTGGCCGCGCCCTTTTCCGGCACGGCCCGCACGCGCGCCTTGATGACGGCGCGCCCGTCGGCAAGCTCTTCCACCCCTTCGAGCGCATCCTTGGCGGCCTTCGGCGTCAGACGCACCGAAAGCAGGAGCCCCTCGGAGGTCGCCTTAAAGGGCTCGCTCAAAAGACGGCGGGATAGATGTAATAGACGATGATCCGCTGCAGCAGAAAGATGAGAAGGATCGCGATGATCGGCGAGATGTCGAGACCGCCGAAGGCCGGCACGAAGCGCCGGATCGGCCGCAGCACCGGCTCCGTCAGCTGATACAGCATGCGCCCGATCGTCGAGACCACCTGATTGCGCGGATTGACGACGTTGAAGGCGTAAAGCCACGAGAAGATCGCGCTGGCGATGATCACCCAGGTATAAAGATTGAGGATCAGAAGGATAACGTCGAGAATGGCGCGCATGGAGGTCCGAGGTGTCTGTGGTGGCAGGACGCTCGCCCATGTAGCTGCCAAGCCGGCGCCTTACAAGGCGTGATCCCGCCGCGCCCCGGCCGTCGAAGCGCGCCCTTCAACACACAGGCGTCGATCTTACGCGACGAGCCGGCAGAGCCGCCGCACCTCTTCGGCCCCATGGGCGCCGGAGCTGAGGGCCACTTCGCGGGCGATCCGGTCTTCCTCGCAGCGCAGGTCGCGCTTGGCGCGCAGGGCGCGGATGAGGGCGTTGGCGGCGCAGCTGCGTGCCGGATCTCCCGGCTGATAGACTTCCTGCATCAGGAGTATGATCTTGGCATCTTCGCCCATGGCAAAGTCCCTCCTTCGCAGATGACAACGCCCTTTGATTCAAAAGCGTTTCAACTCCGCGACAGTAAGTGCGCGTTATGCTTAACCGTTGGTTACGCTGCCGCGCAACGGGCGCGGTCTCGCCTGTGGAAAGCGCCCGCGCGGCCCCCTTTTAGCGGCTCAAGCTTGCGCCGGCCGTGCCCCGACATGCAGGCCAGCCATTCCCTCGCGCATACCGGGCCCGCAGACTGGCCCTGCCCATGACACGCCCATGAAGCGCCTATGACCGCACCCGTCAGGCGGCGAGATCGTGATGCGGCAGCTTGCTGCGCTGTCTCACGGCCCAGCCGGAGACGATAACCGGCTCGCGCTCGAAGCGCGGCAGAAGGCTGCGCCCCAGAATATGATCGGCCGCCTTCTCGCCCACCATCAGCGAGGGCGCGTTGAGATTGCCGTTGGTGATCTGCGGGAAGACGGAGGAATCGGCCACTCTGAGCCCGTCGACACCGATCACCCGGCATTGCGGATCGATGACGGCGCCAATATCGTCGGCCGCCCCCATGCGACAGGTGCCGCACGGGTGATAGGCGCTTTCGACTTCACTGCGCACGAAATCGTCGAGAGCTGCGTCGCTCACCACCCCTGGCCCAGGCGCGAGCTCGGCGCCGGAAAATTCTCCGAAGGCCGGCTGCGCAAAAATCTCGCGCGCCAGCCGGATCGCCGCCCGAAAATCGCGCCAGTCCTGCTCGTGGCTCATATAGTTGAAGCGGATCGCAGGCGCCGTCGCAGCATCCGGCCCATTCAACCGCACAGAGCCGCGCGAGGGGGAACGCATCGGCCCGATATGGATCTGGTAGCCATGCGCGCTCGCCGCCGCGCTGCCGTCATAGCGCACCGCCGCCGGCAGGAAATGCATCTGCAGGTCGGGATATGCGACGCCCGGCGCGGAGCGGATGAAGGCGCAGGCCTCGAAATGGTTGGTGGCGCCGAAACCGGTGCGCGTCAAAAGCCAGCGCGTGCCGATCCGCCCGCGGCCGACGAGCCCGAGATGCGGGTTGAGCGTCACCGGCTTGCGGCATTCCTGCTGCACATAGACTTCGAGATGGTCCTGGAGATTGGCGCCGACGCCCGGCCTGTCGGCAACGACGTCGATGCCCTCTTCGCGCAAATGCTCCGCCGGACCGATCCCCGAAAGCATCAGAAGCTTTGGCGAATTGATCGACGAGGCGGAGACGATGATTTCCCGCCGCGCCCGGATCGTCTCGCGGGCGCCGCCGCGGGAGACGACGAGCCCGACGGCGCGGCGATCCTCAAACACGATGCGCTCCGCCAGCGTATTGCTCATGAGCTCGACGTTCGCCCGCTTCAACGCCGGGCGCAGATAGGCCTGGGCCGACGACCAGCGCTGACCGCGCCACACCGTCATCTCCATCGGCCCGAAACCTTCCTGGGCCGAGCCGTTGTAATCGAAGGTCAGCGGATAACCCGCCTCCGCGCCCGCACGGATGAAGGCCGAATAAAGCGGATTGCGCATCATGCCGCGCGTTACATGCATCGGCCCATCGCTGCCGCGCCAGCCGTCCTCGCCGCCATGGCTCGTCTCCAGCCGCTGGAAATAAGGCGCGACGTCGGCATAGCCCCAGCCGTCGGCGCCCATCTCCTGCCAGGTGTCGAAATCCTGCGGATGGCCGCGCACATAGACCATGCCGTTGATCGACGAGGAGCCGCCGATCACCTTGCCACGCGGGCAGGCGAGCGACCGGCCGCCGAGATGCGGCTCCGGCTCGCTGCGATAGCCCCAATCGTAGCGGCTCGTATTCATCGGGATCGAGAAGGCCGCCGGCATCTGGATGAAGGGCGAGACGTCGCTGCCGCCATATTCCACGACGAGCACGCTGTTCTGCCCGTCCTCGGACAGCCGGTTGGCGAGCACGCAGCCGGCGGAGCCGGCGCCGATGATGATGAAATCGACGTCACGCATGAGCAGGTTTCCGATTGAGGAGAGCATCGACGGCATGTTCGAGGAGAGCGGCCGCACCGTCGGGATCGGCGGGTCCGGCAAGCGAACGGCGGATCCACACGCCATCGATGAGCGCGGCCAGCGTTTCGGCAATCCGCACCGCCTCCTCGCGCGCCACCAGATCCTGCAGCGCGTGCAGGAGATTGCTTTCGAGCCGCCGCGTATAGACGCGCAAAAGCCGCCGCGCTTCGGGCTCCGTCTGTGCCGCCTCGTAGAAGGCGAGCCAGGCGGAGATGACGGCCGGACGAAACTGAGCTTCCGAAAAATTCCCGGCGATGATGGCGCTGATGCGGGCCCGCGGCGTCGACGCGGTCTTCAGGCATCGCTGCATCTCCTCGCCGAGTTCGGAGAGAAGATGGCGCATGGTGGCGAGCAGGAGCTTGTCCTTGCCGCCGAAATAATGATGCGCGAGCCCGGCCGACACGCCGGCCCGCTTGGCGATCGTGCCCATGGTGATATGCGCCATGCCTTCCTGGTGGATGGCCTCGATGGCGGCGTCGATGAGCGCCTTGCGGCGCACGGGTTCCATTCCGATGCGGGGCATTGTCGTCTCCTGCCGCTCTTCTGCTTTTTTTTGATTGATCAGTCAATCAAGCAAACATTGCCATTCCGCGGCGATGGTGTTTCGATGCCGCCGCCGCGTCGGAGGCCGCCTGACGACCCCGCCGCACCGGCGGGCCTGGCGCCTTGAGCCGCGCGGCACGCAATTTGAGAACCAAGACGGAGACACCGAATGACGCCCATCGCCCGACAGCTTCTTGCCGCCCTCTCCGGCGGCATCTTCGCCCTGTCGCTTGCCGGCCCGGCGCTGTCGCAGAGCGCCCCCGATAGCTGCAAGACGGTGCGCTTTTCCGATGTCGGCTGGACCGACATCACGACGACGACGGCGCTTGCCTCCGTGGTGCTGGAAGGCCTCGGCTACAAGCCGGACGTGAAAGTCCTGTCCTTGCCGGTCACTTATGCGTCGCTAAAGAACAACGATCTCGACGTCTTCCTCGGCACCTGGCTGCCGACGATGGAGGCCGACCTCGCGCCCTACCGCGAGGAGGGTTCGGTTGAGACGCTGGAGCCCGCCAACCTCACCGGAGCCAAATACACGCTCGCCGTGCCCGCCTACACCTACGAGAAGGGCCTGAAGAGCTTCGAGGATATCGCCAAGTTCAAGGACGAGCTCGACGGCAAGATCTACGGCATCGAACCCGGCAATGACGGCAACCGCCTCATCCTCGGCATGATCGAGGACGATCAGTTCGGCCTTGGCGATTTCGAGCTCGTGGAATCTTCCGAGCAGGGCATGCTCGCCCAGGTCAGCAGGGCTGTGCGGCGCGACAAGCCGATCGTCTTTCTCGGCTGGGAGCCGCATCCGATGAACGCCAGTTTCGAGCTGAAATATCTCTCCGGCGGCGATGATGTCTTCGGCCCCGATTACGGCGGCGCGACGATTTATACGAATGTCCGCGAAGGCTATCTCGACGAATGCCCGAATGTCGGCCAGTTCCTCAAGAACCTGAAGTTCACGCTGCCGATGGAAAACGAAATCATGGGCGCGATCCTGAACGACAACAAAGAAGCCCGGGCGGCCGCCAAGGAATGGCTTCAGGCTCATCCCGAGACACTCGACACATGGCTTGAGGGCGTAAAGACCTTCTCCGGTGAGGAAGGCCTGCCGGCCGTCAAGGAAAGCCTCGGCGGCTGACGCTACGGCGCAGACGTAAAATTCCGGGCCGGCGAAGATCTCCGCCGGCCCACCGCAACCCGGGGCGGGTATCGGCCGTTCACCGCAGGAAGGCAGCGGATGCTCCGCCGCCAGAAGCGGTTGGGAATGCACGAAGAAAACCTGAGACCCCTGGCGGCGGATCGCCTTGAAGACCTGAAGCGCGAGAACGCCGACCTGAAGGCGCGCATCGCGGCTCTTGAGGCAGATCGCCAGCCTTTCTCCTCGTCGAAAGAGGAAGATGCGCGGGCGCGCCTGTTGCGGCGCGAAGAGCAGCAGGCGATCGTCGCCGCCCTCGGCAATCTCGCGCTCGCCGGCGCTCCGCTCGATGACCTGTTAGACGAGGCGGTCTCCGGTGTCGGCAAGACGCTCGGCTGCGACTACACCGCAATCTTGCGGCTTCTTCCCGATGGTGAGAACTTCCTTCTGACTGCCGGCTCCGGCTGGCGGAAGGGCCTCGTCGGCACGCATCTCGTCAGTGCGCGCACGGGCTCCAAGGCGTCCTTCGCGTTGAGTTCCGGACAGCCCGTCGTCACCAGCGATATCGCACACGAATCCCGCTTCGAAGAGAGCAACATTTTTCTCGAACACGGCGTGAAGAGCGGCGTGACCGTCCTCATCGGCCAGAAGGACAACCCCTGGGGCGCCCTCGGCGTGCATGCGTGTGAGACCGAGCGCTTCGTCGCCGAGGATATCGGCTTCGTGCAGGCCGTCGCCAACATTCTGGCCGTGGCGATCGAGCGGCAGCGCGCCGAAACCAAATTGCAGGCGCAAGAACGGCGCCTGCGTCTGGCGCTCGACAGCGCCCATATCGGCACCTGGGTCTGGCACAAGGAAGAGGGCCTCTCCTATTGGGACGAGACCACCTTCGACATTTTCGGCGTTCAGGAACGAAGCGGTCCACTCAGCCAGGAGGAGGCCCTCGCCTTCGTCCATCCCGCCGATCGCGAGCGTGTCTCACGCGAGCTGAAAGCTCTCACCGAGGAGGGCCGGCCCTTATCGACCGAGTTTCGCATCACTCGGCCCGACGGCGAAATCCGTTGGATCGCCTCCGCCGCCGAATGCCATCGCAGCGACCAGTGCACGCGCGCCTATGGCGTCAATTACGACATCAGCGCCACCAAGAAGGCGCAGGCCGAGCTCGTCGACAACGCCGCCCGGTACCGCCTGTCGCTACGCGCCGTGGCGGGCGTCGTCTACGAACGCGACATGGCGACGGGGCGCGTCACGGCAAGCGAAGGCCTGGAGAGGCTCATCGGCGAAAGCCATGGCGGCACCTCGTTCCTGCCCTGGTGGATTGAGCGCGTCCATCCCGACGACCGCGACAGGCTCCGGACGCTCGGCACCGAGCTGAGACGCGGCGAGCGCGACAGTTTTGAGGCGACCTACCGCGTCCGCCATGCGGATGGTCATTGGGTCGACGTCTGGGACCGTGCCTACCTCGTCTTCGACAAGGAAGGGCGCCCGAGCCGCCTCTTCGGCTTCGCGTCCGACGTGAGCGAGCTTCTCGACATCCAGCGGCGTCAAACGGTGCTCCTGGCCGAGCTCGATCACCGTGTGAAGAACATGCTCGCCAATATCAGCGCCATCGCCACGCAAAGCCGCAGCGAGACGCATTCCATCGATTCCTTCATCCGCTCCCTGCGCGGGCGCATTCAGGCGCTTGCGGATGCGCATGAGCTTTTGAGCCGATCCGGCTGGGACGGGGCGCTGTTGCGCGACCTGGTCGAAGCGGCTTTGAGGACCGCCGGCGGCCGCGCCAATGCCCGCCTCACAATCGAGGGGCCCGATCTGATGCTGCCGCCGCGGCTGACGCAGAGCCTCGCCTTGAGCCTGCACGAACTCGCCGCCAACGCCGCCCGCTTCGGAGCGCTTTCGGCGCCGGGAGGCTGCCTCAGGATCACCTGGGAATACGACGATCTGCACGGCGGACATCGTTTTTTCTGGGACGAGACCGCGCCGGAGGCCCTGCAGCCTCCCGCCGCTGAGGGCTTCGGCACGTTCGTCATCCGCTCCATGATGGAGACCGAGCTTCACGAAAAGGTGCATCTGGAATTCCGCCCGCATGGCGTTTTCTGCACCTTCCGCATTCCGCAGATGAAGGAGGCGCCGCGGCATGATTTGCCGGCTGTCGCGCGCGGCCGGCAAAGCGGCAGTGAGGGCGCCGCGCCCCCTCTGCCGAAAGGTTCGGTCCTGATCGTCGAGGATTCCCCTCTCCTCGCCTCCGTCATGCAGGAAGCCGTGGAATCGGCCGGATGGCCGGTGGTCGGCCTCGCTGCCGACGTCGCCGAAGCGCGTCGCATGGTGGCGGAGAAGAATTTCGCGGTCGCCCTCCTCGACCTCAACCTGCAGGACGAGATTTCAACGGAAGTGGCGCGTGATCTGCGCCGTAAGGGCGTGCCCTATGTCATCGCCAGCGCCTATCGCCCGCAGGATCTTCTGGAGCCGGACTTGGCCGATGCCCCCTATCTGCCGAAACCGATCGATCAGAGAGCGCTCGTTGAAATCGTGCGCCTGTTGATGTCGAGCCCGCTCGAAAGCTTCGCGTCGGTGTGAGAGGCGGTACCTTGTCGAGATCGCCGGACCGCCCGACCGGACAGCTGAGGACAGAATCCCCTCGCTGACAGCGGCGTCAGGAGACCATTTCAAGGCCGGCGAGCTGGCGCACGGCGGCTTCGACGGCGACCCGCTCGAACGGCTTGCGGACGATCAGGGCGTCCCGCTCCCCGACGGAGCGCAGCACCTCGCTCGGGAAAGCCGTCAGATACATGACCCGCGCTTCGTGAAAGCGGCGGATGGTGCTGACGGCGTTGAGCCCGTTGCCTTCGGCGAGCCGCACGTCGGCGAGGATGAGATGCGGCCGCTTCTCTGCAGCCTTGAAAACCGCCTCGCTCTCCTTGCTGGCCGTGCCGATCACCTCGATGCCCATGCTCGAGATGATGCTGGAGATATCGCTGGCAACGAGCGGCTCATCTTCGATGATCAGCGCCGACAGGCTCGGCGAGGCGAGCATCCGGTAGCCCTCGTCGACGAGACCTTGCGCTCTCTCCGCGCTCACGCCGAGGATCGTCGCCACCTCGTCGGCGCGGAACCCGCATACGGCGCGCAAAGCGATGGCTTCGCGTTCTTTCAGCGGCAGACGCAAGAGACCGCCATGCAGCACTTCCTGCCCGATGGCACGGCCGTTGCTGACCCACATCGGCGAAATCTCGGACGCGCCGACCTCATGGAAATGGCGAAAGAGGGTGATGAGGGGATCGGTCTTGCCGTCGAGCCGCGCCGGATCGAACCGCCGTAGACAGCGTTCGATGACCTCGTCGGCCTGCGGCAGCGAGCCGAACAGGCAGAAAGCATAGCGGCGAAGACGAGCCACCGCGTGTTTCACGTCGTCGGAAACCTGCGTGTTCATACTCTACCCCCGAGCCGTCCGACATGAGGTGACAGCCTATCGGCAAACTTGCGCCGACACATTAACCTGGGCGAACTTAGTGTTCAAACGCGGCTGCCGGCGCCGAAAGTCCGTAGCCGTCTAACGACCTTAGACGTGAAACCTCGGCAAAATATGGCAGGCTTTGCCGCCGCGGGTGATTCTTGCGCGAAACCGGGCGTTGGGGAAGAGAGCAGGCAAACGGTGAAATGACGACCGGTGACGACCGGAAAGGCAACGTCCGTCGCGAGATCGCCGCGCTGATCCCGCATCTGCGCCGCTTTGCGAGATATCTCGTCCAAAATCCGGAATGGGCGGACGATCTCGTGCAGGAATGCCTCGTGCGCGCCGTCGCGTCCCTCGACCGCTACGAGGACGGCACCAATCTCAAAGCCTGGCTCTTCACCATCCTGCGCAACATCTACAAGAACGATCTGCGCAAGAGCGCCAACCGGCGTCGGGTGGAAGAGGATCTGACGCATGAGGCGAGCACGCACAGCAAGCCCGGCCAGGAATCCGCCGTCGCTCTCCAGGAGGTGCGCCATGCCTTCGCCCACCTCTCGCCGGAGCATCGCGAGATCCTGCTTTTGACGGCGGTGGAAGGCGTCGGTTACGAGGAAGCGGGCGAGATGCTCGATATTCCGATCGGCACGGTGCGCTCGCGCGTCTCGCGCGCTCGCGCCCGCCTCACGCAGCTCCTCCAAGAGCCCGGCGGTGCGGACGCCATGACCGCAGCGGCCGGCGATGCCGAGATCGACGATCTCCAGAAGAGCGACTGACCATCAGAGTATGCGCCGGGTGGGCGGCGCAGGCGTTCGCCGCCGCGGGCATGACGGGGCCGCGGCCGTCGCCACACGGATCTCGGCGGCTTAGTCTTCGCTTTTCGGCTTGCTGGAACGAGAACCGGCACCCGGCGTTCCAGCGGCTCCCTCCGCCGTCTTTTCGCCACTCTCTGGGGCGGCCTCGCCCTCAGGCGGCCTACCGCCCGTGAGCGCCTGAAGCAGACGCTCGGGCACGTCCTCGGCGAGAACCTCCTCGCCGAGCTTCGCGAGCTGCTTTTGCAGATAGTCGTCGTCCTGCGACACGGGGAACCCCGAAGATACCATAGGAATGCCGCCGGATTGAGCTCGCGGTCTGATCATCTCTATTGCCTTGAACCAGCGCTTAGCCGCGTGATGTTGCGCGAGCGTCGGCCTCTCTGTCAAACGGGAGACTGACGCACGGAAACGGCCTCCGCGCGTCCGTTGACGGCACCTCCGGAAGCCGAGGCGGCGGTCTTGCGGACCGGATTGCTCGGCGCCTTCCAGCGCCCGGCCTTGCGGTAAAGGCTCGCCTCCAGATCGGCAAGTGCTTCATCGAGGAAAGCCCGCATGGTCGGCGATACGGACTGCATCACGTCCGCGTCGGCGCGCTGCCACAGCGCTTCGATCTCGGCGACCTTTTCCTCACCCTTCTCGGTGAGCTCGATCATGCATTTGCGCTGATCCTGCGGGGCCGTACGCCGGCGGATATAGCCGTTGCGCTCCAGACGCACCGTCATCTTCGTCACCGTCGGCGGCTGGATGGCGAGCAGCAGCCCGACATCGGAAAGGCACATCGCGCCTTTTTCCTTGAGCAGCATCAGGACGCCGTCCTGGCCCGGATGCAGATCGATTTCGCGCAATTTCGCCGCCACGAAAACGCGCTGGGCCTTGCCGGCCTGCGAGAGTTTGTAAAGCAGTGTGTCCTGAACCAAGAGCAGATCCCTCCTCCGCGGGGACGCGCCGATTTCTTCAAGCGCGTCAGTGCATTCGGTGGCAGGAAACACGGCAGTCGGAGGCTGGTTCCGCTCCAGGTTGCAGGAAACGCGCTTTTGTCGCGCGCTCCGTTGGTCAGGAGAAAGATCGCCGGACGGCGAGCGAGCGCGCCTTATCCGGCGAGATCGCTCTCCGCCGATACGTCGTTCCGCTCGCGCCGCCTCGGCGCGTTCTGTCGCCCGCCGGTCTTCGCCTTGGAGCGCGCAGCGGCGGCTTTCTGGGCTTCCGCGGTTAGTTTCATCGTCGACACATAGGCGTTTTCAAGATGCGACCGCATCCTCCGCGCCGCAAGCTCGCGGTCGTTGGCGCACAGCGCATCCATGATCTCCATATGCTCCTTCACCCAGGTCACGATTCGTTGAACGGGCTGAACGCCTTGATATTCCAGGAGCCGGCGCATCCGGTTCTGATGCTGGATCGCCTGCACGAAGAAGCTGTTGTTGGAGAAACCGGCCATCATCTCGTGGAACTGCGCATCGATGGCGAACAATTCCAGGCTGCTCGGTGCCAGGATTTCCCCCTGTTCCAGGAGCCACAAATGCCGGGCGCGGGCGCGGTCGAGCGCCACCATGTCGATCTCGAACGTGTCGAGCATCAAAGCGGCGGGCTCCACCATGATACGGAAATCGTAGCTGTTGCGCATCGCCACCGAGGTGTCGATCGCCGGCTGAAACGTCCAGCCGCGCCCCTTGTTCTTGGTCACGATGCCTTCTTCGGCCATGCGCGACAGCGTGCGCAACAGCACGGCCCGGCTCGTCTTGAAGCGGTCGAGCAGCATCGTCTGGGTGACGGTATTGGGAATGTCGCCCTGCAGGCGCTCGCGAATGAGATCGAGATAAAGCTCGTCGTCGCTGCTGCTCGGCGCCGCCAAAATCGTGCTCTTCAGGGCCGTCCAGCCCTTGAGGAGGACATATCCCTGGTTCGGACGCGCCCGCACGATCTCTTCCTCGGCAAGGAGTGAGAGGGCAGCCCGCACCGGCGTGCGCGACACGCCGAGCTGGGTTGCCAGCGCCACTTCCGCCAGGCGATCGCCTTCTTCAAGCCGCCGATCTCGCACGATATCCAGGATTTGGTTGGCGAGAGCATATTGGCTCCTGGAACCGCGTTGCCCGTTGGTTTCCTCTCGTCTGGCGCGCATTCGTCTCCCCCTGTGACCTCTGCTTCGATAGATTTGGGTAAACGCTTCGGCGTTCAACGGCAATTCACCGTTGGACGCAGTAACCGGCACGTAAGTCTCACCTAATCGCGACAGATATGTCGCCAACCCCCAGTATTCTCGCAGCCACGCCCTTGCGCACCGCGATCTGTGCCGACCCCGGAAACACCGCATCACATTGCACAAATATGTGCATTTCGTCCATCATCGACTCAATTATAAAACCTGCCGGGGAATTCCAGCAATAAGAAATCACCGGCGGTTGAAGATGCTTGAGTGACAAACAGTGACGCTGCGGGCGCGACGCCGACGCCGGCAAAGAGCATATATCTTCGTCGCTTGTCTTTAACCTGTACAAATAAGCCAAAATAAGACGCACACTGATGCCGCCCGCCCCAGAGCGATCCAGGAACGAATCTCACATTTTCTGCGACAGTGAAGCGGAACTCAATTTCCCGTCCAATTTTGTTCTCACACCTTCCCGTGAGAAAGGTCGAGCGCAACGCATTCCGGCTCGCCCGGCGGCAGAAACGGCGCCGGGCGCCCCCGCAGCCGTCTCACGAAACCTTTGAGCCTGTAAGCCTCCCGCCGCAATTTTCCGAAGCGCCCGCTGACGAGGCACACGGCGATGCTGCCAGTCATTCGCAGAACGGCGAGCCCCCGACTGCCTCGCCCAGCACCGAGCCCCTTCTCCTGCCCAATCTTGTCCATCACATAGGCGTGCGACCAGCCGAAAGAGATGTCTTTGACGCGGTTCGATTTCGCGGCCGGGCGGGCGGAAGGCCCGGACGACCGGTTGCCGAGATGCACCGCCTCCGCCTCCGGCACATAGATGATCGGGCGCCGCGCCGCCCGGTAGCGAAACGCAAGCTCGTCGTCTTCGAAATAAAGAAAGATCGCCGGATCGAAGCCCCCGAAGGCGAGGAAGGGCGCCACGCGGACGAGCATCACCGCCCCCGACAGCATCGCGATACAGGCATCGCCTTCGGGCGGGCGACGGTGCTTCTGGCGCGGCTCCAGCGCTGAATCGACCCGAAAGAACACCTTCCCGGTCTCGTTGACGATGCGCGGCACGAAGAGCGCGCAATCCGGATAGCGCTCCGCCGCGGCAAGAAGTGCCGCGACGCCATCCTCCGACATCGCCGCATCGGGATTGATGACGAGCGCGAATTCCGTCGTGACAGCGGCCAGCCCGGCCATCACGCCGCGGCCGAAACCGCAATTCACGTCGAACGCCAGAATGCCGAGGCCCCGTTCCCTGGCCGCCGCCTGTGTGGCGTCCGAGCTGCCATTGTCGACGACGAGGCCCGGCAGCCGTGCCGAATGCGCGTCCTGCCAGCGCAGCGCCTCGGCCGAATTGTAGGCGACGGTGACGAGCGTGACGTGTCGGGCCAAATCTGCGCGGCTCGGCGCTCTGCCTCTCTCGGCGCTGCCTGTCTCGACGCGGCCATCGGCACCGCCGTCCACCCGCTCCATCCCCTCGTTCGTCACGCCGCGCTCCTGAAATCCGATGCCGCGGGCCTTGCCCGACCGCCCGCCCATTGTCGAGGGGTCAGAGATCATTGGCCTTTCACATTGATGATGCACACTCGGCCCTGGCGAAGAGCCAGTTTCGCGCTACCATGCGCCACATCGCTCGCACGGCCGGCACCAGAAGCGCAAAGCTCGGCAACCGGCCGAACGGACCGGCACCCGGCCGGCAGCAAGACAAAAAGGGGGCGTGCGTTGAACACACAATCCGAAAACAGAAACACGGTGGGCCTTTGGCTCGCCCGGCTACTCGGCCTCGTTCTGGCTCTCATCGGGCTCGTTCTGGTCGGCGGCGGCGGCTGGCTCGCAAGCCTCGGCGGCTCCTTCTATTACGTTCTCGCCGGCCTCGGCCTTCTGGCGTCCGGCATCTTGATCATGGCTGGCCGCGCCAGCGGCGCCTGGCTCTACATCTTCGTGTTCTTCGCCACGCTTCTGTGGGCCTATTGGGAAGTCGGCCTCCACGGCTGGGCGCTCGTGCCTCGCGTGGTGGCGCCGACCGTGCTTCTCGTCCTCGTCATTGCCGCGATGCCGCCGCTCGCGCCCTGGGATTATTCCTGGCGCTCGGCCTTTGCCGGCATCGCGGCCGTCCTCGTTCTGATGGTCGGCGGCGGGGTCTACATCGCCATCGTCAACGCCCCGGAGGTCCAGGGCCCGTTGCCGGCGGCCGGGCGTCTCGCCATGGCCGACCCGTCACTCAAGGAGGTCGGCAGCGACTGGCCGGCCTATGGTGGCACCTATTCGGCGCGGCGCTATTCCCCGCTTGCCGAAATCAATCGCGACAATGTCGGCAAACTGAAGCGCGCCTGGGTCTACCATACCGGCGATCTGCCCGACAGCGAGCTCGCCAAGGGCAAATACGGCGCGGAAACGACGCCGCTCAAGGTCGGCGACACGCTCTATCTGTGCTCGGCCATGAACATCATGATCGCTGTCGATCCGGAAACCGGCAAGGAGCGCTGGCGCTACGATCCGAAGGTGTCCGACGATTGGATCCCCTACACGGCCGCCTGCCGCGGCGTGACCTATTTCGAGGTGCCTGACGCAGCCCCCGATCAGGTCTGCCCGACGCGCGTCATCGAAGGCACGCTCGACGGTCGTCTCATCGCCGTCGATGCCGAGACCGGCGAGCCCTGCTCCGATTTCGGCGACAACGGCTCCGTCGACTTCAAGCGCGGCATGGGCGAAGTCGTCCCCGGCATGGTCTCGATGACCTCCGCGCCCACCATCGTGCACGGTGTCATCGTCACCGGCCATCAGGTGCTCGACGGCCAGAAACGTTCAGCCCCCTCGGGCGTCATCCAGGGCTTCGATGCCGTCACCGGCGAGCAGCGCTGGGCCTGGGACATGACGCAGCCGGAGATCACCGGCCAGCCGCCGGAAGGCAAGACCTACACCCGCGGCACGCCGAATATGTGGACGACGGCGAGCGGCGATGAAGAGCTCGGCCTCGTCTACCTGCCGATGGGCAATTCCGCCGTCGATTACTGGTCGGGCTCCCGCACCGACGCGGAGAGCGAATATTCGACCTCGCTCGTCGCCATCGATGTGGAGACCGGCAAGCCCGCCTGGCACTTCCAGACGGTGCACAAGGATGTCTGGGATTACGATCTCGGCGCCCAGGCGACGCTCGTCGATTTCCCGGTCGGCGACGGCACCGTGCCGGCGCTCATTCTCCCCTCCAAACAGGGCGACATGTACGTCCTCAACCGCGAGACCGGCGAGCCGATCACCGGCGTCGAGGAACGCCCGGTGCCGACAGGTGGCGTCGAGCCGGAAGAGCGCTCGCCGACCCAGCCCTTCTCGCTCTATCACACGCTCCGCAAGCCGGACCTGACCGAAGCCTCCATGTGGGGCATGTCGCCGATTGATCAGATGGTCTGCCGGATCGAGTTCCGCCGCTCCTCCTATGAGGGCTTTTATACGGCGCCGACCTCCGACCAGCACTGGATCGAATATCCGGGCTACAATGGCGGCACGGATTGGGGCGGCATCGCCGTCGATCCCTCGCGCGGCGTCATCGTCGCCAATTACAACGACATGCCGAACTACAACCGTCTCGTGCCGCGTGCCGAGGCCGAGCGCAAAGGCTGGGCGCCGCGCAGCCAGGAGCGTGGTGCCATCGGCGGGGCGGAAGGCGCCGGCGATCCGCAGGCCGGCACGCCCTACGCCATCAACGTCAATGCCGGCTGGCGCCTGCCCTTCACCGGCCTGCTGTGCAAGGAGCCGCCCTATGGCGGCATCCGCGCCATCGACATGGAGACGGGCAAGACCCTCTGGGATCGCCCGTTCGGCGAGGCGCGCACCAACGGGCCTTTCGGCATCCCCTCCATGCTGCCGATCACCATCGGCACGCCCAACAATGGCGGCGCGGTGGTGACCGCCGGCGGCGTCATCTTCGTCGCCGCGGCGACCGACAATCTCATCCGCGCCATCGATATGGAGACGGGCGAGACCTTGTGGAGCGACGTGCTGCCGGCAGGCGGCCAGGCGACGCCGATGACCTATGAGGCGAACGGCCGGCAATATCTCGTCATCATGGCGGGCGGCCACCACTTCATGGAAACGCCGATCGGCGACGCGCTCGTCGCCTACGCCCTGCCGCAGCAGCAATAAGGCACTTGCATTCGCCGAAGGGAAAACTGGGGAGCCACAGAGCAAATTCGGAAACCTTTGTGGTTACTCCCACCGTTTATTCTCAATATAGCTCTCAAGTGCCTGGAGGATGACTAGCCAAAGAGAACGGAGCGCGGCAAGGTACAGCCGATGCACATACTCCGCACGCTTGCCCTGGCAGTCGCACTGTCTATCTCTACGCCATCAAACTTTGTGGCGGCGCAACAGCTCAATGCCGACTTCATCACAGGGAACAAATTCGTAGAGCTATGCAAAATTGACAGCCAACATGCAGAGTATTTCTGCAAGGGGTATCTCACGGCGGTCATACAATCCGTTCTCCGGGATATGGGACGCAACACAAAGGGACATATCTCGATAATATGCATTCCAAGTGGGGTAGATTATTTTCAGTTAAATGATGTCGTAGTAAAATATATCATAAACTACCCTGAGAAAAGACACTTCACGGTACATAATATCGCATCCGACGCATTAGTAACATACTATCCCTGCCCTTAGTAATATATCTATATTATATAATATGACTCGAATATGCGACAATAACATTGTCATATTGATATTTTCTTTAAGAGCATCACAATACTAACCATTTGAGATGTTAGAGACATTCTTCAACAAGAAACGATAAGCCCTGCCTAGCCTATTGATCCGCATGACTTCAGCGGTGGAAAGCCCTCGTACCATTCCCCATGACGGCCCTCGTGATTGTCCATGCCGGGCCGCGTCAGATAGCCCCTCGGCGGAATGTAGCTCGAGATCGTGCGCGCCGGCCGCTCCGACCAGGTCAGGTTGAAGGCCGCGAGTTTGGGAAAGAACTCCATCGCCGAATAGGGCAGATGGTCGTGCACCCACCACGCCATGGCGCGCCAGTCGGCCCCATCGGCATAAAGGTCGGCAAACCACGGGATGACGATGCAGGCCGTCGCCCCCATCTCGCCCTCAGGCCCGCGCCGATCCCAGATATGCCCGGCATAACTCGTCTCGTTGCGCGCGCAATTGAGCTTGTTCTCGTTGCCGAAGGCGTTGAGCTCCGGCGCCCGATAGGCAGAGCGGATGGCGATCCGTCCGAACGTCGCCTCGATCGGTTCCAGAAGCTCCTCGCAAAGCCGCCGCCCCGCCGCGATCATCAGATCGGGATCGTCCGGCACGTTCGGCAGGCCGCAAAAGCTGGAGATTTCCGAATAGAGAAAATCGCGCAGGAAGAAATTCTGCGACAGCCGCACCCGCCCGAGCTCTTCAAGCGCCCGCATGCTCGCGGGCTTCTTCCTCACCGCGCCCTCATGGCCGGCACCAACTGCGCGAAAGCGCACGCAAAAGGTCCTGCGAAAGACCTGCGCCAGGAAGCGAAAAACGACGAAAACATGGGAAGGAAATTGGTGGAGCCGAGGGGAATCGAACCCCTGACCTCTGCAGTGCGATTGCAGCGCTCTCCCATCTGAGCTACGGCCCCGCCGCGAACCGAAAACGGTCGCAAGCGACGCGCATTTAGGGTGTGCCCCCGGAGGGTGTCAAGCGGACTTCCGCATGTCGGTCCGTTCGGCACGCGCTAATCGGCGCCCTAATCTTTGGCGGCACGCCCCGCATCGTCTTCCAGGGCCGCTTCATCGTCCAGAAACGTGATCCGCCCCTCCGGCTCCGGCGCCACCTCATGGGCGGAACGCACGAAGGCCATGACGTCGTTGGCGATCAGCCGGCCGTCGCGCCCGTTGATGAGGGCGTGCCCCTTCGTCAGCGCCACATAGCCGTCGCCGCCATCCGCCATGAAATCGTTTGTGGCGAGCGTATAGACCGCGCCCGGATCGAGCGGCTTGCCGTCGATCTCCACGGCCTCGACGCGTTCCCCCGCGGGCTTTTTGAGATCGGCCGTCACGCGCATGCCGGAAATCTGCGGGAAACGGCCGCTGGCATTCTCCACATCGCCAAATCCGTGCTCGAGTGCTTCCAGGATCGCCGCGCCGGAGATCTCGAGCTTCACCGTGACATTGCCGAAAGGCAGCTCCGTCAGGATATCGCGCCGTGTGATCGTGGCGCCCGGCTCATAGGTTCGGTTGCCGCGGATGCCGCCGCCATTGGTGATCGCGACATCGGCCGCAGTGCCGGCCCGCATCGCATCGGCGACGAGATTGCCGATCGCCGCCTCTCCGGTGCGCACGGTGGCGCGGCGGCTGTCGAGCGCCGTCTTCGTCGTGCCGACCGCGACATCGAGCTCCTTGGAAAGATCGGCCTGAAACTCGTCGATCTTCGCCTGCACAGCGCTGTCGCCGATGACGCCCGCCGTATCGATCGGGCGAAATTCCGGCCACCACGAAAACCTGCGTGTGCCGTCCTTCTCCTCGATCCCCATGCGCACATCGACGGCAGTGACGTACTCGCCCTGCTCCTTCGATTCCGCCATCGCCGTCTTGCCGTCGAAGAAGATCATTAAATCATGATCGTCGCCGGAGAGGATGAGATCGAAGGCGCGGCTTTGGAAAAGCGCCCGGTCGACCTCGCGGCCGGCATGCGCGACGGCGACGACGAAATCGGCACCCTTGGCACGCAAAGCCTCGGCCGCGTCCTCGCCGGTCGCAAGTGCTGGCGCGATCTTCAGCGAGCCAGGGCTCGACTTTTGATAGGAATCCTCCGCCGTGAGGCCGACGATGCCGATCTTCACGCCCTCCGCCTCGATCATGCGCGTATCGGCGATCGCGCCGATCCTGTTGCCGTCCTCATCGCGCAGATTGGCGGCGAGCACGGGAAACTCCGCCTCACCCATGCGCCTGGCAAAGACCTCGGGGCCGAAATCGTATTCGTGGTTTCCCGGCACGAAGACGTCCGGCTTGATGATGTTGAGGAGCGTGATGACATGCGCCCCCTCGTCGAAACCGGCCATCAGCGACGGCGAAATCGCATCGCCCGCATGCGCGAAGATGACGTGATCGCGCTCGGCACGTTCGCGCGCCACCACGGCGCCGATGCGGGCATAGCCGCCGCGCACATCGTCCGAGCCTGCCATCTGGTCGGCATCGTTGACGAGAAGAAAGGTGACGGAGACGTCCTCGGCCGCAGCAAAAGAGGGCGCAAGCGAGACGGCAATGACGAACGCGGCAAACCACCGCAGCGTTGAAGCCATGGCTTCATTCCCCTGTTCGGACAATCATTATACAGAATTTCAGGATTATGCGTGCTTCGACCCGCTGCTCCATTGGATCCGCCTGTGCTACGACCTATCTTGCACAACTCGGTGACGCCATGCGCAGACAGGTGGAAGGTGCGCCGTAGAATCTTATCTTGGCCCTGATGCCAGAACGAGGGAAGCCGTAGTGCTGGACCGGCCCGTTTTTTCCAGTTTTTCCGATTCCAGACGCAACGACATGAAGGAGATGGTCCTTCCGTCGGATCATCCGCCCGTGCGCGCCGGGCGCATCGGTGTCCTGCTCGTCAATCTCGGCACGCCCGACGGCACAGATTACTGGCCGATGCGGCGCTATCTGAAGGAATTCCTGTCGGACCGCCGCGTCATCGAGACGCCGCGTCTTTTGTGGTGGCCGATCCTCAACGGCATGGTTCTGTCGACCCGCCCGCAAAAGAGCGGCGAGGCCTATGCCACGATCTGGAACAAGGAGCGCAATGAATCGCCCCTGCGCACCTTCACCCGCAGCCAGGGCGAAAAGCTCGCCGCCGATTTCGCCGCCGAAGACCGCGTCGAGGTCGATTGGGCGATGCGCTACGGCAATCCGTCGATCGCCGAAAAGCTGACCGGGCTGCAGGAAAAGGGCTGCGAGAAGGTTCTGATCGTTCCGCTCTATCCGCAATACAGCGCCACCACGACGGCGACGGTGAACGACAAGACCTTCGATGCCTTGAAGGAAATGCGCTGGCAGCCGGCGATCCGCACGGCGCCGCCCTGGCACGATGAGCCGGCCTATATCGACGCGCTTGCCCAGTCGGTCGAAGAGCACATCGCCGGGCTCGACTTCACGCCGGAGGTCGTCATCGCCTCCTATCACGGCCTGCCGAAATCCTATTTCGAGAAGGGCGATCCCTATCACTGCCATTGCCACAAGACGACGCGGCTCCTGGCGGAGCGTCTCGGCTGGCCGAAAGACCGGCTTCTGACCACCTTCCAGTCGCGCTTCGGCCCGGAGGAATGGCTCCAGCCCTACACCGACGAGACGACGGCCAGGCTTGCGAGCGAAGGCGTGAAATCGCTCGCCATCATGAATCCGGGCTTCGTCTCCGACTGCCTGGAGACGCTCGAAGAGATCGCCATCGGCGTCGGTGAGACGTTCGAGGAACATGGCGGCGAAAACTTCAGCCACATCCCCTGCCTCAACGATTCCAAGCACGGCATGCACGTCATCAAGACCGTCGTGATGCGCGAATTGCAGGGCTGGCTTTAGAAAGCCCCGCACCGCTCGGGCGGCCAGAGAGTGGGCAGCACGATCACGTCACGCGTTCGGGGACGCGCGAACAAGCGGCGTTTGCGCAAGCGCGGCCACTCCGACGCAGCGACCATCGCAGCTTCAGAACAGCCGCACGTCGAGCACAAACGGCTCAAAGCCGATCACCCTGATCTCCGCGGCCTCGGGATGCCGATGGTTGACGAGAATGTTCACGTCCGGCGAGCCCTCGATCGGCACGATCGCTGAGGGCACTTTCAGGAGCGCGGCCGAGGCGGAATTGTGCCAGGCATTGCCGCGTTGCTGCGTCCAGCTCTCCTGCCGGCGCCAGTCGGGCGGCATCTCGGTGAGCTCTACCGTCTCCACCGCCATGTCAGCGGGCGCCTCGTAACGAACCATCACCAGGTTCGGCAGGAGCGCCGGATCTTCGACATGGACGAGCTTTTCCAGGACGCAGAGCGACGGAGACGTGGCGCAATAGGTCACCGCGTGCCCGACCGTGTTCCAGCGGCCGTCGAAGAAGAGACCGTATCCGCCGTCGAAGGTTTGTGCGTACCGCTCGCCCGACAGGCGCCACAGCAGCATTACGCGGCCGCACCCCATGCGATCTTGCCAAGGATCGTTTCGATCACCCGCGCGCCGGCCTCCGTCTGCGCGACGAGGAGCGGCATGTCGCCATGGAGCTCGGCCAGGGGACGCCGGAGCCAAAAATTGGCCTTTTCCTTGTCCCCAAACGTGTCTTCGGCGACGGTCTGAATGCGGAGAAGCCGCACGGCGCGGTCGGATTCCTCCACGGTCAAAGGCTGCCGCTTCTCGCTGCGATGGCGTCTCGTGCGCTGCGGAAGAACGAATCGCTCGATTTCCTGCTCGCTCAGGCCCGCCTCTGCCAGGCCCTTCAAGGCCGCCAGGGGGAGCCGGTTTCGCACCGCCACCGCCAATTCCGCTTGCGTGCGCACGGCACTGCCGAGAACGGACGAGCCGCCAAGCTTGCGCGCGACTTCCTCCACGACGATCGACATGCGGCACCTCTTTCAGCGAGCGGCAATGTGCCGTATATATGTTGGCATATTGCCGAACTCAAGTCCTCGATCGGCTGAGCCACCGCGCCCCGGCCCCGATCTCCGAGCCGATCGCAGCCATCTTCTTGCCCACCCCCATCGAAGAGCGCACCGGAAGAGCGCGACCTTGCCTGTTCGGCCGCATCTCGGCGATGTGATCATCCCCGACGTGTTCGATTAACGGAAATCTGCTACCGCCCTTGGCCGGCAAGATCGCCCACGAAGATTGGCGCTGCAGGCACGCCATTCCCATGTAGAGGAAGACGGCCTCGCAGCAGGCCCAAGGAGAAGTAACACCCATGCTCGGTGGATTCGATATCGTCGTCATCGTCCTGGTCGTCTTGATCGCGCTCGTCCTCTTCGCGAGCGTCAAGACGGTGCCGCAGGGCCACAATTACACGATCGAGCGCTTCGGCCGTTACACCAAGACATTGTCGCCCGGCCTCAACGTCATCGTCCCCTTCATCGATCGCGTCGGCGCCAAGATGAACATGATGGAGACGGTGCTCGACGTGCCGAGCCAGGAGGTCATCACCCGCGACAACGCCACGGTGACGGTGAACGGCATCACCTTCTTCCAGGTCATGGATGCGCCGCGCGCCGCCTATGAGGTGAATTTCCTGGAAAACGCCATCGTCAATCTGACGATGACCAACATCCGCTCCGTCATGGGTTCGATGGATCTCGATCAGCTCCTCTCCATGCGCGACGAGATCAACGACAAGCTTCTAAAAGTGGTCGATGCGGCCGCCGGCCCCTGGGGCGTGAAAATCACCCGCATCGAGATCAAGGACATCGATCCGCCGCGCAACCTCATCGATTCCATGAACCGCCAGATGATGGCGGAGCGCGAAAAGCGCGCCTCGATCCTGACGGCACAGGGCCTGCGTGAAGCCGCCATTCTGAAGGCGGAAGGTGAAAAGCAGTCGCTCATTCTCCAGGCCGAGGGCCGGCGCGAGGCCGCCTTCCGCGATTCCGAAGCGCGCGAGCGCGAGGCCGAAGCCGAGGCGAAAGCGACCGCCTATGTCTCGGAAGCCATCTCCAAGGGCGACGTGCAGGCGATCAATTATTTCGTCGCGCAGGAATATGTCGGCGCGCTCAAGGCCTTCGCCACCTCGCCCAACCAGAAGACGTTCTTGATGCCGATGGAAGCCTCCGCCGTCATCGGGGCGCTCGGCGGCATCACCGAAATCGCCCGCGAAGCCTTTGCCGACAAGGACGAGCATCCCGTGCGGGGCGGCCGCGCCAGCAGCACCAGCAGCAGCCCCAGCAGCAGCAGTGGCAGCGTGCCCTTCACCGGCCAGCGGCCGGAGCCGTCCGGTGACATCTCATGATCCAAGCCGCGATCGAAAGCCTCGGCGGCTGGACCTGGTGGATCCTCGGGCTCGTCCTTCTCGGCGTGGAGGTTCTCGCCCCCGGCTTCTTCTTCCTGTGGTTCGGCGTCGCCGCGCTCCTCATCGGGGTGAGCGCGGTCACCATCTCCTGGCCGTGGCAGATGCAGATCCTGGGCTTCGCCGTTCTGTCGGTGGTCGCCGCGCTCGCCGGCCGCCGCTTCTTCGGCTATCGCGACGCGCCGTCGAGCGATCCGCATCTCAACCTGCGCACCGCCCGTCTCCACGGCCGCACCTTCACGCTCACGGAACCGATCGCGGAAGGCTCCGGCCGCATCCGCATCGACGACAGCATCTGGCGGGTGAGCGGCCCCGATACGCCGGCGGGCGCGCGCATCCGCATCGTCGGCGCCGACGGCGCGCTTCTGCTGGTCGAACCGGAAGCCCCGCTCAACCACGACTAGCCCCCGCCGCGACCTCCGGCTTGCCTCCCGACTGACCCGGGGCTGGCCCGCGCAAACCTTGCGTTAACTATAAGCGTTTACCGCTTGGCAGGCATGTCTCGCGCGTCGCGGGACGGGAAAGCCTATGCGCGTGCGCCTGCCGGCCATCATTGCTTCCGCCGCACTGATCGGCGTCCTTGGTCCCGCACTTCTCGTCGTGCAGGCGAACTCCGCTCGCGCCCAGGAAACCTCAGCGCCCACCGACTTCACCTTGCGCGGCAGCGATGCGGCCGACGAGGACACGCTGTTTCAGGATAGCGGCGAAGCAAATAACGGCGACGCGGACGCAGCGACCAGGCGGAGAGCGAGAGCCGCACCCCCGCCGCCGCCGGGCGAGCCCTATCCGAGCCCCGACGCGCCCATCGGCCCGCCACCTTTCGGGCCGAGGCCGGACGAACCGATCGGTCCGCCGCTTGCCGGTCCCCCGTCCCCGCCTCAGCCGGAACCGCGCCAGCGCCGCGCCACGCCCGAACCGCAGCTCGACGGCCGCCGTCTCATCCGCCGCGTCGTGGAGGAGGAAGAGGCGGAAGATCCCTATGCGCAGGTCGGCGTGCGCCTCGGCACCTTCGTCCTGCGCCCGACGCTCGATCTGGGCGCCATCGCCTCCGACAATCCGGACGGCGACGAACAGCAATCCTGGAAGGCGGGCGGCCTCGTCGCCCCCACCATCAATCTGCAATCCGACTGGGACCGTCACGCCGTCGAACTCGACCTCCGCGGCACGGCGAGCTTCTACGACGACCATGCCAACGACGACCGCGAGGCGGAGGCGAGATTCACCGGCCGCTACGACATCAGCTCCGACACGGAAGTGAGTGTCGAGGCGGGCTATCTCTACACGCTGGAATCCTTCACCGATCCCGACACGCCGTCAGCCGCCGTCGAACGTCCGGCCGAACAGAATTACAACGCCGCTCTCGGCGTCACCCAGCGCTTCAACCGTCTCGGCATGTCGTTGCGCGGCTCCTTCGAGCGCGAAACCTATGAGGATGTCACCACGGCCTCCGGCGCCACGATCAGCCAGGAAGACCGCAACAACAACGATTATGCGCTGACCGGACGCGCGAGCTATCTCATCTCGCCAGCGCTCGAGCCTTTCGTGGAGGCGCGTCTCGGCACCACCCGCTATGACGAGAGCACGGATGCCGCCGGCTATCGCCGCGACAGCCGCTGGGGCGAACTGACCGGCGGCGTCATCGTCAATCTGTCGCCGAAACTCGCCGGCGAGATCGGCGTCGGCTATCGCCACGAAAACTACGACGATCCGCGTTTTGAGGATCTCAACGCGCCGCTCGCGACGGCTGCGCTCTTGTGGTCACCCCGCCGCCTCACCAATGTCCGCCTCGACCTCGCCACGACGACGGAGGGAACGACGATCGAGGGCGCCTCGGGCTCCGTCATCCATTCCGCCGATCTGACGCTTGAGCGGCGCATGCGCCACAATCTCTTCGCAGAGGCAGGCCTCGGCCTCGATTACCGCGATTACCACGGCGTCGATCTGACGGAGACGACCTGGACCGCTTTCGGCGGCCTCGTCTACGACCTCAACCGCTACGCCGCCCTCGTCGGCCGCTACACCTACGAGCGCAAGATTCTCGATCCGGGCGAGACGGTCGAAACCAACACCGTCTCCGTCCGCCTCCGCCTGAAGCGCTAGGGTCCAAGGCGCCCCGGAATCTCGCACCCGACTCCGGGGCCAGAATTTAGCGTCAGACTCCAAGGATTGACGGAAGAAGCCTATGGCTCGGCCTCTTCCCCTCCCCCTTGCGGGGAGGGGCCAGGGGAGGGGTGTCTCCGTTTGCCGGGCGGTCAGCGGCTCTGACCTTGAAACTCACTACCCCTTCATGCCCCGGCGCCAGAGCTCTTATCCCCGAACGTCCGAGCAAAACCCGACCCATCGGATTTTCCGATCATATCTCCGCGAATTTCGAACTTTTTATTCGGATTTCACGGACCTACCTCCCTCCCATAACAGCAACGGGATTTCAGCTATGAGCGAAGATTACTCCTCCACCAGACCCGAGGAACTGAAGCCGTTCCTCGGCCGCCATTTCATCTACACCTATGACAATGGCTGGCAGTACGAGATGTACATCAAGAACGCCGACACCATCGACTACCGCATCCACAGCGGCATGGTCGGCGGTCGCTGGGTGCGTGATCAGAAGGTGCATCTGGCCCGCCTCTCCGACGACGTGCTCAAGGTGTCCTGGGACGAGCCGACCGGCACCTCCGTCAGCGTCTCGGTGAACTTCGCCGAGCGTCAGCTCCATGGCGTCATCTTCTTCCCCCAATGGATCGCCCAGGACCCGAAGAAGACGGTGTGCTTCCAGAACGAGCATCTCGACGAGATGCGCGCCTTCCGCGATGCCGGCCCGACCTATCCGAAGCTCGTCATCGACGAATTCGCCAAAGTGACGTTCCTGGAGACCTGCGCGGTCGACGACGAAACCGTCGTCGCGGTGGCGCCTGAGGAATTGCCCGAAGGCTATGCCAGCCGGACCTGACCCGGTCCGTCGAGCAACAGGCGGCCCAGTGCCAGGGCCGCCTTGCCGGCCCGCGTCTCGTCGGCCCAGCTCAGCGCGAGCGGGATGACCCTCCGGCTGCCGCTGACGAGATCGAGCTCCACCAGGCGCCGCGCCGCCAGATGCGCGGCAACGAGATGTTCGGGCAGCCAGCCCCAGCACAATCCGCTGAGAACTGCCTCCACGCCGGCTTCCAGGCTGTTCACGTCCCAGGTGCGGCCATCGGAGGGCGACAGCCCCTCGCTCGCCATCACCGCCCCGTCGCCGCTGATCGCCACACGCAGATGGCGCGCCAGCGTCGCCGGCGTGATGGCGCCGCCCGACCTTTGCACCAGCGGATGCCCGGGATCGGCCACGGCCAGCATCGGGATGTCGATGAGCGGATGCTGATCGGCTCGTCCCGGCTGCCAGAGCGAAATTGCGAGATCGAAATCGTCGGAGGCCCGATCCGGCTCGGGCACGCGCACACTCTCGCGCAGCGCCACCTCCACATGCGGATGGCGCTCGGCAAACACCTGCAACGCACTGAACAAAACCGGCCGTGGAAAGATGCTGTCCACCCGAAGCCGCAACTGGCTCTCCTCGGTGCCGAGCGACCGGGCGCGATCCTCCAGCCGGGTGAGATCGTCGATGAGCGGATTGGCCTCCGCCAACAGGCTTCGCCCGGCCGGTGTCAGCCGGGCCTTGCGGCCTTCGATCTCAAAGAGCGCGACGCCGAGGCGCTCCTGCAGGCGGCTGATGGCATAGCTGACCGAGGACTGGCTGCGGTTGAGCCGTTCCGCGGCCTGGGCGAAGCCGCCGCTCTCGACGACGGCCTGCAGGACGGCCCATTGCTCCATCGTGGTTCTGGGAATCCGCATCGCGCCCGTCCGGTCCCCGCCCCTCGTTGATCCCCGGCTTGAAGCGCCCGTCCTCTCCCGGGGCGAGAGGTCCCTCGCGCTGATCCCGCGCTGATGAAGCGTGGCGCGACGGGCGCGAGGTCGGATCGGAGACGCGATCGCCTCCGACCTTTCCGCATCCCTTGGAGGGAGCCCCCTTATACGTCGGCGCCATAGGACGGCGCCGACGTGATCGGCCAAACTAGCCGACGAGGCCCTTCAGCCAATCCTTGCCGAGCTTCTTCAGCTCCGCCTTGAAATCGTCCGAGATATCCTCGCGGTCGAGCGCATAGGCGACATTGGCGGCAAGGAAGCCGGATTTCGCGCCGCAATCGAAGGTCACGCCGCGGAAGCGCACGCCGGTAAAGCGCTGCTTCTCAGAGAGAGCCTTCATGCCGTCGGTCAACTGGATCTCGCCGCCGGCGCCGGGCTTCGTCGTCTCCAGAAGCTTGAAGATCTCCGGCTGCAGGATGTAGCGGCCGGAAATATAGAAGGTCGAAGGCGCCTCTTCCTTCTTCGGCTTCTCAACCATGCCGGTGATTTCGACGCCGACATCGTCGTCCTCGCCGAGCGCCACGATGCCGTATTTGTGCACCTGTTCCGGCACCGTCTCTTCGAGCGCGATGACGTTGCCGCCGTGCTTTTCGTAGGCGGTCATCATCTGTGCCAGACAGCCGGGTTCTGAACGCATCAGCATGTCGGGCAGAAGCACGGCGAACGGCTCGTCGCCGACGATCTCGCGCGCGCACCAGATCGCATGGCCGAGCCCGAGCGGGGCCTGCTGGCGGGTAAAGCTCGTGCCGCCCGCCGGCGGCAATTCGGCCTTCAACACGTCGAGCTCGGCGGTCTTGCCGCGCGCCTTCAGCGTGTCTTCGAGCTCCGGCTGGATATCGAAATGGTCTTCGATGACGCCCTTGCCGCGCCCGGTGACGAAGACGAAATGCTCGATGCCGGCGGCCTTCGCCTCGTCGACCACATATTGCAGCACGGGCCGGTCGACGATCGTCAGCATCTCCTTCGGCACGGCTTTGGTAGCGGGAAGAAATCGTGTGCCGAGGCCTGCGACAGGCAGGACGGCTTTTCTGATCCGGTTAACCACGGGAACCTCTTGGGGTACGGACAAGCGCGACACCCGTTTAGAATAAGCGTCCCGCACGAGTCCAGGCGGGTCGGGGTGGCGCACGCAGGCTCAAAACCTAGGCGACGCCCGCAAAAAGTGAAGGCCAGAAGAAAGGGGACGGGCGCGCATGAGCGTTCTGGTAACGGGGGGCGCCGGTTATCTGGGCAGCCAGCTCGTGCTCGCGCTTCGCGACGAGGGCGAGAACGTCGTCGTCCTCGACAACCTTTCCACAGGCTATGAATGGGCCGTGCCGCGCGGCGCCGAACTCGTCATCGGCGATGTCGGCGACCGGCTTCTCCTCAACCACATCATGCGCACCCGCCGCGTCGATGCCGTCCTGCATCTCGCAGGCGCCCTCGTCGTCGTCGATTCCGTCGCCGACCCGCTCGGCTATTATCTGAACCACTCGATCAAGACGCGCGAATTGATCGCCGCCGCGGTCGCGAACGGCGTCGACCACATCGTCCTGTCCTCGTCGACCGCCGTCTACGGCCACCCTGCCGAAAATCCGGTCCCCGAGACCGCGCCGCTCGAGCCGCTGACGCCCTACGCCGTCTTCAAGGCCTCGGCGGAGCGCATGCTCGCTGAGGCCGGCGCCTCCTACGGCCTCAAGAGCGTCAGCCTGCGCACCGGCCATATCGCCGGCGCCGATCCGTCGGGCCGCGTCGGCCATGCGATCGTCGGCGCCACCGATCTCGTCAAGATCGTGCTCGAAGCGGCCCTCGGCCGGCGCGAATACGTGCCCGTCTTCGGCACCGATTACGACACGCCCGACGGCACCGGCATTCGCGATTACGTGCATGTCGCCGACGCCGCCGATGCGCATCTGGCCGCCCTCGCTTATCTCCGAGCCGGCGGCGACAGCCTCACCGTCAATTGCGGTTATGGCCAGGGCCACAGCGTGCTTGAAGTGATCGACGCGGTGCAAAGGATCGCCGGCAAAGTGCTCGATGTGCGCGCCCGCGCCCGCCGGGCCGACGATATCGTCAGCCTCGTCGCCGATCCGCACCGCATCCTGAAGGCGCTCGCCTGGCAGCCGCGCTTCTCCAATCTCGAAACGATCCTGGAACACGCGCTCGCCTGGGAGGCCCGCGCCGCCATGCGCGCCGCCTGAGGCGGATCGCCGTTTTTCTCAAATTGCCTTTCTTACGGCCGGGTGTCATGGCGGTTTCTCGCCCCGGCGTGCCACGGCGGCTTTTGCCGCGCCGGAAGCCACGCTAACATGGGCCCTCAAACGAGCGGCTTGAATGCCGCGCCGGTTCGCGTCATGTGCTGCGACACGATGAACCCTCGGCGCGGAGCCGAAAGGCGCCGCCACCGTCGATCCCGGTGATCGACCGGACGAACCGGCCAGGCGCGGGAGCGTGAGATGCGCAGTTTCTTTGCAGGCTTCATGGTGGCGCTCGCCGCTCTCGCCTTTCTCGGCGCGGAGATGGATGTCACTTCGCGTGCCGCAGCGGCCGAGACGATCGTCGTCGCCCAGAACGACCGCCAGCCGTCCCTCTTCCGCTTCCTGTTCGGCCCGCGGCGCAACGCCCAGCCGCAGCGCCAGGAGCCGCAGACGCGCCAGCGCGCCCCGCAGAGCTCCACCCCGCGCCGGTCCACGCGCCGCAGCACGCCCCGCGCACCCGTGGAGCCGCAGGTCGACATCGTGGAGAAGGCGGAAGACGCAAAGCGCGTCCTCGTCGTCGGCGATTTCTTCGCCCGCAGCATCGCCAAGGGTCTCGACGAAGCCTTCGCCGAAAACCCGAAAGTCATGATCATCCAGGCCGCCAACGGCTCCTCGGGCCTGGTGCGCGATGATTTCTACGACTGGCCGGCGCGGCTTCCCGAGCTCATCGAAGAGCACAAGCCGGATGCCGTCGTCGTCATGCTCGGCGGCAACGACCGCCAGGAGATCGGCAAGCTCGCGGTGCGCGGCGACGAATGGAACGAGGCCTATGGCGACCGCGTCGCAAAACTCGCCAATGTCATCGCCGAAAGCGGCGAGCCCGGCATCTGGGTCGGCCTCGTGCCGGTCGCCTCCTCCGTCATGTCGCGCGATTACAGCGCCTTCAATTCCATCTACCGCGAGACCCTGGAAGATTCGCCGGTCAAATTCGTCGATGTGTGGAACGGCTTCGCCGACGACGAAGGCAAATACGTCGCCTCCGGCCCGGACATGAACGGCCAGAACCGGCAGCTGCGCGTCGGCGACGGGCTCAATTTCACCCGCGCCGGCCAGCGCAAGCTCGCCTTCTTCATCGAGCGCGATTTGCAGGAAATCCTGAAGACCGGCTCGCCGTTCCTGGCCGCCCTCGAAGAGGGCGAGGCCCCGGCCGAGAAGGAAGCCCGTCCTGCGATCAGCGCCATGATCCCGATCGACAAATTGATCTTGGGCAACGCCGGCGGCCTGTCCACCTACACCCCCCGGATCCGTGCCGAAGCGCCGACAGGCGCCGACAAGGAAGAGCCGACAGGCGTCGACGAGAAAGCGTCTGCACCCGAGGACGAAACGGCGGCGGACAAATCGGTGCCGCCCTCCTCGCCCGCCGAGGCCGCGCCGCAAAAGGTCGAAGACGGGGACGCCGAGCCCGAGGCGGAAGCCCTGCTCGCCAAAATGATCGCCGGCACGCCGCCGCCGGCCGGCCGCATCGACGATTACCGCTGGCCGCCGGAGCGGCGCACGCCGCCGGTCAAAGCCGCCGACCAGGCGGCCGAGACGTCATCCGAAAAGCCGGCCGAAAGCGATGAAAGTGCTTCGGCCGCCACCTCGCCCGAAGCTGAGGCCGACAATCCAGAACCGGACCCGGCCGAACGCGCAGCGGCAGCACCCGCCGAATAGACCTCACGCGTCGAAACGCGCCGAGGCCCCGGCCCTCGCTATATCTGAAGTCACATCGCCGCTTAGATCCGCCGTCACAGCGGCAGCGAGGTCTCGCCCATCAGAAACTGGTCGATCGAGCGCGCCGCCTGCCGGCCTTCGCGGATCGCCCACACCACCAGCGACTGGCCGCGCCGCACATCGCCGGCCGCGAACACCTTGTCGACGGAGGTGCGATAGCTCTTCTCGTCGGCGAGAATGTTGGTGCGCCGGTCCTGCTTCAGCGCGCCGCCGAATTCCTTGACGAAGGTGTCTTCCAGCGGTCCGGAAAAGCCGATGGCGATGAAGGCGAGATCGGCCTTCAGGATGAATTCCGTGCCTTCGAGCGGCTGGCGCTTTTCATCGACGCGGGCGCATTTCACCCCGGTCAGAACGCCGTTCTTGCCGACGAATTCGAGCGTCGCCGCCTGGAATTCGCGCTCCGCCCCCTCCGCCTGGCTGGAGGAGGTGCGAAGCTTCGTCGGCCAATACGGCCACACCAGCGCCTTGTTCTCCTTCTCCGGCGGGCAGGCGCGGATATCGAGCTGCGTGACGGAGATCGCGCCCTGGCGGAAAGCCGTGCCGACGCAGTCCGAGGCCGTGTCGCCGCCGCCGACCACCACGACATGCCGGCGTCCGGCCCAGATGTCGTCGGGATGATCGATCTCCGGCACCGGCTCGCCGTTCACGCGCCGGTTCGACTGGATGAGATAGGGCATGGCGTAATGCACGCCGGTCAATTCCATGCCGCCGATGCCCGGATCGCGCGGCCGCTCCGAACCGGTGGCGATCAACACGGCATCATGCTCGTCGACGAGCTCCTTCATCCGCTTCGTCACACCGATATTGACGCCGTAATGGAAGATGACGCCTTCGCCTTCCATCTGCGTCACGCGCCGGTCGATATGGTATTTTTCCATCTTGAAGTCGGGGATGCCGTAGCGGCAGAGCCCGCCGGCCTTCGGCTCGCGCTCATAGACATGCACGTCGTGGCCGACGCGCGCGAGCTGCTGGGCGGCCGCCATGCCGGCCGGTCCCGAGCCGATGATGGCGATGCGCTTGCCGGTCTTTCGCTCCGCCGGCTGCGGACGGATCCAGCCTTCCTGAAACGCCTTGTCGGAGATCGCCTGCTCCACCGTCTTGATGGTGACCGGCACGTCTTCGATGTTGAGCGTGCACGCCTCTTCGCAGGGCGCGGGACAGATGCGGCCCGTCCATTCGGGGAAATTGTTGGTGGAATGGAGGTTGCGCGCGGCCTCCTCCCAATCGCCCTGCCAGACGAGATCGTTCCAGTCGGGGATCTGGTTGTGCACCGGGCAGCCCGTCGGCCCGTGGCAATAGGGAATGCCGCAATCCATGCAGCGCGAGGCCTGCCGGCGCACCTCCGGCTCCGGCAAGGGCAGGACGAATTCCTTGAAATGCCGGATGCGGTCGGACGCCGGCTGGTAGCGCTGTTCCTGCCGATCGATCTCCAGAAAGCCCGTGACTTTAGCCATAACTACGCTTCACCCGTCATTCCCGCTGCCGCCCCGCACTCGTCGTGCCGAAAGCCCGCCGCCGGAGATCCCGATCCGGTCAGGCTTCATGCCGCAGCCTTTTTTGGATTTCCAGTTCCGCCTGGCGGGCAAATGCCCGCAGATCGGCCCCATGCCCCTACTCGCGCCGCCCTTGCTCGCGTGTCTCTCGTGGCGCGCTCCGCACCTGTCGTGATGGGCCGGCCTGGCGCCGGCCCCGACCTTTGCCTCACTCCGCCGCGATGCGTCGCCCGCCGCCCATGCGGCGTTCTTCCATCTCGACGAGGGCACGACGATATTCGACCGGCATCACCTTCACGAATTTCGGCCGGAAGTCCGCCCAGTTCTCCAGGATGTGCTTGGCACGCTTGGAGCCCGTGTAATGGTGATGGTTGGTGATGAGCGTCAAAAGCCGCTCCTCGTCATGCGTGTTCATGTTGGAGGAGACGTTGACGCGGCCGTGCCATTCCATGTCGCCGCCATGGTGGTGCAGCTCTTCCAACAGCGCCTCTTCCTCCGGCACCGGTTCGAGCTCGACCATGGCGAGGTTGCAGCGCCGTTCAAACGAGCCGTCCTCGTCGAGCACATAGGCGATGCCGCCCGACATGCCGGCCGCAAAGTTGCGGCCCGTCTCGCCGATGACGACGACGATGCCACCCGTCATGTACTCGCAGCCATGGTCGCCGCAGCCTTCCACGACCGCGATCGCCCCGGAATTTCTGACGGCGAAGCGCTCGCCGGCAACGCCGGAGAAATAGCACTCGCCCTCGATGGCGCCGTAAAGCAGCGTGTTGCCGACGATGATCGCCTGCTCCGCCGGAAGCTGGAAACCCTCCGCCGGCCGCACCACGATGCGCCCGCCGCACAGCCCCTTGCCGACATAATCGTTGGCGTCGCCTTCGAGGTCGAAGGTCACGCCGCGGGCCAGGAACGCCCCGAAGGACTGGCCGGCCGTTCCCTTCATCTTCACCACGATCGTGTCGTCGGGCAGGCCCTCATGGCCGTAGCGCTTGGCGATCTCGCCCGACAGCATGGCGCCGACGGAACGGTCGAGATTGGCGACCTTCACATCGATCTGTACCGGTTCGCCGCGTTCGAGCGCGGGCGCTGCTTCCTTGATCAGCTTGCGATCGAGCACCGTCTCGATCGGATGCTCCTGGCGCCTTGTCCAGCGGACCTCGTCGTCAGGCGCGTCCTGGCGATGGAAGAGCTTGGAGAAATCGAGCCCCTTCGCCTTCCAGTGCTTGATGAGCGGCATCGTGTCGAGACGGTCGGAGCGTCCGACGAGCTCTTCGAGCTTGCGCACACCCATCGCCGCCATGATCTCGCGCACCTCTTCGGCCACGAAGAAGAAGTAGTTGATCACATGCTCCGGCGCACCGCGGAAGCGCTTGCGCAACACCGGATCCTGGGTGGCGACGCCGACCGGGCAGGTGTTGAGATGGCATTTGCGCATCATGATGCAGCCGGCCGCAATCAAAGGAGCGGTCGAGAAGCCGAATTCGTCGGCGCCCAAGAGCGCCCCCACGATCACGTCGCGTCCGGTCCTCAGCCCTCCGTCGACCTGCAGCGCCACGCGCGAACGCAAGCCCTCATGCACCAGCGTCTGATGGGTCTCGGCAAGGCCGATCTCCCAGGGCAGACCCGCATGCTTGATCGAGGTGAGCGGCGAGGCGCCCGTGCCGCCGTCATAGCCGGAAATGGTGATGTGGTCGGCGCGCGCCTTGGCGACACCGGCCGCAACCGTGCCGACGCCCACTTCCGCAACGAGCTTCACCGACACGTCGGCCGCCGGATTGACGTTCTTCAAATCGAAGATGAGCTGCGCCAGATCCTCGATCGAATAGATGTCGTGATGCGGCGGCGGCGAAATGAGGCCGACGCCCGGCGTCGAATGGCGGACTTTCGCGATCACCGCGTCGACCTTGTGGCCGGGCAGCTGGCCGCCCTCGCCGGGCTTTGCGCCCTGCGCCACCTTGATCTGCATCATGTCGGAATTGACGAGATATTCCGTCGTCACGCCGAAGCGGCCGGAGGCGACCTGCTTGATCGCGGAACGCTCCGAATCCCCGTTCGGCTTCGGCACGAAGCGCTCCGGCTCCTCGCCGCCCTCGCCGGTGTTCGACTTGCCGCCGATCCGGTTCATGGCGACCGCAAGCGTCGTATGCGCCTCGCGCGAGATGGAGCCGAAGCTCATCGCGCCGGTCGCGAAACGCTTCACGATCTCCGCCGCCGGCTCCACCTCTTCCAGAGGCACCGGCTCGACATCCATGGACTCCGCCTCGCGGATGCGGAAGAGCGAGCGGATCGTCAGCCGCTTCGCCGCCTCGCCGTTCACCATCTCGGAGAAGGTGCGGAAGCGGTCGAAACCTTCGCCGCGCACCGCATGCTGCAGATGCGCCACGGCGTCCGGCGTCCACACATGGTCTTCGCCGCGCATGCGGAAGCCGTATTCGCCGCCGACTTCGAGCGTGCGCCTCAGAACCGGGTCGTCGCCGAAGGCAAGGCGGTGGCGCCGTGCCGTCTCCTCGGCGATCTCTGCAAGACCGACGCCTTCGATCATCGTCGCCGTGCCGAAGAAGAAGCGGTCGACGAAGGCCGAAGACAGGCCCACAGCATCGAAGATCTGCGCGCCGCAATAGGATTGGTAGGTGGAGATGCCCATCTTGGACATCACCTTCAAAATTCCCTTGCCGACGGATTTGATGAAGCGTTCCACCACTTCGCGCGCATCGACGACGTCTGGGAAGTCGCCGCGCTCATGCATCTGCGCCAAAGTCTCGAAGGCGAGATAGGGGTTGATCGCCTCGGCGCCGTAGCCGGCGAGCACCGCGAAATGATGCACTTCGCGCGCCTCGCCCGTCTCCACCACGAGGCCGACCGAGGTGCGGAGCCCCTTACGGATCAGGTGATGGTGCACGGCCGCCGTCGCCAGAAGCGCCGGCATGGCGATGCGCTGCGGGCCGACCAGGCGGTCCGACAGGATGATGATGTTGTAACCGTCGAGCACCGCCCGCTCGGCGCGCTGGCACAGCCGGTCGAGGGCGTCTTCCATGCCGTCGGCGCCGAGGCTCGCATTGTAGGTGATGTCGAGCGTCTTCGTCTGGAAATGGTTGTCGGCGATGTCACCGATGCCGCGGATCTTTTCGAGATCGGCATTGGTGAGGATCGGCTGACGCACTTCGAGCCGCTTCCTCTCCGACAGGCCTTCGAGATCGAAGAGGTTCGGCCGCGGCCCGATGAAGGAGACGAGGCTCATGACGATTTCCTCGCGGATCGGATCGATCGGCGGGTTCGTCACCTGGGCGAAGTTCTGCTTGAAATAGGTGTAGAGCAGCTTCGGCTTGTCGGAGAGCACGGAGACCGGCGTATCCGATCCCATCGATCCGATGGCCTCCTGACCGGTCACCGCCATCGGTGCCATCAGGATCTTCAGGTCTTCCTGCGTATAGCCGAACGCCTGCTGGCGATCGAGCAGCGAGGCAGCCGTCGTCGGCGCGCGCGAGGCAACCTCCGGCATGTCTTCCAGAACGATCTGCGTGCGGGCGAGCCACTGGCGATAGGGATTGCCCTCCGAAAGCCGCGCCTTCAGTTCGCCGTCGTCGATGATGCGGCCTTCCTGAAGGTCGATGAGCAGCATCCGACCCGGCTGCAGCCGCCATTTGCGCACGATCGAGCTTTCGTCGACCGGCAGGACGCCGGCCTCGGACGCCATGATGACGAAGCCGTCGTCGGTCACGACATAGCGCGCCGGCCGAAGCCCGTTGCGGTCGAGCGTGGCACCGATCTGGCGCCCGTCGGTGAAGGCGATCGCCGCCGGCCCGTCCCACGGCTCCATCAGCGCCGCATGGTACTGGTAGAAAGCCCGCCGCTTCTCGTCCATCAGCGGATTGCCGGCCCAGGCCTCCGGCACCAGCATCATCGCCGCATGGGCGAGTTCGTAGCCGCCGATGGTCAGGAATTCGAGCGCATTGTCGAAGCAGGCCGTGTCCGACTGCCCCTCATAGGAGATCGGCCACAATTTATCGATGTCGGAGCCGAGAAGCGGCGAGGAGATCGACGCCTGGCGGGCCGCCATCCAGTTGACGTTGCCTCTGAGCGTGTTGATCTCGCCGTTATGGGCGACCATCCGGTAGGGATGGGCGAGCTTCCAGGACGGGAACGTGTTCGTCGAGAAGCGCTGATGCACGAGGGCGAGCGCCGAGGCGAAGCGCGGATCCGAAAGATCCTTGTAATATTCGCCGAGCTGATGGGCGAGGAACATGCCCTTGTAGACCGCGGTGCGGCTCGACATCGAGACGATGTAGAAGCCTTTGTCGCGTCCGTCGCTCTCGTGGAAGATGCGGTTGGAGATCACCTTGCGCAGAATGTAGAGGCGGCGCTCGAAATCATCGCCCTCGAGCCCGTCCGCCGCGCCGATGAACACCTGCCGGTGCACCGGTTCCGCCGCGCGGATCTTCTGCGCCTTCGACAGGCAGGAATTGTCGACCGGCACGTCGCGCCAGCCGAGCACCGTCTGGCCTTCCTCGGCCACCACCTGTTCCACGACGCCTTCCAGATGCCGGCGCAGCTCCGCGTCCTGCGGCATGAAGATGACGCCGACGGCATAGCGGCCGAGCGGCGGCAGCGAAAAGCCGTGGGCCTCTGCCTCGCCGCGGAAGAACGCGTCCGGCAGCTGGATGAGCATGCCCGCCCCGTCGCCGACCTCGGGGTCGGCGCCGACAGCGCCGCGATGCGTCAGATTGTGGAGGATCTTGAGCCCGTGCTCGACGATCGTGTGCGAAGGCCGCGCCTTCAGATCGGCGATGAAGCCGACGCCGCAGGCATCGCGCTCGCCGCGCGGATCGAGAAGACCTTGGCCGGCAGCCGGCGTTTTTCGCGTTCCGCGCACGCGCTCCGCGCGCTCAAACGCCTGCGCCGCTGCGCGCATCCGCTCGCTCTTGAGGTGAGGTTCCATCGTCACGGCCTGCCTCCGCCATCTCGCCCCGCACCGAAACCCTTCGTCTCGGGGCACCTCTTCCGTTCGGGTCGCACGCCTCGTTCAGGACATGCGGCTCGAGCAATCGGCTTAACGCCTAAGCTCACACTTATACTGGTTGGGCACATTCGGGTTGAGCGGAATGCCCTTCGCTCGGCCCTTTAATGCCCCGTCTTCGTCGTCGGCGATCTCGGGACCGGCGCCCTCCACCAACTAGGACAGAAGACCTGTCCTATTCATTCACCATCTCAAATTTTGCAAGAGACGACAAGTCGACTCTCCGCACCGTTCAAAGGCCGAACGGAGCTGTTGCGTCGTCGCCGGTGCCGCTGGGTGAAATCCGTAGCAAGCTTCGCCGTCGCTGAGAGAAGCTTCACGGCCGCGGCTGGGCAGCTTTCGCCAACCGTCTATGCCAGACTTTCGCGCCTCGTCAAAGGAGAGATGGGACTTCGCCAAAATTCCCCGATCCTGAATGACTTCTCCTGCCGCGTTCCTCGCGGGCTCGTCTGTCAAAGGCCGAGGCGGAGACTTGGCCGGCCGCGCGGGAGCCTGCGGCCGTGGTCGGGCTTTCGCACATCACCTTGAGGAAGGCGCCGGCAACGCCGCCCGAAGCAACAGAGAAACAGCCCCGAAACAACCAAGAAACATCGAGAAAAACCGCCCGCGATCGACATAACTCTCCACGCCCCCGTTCCTGCCGCGAAAACCTCGAAACGGCTGGCCCCCGAGCGCCCGTCCCGGCGTCGCAGGCTACCGCACCCCCTTGCGCCAGACGCGCGCCGGCCCTAAGCCGCCAATATGCAGTTTGCCAGCGACAATTGGTCCGGCGCAGCGCCGGAAATCGTAGAAGCGATCGCCCATCAGGCGGCCGGCCATGCCGATGCCTATGGGGTGAGCGCCCTCGACCGCGCCGTCGAAGACCGCTTCAACGCGCTTTTCGAGCGGGAAGTGGCCGTCTTCTTCGTCGGCACCGGCACCTCGTCGAACGCGCTCGCGCTCGCCGCCGTCAACAAGCCCGGCGGCGCCGTCTTCTGCCACCGCGAAAGCCATATCGTCGTCGACGAATGCGGTGCGGTGGAATTCCAGACGGGCGGCGCCCGCCTGATGCAGCTCGACGGCCCGCTCGGAAAAATCGATCCGGGCGAGTTCAAGGATGCCGTGTCGCGCTTTTCACCCGATTTCGTGCATGCCGGCCAGCCGATGGCGCTGTCGCTGACGCAGGCGAGCGAGGTCGGCACCATCTATACGCGCCAGGAGGTCGAGGCGCTGACGGCCATCGCCCATGAGCGCGGCCTTCCCGTTCACATGGACGGGGCGCGCTTTGCCAATGCGCTCGTCAATCTCGGCGAAAACCCGGCCGACATCACCTGGCGCCAGGGCGTCGACATTCTTTCCTTCGGTGGCACCAAGAACGGCTGCGTCTCCGCCGAAGCGCTCGTCTTCTTCGATCCGAAGATGGCGGCCGAGCTTCCCTATCTCAGAAAGCGCGCCGGCCATCTCTTCTCCAAGACCCGCTTCATCGCCGCCCAGTTCCAGGCCTATCTCGCCGACGATCTGTGGCTGCGGCTGGCCGCCCACGCCAATTCTATGGCCGAGCGCCTGCGCGCCGGCATCGAAAGCTCCGACGAGGCGCGCCTCGCCTGGCCGAGCGAGACCAATGAGAGCTTCGCCTTTCTGGGACGCGAGCGGGCGAACTTCCTGCGCAAGGCCGGCGCCGTCTTCCTGGAATGGCCGCGCCCGCACGGTCTGAAGATGGAGAAAGGCGAAGACGAAATCCTCGTGCGCCTCATCACCAATTTCCAAACGAGCGAAGACGAGGTCGACCGTTTCGTCGAACTCCTCGGCGCCGATCTGCGGGCGTAGCCGCAGATCCGCCGCTCGCGGCTCGCGCAATCGGACCACAAAAAATCCTGCCAACAAAAAAGGCGCCCCTCGCGGGGCGCCTTCGACCGATGACTGGAGGTCGGGTCGGGGGGTGTCAGGCGGCCTTGCTGGTCGCGATCGACGCATCGATCTGCTTTTCGGATTTGTCCGAACCGCTGATCGCGATCTTGCGCGGCTTCATGGCCTCCGGGATCTCGCGCACGAGATCGATGTGGAGAAGGCCGTTCTCAAGGGTCGCGCCGGTCACCTCGACATGGTCGGCGAGCTGGAAGCGGCGCTCGAAGGAACGTGCCGCGATCCCGCGATAGAGAATTTCGCGGTCGCGCTCGTTTTCGTCCTCGTTGCGCTGCGCCTTGATCGTGAGAATGTTCTCTTTCGATTCGATGTCGATATCGCGCTCGCCAAAGCCGGCCACGGCCATCGTGATACGGTAGGCGGTCTCGCCGGTCCGCTCGATGTTGTAGGGCGGGTAGCTCTGGCCGCCGTTTTCCGAGCCTGCCATGGAATCGAGCATGTTGAACAACCGGTCGAAGCCGACGGTCGAACGGTAAAGCGGGCTCAAATCATACTGACGCATCTGAAGTCCTCCATTGAAGCGACATTCTGAGAGGGAAAAGACGGCCTCTTTCAAAAGCCGATCCGCCCTTTCCGCGGGACCCTTTCGGCGTCCCGATTGAGAAATGGGAACTCCCAAAATCCCTTTCAAGCCTTTTCGTGCAGCTCTTGAAAATCGCAGTTTCCCGGGCTTTTGCCGCTGAACGCCAGATGAACGGCCGGTTCTGAACGAGTTCAGTGAGCTCCGCCTAGTCTCCAAACATCGATGGAGGGCAGCCCCTCCGCATCACTGAGGAGACGAAGCCATGAAACTCAACATTCTCGCCGCCGCCGGTCTTGCGACGCTCTCGTTCCTGCCGCTCGCAGCGGGTGCCAGTGCCGCGCCGATCGCCGCCACCGGCCAGGCCGGCATTACAGTCGAGCGCAGCGACGCCGTCACCAAGGTCGATTATCGCGGCCGCGGCTGGCGCCATCACGAGCGGCGCTGGAACCATAAGCTCAGCACGCACCGCATCTCGCGCAAGCTGCGCCGCCAGGGCTTCACCCCGGTCCGCTATTTCGACACCCGTGGTCGCGTCTATTCGCTCGCCGCCCGCGGCCGGCGCGGCGCCCCGGTCATGCTCCGGGTCAACGCCTATAACGGCCATGTCATCAGCGTGAACCGCATCGGCCCCAAGCACCGCCGTCACGACGGTCGCCACCACGGCGGCTGGCGTCACCGCTAAGCCCATGACGGCTCCGGCAACCCTCGACGGAGCTTCAGAGATCGGGCGCTGCAACTGCCCCCTCCAGCGTCCGGTGACGGAGCCGGCGGCCTTCGGGTCGTCGGCTCCCCTTTTTGGGGCACCCCATCGGGGACCAACGCCACTGCTTGCCGCCCGACCCACTTCCCAGTATCAGCGCTGCGGGAGGCGCAGCCTTGGCCATTCTGTTTGAAACCGAGCAAAATCCGATCCCGGACGGCACGAACGCCGAATTCGTGCTGACGCCCGATGGCCGCAAGCTGCGCACCGCCTGGTGGCATCCGGCGGCTTCGGCGAAGCGGGGCACGGTCCTCGTCCTCCACGGCCGGGCGGAATGCATTGAAAAATATTTCGAGACCGTCACCGAATTGCGCCGCCGCGGCTATTCCGTCGTCACCTTCGACTGGCGCGGCCAGGGCGGTTCCTCGCGCAGCCTGCGCGATCCGAGAAAGGGCCATGTCGACGATTTCTCCGAATATCTCGTCGATCTCGAAACGGTGATGCGCGAGGTGGCGCTCGCCCGCTGCCATCCGCCCTACAACATCCTCGCCCATTCGACCGGCGCCGCCATCGCGCTCCTTTACGCCGCGCGCGCCCGCACGCAGGTGGAGCGCATGGTGCTGACCGCGCCGCTTCTGGCGCTTTCAGGCGGGCGCACACATTTTCTGCGCGTCGTCACGGGCATCCTGAATTATCTCGGCCTCGGCGAGATGTATGCCGGCCCCTTCCGCGGCAATCTCGTTCAGCTCCGCCCCTTCGAGGGCAACCGCGTCACCTCCGACAAAAGACGCTATGAGCGCGTCCGCGAATTGATCGAGGCGCATCCCGAGCTCGGCCTTTCCGGCCCGACCTTGGCCTGGGTGCATTCGGCCCTGCGCGCGGCGGAATTTCTCGCTCTGCCGGAATTTGCCGAACGCGTGCCGCTTCCCGTCCTCATCGCTATGGCCGGCCAGGAGAGCATCGTCTCCAACCGGGCGATCGAAGAGTTCACCATGCGCATCAAGACCGTCGGCAATGTCCGCATCGCCGGCGCCATGCATGAGATCCTTCAGGAGGACGACCGCTACCGCGAGATCTTCTGGGCCGCCTTCGATGCCTTCATCGGCGAGCCCGACGAGGCCTGGCGCGCCGTGTTCACGTCGCCAGGAGCGCCTCCACCTCAGGCGTGAGACGTGTGTCGCCGAGCGCCAGGATCCGCCCGCCGCCTGCCGCCGGCCCGCCGGTCCAGCTCGTCACCGCGCCGCCCGCACCTTCGATGATCGGGATGAGCGGGGCGATGTCGTAGGGCTTCAGCCCGGATTCGACGACGCAATCCATGCCGCCCATCGCCACCATCGCATAGGCGTAGCAATCATAGCCGTAGCGCGTCAGCCGCGCCCGGGCCGAGAGCCTCTCGAAGGCGGGTCTCTCCGCTGCGGTGAAGATGTTGGGGTCGGTCGTGGAGATATGCGCGTGGTCGAGCGCCGCGCAGGCGCGCACCTTGATCGGCCGCGTCTCACCGCCGCGCGCCAGAAAGCTGCCGGTCTCGGCCGAGCCGAAAAAACGCTCGCCGATATAAGGCTGCGACATCATCCCGGCCGCGGGCTTGCCGTCGATCAGAAGCCCCGTGAGGCAGCCCCAGAGCGGCAGGCCGCAGATGAAGGCGCGTGTGCCGTCGACGGGATCGAGGATCCACACATGCGAGCGGTCCGCGCCTTCGGCGCCGTATTCCTCGCCGATGATGCCGTGCTCGGGATAGGTCTTGCGGATGAGGTCGCGCATGGCGCGCTCGGCGCCGCGATCGGCCTCCGTCACCGGGTCGAAGCCAGCCGCAAGCTTGTTGTCGACGGCGATCGCGGAGCGAAATCGCGGCAGGATCGCATCGGCCGCCACGTCGGCGAGACGGTGCAGGAAGGGAAAAAAGCTTTCCATGGAATGCATAGCAGGGTTGCCGTTTTGCCACTGTATGGGAAAAGTTGTTTCGAATCAGAGGGTTGATGAATTACCCAAAACGTTTGCATTGCCGCTCAGGGTGACTATATCGGAACCCGACGGGCAATCGGTGCCGTAAGCCTCTTGCATCTTGTGCAAAGCAGCATAGATTGTGCGTTGCGATACGTTGTATCGCAGCCCTCATTGGGCGTTTCCTCCCTAGACTTGGCCGCACCTCGGTGCGGCCATTTTTCTTTCTGCCCATGCCGTTTTCGAAGGCATGGCGCGCCGGGAGGCAGACCGTTTCGAAGCCGCATCCGCACGAGAACCTGTCACGATTTATTCGGCCGCCTCGTCGAAGGCGATCGGCGGGGTGATCGAGACGCCCATCAGGGCCTCGGCCAGATCCTCCACGAGAGCCTGCACGCTCTCGAACCCGTCGTGAAGGCGGATCGCCTCTTCGTTCATGTAGAGCCCCCGGTTCACTTCCACCTGCATCACATGCAGTCCGGCCTGCGGACGCCCGTAATGCTCGGTGATGAAGCCCCCGGCATAAGGCTTGTTGCGGGTCACGCAATAGCCGCGCCGCCGCAGCATCTCCACCGCCCGATCGGTGAGTTCCGGGGCGCAGCTTGAGCCGAAACGATCGCCGATGACGAAATCCGGCCGGATGCCCGGCGCGGCGTTGCGCGCCGACGACGGCATCGAATGGCAATCGACGAGAACGGCGTAGCCGAACTGCGCGTGAATGGTCGCAAGCCGCTGCCGGAGCGCCTCGTGATAGGGCACATAGACCCTGTCGATGCGCTGAAGCGCTTCGGCGAGCGCGATCGGCCCGGCATAGATCGGCCGGCCTTCGGAGACGATGCGCGGCACCGTGCCGAGCCCGCCCACCGCCCTGATCGATCGGCTGTTGGCGTAGCCCGGAAGCGGCTCGCGAAACATTTTCGCCTCGAGCTCGTAGGGCTCGCGGTTCACGTCCACATAGGCGCGCGGATAGACGGCGGAGAGAAGCGGCGCCCCGCGTTCCGCGACGCCCGCAAACAGCATGTCGATCATGAAATCTTCCGAACGCCGGATCTCCGTCGCATCGAGCTGCGACTGGGCGAGAAAGCTCTTCGGATAGAAGCGTCCGCTATGCGGGGAATTGAACAGGAAGGGCGAGACCGGGTCGGAGCGACCCAACAGGCTGAAAGGCCGCAGGGGCGGCAGCTCGTCTCCCACGCGCTCGTCCATCAAAATCCTCTTGTCATATGCGGATATGTTGCCGATCTGCCGCGCCCCTGTCCATAACGAACCGGCCCCGTCATTGTCTCCGGGCCGCTTACCCGATATTTACCGAGCGGGCTCACAACGGACGGGTTCAAGACGGAAGGCGCTGGAGAAGCATGCGAGGTCGAATCCTGCTCGCCGAAGACGACGAAGACATGCGTCGTTTTTTGACCAAAGCTCTCGAACATGCGGGTTATGACGTTCTCGCGTTCGACAATGGTCTCTCGGCTTACAATCGATTGCTCGACGAGCCTTTCAATCTGCTTTTGACCGACATCGTCATGCCGGAGATGGATGGCATCGAGTTGGCGCGCAAGGCGTCCGCGCTCGATCCCGATCTGCGAATCATGTTCATCACCGGCTTTGCCGCGGTCGCTCTCAACCCGGACATGGCCGCGCCCCAGGATGCGAAAATCCTGTCGAAACCGTTCCATCTGCGCGACCTCGTCAACGAGGTCGATCGCCTGATCGCGGCCTGACAGACGGGCCGGCGGCGCTGGGGCCGCAAACAATATCTTGAAGCGGGGTCAAGAACTCTGCCCGCAGGGCCTTGCACGGCCGAAACGCAGAGGATATATCCCCGCGAGTCGCCTTCGGGCGGCACCCCTTTGGAAGGGCGCGTAGCTCAGCGGGAGAGCACTACGTTGACATCGTAGGGGTCACAGGTTCAATCCCTGTCGCGCCCACCATTCCATCGAAAAAAACTCAAGTCTTTGTTCCCGCCGCCGACATGTCCGCGGCGGCCTCGGCCCGGCTTGCTGCTCCCCTTGCTGCCCCCCTTGCAGCCATGGCGGCAGAGCGCTCCGTCAGCCACCAGATCAGCGCAAAGAGTGCCACCAGCGTCAGGCCCGCCAGCGCCGGAAGCGCATCGGCTTTCGCCACGTCCCCCGCCCCATCCGTCGCCAGCAATTGCGGCACCGCCTCGACGAGCCAATAGCCGCAGGTGATGAAGCAGAGCGCAAACAGCGCCCCGATGGCGCCCTTCCCCGCCGTGCCGAGGAGATCGGGCAGAAGCAGCGCCAGGCCGACCCCGAGGAGGCTCAGATCATAATCATAGGCGTATGGGGTGATGAGGAGCGAGGCGACCACCGTCACACCGAGGCTCTGACGCAAGGTGAAGGCCCCGAACGTCACCCGGGCGATCGCGGCCAGCGCCAGAAGCGCCACCAGCCCCTGCGCCACGAAGGCCGGCGCCACACCGAGCCCGAAACTGCGCGCCGTCGCATAGATCGACACCATGCGGTGGAGCGGAAAGAACCCCTCTTTGAGAAAAATCCCGGTCTCGCGCGTCGCCTCCAGAAAGGCGGCCCAGATGCCGACGCCGAAGCAAAGCGTCGCGGCGAGACAGGCGGCCGCCACGGTGAGTGCGGCAGCCACCGCCGCCGCGACCCGCCGGGCAAGCAGCGTCCTGACCGCAAGGCCGGCGGCAAGGTGTGGCTTGATGATCATCAGCCCGAGCGGCACGCCCGCCTGCCATCGCCGCTTCTCGAAACCGAGGCAGGAAAGCGCGATCAGCGCGCCCGTCAGAAAGCCGTTCTGCCCGCCGCTGATGCCGATCCCAAGGGCGGGAAAGATCAAGATCGCCACCAGAGCGAAATTTTCGCCGGCGAGCCGCTTGAGCGCGAAAAGATAGAGCGCGAGCGAGCCGCCGACGAAGACGAGATAGGCGGCACCGGCCGGCAGAAGCCCGAGCGGCGCCACGACGAGGTCGAAGGGCGGCGGATAGGCCCAGGTCATGAAATCGAGGCCGCCGCGCGCCTGAAGGAGCGGCCAGAGGCTGTCGAAGCGGTAAGCCTCTTCGAGCCGCCCCGCCCAGACGAGGCGTGCGACCAAGTGGAACATGTCGAAATCGACGAGCCGCGCCGGCCCGTCCGCCTCCGCAGCTACCGAAAACCGATAGGCGCGGCCGAGCGTCGCCACCGCGAGAAGCGCCAGAATGAGAGGCTGATAGCGCCGGAAGCGGGCGCCGATCTCCTGGCCTGCCGGCATCTCACCGCCGCTCATCGTCGGCCTCCCGGCCACTGCATCCGCTGCATTTCCGCGCCTGCATCTCCGCCCCCTGAATCCCCGGCACGCCTCTCACCGCCGGCTTTTATGCGGACCCCGCCGTTAACACCGGCCTATCGGCGCCAGGCCCAAGGACGAACGCGCGGGCCTGACCAAGAACGCCGCCAGGAACACCGCCAGGAACAGGAGAGAAAACAGCCGCGAAAGGCAGAGACAAACTGTCCGCTGCCACCGTATGACGAGTCAGGCTAGGTTGACACTCCGGCCATGGGGCTGTCGCATGGCCATGAGGGGGCTCGCCGATCCGGCGTCGCTGCGCTTGCAGAGCGAGAGATCGTCTCTGCAGCAACCGATGCCTAACGGATGCGCCCCCTTTCTGCTGCCGGTCGCGAGCCTGCTTGCGGCCCGGAGCCTCGGTTGGCAATCCAGCGACACCGCGGGTCGCCTGGAACATGGGAGATTGAGATGGTCCTCACCTTATTCGGGGTGATCTTCAACCTAGTCGGTATTCTTCTCGTAATGCGCTACGGCATCGGCTTTCAGGCGCAGAAGCCCGGCATGCCGGAGCCTCGCCCGCCGCAAAACGACGAAGAGCAGGCGATCCTCGAGAACATTCGCCGGGCCGGCCAGTTCGGCATCGTGATCCTTATCCTCGGCGCCTTCCTCCAGATCCTGGGCATCTTCTACAGCTGAGCCGAACGTGCGCGGCTTCGAGCATCTGCACCCTGAGATCGCCCCAGTGAGCATCTGCCTGCCGGGCAACAGCCCTCAGGCGCTCGCGCGCACCGGCCAGTTGCGGCCGATGAGGTCGTCGACAGCCTCCAACGGCAGCGGCTCGCTGTAATAGAATCCCTGACCGAGTTGGCATCCGAGCTCGGCGAGCTTCTCGCCGAGCGCCAGCTCCTCTATGCCCTCCGCCGTGGTGTCGATGCCGAGCGCCTGGCTGAGATGCAGGACCGCCTCCACGATCGCCTGCCGGTCTTCGCTCTCTAGCATGCCGGCGATGAAGGAGCGGTCGATCTTGAGCGTGTCGAGATGCAGTTCGCGCAGATGATAGAGCCCGGAATAGCCGGTGCCGAAATCGTCGAGCGCGACGCGTATGCCGGCCTTGCGAAGCGCCGCAAGCACGGCCTTCACCTCGTCCATGCGCTCCACCAGCGCCGTTTCCGTGAGCTCCACCTCCAGCCGGTGCGGTGCAAAGCGGGCGCGCGCCAGGATGTCGAGGAGCTGGCTCGGCAGGGCCGGATCGAGAAGCTGCACGGGCGCGAGATTGATCGATAGCGTGAAGCTCGACGGCCATGCGACCGAGGCTTCCATCGCCTGCTCCAGAAGCGCGAGCGTCATGCGGGTCAGCTTGCCGCTGTCCTCCGCCATGGCGATGAACCGGTCCGGCAACAGCACGCCCCTTTGCGGATGCAGCCACCGCGCCAGCATCTCGAAGCCGACGATCCCGCCCGTCTTGAGGTCGACGACCGGCTGCAGATAAGGGACGATCTCCCGCCTCGCCAGCGCCTCGTCCATCTGCTGCTCGAGCTCGATGCGCTCCAGGAGAGCGGAATCCATCCCCGCTTTGAAGAAATGGAAGCTGCCGCGCTCTTCCGCCTTCACATGGTACATGGCGATGTCGGCGTTGCGCAAAAGCACGTCAGCGGCTTCTCCGTCGTCGGGATAAAGCGCCACGCCGACACTCGCGCCGATGCGCATGCTGATGCCGCGCACGCGGATGGGCAGCGCCATGTCGTGGACGATCTTGTGGACGAGCCGCAGGAGCTCGTCGCTTTCGTCCTCATATTCGAGAAGCGCGGCGAATTCGTCGCCGCCGAAGCGCGCCACCACGCCGCGGCCGGACGCAAGCCGCGTCAGCCGCTCGGCAACGATGCACAGAACCTCGTCGCCCATCTGGTGCCCGTGCAGGTCGTTGACCGGCTTGAAGCGGTCGAGATCGATGATCAAGACGGCAAGCCGCCGTCCGCTATCTTGCGCGGCGATCACATGGCTTTCGAAGATCTCGAACAGCCGTCGGCGGTTGGGGAGCCCGGTCAAAACGTCGTGCCGAGCAAGGCGCTGCGCCTCGCGTTGGGCGGTATCCTTGGCCGCCATCTCCTGGCGCAGCTGCACCACCCGCCAGATGGCGACGCCGAGCAGGATCAGCGTCATGATGACGGCCGTCCCGAAAATCTCGTCGAGCTGCCAGGATTCGTGGTGGCGGCTGAAATCGTACAGCGCCTCGAAGAAATCGTAGCTGAGGCTGAAGGCGTAGCCGACAGCGGCAGCCGCAGCGATGATCAGAAGGGTTCGGATCACGACCCTGCTCCGGTCTGGCTCCTGAACGTCGGCGGGGGATGGCCGGGGCTCGGAGCGAAAACTGTTACGCTGCATAAGACCTCAAGGTTGCACAATTCTAACAACAGTCAAGCCCCACCGCCAATTCTCAATCTAGACGTGTATATCGCAGAAAAAGGTTTGCCGCTTCTGAATCGTGCGATCGCCACAGGCCACCCGGCGGCACCCGCAGGGCGCTGATCGGCGCCGCGCCAGGCCGGCGCGGGCGCTCAGCTCTTGGATGCGTGGTCCGGCTTGCCCTTGCGGCCGCCTTTGGCGAAATCCTCGAGCTCCTTTTCATCCATCGATTCGTACATCGACTTCGAGGCGCCTTTGAGATCGGATGTCCTGGTCTCGCCGCGCTTGGCGGAAAGCGCCGCCCCGGCGGCCTTTTGCTGGGCTTTCGACTTGGCTGGCATTGCGACATCTCCTGACGAGGTTTCCCAGGAAACGTTCATCGGGCTCGATGGTTCATTCGGCTGAAACCGAATTATCCCCCGCCTGCAAGCACTTGCCCGCCATCGACCGTCACCGTCGTGCCGCTCACATAGGCGCTGGCCTTTGAGGCGAGAAACAAGAGCGCCCCGTCGAGATCGCCCTCCTCGCCGAAGCGGCGCATCGGATTTTGTTTGACGATCGCCTCGCCCGCCGGGCTTTGCAGGAAATCGCGGTTGATCTCCGTCAGAAACCAGCCCGGCGCGATCGCATTGACGCGAATCCGATACCGCGCCCATTCGAGCGCCAGCGCCTTGGTGAGGTGGATGAGTGCGGCTTTCGAGGTCGCATAAGGCGCCGTCCCTTTCGAGACAGCAAAGCCGAGGACCGAGGCGATGTTGACGATGGCGCCGCCGGTCTCCGCCTTCGCCATGCGCTCTGCGGCCGCCTGCGCCACGAAGAACGCCGCGTCGAGATTGGTCGCCATCACCTGCCGCCAATGCTCGCGTTGAAGCGAGATGGCGGGACCCGCCGGCGCGATGCCGGCATTGTTGACGAGGACCGTGACGGTCCCGAAACGCGCCTCGGCGGCCTCGAAGGCGGCCGTGAGGCTCGCCTCATCGGTGACGTCGCAAGCGACCGCGAGCGCCGCGCCGCCTGCCCCCACGATCTCATCTGCAAGCTCTTCGAGCTTGTCCTGGCGCCGCGCCGTCAGCACCACCTTGGCGCCGTTTTCAGCCAGCACCCGCGCAAAGCGCCGCCCGAGCCCCGATGAAGCGCCGGTGACGAGCGCCACCTGTCCTTTCAGATCGAAGAGCTCGTCCGCGCGCATGTGATCCCCCTGGAGCTATGGCCGCTCTAATGCCCGTAGAGCTTGAGCGGCAGCCAGGTTGCCACATCCGGCAGGAACCACAACAGGACGAGCGCGAAGACCTGGATGCAAACGAACGGAACGATCCCGCGATAGATGTCGGTGGTGCGGATATCGGGCGGCGCCACGCCCCGGAGATAGAAGAGAGCGAAGCCGAAGGGCGGCGTCAGGAATGAGGTCTGCAGGTTCACCGCCATCATGATGCCGAGCCAGACCGGGCTCATCGTGCCGCCGCCCGGCATCTCCATCTGCAACAGGATCGGCGCCACGATCGGCACGACGATGAAGACGATTTCCAGGAAATCCAGAAAGAAGCCCATCACGAACATGACGAGCATGACGAGAAGGATCGCCGCGAGCGTGCCGCCCGGCAGCGCGGTCAGAAACTCCTCGATGAAATCGGCCCCGCCGAGACCGATGAAGACGATCGAGAACATGCGCGCGCCGATGATGATGGTGAAGACCATCGCCGAAATCGCCATCGTCGACTGACAGACGGCCCCAAGCACCCGCTCGCGGTTTTCATCGCGCCACGTGAAGGTGCGCCAGAGCGCCATCACCACGCCCCAGGCAAGACCGAGAGTGAGCACCACCGCCGCCCCGATCGCCACCCATTCCTCGACCGAAACGACGCTCCTTTGCGAGCGCAGATCGTAGAACGAGGTGAGGAGGAGAAGGCCGGCCATGCACACAACGCCGATCAGGATCGGCCCGGCGCGGCGCTCGTCGCGCTTGTAGCCGGCGAGCATCGTCGCGCCGATCGCACCGACGCCCGCAGCCTCCGTTGGAGAGGCGAGCCCGATCAAAATCGAGCCGAGCACGGCGACGATCAACAGAACCGGCGGGGCGAGCGCATGGATCACCTGACCCCAGAAAGCGAAGCCCGAAAGCTCGCCGAGTTCCTCTTGCGGGATCGCCGGCGCTTCGGCCGGATGGAGAAAGACGTAGATGATCTGATAGACGATATAGAGGCCGACGAGCATGAACCCCGGCAGCAGCGCCCCGGCGAAGAGATCGTTCACCGACACCGTGTCGGGCGCGAAAATCCCCATGGAAAACTGTGCGTTCTGATAGGCGACGGAGAGCTGGTCGCCCAGAAGCACGAGCACGATCGAGGGCGGGATGATCTGCCCGAGCGTGCCGGAGGCCGCGATCGTGCCGCAGGCGAGGCGCTTGTTGTAGCCGCGCTTCACCATCGTCGGCAGCGACATCAGCCCCATCGTGACGACGGTCGCACCGACGATGCCGGTGGAGGCGGCGAGAAGCGCGCCGACGATGCACACCGAAAACGCCAGACCGCCCGGCACCGACCCGAAGAGCCGCCCCATATTGTCGAGGAGTTCTTCCGCGATCCGCGATCGCTCCAGCATCACCCCCATGAAGACGAAGAGCGGCACGGCCACGAGCGTCTCGTTGGTCATCGTGCCGAAGATCGACTGCGGGAAGGCGGTCAGAAGCGACAGCGAGAAGACGTCGAAGGCGGAGCCGATGAGGGCAAAGCCGAGCGCGGTTCCGGCGAGCGTGAAGGCGACGGGAAAGCCGGCCGTCAACAGCCCGCAGGCCGCCACGAACATCAAGAGACAAAGAAGGAGCGGGTCGATCATGAACTTTGCCGATCGCCGGTTCTGCGGACGAGGCCCGTTTGGTTGCGTGAACTAGTGAACGCTGTCGCGCGCAATTCCAGCCGCCGTATAGCTGTCGTCATGCTCCTTGAGCGCCACGATGGCACGCAGCGCCATCGCCACCCCCTGCAGCCCGACGAGAATGGCGAAGACCCAGATGAAGGTCTTCAGCGCGAAGATGAGCGGCAGGCCGCTCACTTCCGTCGAACGCTCCAGGATGCGCCAGGAATTGCTGACATAGCCGAGCGACAGCCAGAAGGCCGCCACGCACACCGGCAGGAGCAGAAACAGCGCGCCGAAGAGATCGACGAGCGCCTTCTTGCGCGGCGAGGCCTCGCGGTAGAGGACGTCGACGCGCACATGCCCGTCCTGCAGGAGCGTGAAGCCGGCTCCGGTCATGAACAGGATCGCATGCATGTACCAGATCGATTCCTGCATCGGGATGAAGCCGATGGAGAAGACGTAGCGCAGGATGACGGTCGCAAACTGCACGAGCGCCGTCAGGACGGCGAGCCACATGACGGCGCGGCCGATGCGGTAGTTGAGACCGTCGATCACGGCGATGATGGCTTTCACGCTCTCTCCCCTTCAGGCGCAGCAGGCGGCCCGCCACATGCGCCTAAACCCTGCGCAGAAAACTGAAAAGGGGCGGGAGAACCCGCCCCGAACACCCTTCCTTCGAACGCGCCTATCGAACGCGCTTCGGCGTCAGGTCGCATCACCCGCGACCGAAGCCTCACGCGAAAGGCGTCAGCGCCCGTTTGTTGGCGTAACTCTGGTCGGAAATCTTCGTCCAGTCGATTGCCTTGGCACGGAAATCCAGGAACGCCTCGTAGACCTTCTTGGTCAGCGGATCGGAATTGCCCGCCTTGTCGAGAACGTCTTTCGCCGCCTTGCCGAATTCGCGGTAGATATCGTCGGAGAACTCCACGAGTTCCACGCCGTGATCGTTGACGAGTGTCTTCAGCGCCTGGCCGTTATGGGTGTTGTAGGACGACAGCGTCTCGTTGTTGACGGCATAGGCGATCGCCGTCATCAGGGTCTGGTCGCTTTCCGAAAGCCCGTCCCAGAACGGACGCGAAATCCCGAAGCTCAGAAGCGAGCCCGGCTCGTGGAAGCCAGGGTAATGGTAGTTCTTGGCGACCTTGTAGAGACCGAAGGCGAGGTCGTTCCACGGCCCCACCCATTCCGTCGCATCGATCGTGCCCGATTGCAGCGCCGGCAGGATTTCCGAACCGGCAAGCGTCACCGAGGTGCCGCCGAGCGCCGTAATGACGTCGCCGCCGAAGCCTGGAATGCGCATCTTCAGGCCTTTGAAATCGTCGACGGTCTGCATCTTTTTGTTGAACCAGCCGCCCATCTGGGAGCCGGAATTGCCGCCGGGCAGATGCTTGATGCCGAACTGGCCGCCGACCTCGTCCCACAATTCCTGGCCGCCGCCCTTCTGGATCCAGGCGTCGATCTCCGCCGGCATGAAGCCGAACGGCACGGCGCAGAAGAAGGAATAGCCGGTGAGCTTGCCCTGATAATAATAATCGGCCGAATGGTACATCTGCGCCGTGCCTTCCTGCACGGCGTCATTGCACTTCAAGGGCGGGACGAGCTCGCCGCCGCCATAGACCTTCATGGTGATGCGCCCGTCCGTCGCCCCGTCGATCAGGGTGGCGAACCGTTCCGGCGCCTCGCCGATGCCCGGAAAGTTCTTCGGCCAGGAGGTGACGCACGTGATCTGGATGCGGTTTTGCGACAGCGCCGGCGTGGCAAGGGTCGTGGCCGCGGCCGCACCGGTGCCAAGCCCGGCTGTCTTCAAAAACGAGCGACGATCCATGCTCTGTTTCCTCCCTTGGGTCGTCTTCTTTAGCGGGCGGGAAAACTTGCATTTTCGCCAAACTCTGTCCAGCGCGGCTCTCTGCGGCGAAGCGGCAGACAAGAGATTGAGAAAGGCCGCACGTGACGCGAGAAGACGGGCTGACTTTTGCCTGCCGACCGCATTAGGATGCCTGCCACGATGCGCAGCAGAAACACCCCCATCATTCTCGTCACCGCCGATGTCCGTCCCGCCGACGGCTATGTCTGGCATTCCGTGGCCGAAACCTATCTGAGGGCCATCACCAGCATCGGTGCGGTGCCGCTCATCCTCCCCTCCATGGCCGACCGCATCGATCTCGATGCCGCAGTGGAGATGGCCGACGGCGTCCTCGTCACCGGTTCGCGCTCCAACGTGCATCCGGACCGCTACGGCGTGGCGCCGGAGGACAAGCACGGGCCGTTCGATCCCTCGCGCGATGCGACGACCCTTCCCCTCATCCGCCTCGTCCTGCAGCGCGGCCTGCCGCTCCTCGCCGTCTGCCGCGGCTTTCAGGAGCTGAATGTCGCGCTCGGCGGCGCGCTCTTGTCGGAAATCCAGGAGATCGAGGGCCGCTTCGACCATCGCTCGCAGGCCGACGAACCCGATCAGCGTTTTGCGCTCGCCCACGACGTCACATTCCAGCCGGACAGCCGTCTTGCGAAGATCGTCGGAAACCAGCGCATCCGCGTGAATTCCGTCCACCGCCAGGGCGTCGACCGGCTCGGCCGCGGCCTCGTCGTGGAGGCGACCGCCGATGACGGCACCATCGAGGCCGTGCGCGTCTCCGATGCCGCAAGCTTCGCTTTCGGCGTGCAATGGCATCCGGAATACTGGGCGGAGAGCGATCCGCCCTCGCGGGCGATCTTTGCCGCCTTCTCGGAGGCGATCCGCCAGCATCAGGACGCCAAGGCGAAAATCGCCGCCGAACAGGATACCTGACCGGGTGGCGGCAGAAGCCTAGGCGAGAGCCCCCGCCAGCAGAAGCCCGCCAAGCGCGGTGATCGCGAGCGCCCCGCCCCATTCGAGCACCGAGACGAAGGCCGCGCCGGCGCCGGGCCGCGTCTGAAGAAGCTTGGCCGCCACGCCCTTGGCGCCGACGGCGAGCGCGGCAAGAACCGCGACCGTGAGCCCGGTCCCGAGCGCCATCAAAAACGTCGCCGCGACCCCGGCCCAGAAGATCTTCTGCGACAGCGCGAAGACGAGGACGATGAGGGCGCCCGAACACGGCCTCAGACCGACGGAGACGACGGCCGCGGCCGCCCCGGCCAGTCCGCGGCTCTTCTCCACCAGCGCCGCATCCGGCACATGCCCGCAACACGCGCCATGATCATGATGGTGATCATGAGTATGCCCGTGCCCGTGATCATCAGGGTGGTGGTCATGCGTATGCCCGTCCTGAAGATGCGCCGCGCGGAGATGCACGTCATGCCCATGCGCCCCGGCCGCAGCCGGCGCGAGGCCGGCAGTCGCAGGACGCATGCCGACGGAAAGCCGCGCGAAAAGCCGCCGCGATTTGCGCAACAGCAGGAACAGGCCGAGCGCCAGAACGAGCCCGTAGCTGCCGATCTCGAAGGCCCGCGCCGTATCGGTGATGGCAAAGCTCGTCAGCCCCAGAACCGCCGCAAGCGCGCCGATCAGCGCCACCGCCACCACCGCCTGCAGGAACGCCGCCAGGAAGGCGATCAGAACCCCGCGCCGCGCCGTCTTCTCGTTGGCGAGGATATAGGACGAGATCACCACCTTGCCGTGGCCGGGTCCGGCCGCATGCACGATGCCGTAGATGAAGGAGACGCTGCCGAGCCACCAGAAGGCCGACCCGTCGGAAGCGAGCCGCGACAGGGTCGCCGTCAGCTCGCGGTAGAACCCCTTCTGCAAGGCGGCGATCATCGGCACGAGCCCGGCGCCGCCGCCCTCGCCCGGCAGGCCCACGCCAAACGGCGAGGTCGCCGCCTCGGCATTGGAGACGAGGCAGACGAAGGCCGCCAGGACGATCAGCGGCACGAGCGCGACAAGCGCGACAGGCGTATCCGGCCGCACACTCCCCTCTCGCCGCATCAGGGACATGTGATCATCGCGGCATTCTCCGTGCCGGCCGTCAGGCTCTTGAATTCCGCGGGAAGCTCGCGCTGGTCCGCGCCGATCGTTGCGAGCATCGCCGCCGCCGTCGCATCCGGCTCCTCGCCGAGCGTCACCTCGAGCTTGCAGGAGGCCGGCGCATCGGCAAGCCGCACCGCCTCCTTCGACGGCAGCGAAAAGGCGACGAAATATTCCGGATCGGAGACGACGAGCTCGACCGGCGCGTTCGCCGCGATCGGCTCTTTCAGCGGCAGGGTGAAATGCAAAATCAGTTGCTTGCCGCTCGGCTGCAGCCAGTAATCGACCGGATCGCCGAGCTTCACCGGCTCGCCGCCGGCGGTGAGCTCGGTGAAGAAGCCATAATCGGCAAGCGAGGTAACGTTGACCTCCGCCAAGGGCTTCAGCTCCTCGGCCGACAATTTGCCGTCGCCGTCGGCGTCGAGCCCCTGCGTCGCATAGGCGGAAAACGCCTCGTCGAAGCGCCAATGATGGCGGATGCCGACGATGCGCCCGCTTTTGTCGAAGGAAACCTCCGAGGCGACATCCACCCACACATGCGGATGCGCCAGCGCCGCCCCCGGCAAGAGCGCGAAGGCCAGAACGAGAAGCGAGAGCAATCGGCGCGCCATCGGGCAGTCTCCGGTCATCGCATCCGACCCAATCGGCGGACACACAGGCGCTTTCTCGCACAAGTGCGGCGACAGCGCGGCGGAATAATCTTTCGCCCGACGTCGCGGCAGAAAGTCATTTGCCCCTCCGCCCGCGGCTTTTTGGCGCTCCTCCAGCCAGAAGCTTTCGCGCCGGGCGCTTATCTCTGCGCCAAGAGGAAACGCCTAAAAAAACAAAAAGGACCTGAGCCATGCCCGTCATCGCCTTGTCGGAAGCCGAGCTTGCAAGCCATCCCGCCTTCGAAGGACACGAAGAGGTGGTGCGCATCGAAGACGAAGCGGCAGGCCTCGCCGGCTACATCGCCATCCACGACACCACGCTCGGCCCCTCCCTCGGCGGCTGCCGCGTCTGGCGTTACGCCGATGAAGGCGCCGCCCTTGAGGATGTTCTGCGCCTGTCGCGCGGCATGACCTACAAGAACGCGCTCGCCGGCCTCAATCTCGGCGGCGGCAAGGCCGTCATCATTCTCGCCCCCGGCGTGCCCAAGACCCCGGCGCTTTTTGAGGCCTTCGGCGCCGCGATCGAAGAACTCGACGGCCGCTACATCACCGCGGAAGATGTCGGCACCAGCCCCGCCGACATGGCCGATGTCGCCCGCGCGACGAAGCTTGTGCGCGGCACGCCGGCTTCGGGCGTCGCCGATCCCTCGCCCTATACGGCGCTCGGCGTCTTTCACGGCATTCTCGCCGCTGTCGAATACCGTTTCGGCTCGAGCTCGCTGGAAGGCATCCGCGTCGCGGTCCAGGGGCTCGGCCATGTCGGCTGGCGCCTTGCGGAAAAGCTGCACGAGGCCGGTGCCGATCTTCTCGTCGCCGACATTGACGCGAAAGCCCTGGCGCGCGCCGAAGAGGCCTGGGACGCGCTCGCCGTGCCCGTGGCGGAAATCCATGCCGCGCCGGTCGATCTCTTCGCCCCCTGCGCCCTCGGCGCTGGGCTCAACCGCACCACCATTCCACAGATCCGCGCCGCCATCGTGGCGGGCGCCGCCAACAACCAGCTCGCCGAGGCGGACGACGCCGCGCGGCTGCGCGAACGCGGCATTCTCTATGCACCCGATTACGCCATCAATGCCGGCGGCGTCGTGGCGCTCGCTTTGGCCGGCGCCGGTCGCTCGCAGATGGAAATGCGCGACAAGGTGGAGGCGATCGGTTCAACGCTTGCGTCGATCTTTGCGCGCGCCGCGGAAGAGAGAACGACGACGGCCGCGATCGCCGACCAGCTCGCCGAAGAGCGGCTGACCGCCGTCAAGCGGCGCTCGCAGGCCGCCTGAGGCGCCGACACACCAAGGCATCGGGCCGCTGGGAAGCGGGAAGCGGGAAGGACCGCGCTCCTAGTCCGCGGACCTCTAATCCGCAAACGAGGCAAGCGCCGCGTCGGCCGCCGCGGTGCCGGAAATGAACGCCGCCTCCGAACGCGCGGCGATGCACCAGTCGCCGCAGGCGACGAGCCGTCCTTTCGCCCCGACGAGGCAGGGCTCGCCCGCGGGTTCCGCGACGAGCGCCTGACGCCAGCGCCGGATTTTGCGGGCCATCAAGGGCGGCAGAGGCCCGTCCGCCTCGGCGGCGAGAAGGTCAAGGAGCCGCTCCGACAGCTCGTCTTCGCGTGCGCCGAAATGCGCTTCGGAAAAACCCGCCGATGCGTGCACGACGAAACTCTCCGTATCGCCCCGGCCGGCCTTTGAACTGTTGCGGATGGCGACGCTCAAATCGCCGCGCCTTGAAATCCAGTCGGCCGTGATCGGCACGGCGCCGTCAAAGACGAAGAGCCCCGCGATCGCCGGCCGCATCACCACCTCCGACAGGCGATCGAAGGGCTTGCCATGGGCATGCAGCAGCGGTTCGGCGGCAGACGCGGGAAGCGCCACGATCACCGCATCGAACGGCCCGATCGGCGCTGAATTGCTTTGCAGGAGATAGCCCTCGCTCGCCCGGCCGATCCGTTCGACCGCCGTATGCGTGCGGATATCGAGCCCCTTTCCGGCGAAATCGGTGAGGCCGTCCATGCTCGGAAGGCCGATGAGCCAGGGCTCGTCGCTCTCGCGCCCCGAGGGCGCCCAGCCGGTCGCCTTGCCGGCGAAGACCGCCTCTTGCATGAAGGATTTGAAGGGCTCTTCGCGGGCCGTGACATAGACTGCGCCCGCATCGACCGGCACGCCGGCGACCTCTTCCGAGGAGAGCCGCCCTCCGGATTTTCCGGCCGCTTCAAAAAGGATGGGGTCGAGCCCCGCCGCACGCAGGCGCCTGGCGGCGGCGAGACCGGCGAGACCGGCCCCGATGATGGCGATCGATGCGTCCTTCAAATGTCCTCCTCGTCGCCTTTCCCAAAGCGCCTCAGGGCGCGGTGCCGATGCCGGGTTCCGGCGCGCCCGGCGCTGGTTCAAGCAAAGCTGCGGGCCGCCGTAAAGCCCTGTCGCGCCTCATTGTTCGGCAAGACACTCGCGCAGGTCGGCAACCGCCACCTCACGCACGAGTTCCGCCATGCCCCGCGCCTGGTGCCGGGCGATCGCCGCCCCCGCTTCGGCGCTCGCCGCGGCGGCGTTGCCGACGACCCCTTCGGCATTCAGATCCTCGGCAAGCCAGCCATAGCCGACATCGCCATAGGCGCGAAGATGGCGATAGCGCTCGGTAAGCCCGCTTTGCCGCGAGGGAAAATTCTCCAGAGAAAGATGCCGGACGAGATCGGGCTTGAAATGCAGCATCAGGGCGGTTTCGACAAAGCCGCCGTGAATGCCGACGGCGCGCTCGAAATCGTCGGCAAGCTCCGACGGCAGACCGAAGCGCCGCCAGCTCGTCGTCACCGCCAGAAGCCCGTGGCGCGCCCGAAGTTCGAGCACGGCCGCCCCGGCCGAGGGCGTGTTGCCGCCATGCGAGCTGATCAGAATGAGTTTCCGGAGGCCCGCCGCCGCCACCCCTTCACCCATGGTGACGATCGTCTGCGTCATCTGCGCCGCCGAAAGCGACAGCGTGCCGGCAAAGGACATGTGTTCGAGCGAGGCGCCGACGCTGACCGTCGGAAGAAGCAGCGCTTCGACATCGGGATCGAGCGTTTTCGCGAGCTCCCCCGCAAGCCCTTCGGCGATGTGGCAATCGGTGCCGAGAGGCAGATGCGGCCCGTGCTGCTCGGTGGCCGCGATCGGCAGGATCGCCACGGTGCGCGCGGGATCGCATCGGGCAAGTTCGGGGCTCGTCAGATCCTGCCAAAGGCGCAACATGGGAAGCCTCTCCAACGCGTCTCACATCCATGTGAAAAGCAAATACGCCGGCTCTGCAACGCCTTTTGCGCAAGGGAGCCGTGCCGCCGCCGATGAGGTCTAGAGATGAGGGCGAGAGATGAGAGAACGATGAGAGCTTGCTTTCCGGCCTGGAAGGCCCTTTGCATGTGAAATGGTCTCCCTTTCCGAAGACGCAGGCGCTGGCGCCGCCGCGGCGCGCCTGCGTGCGCTTCTTCTCATCATGCTCGCCTTTCTCTGCTTCGCCTGTCTCGACACGACGGCGAAATATCTCGGCCAATGGCTGCCGGCGATGCAGATCGTCTGGGTGCGCTTTCTCACGCATTTTGTCCTGACGCTCGTCATCTTCCGGCCGTGGCGCGACATGGCGCTCTGTCTGCCGCGCAACAAGAAGCTCCAGGTGGCGCGCGCCTGCTGCCTCGTCGGCTCGACCTTGTTCAACTTCCTGGCCGTGCGCCATCTTCAGCTCGCCCAGACGGTCAGCATCTTCTTCATCGGCCCCTTCATCGTCACAGCCCTTGCCGGGCCGATGCTCGGCGAATGGGCGGGGCCGCAGCGTTGGGCGGCGGTCGTCGTCGGTTTCATCGGCGCGCTCATCATCATCCAGCCGGTGCCGGGGGCCTTCGAGCCGGCGATGCTTCTCTCGGTCGGGGCTGCGACCTCGAACGCGCTCTACGTCATCCTGACGCGCCAGATGGCCGGGCGCGAAACCGCGCAGAGCATGATCGTCATGCCGGCGGTCCTCGCAAGCTTCGCCATCGCGCCGCTCGGCATCGCCCAATGGGAGACCGTTCCCAGCACCTTTCTCTGGGGTCTCCTCATCGCCACCGGCTTTTTCGGCGGCCTCGGCCATTGGCTTTTGATCAAGGCGCACGAGCTCGCGCCCGCGACCCTGCTTGCGCCTTTCGTCTACAGCGAGATTCTCTGGATCACCGCCCTCGGCTTCGTCATATTCGGCGATGTTCCGCCGCGTTCGACGGTTCTGGGAGGTGCGATTATCATCTTGAGCGGCCTTTTCATTCTCTATCGCGAACGGCGCACCAGGACGCCTCCCTCGATTGAACCGCGCGCCTGAAAAACCCGTCTTCCGGTTCGCGCCGAGCCCGAACGGCTATCTGCATCTCGGCCATGCCTATAGCGCGCTCCTCAACGAGCATGCCGCCAAGGCCGTGGGCGGACGTCTCCTCCTGCGCATGGAGGACATCGACTACACCCGCGCCCGCCCGGAATTCACCGACGCGATCTTCGATGATCTCGCCTGGCTCGGCATCGCCTTCGAACAGCCGGTTCTGTGCCAGAGCCACCGCTTTCCGGCCTATGCCGGCGCGCTGGCCGCCTTGGATCGCCTCGGCCTTCTCTACCCAGCGTTCTTGAGCCGCTCGGAAATCCGTGGCGCCATCTCTGAAAAGGAAAAGACCGGCCATGCCTGGCCGCGCGATCCCGACGGCGCCCCGCATTATCCAGGCCTTGAACGCGACTGGTCGCGGCAGATGCGCGCCGACAGGATCGCGACCGGCGCCCCCTATGCGCTGCGCCTCGACATGCGCCGGGCGCTCGCGGGCCTTGAGCCCCTCGCCTGGCAGGAACTCGACCTTGAATCTGGCGAAACCACACGGGTGAGCGCCCATCCGAGCGGCTGGGGCGACGTCATTCTGGCACGCAAGGACGTGCCCGCGAGCTATCATCTCGCCGTCACCCTCGACGATGCCTATCAGGGCGTCACCCATGTCGTGCGCGGCGCCGATCTCGAAGCGGCGACCTCGGTCCACCGCCTCCTGCAGGTGCTGCTCGGCCTGCCCGCGCCCTTCTACCACCATCACCGGCTGATCCTCGACAAGGAGGGCCGCAAGCTTGCGAAATCCGCCGGCTCGACCGCTTTGGCCGATCTGCGCGAAGCTGGCGCCACGCCCGAGGAGATTCGCTGCAGCCTGGGCTTTGCGCCGCGGGCGGCCGCATCCGTCGCCTGAGGTTCCCGTAGCTGAAGTTCAGGTAAAAGCGCGCAACACCATCAGCCAGAAAGCAACGCCGCCGACGCCGAAGGCCGTCGAGATCAAGGTCGTGTTGGAGGCGAGCGCCTCGCCGGTGCCGAAGCGGGTGGCAATGAGGAAGGCGTTGACGCCGGTCGGACAGGCCGCCACCAGCACCAGCGCGGCCGTCGGCACCGGGCCGAGCCCGACGAGGAGCGCCACCGGCAAAACGACGAGCGGCATGAAGAAGAGCTTCATGCCGGCAAGAACCGCACCCGCCGGGATGTTGCGGGCGATGCCGTAGCGGGCGAGACCCATGCCGCAGGCGAAAAGCGCCACCGGTCCCGCCACGTCGGCGAGGCTGTCGATCAGCTTTTCGGCAAGCCCCGGGATCGGCAGATGGAAAACGTGCCAGATACCGCCCAGGATGATGCCGATGATGAGCGGATGGCGGATGAGTTCGAGTGCAAACGCCCCCCACATGGCACGGCTGCTCTCCACCTCCGCCACGAGCCCGTCGCGCCGCCGCGCCCAGGTGTTGAGGGCGAGGCTTGCCGCCATCATCACCGGCAGATGCACCGAGACGAGAATGAGGACGACCACCGTGCCGGGATCGCCATAGGTGGCGCGCGCCAGCGGAATGCCGATCAGAACCGTATTGGCGAAGGCCGCCGACACGCCCGCGACGACGCCTGAGCGCGTGTCGCGCTTGAACAGCCGCCGCACCAGCACATGCGCCACCGTCCAGGTGACGAGCACGCCCGAAAAATACGCAATCCAGATCCGCCACGGCGACAGGCCGTGGAAATCGGCATGCGCCAGCGTGCGAAAGAGAAGGAGCGGAATGGCGATGGTGAAGACGAAATCGGCGAGCGCCCCGCCGGTCTCCATCTTCAGGAGCTTGAAGCGCGCCGCGAGATAGCCGATCCCGATGAGGCCGAAAATGGTGAGGACGATGCTGGCGGTGTCGGACATCGGCGTTGGCGGCGTTGGCGGCGTTGGCGGCGGTTGCAGCGGCTTGGGCCGCTATGGGTCACTGTGGGCGAAAGCGGGCGGCTGTGGCGGCAAAATTCGGATCTCCTTCCGCCTTAAGCCGCCGCCACTTGATTGCCTAGAAGGAAGCGGGGACAAGGGCTGAAGAAAAGCTCGATTTCACGCTCCCCAGACTGGGGGACCAGAAGAAAGGCGCGCATGGCCCGCAGCATCTTGATCACCGGCTGCTCGTCCGGCATCGGCCGCCATTGCGCCCTCGGCATGGCAAAGCGCGGCTGGCGCGTCTTTGCCACGGCGCGCAATGAGGCGGATCTCGCGGCCCTGCGCGAAGCCGGCGCCCGCTACGGTCTCGAAGCGCTCTATCTCGACTATGCCGACGAGGCCTCGATTGAAGCTGCCTTGAACTCCGTGCTCGCCGCCACGGAGGGCCGCCTCGACGCCCTCTTCAACAACGGCGCCTATTCGCAGCCCGGCGCCCTTGAAGACCTCTCCTCTGCCGTCCTGCGCGCCCAGTTCGATGCCAATTTCTTCGGCTGGCACGAGCTCACTCGAAGGGTGATCCCGGTGATGCGCCGCCAGAATGCAGGCCGCATCGTCATGAATTCCTCCGTTCTCGGTCTCGTCGCGCTCGGCTTCCGCGGCGCCTACAATTCCTCGAAATTCGCGCTCGAAGGCTACACCGACACCTTGCGCATCGAGCTTGCCGACACCGGCATCGAGGTCGTGGCGATCGAGCCCGGCCCGATCGCAAGCCGCATGACGGAAAACGCCGTCGCCGCCTTCCATCACAACGTCGACATCGACGCCTCCGTCCACGCCGCCTATTACCGCCGACGCCTCGCCTCCATGGAAAAAGGCGGCAACACCTTTGGGCAGCTCGGGCCCGAAGCCGTTCTCGACGTTCTCATCGAGGCCTGCGAGGCACCCAGTCCCGCGACCCATTATCCGGTCACCCGCCAGACCAGGATCGCCGCCTTCGGCCGGAGGCTTCTGCCGCGCCGGTTGCTGCACAAAGCCGCGACGCGCGCCACCAATTAGGAAAAACCAGAGCCCGCTTCCGCCGTCTCTCAGATTTGCGTCTCGTCTGTGCCTGGCTTAATGCGGATTACTTGTCCTCAGCCAAGGCAGGAAAACCATGGAATATCTTGGTCCGGTCGCCGTCCTTGCCGTTCTCGTCGTGCTTGTACTCGGATTGTGGAACATGCTGCGCGGCGGCAGCCCCAATCGCTCGCAAAGTCTGATGCGCTGGCGCGTCGGTCTGCAGTTCCTCGCCGTCGTCGTTTTGATGGCGGGCCTCTGGCTCAGCACCCGCTGAAATCTCGCCGGGCAGCATCTGAGACGCGTGCCTTTGTGGCAACAATCGCTGAAGCTTTGGCTGCCTTTGGCCACCTTTCCGGCAAACACCGTTGCCGCGCCCGGCCGGCAAAGCTAAAGCCGAAGGAACAATTTCACGGGGCTGTGATGCGGTTATTGAGCTTTGGCGCAGGTTTGGTTGCGCTTTTCGGGACGTCTGCGGCGCTGGCAGCGGATCTGCCGGCCGATCCTGTCGACCCTGTCTATTATGCGGCCGAGCCGGTCAGCACCTATCATTTCTTTGACGAAGTGCGCGTCGGCGCGACAGGTTTTCTCGACGATCGCGAGCGTCTCACCGACGAGGAAGACGGCGTCTTCCTCAACGGCGAAGTGCTCTTCGGCAATCCGATGACGCCTTTCGACAACCGCTTCGTCGATTTCCTCTTGCGCCCGCGCCCGCATATCGGCGGCACCGTCACCACCTCGGGCGGCACCAATCAGGTCTATGCCGGCCTCACCTGGGACTACAATCTGACCAACCGGATTTTCGTGGAAGGCACCTTCGGCGGCACCATCCACGACGGCAACACCGATCACGCGGAAACCGGCGCCCGTCTCGGCTGCTCGGCGCTGTTTCGTGAGAGCGCCGGTCTCGGCGTCAACGTCACGCAGCATCTGCGCGTCATGGCCCGCATCGACCATTCCTCGAATGCCGGCCTTTGCGACGACAATGACGGCCTCACCCATGCCGGCGTGATGGTGGGCTACAAGTTCTAAGCTCTCTTGAGGCCCATTTGGGCCTCAGCCTCCCCGGCGGCGTCGCTTCCTTGCCGGCCGCCGGGCGCCGCTGCCGAAGGCAACCGAGCGGAAAGAAATTTCGCCGCACGCAACGCTGCGACACTCTCTCGCGGGACGTGCTTCAATCTTCCCCGAATTGCCCTAGTGTTGCCTCCGCCTTGAGAACGGAGAAGCCGATGGTCGTCCTGAACAAGATCTACACGCGCCAGGGCGATGACGGCACGACCGCGCTCGGCACCGGCGAGCGGCGGCCGAAATACGATCTGCGCGTCGAAGCCTACGGCACTGTCGACGAGGCGAACGCCATTCTGGGCATCGTGCGCTCCAGCCTCGATCTCGCGCTCGGCGAGCCGATCGCCGAAGTCGACACCATGCTCGCGCGCATCCAGAACGATCTCTTCGATCTCGGCGCCGATCTCGCCTGCCCGGATGACGGCACGCCGCTCGATTACGAGCCGCTGCGCATCCTCCACTCGCAGGTGGAGCGCCTGGAACACGATATCGACCGGCTCAACAAGGAGCTGTCGCCGCTGCGTTCCTTCATCCTGCCGGGCGGCACCACGGCAGGCGCCTATCTGCACCTCGCCCGCACCGTCGTCAGACGCGCCGAACGCCTCGCCGTCTCCCTGGCAAGCCACGAGCCGCAAAAAGTCGGCGCCCCGGTGATCGAATATCTGAACCGGCTGTCCGATTTCATGTTCGTCGCGAGCCGCTGGGTGAACGGCAAGGGCGAGAGCGACATCCTCTGGGTGCCGGGAAAGAACCGCTGACGGCACCGCCGCCGGCCCCACATAGAAGCCCCGGCGCAGAAGGCGTGACCTGGAAGGCGTGACGTAGACGATGTTCCTGCCGCTCCACGACGCCAATCCGCTCGGCTATATCCGCCGGCCCTATGTCAACTGGTCGATCATCGCGATCACGGCGGCATGCTTTGTCCTGACGGGCGGCTTGGATGCGGCGCGCGTGCAGATGGCGGCGATCTCGCTCGGCCTCATCCCCTCCGTCGTCAACGACATCGCCGAATTGCCGCCGGGCTTCGTGCTGATCCCGGAAGAGCTGAACTTCCTCACCTATGCCTTCCTGCACGGCAACATCATCCACCTCGGCGGCAACATGCTGTTCTTGTGGATCTTCGGCGACAACATCGAAGATGCGCTCGGCCATCTGCGCTATCTCGCCTTCTATCTCCTCGGCGCGGCGGGGTCGGGCTACATCTACACGCTCGCCAATCCCGCCTCCGAAGCACCCCTCATCGGCGCTTCGGGCGCGGTCGCGGCCATCGTCGGCGGCTATCTGATCCTGCATCCGAAGGTCAAACTCTGGGTCCTGGCCTTCGGCCGCATCCCGCTTCGCCTTCCCGCTTTCATGGTGCTCGGCGCCTGGCTCGTCTTTCAGATCGCCAATCTCGTAATGTCGACGCCGGAATCGAGCAATATCGGCTGGTGGGCGCATATCGGCGGCTTCGCGCTCGGCGCCGCGCTCGTCGTGCCGCTCCGCCGCCGCGGCGTCCCCCTCTTCGACCGCGCTTTGCCGCGCTGAGCCAGATCACGGCGCCGAAGCTTCGGCATCGAGCTCAATCGGGACGTTCGCCGCCGGAAGCCCGGGCAAAGTCGGATCTTGCCTCGAAGGTGATGTCACGATCATCGCTCGGCAAATCTGCCGGAAGGTCGGCACGGCCGCCAACGACGACACCGGTGTCCGTCACCAGCCAGACATCCCGCGCGTCACTGCCGAGGATCTGCCCGGACACGACCTCTCCCGGCTGGGCGGTGCGAACATCGTGCGCCAGCGGATCCTCTCCCAGCCGCCGAAGATCGTCGAAGACGGCCTGAAGCGCCGTCTGGCGGCCGGGATCGGTGGCATCGCAAATCAACTGGATCATCGCCTGACTTGACGGGTTGGCCGAGGTCTCCTTCGACACCGCGATCATGCGCGGCTCCGAGATGAGCGAAAAGCGGACCTCGTGCCCGTACTCGCGCCCGAGCGCGGCGATGAACGCTTCGGTCGTGCGTCCGTTTCCTTCCCGGAACGGGTGGACGTAGTTCAGCTCCCCCATCACGGCGCCGGCGACCTCAGCGAACCCGCGTGGCGTCGAGCCCCGCAAAACGTCCCGATTTCGTATCGGTCTCAGCGCCTCGTTGAGGCCCATCTCGATGCGCGAGCCGTGGAGAAAATGATCGCCGCCCTTCGACATGGCACCGACCGGCTCGACCTGTTGCCCCTCGACCCTCACCCGTTCGTTGCGGAAGTGGCCGGCCCATTCGAAGACCTCTTCGAAGAGGAAGCGATGGACGGCTTTCAGATGCGCCTCGTCGAAATTGCCTGTCGGCCCTTCCCCAAGCCGCATCCGCACCTGGCGTTCGAAAGTCGCTGGATATTCTCTTTCGCGAAGTTCGGAATGCGTGCGGACCCCGAACTTGTTTTTGAGAACGTCACGATGGTCGTCATCGTCGATCTCGGTCGGATAGGTGTAGGAACCCTTGGCGGCGGCCATGACGATACTTCGGGCGGGAGAGCGGGGAGTGACCGCGCCCCATCTCTGAGGCGGCGGAGCTTGGCTTGCGTCGCTCTAAACCTGCCTGCCGATGGCGTGCAGCTCTTCCATGGTGATCTCGCCAGACACGAATTGCTCCATGGCGGCGGCGTAAGCGGGGCTCGGCGACAGACCCTGACGATAGTTTGCGGCCGCCGCCTCTTCGACGGCACGCCGACGGCGTTCGACGGCTTCGGGCGATCGGTCCGGGCGCTTCTGCTCGACGTTCATAGTTGAAACTCCTCGCGTCGAGAGAATAGCACAATGCAGCCGAAAAAGGGAAAGGCGATAAGCCTTCCAAGGCCGGAATTGGCGTCCCGATAACCCGCCAAGAGAGGCCCGATAACCCACTAAAAAGAGGAATGAGAGCCGCAGATATATTTGTGGCTCTCTTGGTCCGGAAGATCTGACGAGGCGCGCCGATCGCCCCTCTGACTTTCCGCGGTTTGGCCCTCCTTTGCCGATCGGCTATGCCACCGCACCGTCATCTGAAATGGAGCCCCGTTTTCAAACCGCTCTCGCCTATGCCGTCGCGGCGATTGCCGAGATAGCCGGCTGCTTCGCCTTCTGGGCCTGGCTTCGGCTCGACCGATCGGTCTGGTGGCTGGCGCCGGGTCTCGTCGCTTTGCTCGTCTTCGCCTCGGCGCTGACCTTCGTTGAGACGGATGCGGCCGGGCGCGCTTATGCCGCCTATGGCGGCGTTTATATCGCCGCCTCGCTCCTCTGGCTGTGGAGCGTCGAAGGGCTCAGGCCCGACCGCTGGGATGTGACGGGCGCCACGATCTGCCTTCTCGGCACGGCCGTCATCCTTCTCGGCCCCCGGGCGCCCTGAACCCGGCCTTCAAAACCCGCCTGCGCCGCTCAGCTCCCCATCAGCTTCCCATCAGCTTTCCATCAACTCTGCGGAATGCCGCGGTGATAGTCGGCGCCCCACAATTGCTTCAGCCGCTGGTCGCGGCCGCAGCCTTCCCGGTAGCCCTTATAGGCATAGGCCTTGGTGACGTAGCCGAAGCGCGACAGGATGCGCTCGTCGCTCTTGTAATAGTTCTGGTGATAGGCCTCGGCCGGCCAGAATTCCCCGGCCTTCTCGATCTCCGTGACGATTTTCTGGCCGAGCTCTTTTTCGGTCGCCGTCTTGGACGCCTTTGCCGCGGCAAGCTGCTTGTCGTTGAGCGCAAAAATCGCCGTCGTGTAGCTGTCGCCGCGGTCGCAGAACTGCCCGCCCGCATCGGTCGGGTCGACGGAATGCCAGAAGACGTCGAGGAGCTTTTCATAGCTGACGACATTCGGATCGTAGGTGATCTTCACCGCCTCTTTGTGGCCGGTGCCGCCGGCAGAGACCTGATGATAGGTCGGATTGCGAAGATCCCCGCCGGTGAAGCCGGAAATCGTCTCCTTCACCCCCGGCACCTTGTCGAAATCGGCCTCCACGCACCAGAAACAGCCGCCGGCGAAGATGGCGGTGTCTTGGCCCCCTTTTGCTTGGCCCGCCTTCTCCTGCGCCCCGGCGGCGGGTGCGAGGGCAAGCATGGCGAAAGCTGCGGCGACAGCAAAAATGGCTTTCATGACAAAACCTCACGAGCATCCTGGCACCGATATGGTGCAGCCCGCCGCCTGCGACGAGGCGCCTCACGCGGCTTTGACGCACGAACGGAGGCTGACGTTAACGGAAACTTTGGGGTGCGCTCTCTTGCCACCGTCGGTGAGCAACGCTAACCGGGGGCAAACAACGGAGGTTGCCTGATGAAAGTTCTCGTCCCGGTCAAGCGGGTGCTCGATTACAATGTGAAGGCGCGCGTCAAGGCCGATGGCTCCGGTGTCGACCTCGCCAATGTGAAGATGTCGATGAACCCCTTCGACGAGATCGCGGTCGAAGAAGCCATTCGCCTCAAAGAGGCGGGCAGCGCGGAGGAGATCGTCATCGTCTCCGTCGGCCCCTCGCAGGCGCAGGAGACGATCCGCACGGCGCTCGCCATGGGGGCCGATCGCGGCATCCTCGTCCAGGCGGAAGGCACGGCGGAGCCGCTCGCCGTCGCCAAGATCCTGAAGGCCATCGTCGAGGCCGAGGCGCCCGGCCTCGTCATCATGGGCAAGCAGGCGATCGACGACGATTGCAATCAGACGGGCCAGATGCTTTCGGCGCTTCTCGGCTGGTCGCAGGGCACCTTCCTGAAAGAGCTTCAGATCAAGGGCGAGGAAGCGGAAGTCACCCGCGAGATCGATGGCGGTCTTGAGACCCTCTCGATCGCTCTGCCGGCGGTGGTGACGGCCGATCTGCGCCTCAACCAGCCGCGCTACGCCTCGCTTCCCAACATCATGAAGGCGAAGAAGAAGCCGATCGACACGAAGACGGCCGACGATTACGGCGTCGACCTGACGCCACGCCTCGAAGTCGTGGAGACCCGCGAGCCGGCCAAGCGCCAGGCCGGTGTCATGGTGGGTTCCCCGGCCGAACTCGTCGAAAAGCTCAAGAACGAAGCGGGCGTACTCTGAGGGATCGCGAAATGACCATTCTACTCGTCGCAGAACACGACAATCAGAGCCTCAACGAGGCGACCGCCAAGGCACTCACCGCCGCCAGGGAAATGGGCGGCGACGTTCACATTCTCGTGGCCGGCAAGGATGCGCGCCCGGCGGCCGAAGAGGCGGCGAAGCTTGCGGGCGTCGCCAAGGTGCTTCTCGCCGAAGACGAGCCGCTCGCCCATCATCTCGCCGAGCCGATGGCGGATCTGATCACGGGCCTTGCCGGCGATTACGACGCCGTCCTCGCCCCCGCCACGACGAGCGGCAAGAACGTCATGCCGCGCGTCGCCGCTCTCCTCGACGTGATGCAGGTTTCCGACATCATCGAGGTCGTGGCGCCCGACACCTTCAAGCGCCCGATCTATGCCGGCAACGCCATCCAGACGGTGAAGGCGAAAGACGCCAGGAAAGTCGTCACGGTGCGCACCTCCGCCTTCCAGGCGGCCGAAGCAGGCGGCGAAGCGCCGATCGAGACGGTGTCGGCCCCGGCCGATTCCGGCAAATCGCGCTATGTCAGCGCCAAGATCCAGGAAAGCGAACGCCCGGAGCTCGCCTCCGCCAAGATCATCGTCTCCGGCGGACGGGCTCTCGGCTCCAAGGAAAAGTTCGACGAGGTGATGCTTCCCTTCGCCGACAAGCTCGGCGCGGCGGTCGGCGCAAGCCGGGCCGCGGTCGATGCGGGCTATGCCCCCAACGACTGGCAGGTCGGCCAGACGGGCAAGATCGTGGCTCCGGATCTCTACATCGCCTGCGGCATCTCCGGCGCCATCCAGCACCTGGCCGGAATGAAGGATTCCAAAGTCATCGTGGCGATCAACAAGGACGAGGAGGCACCGATCTTCCAGGTCGCCGATTACGGCCTCGTCGCAGATCTGTTCACGGCCCTGCCGGAACTCACCGCCGAACTCGACAAGGCCGGCGCGTGATCTAGATCGTGGCCCCGTAACCTTCAGTGACGGGCCCTTCCCTGCGTCGAGAAGGGCCCGTTTCAACACGGAAAATGTTGCGACGCACCACTTCCCCTTTCCCGAAGCTTGTTCAATATTCAACGCAAGCGCCAGCAACAGAGATGATCCATGGCGGATGAGATCAAAACGGTCGCCATAGTCGGTGCAGGCCAGATGGGCGCAGGCATTGCCCATGTCTGCGCTTTGGCCGGTTACGATGTGATTCTGCACGACAATTCGCCGGATCGGCTGCAGGCGGGGCTTGCCACGCTCGAAGGCACACTTGCCCGCCAGCGCGCCTCCGGCCGCATCAGCGAAGAAGAGCGTCAGGCGGCGCTCGCCCGCGTGCGTCCCGCCAAGGGCGTCGAAGGATTGGCCCCGGCCGATCTTCTCATCGAGGCGGCGACGGAAGACGAGGCGGTGAAGCGCAAGGTCTTCGCCGAAGTCTGTCCGATCCTCGATCCCGAGGCGATGATCGCCACCAACACCTCGTCGATTTCGATCACCCGGCTCGCCGCCGCCACCGACCGCGCCGAACGCTTCATCGGCATGCATTTCATGAATCCGGTGCCGGTGATGGAGCTCGCCGAGCTCGTACGCGGCATCGCGACGGAAGATTCCACCTTTGAAGAGGCGAAGCGCTTCGTCACCTCGCTCGGCAAGAAGATCGCGGTGGCGGAAGATTTTCCCGCCTTCATGGTCAACCGCATCCTGATGCCGATGATCAACGAAGCGATCTACACGCTCTATGAAGGCGTCGGCAATGTGGAGGCGATCGACACGGCGATGCGGCTCGGCGCACACCATCCGATGGGCCCCTTGCAGCTTGCCGATTTCATCGGTCTCGATACCTGCCTGTCGATCATGCAGATGCTCTACGAGGGCCTCGCCGATTCCAAATACCGCCCCTGCCCGCTTCTGGTGAAATATGTCGAGGCCGGCTGGCTCGGCCGCAAGGCGGGTCGCGGCTTCTACGATTACCGCAGCGACGAGCCGGTGCCGACCCGCTGAGGCCCGCCATCGCGCGCGCGCCTCAGGACTGATCGCGGGCCGCACCCGCCGGCCGGACTGCTGCCCCTCATCCAACCGGACAAAATTCCCGGAGACGACCCATGCCGCCTGTCTTCCGCTCGCTCATTTACGTTCCGGCCGACAAGCCCCGGGCGCTCGCCAAGGCGCGCGACCTTGCCGCTGACGCCATCATCGTCGATCTCGAAGACGCCGTTTCCCCCGACAGCAAGGAAGACGCCCGCGAGGCGCTGCGGGAGGCTCTCGCCGAGCCTTTTTCTGCCCCCGTCATCGTGCGCATCAACGGTCTTGCGAGCGAATGGGCGACGGAGGATCTTCTCGCCGCGCTTGCCGCGCGCCCTGAGGGTCTCCTCATCCCGAAAGTCGAAAGCGCGGCGGATCTGGAGCGCGTCGCCGACGCCCTCGACCAGGCCGATGCGCTCGACCGCATCTCGCTCTGGGCGATGATCGAGACGCCGAAGGCGCTCCTCAACCTCGCGGACATCGCCGCCTCGTCCGAAAGACTGCCGCTCAAAGGCGTCGTCCTCGGCCTCAACGATCTCGCCAAGGAGACGGGCGTGCGCCCGGCCCAGGACCGCGGCGCCTTCCTGCCCTGGATGATGAGCGTCATCGCCGCCGCCCGCGCCTATGGGCTCGTCGCCATCGACGGCGTCTTGAACGATTTCGGCGACGATGCCCGCCTTGAAGCCGAATGCGAACAGGCGCGCGCCCTCGGCTTCGACGGCAAGAGCCTCATCCATCCCCGCCAGATCGGCACGGCGAACCGCGTCTTTGCGCCGAGCGCTGAAGAGATCGCCGAAGCCGAGACGATCGTTGCCGCCTTCGCCCGCCCGGAACATGCCGGCAAGGGCGCCATCGGCCTCGAAGGGCGCATGGTCGAAAGGCTGCATTTACATGTCGCCGAAAGCCTGCTTGCCAGAGCGCGTGCAATCGCCGACAGAGATCCAGCATGAAGCTCTACCGTCTTCTCACCGGCCCCGACGACGCCGCCTTCTGCAAGCGCGTCTCCGCCGCCCTCAACGCCGGCTGGCAATTGCACGGCTCGCCCGCCCTCACCTTCGACACGGAGGCGAAGCGCACGATCTGCGCCCAGGCGATCGTCAAGGAGGCCGACGGCGACTGGCAGGCCGAAAGTACCGCTGAGAATTTTCGCTTGAGCGACTATTGATGAACGGCCGCGCAAAGAGCACAGCATGTCTTGGCGCGGCGGAGTTTGCTTTCCCGCGCCGGTGCAAAGCCATTCGTCGCATGCATGGCATGCATAAGCATTATCCGACCGACGCGTTTGCAACGCAGGATCGGCACGTTATGAAGGGGCCAAGGAGCGTTCGATGAAAGATTTGACTGAACGACAGCGACCGCTGTCGCCCTTCACGCAGATCTACCGCTGGCCGATCACCATGGTCACCTCGATCTTGCACCGCATCACCGGCATCGGCCTTTATATCGGCTCGCTTTTCTTCATTGGCTGGATCGTCGCCCTCGCTTTGGGGCCGGAAGCCTATGGCTGGGCGACCTGGTTCTTCGGCTCGCCTTTCGGCTGGCTCGTCCTCTTCGGCTACACCTGGGTGCTCATGCAGCATCTGATGGGCGCCATCCGCCATTTCATCTGGGACACGGGCGCGGGCTACGAGAAGCCGGTGACGCAGAAGCTCGCCTGGGCTTCGCTCGCAGGCTCCGTCGGTCTCACCGCGCTCTTGTGGATCGTCATCCTCCTCGCCCTCTAGAAAGGCCCCGTCATGCGCACACCGCTTGCAAAAGCCCGCGGCCGCGGCTCCGCCAAGGAGGGCACCGGCCATTTCATGCAGCAGCGGATCACGGCTTTCGCCAACATCCCGCTGGTTCTCGCCTTCCTCTTGATCCTCGCCTCGCTAATCGGGGCGGATTACCAGACGGCCCATGACCGCGTCGCCAACCCCTTCATCGCGGCGATCCTCATCGGCCTCACCTTCAATCTTTCCCTGCACATGCGCATCGGCATGGAATCGGTGATCGAGGATTACATCCACCACGAAGGTCTGAAGGTGCTGAGCTATCTCGCCAACACCCTCTTCACCTACGCGATGGCCATCCTCGGCATCCTTTCCATCCTGATCATCGCCCTTGGAGGCTGACTTGGCGACCAACGGCCAGAACGGACAATCGAACGGCGCGACAGGCGCCCCCAAACAAAACGGCAAAGCCTATCCGATCATCGACCATGCCTTCGACGTGGTCGTCATCGGTGCGGGCGGCGCGGGTCTCAGAGCCGCACTCGGCGCCTCCCAGGCCGGCCTCAAGACCGCCTGCATCAGCAAGGTCTTCCCGACCCGCTCGCACACGGTGGCCGCCCAGGGCGGCATCTCGGCCGCCCTCGGCAATATGGGCGAGGACGACTGGCGCTGGCACATGTACGACACCGTCAAGGGGTCGGACTGGCTCGGCGACCAGGACGCCATCGAATATCTCTGCCGCAACGCGCCGAAAGCCGTCTACGAGCTCGAACATTGGGGCGTGCCCTTCTCGCGCACCGAAGAGGGCAAGATCTATCAGCGTCCCTTCGGCGGCATGACCACCCGCTTCGGCGAAGGCACCGCGCAGCGCACCTGCGCCGCCGCGGACCGCACCGGCCACGCCATGCTGCACACCATGTACGGCCAGGCGCTGAAGCATTCGGCGGAATTCTACATCGAATATTTCGCCATCGACCTGATCATGGACGAGGGCCAGTGCCGCGGCGTCATCGCGCTCTGCCTGGAAGACGGCTCCATTCACCGCTTCCGCGCCCATAAGACGATTCTGGCGACCGGCGGTTACGGCCGCGCCTATTTCTCCTGCACCTCGGCGCATATCTGCACCGGCGACGGCAACGGCATGGTGCTGCGCGCCGGCCTGCCGCTCCAGGACATGGAATTCGTGCAGTTCCACCCGACCGGCATCTACGGCGCCGGCTGCCTCATCACCGAGGGCTCGCGCGGCGAGGGCGGCTATCTGACGAACTCCGAAGGCGAGCGCTTCATGGAGCGTTATGCCCCGTCCGCGAAGGATCTCGCCTCCCGCGACGTCGTTTCGCGCGCCATGACCATCGAGATCCGCGAAGGCCGCGGCGTCGGCAAGGAAAAGGACCATATCGAGCTGCATCTTGAGCATCTCGATCCGGCCGTCCTGCACGAGCGCCTGCCGGGCATCTCGGAAACCGCAAAAATCTTCGCCGGCGTCGACGTCACCAAGGAGCCGATCCCGGTCCTGCCGACCGTCCATTACAATATGGGCGGCGTGCCGACGAACTATCACGGTGAAGTGCTGACCAAGGTCGGCGGCGATCCCGATACCGTCGTTCCGGGCCTGATGGCCGTCGGCGAGGCCGCCTGCGTCTCCGTTCACGGCGCCAACCGCCTCGGCTCCAACTCGCTCATCGACCTCGTCGTCTTCGGCCGCGCCGTCGGCGATCGCTGCGCCGAAACGGTGACCCCCGGCGAGCGCCATCCGGATCTTCCGGCGGGCTCCGACGATTTCGCGCTCTCCCGTCTCGACCGCGCCCGCTACGCCAAGGGCGGCACGCCGACGGCGGCGCTGCGCGACCGCATGCAGAAGGTGATGCAGTCGAACTGCGCCGTCTTCCGCGACGGCCCGGTACTCGAGGAAGGCCGCAAGCTGATCGACGAAGTCTGGCGCGGCGCCGAAGACATCGGCGTCACCGACCGCTCCCTCATCTGGAACAGCGATCTCGTCGAGACGATGGAATTCCAGAACCTCATCACCCAGGCGGTGGTGACGATGGAAGCGGCCGCCAACCGGCACGAAAGCCGCGGCGCCCATGCGCGCGAGGATTTCCCGGAGCGCGACGACCAGAACTGGATGAAGCACAGCCTCGCCTTCATCGACGAGGCCGCCCACACGGTGCGCCTCGAAGATCGGCCGGTGCACACCTACACCATGTCGAACGACGTGCCCTATATCGAGCCGAAGAAGCGCGTCTACTGACGCCGCCCGACATCAAAGTTCGCGAAAGGGGCGCTCCGGCGCCCCTTTTTTTGTAACCGGGTTCCAAACTGGACCGGCAGAACTGCGATCGCACGCCGGCGTGCAATTCGCAGCAGCACACCTTTTTGAGCGCAACAAAAAAGCCCCGCCGAAGCGGGGCTTTTTATCTGAGACCTTGGCAGACTTGAAGTCGTCCTCGCCAAGGCCTGCCGCCTCTCGGTGGTCTTGCAATCCGCGAAGCGGTAAATTCTCTGTATACTCTTGTACGCCTGAACCGTCATCTCCTTGATGGGCAGCGTAACTTGATATTTCGCTCTTTAGTCAGCAGGATCTTCCGACCATGCGGCATGAGTTCAAAAAGAGCGACGTGCACGATCTCGTCCAGGATATCCTCGCAAGCGAAGTCGCCGATCTCAGGGTCGCCCAAATCAATGTGCGGGCGGCGAGCAGTTGCGACGGCGACGACCTCATCCGCATCGATGTGATCTTCGACGGACATGCCGAGGACGTCGACGCACGTAAGCTGGTAGGCCTCACACGCCACATCCTTCCCAGGCTGCGCGCGCTCGACGAAACGGGCTTTCCGCTGTTTTCGTTCATCGCGCTCAACGAGGCGACGGGCTTGATGGGCGACGCCGCGTGATTCCCGCGGCCGCCGCTCAGCCGCTCACCGAGGCGCGAGCCGGATCGCCCCATCGAGGCGGATCGATTCGCCGTTCATATAATCGTTCTCGCAGATGAACTTCACGACATGCGCATATTCGTGCGCCTGGCCGAGACGCTTCGGAAACGGCACGCCGGCGGCGAGGCTCTCGCGCACTTTCTCCGGCATGCCGGAGACCATCGGCGTCTCGAACACGCCGGGCTGAATGGCGCAGACGCGAATGCCGTATTCGGTGAGATCGCGCGCGACCGGCAGCGTCATGCCGAGAACGCCGCCCTTGGAGGCGGCATAGGCCGCCTGGCCGATCTGCCCGTCCGTCGCCGCCACCGAAGAGGTCATGACGATGACGCCCCGGCAGCCGTCCGCCGTGATCGGCTGCAACTGCGACATCTCCGGAACCGATTGCGCGATCATCTGGTAGGTGCCGATGAGGTTGACCTCCACCACCTTGCGGAACGAGGCCATGTCGTGCGCCTTGAGCTCGCCCGTCTTGCGGTCGGTGCCAAGCGTCTTGCGCCCGAGCGCGATGCCGGCGCAATTCACCAGGATGCGCTCCACGCCATGCGCCTTGCGCGCTGCCTCGAAGCCCGCCGCGACGCTTGCGGCATCGGTCACGTCGACCGGCACGAACGTTCCGGCGATGTCGCCCGCCGTCATCCGGCCGCGCTCCTCGTTCATGTCGAAGATCGTCACCCGCACGCCCTGATGGGCGAGCATGCGCGCCGTCGCCTCGCCGAGACCTGAAGCCCCACCGGTCACGATCGCTGCGATATCGGAATTGAGCTGCATTCTGTCCTCCCCTTTAAACCCGCCGGGCGGGCTCTTCTCCCTCGCTCAGCCTCCTCTTAGCCAAGCCCCGCGTCTTGCGAAAGGACCACTCGCGCCCCAATTGAACACGATCAGATGGGAGCGCCAGATGGCACGTACGGTACCTGATATCGAGATTCTCGGCCCGGAGGATGCGGCCGACAAGGAAGCGGAAATCAAGCGCCGGTTCTGGCCGACGGTCAGGAAGGCGCTGCGCACGATTCCCTTCATGCACGAAGTGGTGTCGGCCTATTACGCCATGCTCGATCCGCGCACGCCGACACGCGCCAAGCTGACGGTGGTCGCAGCCCTCGCTTATTTCGTCTCCCCCTTCGACCTCGTGCCGGATTTCATCGTCGGCCTTGGTTTTCTCGACGACGCCTCGGTTCTGGCTGCCGCACTCGCCGCCGTCTCCTCCTCCATTCGCGAGGAACATCGCACGGCCGCAACGACGGCACTTGAGGAAGAAGTGGGCGCCGGAGCCTGAGGAAACGCCCCCTCCGTCAAAATCTGGCCGTTTTTTCCCAAACAACACTCCCGGCATCGAGCCGGTCGAACGGATGCCGGCAGGCTTCGCCTGTGGCCTACGCTCGGTTCATGATTTAGTAACCACGATGACGCATCTCTAGAGCGACCATCACGACCGACGCCTCGCCGATGCGGCGCGGCTTCGTAGAAACCATCGATTGCGGGACAGGCATGCTAAGGATATTTCTGACGAGCCTCTTTTTGATCGTCGCGACCGCAGCCTTCGCTCAGACGCCGAATTCGCTGGGTCAGTTCAACGATTGGACGGCCTGGAGCTATCCGGGCGACAAGGGCACCGTCTGCTTCATCCACTCAACTCCGAAGAAGGAGATGCCGTCGAATCTCAATCACGGCAAAGTCGCCTTCTTCGTGCGCACAAGTCCGGCTGAAAACATCGGCCATGAGGCGAATTTCGTTGTCGGCTACGCCTTTGAGGACAAGTCGACGGTGACCGTCGACATCGACGGCAAGAAGTTCACGATGTTCACCAAGGGCGACAGCGCCTGGCTTCTGAACGAGGCCGAGGAGCCGCAGCTCTATGCGGCGATGAAGAGCGGGCGCCAGATGACGGTGACCGGGACATCGCGCCGCGGCAACGAGACGAGCTATCAATTCTCCCTTTCCGGGGTGACGGCGGCGAGCAACAAGGTCGCTTCCGAATGTAAATAACGGCCACAAGCCGAGATTTTCGAAGCGGACCGTCCTGCGGGCGGTCCGTTTTCGTTTGCATGAGCCTGTGCTAAGACCCACCTTCGACACCGCCATGAACGATATGAGCCTTGCCACACCCGCGGCTGCGCCGCGCTTCGACGCGTCTGCACAGCCGCTTTCCACGGATGTTTCCGCCGTCCGCCGCTCCCTCGTCGGCCTGAGCCGCGAGGAGCTCGCCGATGCGCTGGGCGAGATTGGCGTGCCGGAACGTCAGCGCCGCATGCGCGTCAACCAGCTCTGGCACTGGCTCTATTTGCGCGGCGCCACCTCCTTCGATGCCATGACCAATATGGGCAAGGAGCTGCGCGCCGCACTCGACGACAAATTCGCCATTGCCCGCCCGGAAATCGTCTCCGAGCAGATTTCCGTCGACGGCACGCGCAAATGGCTGATGCGCTTTCCCGCGCAAGGCGCCGATCGTCCCGGCCCGACGGCGGGCCGCCCGGTCGATGTGGAAACCGTCTATATCCCCGAAGAAGGCCGCGGCACGCTCTGCGTGTCGAGCCAGGTCGGCTGCACCTTGAACTGCACCTTCTGCCACACCGGCACGCAGAAGCTCGTGCGCAACCTGACCCCCGGCGAAATCGTCTCGCAGATCCTGGTGGCGCGCGAGCGCATCGGCGATTTTCCCGATCTTGCGACGCCGCAGGGCGCGATCGTGCCGACGGAAGGCCGCCTCGTCTCCAACATCGTCATGATGGGCATGGGCGAGCCGCTCTACAATTTCGAGAATGTCCGCGACGCGCTTCTGATCGCCTCCGACGGCGAGGGCCTCTCCCTGTCGAAGCGGCGCATCACGCTGTCGACCTCGGGCGTCGTTCCGGGCATTTTCCGCACCGGCGAGGAAATCGGCTGCATGCTGGCGATTTCGCTCCACGCCGTGCGCGACGATCTTCGCGACGAGATCGTGCCGATCAACCGCAAATGGCCGATCGCCGAGCTTCTCGATGCGTGCCGCGCCTATCCGGGCCTGTCGAACGCCCGCCGCATCACCTTCGAATACGTGATGCTCGAGGGCATCAACGATTCGCTCGCCGAGGCGAAGGAGCTCGTGCGGCTCCTCAAAGGCATCCCGGCGAAAATCAATCTCATCCCGTTCAATCCCTGGCCCGGCAGCCCCTATCAATGCTCCGACTGGGACCAGATCGAGCGTTTCGCAGAGGTGGTGAACCGCGCCGGCTACGCCTCGCCGATCCGCACGCCGCGCGGACGTGACATCTTCGCCGCCTGCGGCCAGCTGAAGAGCGCCAGCGAGCGTCTGAAGAAGCGTGAGCGCGAAACAGCGCCGGCGCTCGCAGCGGAAGGCTGAGCGCCACCGGCATGGCCCGGGTCTGGCGGATCATCCTCCTCATACCGCTCGCTTTCATCGCCGCCTGCTGGGCGGCGGCGGCGGTCCTCTATTTCTCCGTCCCGCCGGAGCTTCATCCCGGTGAGGCGCTTCAGGATTACGCCTTCAAGGCGGCACTCATTTCCTTCTTCGCCGCCTTCGTCGTCGGCGCCGTCGCCGGCATCCCGGCCTTCCTGATGATCCTGTTTGCCGAAAGCTTCGGCTGGCGCTCGCTCATCCTGCATCTCGTCTTCGGCGCGGTGGTCGGCTCGGCCGCGACCATCCTCGGCATTGCCGGCCCGCCGGCGTCCGAATTCTCCGACATCGCGATCTTCGCCGCCGCGGGCACGGTCGGCGCCTTCGTCTATTGGCTTCTCGCCGGGCGCCACGCCGGGGGCTAGGCTGGGGGGCTAGGCCGGGGACGATCCGCGGCAAATCCTCGCTTTTCCGCCAAATTGCCCGCGATTATCGCTTGCGCCTCGGGCGCACGGCACTACCTTTCGCCCGCATTCACCGGAGGTTTTCATGCGCCCGCTCACCGGCCTTCGCGTCGCTCTCATCGGCTTCGTGGCCATCTTTCTCGCCTCATGCGGCGTCAACACCATCCCGACCTACGAAGAACAGGCGAAGGCCGCCTGGAGCCAGGTCGAGAACCAGTATCAGCGCCGTGCCGATCTCGTCCCGAACCTCGTGGAGACCGTGAAGGGCTTTGCCCGTCAGGAAAAAGACGTCCTGACCTCCGTCGTGGAGGCCCGCTCCAAGGCGACGCAGACCAATCTCAACGTCGATCCGACGGATCCGGAAGCCATGCGCCGCTATCAGGAAGCGCAGGGCGAGCTCGGCGCCGCCCTCGGCCGGCTTCTCGCCATCACCGAGAATTATCCCGATCTCAAATCCAACCAGAATTTTCTGGCGCTGCAATCGCAGCTCGAAGGCACGGAAAACCGCATCGCGGTGGCGCGTCGCGACTACATCGAGGCCGTCCGCAAATACAACACCGAGCTCAAGACGTTTCCGGGCCGGCTCTGGGCGATGACGCTTTATTCCGGCTATGAGCCGATGGCGAATTTCGAGACCGCACCTGAAAACGCCAACGCCCCGCAGGTCGATTTCGGCGGCAGCAATGCGCCGGGGGTGAATTTCAATGCCCCCGCCAACGAGACCGCCCCGGCCAACGAGAACCAGCCGGCCAACGAACCCGCCACCGGCACCGGCAATTGATCTGAGACGAGAGACGTTTTGCGCGCCCTTTTTGCTGCTGTTCTGATCCTCGTCGCGCCGGCCTTCATCGCGCCGGCCGCCGCCCAGGATTTCCCGAAACTTACCGGCCGCGTCGTCGATGCGGCCGATCTCCTCTCGCCCACCGAAGAGGCGGAGCTCGTCGCCCTTTCCGACGATCTGGAAAAGAAAACCTCCGACCAGCTCGTCATCGCCACCGTCCCCTCTCTCGACGGGCGCTCCATCGAGCAATATGGCGTCGATCTCGGCCGCGCCTGGCAGATCGGGCAGAAGGACAAGGACAACGGCGTCCTTCTCCTCGTCGCCCCCAACGAGCGCCAGGTGAGGATCGAGGTCGGCTACGGGCTTGAGCCCACCCTCACCGACGCGATCTCCAAACTCATCATCGAAGGCTCGATCATCCCCCGCTTCAAGGCGGGCGATTTCCCAGGCGGCATCAAGCGCGGCGTCGAAGACATCGTCGCCGTCCTCGGCGGCGACCGCGAAGCCTGGGTCAAGCGCGCCAAGGAACGCGTGCCGGAGGGCGACATCGGCCCCACCATCTTCACGATGATCTTCCTGGCCGTCTTCTTCATCATCATGTTCTCCGGCCTCTTCGGCCCGCGCGGAAAGGGCCGCCGCCGCACCGGCGGCTTTGTCGGGGGCCTCAACAATTATGGCGGCGGCTTCGGTGGCGGCGGCGGCGGTGGATTTTCCGGTGGCGGCGGCTCCTTCGGCGGCGGCGGCTCGTCGGGCAGCTGGTAGGAGACGGACATGGCCATTCTCGACCCCACCGAACACGCCCGCATCGCCGAAGCGATCCGGTCGGCCGAAAGCGGCACCTCCGGCGAGATTTTCGCCGTCGCAGCAGAAACCAGCGACAGCTATCGCTTCATCCCGCTTCTGTGGGCCGCACTTGCCACGCTCTTTGCGGGCATTGCCGTCGCCTTCCTCTACCCGCTCGCCGAAGCCTGGCTCACGGCGCCTGCGCCCGGCAATGAATGGCTCGCGCAATCGCACGACCTCTGGGGCGACGGCCTCGATGCCCGCGTCGTGGCAGCCGGCGAGATCGTGCTCCTGATCCTTCTCGGGCTCCTCGCCTCGCTGCCGTCGCTCCGGCCCCTCCTGGTGCCGGAATTCGTCCGCCGCCAGCGCGCCGAGCGTCATGCCATGCAGCAATTCATGGCCCACAATCTCCACGGAACCGTCGGCCGCACCGGCATCCTGATCTTCGTGTCGCTGGCGGAGCGCTATGCGGCGATCATCGCCGATCAGGGCATCGACGCCCATGTCGACCAGAGCGTCTGGGACGAGATCGTGGCCGAGCTCATCGAGGACAGCCGCAAGGGTGCCCTGGCCGACGGTCTGGTGAAGGCAGTCACCGCCTGCGGAAAAATCCTCGAGGAGCATATTCCGGCGGGCCAGGAAAACCCGAACGAATTGCCCGACAAGCTCGTCGAAGTCTAAGCACGACGCCAGAGATCGGGGCGGCCGGCCCACGCCGCCGCCCCATCGCACACCCGCGCTGAAACGTCTTCAATCCGCCTTGAGCGACAGCTTTCCGCACCATCCGTCCCGGTGGCCGCCGGCATAGGCCCGCACCAGCCCCTCCTGCAGCAGCAGGGCGCCGAGATCGCGGCCCTTCGCATCGCGCACATCGGCGACGACACGCCCGCCATATTTGTCGCCCTCCACCTCGCTCAAGGTGACGGCGGGATCGGCGACGAGCGCGGCGAGCGCATCCGTCGCCGCCAGCGCCTGCAGCTTTTCCGCCAGGCAACGCGCACGCAGCTCCGGCGCGTCGATGCCACGCAGCCGCACCAGCACCCGCACCTCCTGGTCGAGCCAGATCGTCGCCCGCACCGCCAGCGTATCGCCGTCGACGACCCGCTCCACCACCGCCCGGTAGAGCCCCGGCAGCTCGGAACCCGCCGCAGCCGGCAGGGCCGGCACAGCGAAGGCGAGAAGAGACAGAGCGAATCGATATAGGAACATGTTCCTATAATAGTGGATGCCGGTTAATTGACAATGTGAAAACAGCCGGCTCGGTCGCCTTTCGGTCAGACGATCGATTTCGATCGGATCATTGCAGGCACGGCAAAGCCTCGAGGGGTCTCAGTGCACGGACGCAGTTATTCAAGCATTGGAAGTGACAAGGCAGACTTTCGCCGTCACAGTCCTTTTTCAGAATAAGCGACAGGCCGTCACCTCTTCTTAGGAGCGGCAAAATTTTATAAATTCGGGCATGTATGTATTTATAGACGAATCGGGCGACCCAGGGTTTAAGCTTGAACGGGGCTCGACACCGATATTCGTCACATCAATGGTTGTGTTTCAGGACTCTTCTGACGCGCAAGAGACGGCCCTTCATATTGCAGCACTACGAAGTCAGCTGAGGATCCAGCCTGAATTCAAGTTCAACAAGTGCAGCGGGTCGGTACGAGACGCATTCTTTGACGGTCTTGCTAAGCATGAATTTTCGGTCCGGGCAGTGGTTGTACAGAAGCATCTCATACACTCTGAGGCCCTTCGGACTGTCAAAGAGAGCTTTTACAAGTTCTTCGTTAGAATGATGATGCAAAACGACGGCGGCGTCCTGAGAGACGCCAAAGTCGTGATCGATGGATCCGGCGACCGGCTGTTCAAGAAACAATTGCGGGCTTACCTGAGACAACACATCGAAACAGGTTCTGTCCGAAAATGGGACCTGAAGGACTCGACCCGGGACCCCTTGATACAACTTGCCGATATGACAGCCGGCGCGATCGCGCGCTCCTACCGACAAGATCGCAAAGAAGCCAGCCGGTGGCGCGACATGCTCCACGACAATGGTCAGCTGCAGAACGTATGGGAATTCAGGTGAAATCGCGCTCCTGCGTCCTATCCAATCCCTTGAGACTGGCACGCACACCATCCGGCGACAGTTCGGATCGCAGGAGCGACTTGGCACCATCTAAGATATACAGTCGATCTGGATAGTCCAGAAATTCTTGATCGAGATGATGCATGAAACCCGGGGGAGCGACGTAGAGATGCCTCCCCTATCAACCTCATTATGCCTGCTCGCCTGTCGCGGCTTTGAAGCCAGCAAACGCGCCGGCCCGCCTTCCCCCTGATCAATTCGCCTTGATCAGCCGTCAAAAATCGATCAGCCCGTCAAAAATCGATCGCGCGGCCTTTGCGTTCCCAATCGCCGAAGCGCACCGGCTCTGGGCCCTCCCCGCCATTGAACTCTTTTGCCCGCGCCGCCTCCGCGGCCGCGCGCGCCTCGGCCTCTTGTCTGCGGCGCTCTTCCGCTTCGGCGAGCGCCCGTTTGGCGGCCTCCGGGAGCTCGCGCCGCGGCGTTGCCGCCGTTTCGGCCTGAATGTCCTCCTCGGAGGATTTCTTCGACGCCTCGTTCATCGTCGTCTCCGTCATCATCGCCTCGTTACTGAGCGATATCTAGCAATCCCGGCCGGTCATTTCGACCGACCGGGAGGGCTTCGGAGATCTTTTCGGTGAGGCGACGTGCCGTCCCTTATGCGGCGCGCACATCCTCAAGGAATTCGCGCACCATGGCCCGCAGCGAGCCGGCATGCAGGTTGAGCTCCTCGGCCGCCGACAGCACCTGGCCCGAGGCGGAGCCCGTCTCGCCCGCCGCCTGCGTCACGCCGACGATGGTGCTCGACACCTCCTGGGTGCCGGATGCCGCCTCGTGAACGTTGCGGGCGATCTCCTGGGTGGCGACATTCTGCTCTTCCACCGATCCGGCGATCGCGACGGTAACCTCGCTCACCTCCTGAATGGCGGCGACGATATTCTCGATCGCCTCCACGGCGCTGCCGGTCCCGGCCTGCACGTCGCCGATCTGCCGGCTGATATCCTCCGTGGCTTTCGCCGTCTGGGTGGCAAGGCTTTTCACCTCGGCGGCGACGACCGCAAAGCCCTTGCCGGATTCGCCGGCTCTCGCCGCCTCGATCGTCGCATTGAGCGCCAGCAGGTTGGTCTGGTTGGCGATATCGGCGATCAGGTGCACGACCTCGTCGATCTTCTTCACCGAGGCGGCAAGCCCCTGCACCACGCCGCGGCTCTGCTCGGCACTGTCGCTCACCGTCTTCGCCATATCCGTCGATTGCTGCACCTGACGGGCAATTTCCTGGACGGATGACGACAATTCCTCGGCCGCGGCCGAGACGGTCTGCACATTCGTCGAGGCCTGTTCGGAAGCAGCAGCAACGGTGGTCGCCTGGCTGCTCGTTTCCTCGGCGATCGCCGACATGTTCTGCGCGGTGAGCTTGAGTGTCGTGGCGGAGGCCCCGACCGTTTCGAGAATTCCCGAAACCGCCTCGTCGAAGCGGGCATTGAGCCCCTCGATCCGGCTCGCCCGCTTTTCGCGCAATTCCCGCTCGCGGGCCTGCGCGGCGGCAAGTTCTTCCGCCTTGATCATGCTCGCCTTGAAATCGGAAAGGGCACGGTTGATGTCACCGATCTCGTCGCCACGGTCGGTATCGACGATCGGCGTATCGAGATGCCCGTCCTGAAGCGCGCGGATCGTGCCGACGCTGCGCGCCAGCGGCCGGCGGATCATGCGATGCGTCAGAAGCGCAAGCACCGCCCCAAGCAGCACCACCAGCGCCAATCCTCCGATCACGAGCCATTGCGACAGCTGGTGCGCCGGGCGCATGATCACGGCCTCCGGCACGGAGACGATGACCGCCCAATTGCGCCCGAAATCCTGGATCGGGGTCGGCACGATGACGTGAAGGATACCGGCCTCGTCACGCACGAGCTGACGGGTTCCCTCACTCAGCGCTTTGTCGATCCCGGCCGCCAGCTCCGGCGCCGTGTCGCTGACGGGCTTGCCGAGATTTTCCGCTTCGTCCGTCGCCGTCCACAACCCGCCATGCGACACGAGGCGCACATGGCCGACATCATAAGGATGGATCGCGGCAAATTCCTTCGACAGGCCCGAAAGTTCGATGTCGACACCCGCCACGCCGACCGTCTTCCCGGCGACGTCGAGCGGAAACGCGGCCGAAGCCAGCATGATGTCCTTGCCGTCGATCGTGTAGATCGTCGGGTCCGTCATGAAGGCGCGGCCGCTCTGGAAAGGCTCCTGATACCACGGCAGATCGGTGTTTCCCGCGCTCGTTGCCTGCAAGCCGGAACCGTAATTGTAGTAATAGGGTGCAAAGCGGCCGGTTTCGGTCTGCGTCTTGACGTCGGCCTGGCCGGCCAGCTCTGCGTCGCGTCCGTCGAAGAGGTTCGGCTCAAACACGAGCCAGGCTCCCGCGAGAGCAGCATCCCGCTCCATCAACTGCTCCAGGAGCCGCGTTGCGCCGGAGCGTTCACGATACCCCGTCTTCATCAACGCCTCGACCGAACTGTCGAGGGTCTTGGCGGTCTGCATCATTCCGCCGAGCCGGCTGCGCACATTCTGCGCTTGCGCCTGCCCGGTCTCTTCCAGCCGCTGTGTCGCCAGGTCGTTGACCGAATTCGTGACGAAAGTAGAGATCGTAGCGATGGCGACGATCAAAAGAAATGCGATGAGGCCTACGCTGGCCAACGCGAGACGTAATCCGACAGAACGAACTTTGGACATATAGCCCTCTCAAAACGCGGCAGGGATCTACTGAGATACTAAGCGGAACTTCGAACAGACCCGCTTCCAGCTCCTCGCCGGAGACCTGCTCCACCCTGCCAATTCCCCCAAACCCAGCCTTTCGGCGGATCACCTTTGGAAAAGCTATCTGGTGCCGGGCTTGCGTAACGTTGCATCAGAGTTCTTCCGGAAGGGAATCCGAAGCATCACCGAGCCTTTTCAGGCGTGCCTCGAATGCTGCAAAATTGCGCAGAAGCACCAACAAACCGGCCCTCTGGAGACCAGGGATGACTGTACGATGACGGCTTAAGAAGCTGAGTCGACGCGGGTTTCTCCGCCTTAATGGAGTTGCGGATTGAAGCCGGCTCATCGACACCCAAAATATGCAGACACGCCATTTGTGGGTTGGAGCAAAAAAGACGATGAACATGATGAAGACGGCCATGTTGCTGGCCGCCCTGACTGCCCTTTTCATGGGCGTCGGCTATCTCGTCGGCGGTTCCGGAGGTGCCTTCATCGCCTTTCTCTTCGCCGCCGGCATGAACCTCTTTTCCTATTGGAACGCCGACAAGCTGGTCCTCAAAATGCACAATGCGCATGAGGTCGACGAACGTTCGGCGCCCGATTTCGTCGGCATGATCCGTCAGCTTGCCGAGCGCGCCGATCTGCCCATGCCGAAAGTCTATCTCATCGACAGCGACCAGCCGAACGCCTTCGCCACCGGACGCAATCCGGAAAATGCGGCGGTCGCCGCGACGACCGGCCTGTTGCAGCAGCTCAGCCATGAAGAGGTGGCAGGCGTCATGGCGCATGAACTCGCGCATGTGAAGAACCGCGACACCTTGACGATGACGATCACGGCGACGCTCGCCGGTGCCATTTCCATGCTTGGCAATTTCGCGCTCTTCTTCGGCGGCTCGCGCGACAACAATTCGCCTTTCGGCTTTGCCGGCGTGCTCCTCGCCGCGCTGACGGCGCCCTTCGCCGCAATGCTCGTGCAGATGGCGATTTCGCGCACGCGCGAATATTCCGCCGACCGCGATGGGGCGGCGATCGCCGGCAATCCGCTCTGGCTCGCCTCCGCACTCGGCAAGATCGCCGGCTCGGCCAAACGCCGCCCGATGATGAGCGCGGAGCAAAATCCCGCCTCCGCGCATCTCTTCATCATCAACCCCCTGTCGGGTGCGCGCATGGACAACCTCTTCTCCACGCACCCGTCCACGGAAAACCGCATCGCCGCGTTGCAGGAGATGGCATCAGGCGACGGCGGGCCGGCCATTCCGCGCCAATCTTCCCGCCCCGCAATGGAGCCGGGGCCAGCCGCGCGTGGCCCTTCCGGCCCCTGGGGTTCCGCCGGCACGAGCCGCCCGAGCTCCGGCACGGTGCCGCAGACCGGTCGCAGACGCCGTGGCCCCTGGGGCTGAGGTTTCTGGAACTCAGCTGCGCGCTGAAGCCGCGTGCGTGCTGACGCGGCGCGGAGACAAACGCGAGAACAGATAGCTGGGCTCGCCTTCACCACCATCTTTTGACCATTCCTGCATGCGACAGGCAGAGGGAAGATTTCAACGGCGCCACCCGGGGGTGGCGCCGTCGCTTTGCGGCGTCCCTGCCGCAGAGCTGCGATGCGGCGATGGCCAAGTGCTGGTCGCGCGGTTAGGAAGACAGAATGACGACAAAGAATCGGCGAGCCGCTCATGAGCGCTGACGAGGGCGCGCGTCGCGATATCCGCGAACCGCACGACACGCAGGAAAGCCGCGCCGCATCCGGAGCACGGCCGCATCGCTCTGGCGCTGGCAAAGGCGCAAGCAAGAGCAGCGGCAAGACGGGCGCCAAGGCAAGTGGAAGGGGCACGGCGCAGCCGGGCCCGCCAGGCCTTGCCGCGCGCGATGCCGCGACCGCCATCCTCCTCAAAGTGGTGCGCGACGGCTCTCCGCTCGGTCCTCTTCTGGAGGCCGGCGGCGCACCGGGCTTTCGTGCCTTGTCGGCGCAGGACAAGGGGCTGGTGCGCGCGATCCTCGATGCGGCGCTGCGCCACCGCGGCGCCATCGAGGATGCCATCCGAAAGCGCCTGGAACGCCCTCTCGACGAGAAGGCCCACCGCCTCTCCGCCCTCCTGCATCTTGGTGCCACGCAAATCCTTTATCTCGACGTTCCCGACCATGCGGCGATCAATCTCGCCGTGACGGCGGCCGGCCGCGACCGGCGCACCGCCAAGACCAAGGGGCTCGTCAATTCCGTGCTGCGGCGCATCGCCCGCGAGCGGGGCGAGATCCTGGCCTCTGCGGCTTCAGGGAACGGCGCGCCCGACTGGATGATCGCGCGCTGGGAGAAAAACTGGGGTCCGGAGCGCACCGCCGCGATCCTCGCCGCCCATGCCGACGCGCCACCGCTCGATCTGACGGCGAAATCAGATCCCGCCGCCCTTGCGGAACGTTTGTCGGGCGATCTTCTGCCGAATGGCAGCATCCGTCTCGATCGTCTTCACACCGTCTCCAAACTTCCCGGCTACGACAGCGGGGATTGGTGGGTGCAGGATGCCGCCGCCTCTATCCCCGCCCGTCTCCTCGGGGATATCTCGGGCAAGCGCGTCGCCGACCTCTGTGCCGCACCCGGCGGCAAGACAGCGCAGCTTGCAGCCGCCGGCGCGCTCGTGACGGCCGTCGAGAAATCCGCCTCGCGCATGCGCCGGCTCAAGGGCAACCTCGAAAGATTGCGTCTCTCGGCGGAATTCGCCGAGGCCGACGTTCTTTCCTTCCAGCCCGCGGAATCCTTCGATTTTATCCTTCTCGACGCACCTTGCTCGGCGACCGGCACCATTCGCAGGCATCCGGATCTACCCTGGACGAAGCGCGAAGACGACATCGTGACGCTGCGCGAACTGCAGCAAAAGATGCTGGCGCAGGCCGCTAACTGGCTGAAACCAGGCGGGATTCTCGTTTACGCCACCTGCTCGCTCGAGCCCGAGGAGGGCGAGGAGCAGGCCCACATCTTCACCAAGAGCCACGACATGTTCGAGCCGATGCCGCTCAAGACCGCGGAATTCCCCGAGCTTCAGGACTTTTCCACGCCTGAGGGTTTCTTCCGCTCGCTGCCTGGAATGGCATTTGGTGGCGATCTTCGCGGCGTCGACGGCTTCTTCGCCGCCCGCTGGCGGCGGCTCAATTGAGCGAAAAAGCAGTGGGCGCGCGGTTTCCGGGCCTCCCGCCTCGCTTGCCAAGAATCGCAAACCCCGTTACGCGCCAATAATATGGCACCCCTGGCCTCGAGCGACCGATGGAGGCTGACGCTCTCACGCGCCGAACGCGTGAGCCGCCGTCTCCGCTTGGGCACGCTCATCGGAACACCCGCTTTCATTGGTGGCGGCGGCAGATCACAGCTTTTGATTGCCCCACCCGACCTCCGAACCGCCGATCCGACGATCGCGGAAGAGGTCTATTCGGGTCGATTTTCCTTTGCAGGACAATGGGTTGAAACGAAGGGAAAATCACCCTTCGAAATGATCCCGCCAAGCTCCGACTGGGCCGAAGAGCTGCATGGCTTCGGCTGGCTGCGTCATCTGAAGGCGGCCGCGACGCCCGTTGCCCGCTCCAATGCGCAGGTCATCGTGCACGATTGGATGAGCGCCGAAAGGCGTCACCATGCCGTCGCATGGGAACCGCCGGTGGCAGCACGGCGCACCATGTCGCTGTTGTCGCAATCGGCGTTGGTGCTCGAAGGTGCCGACCACGATTTCTACCGCCTTTACGTGCGTTCCATGCTGCGCCACGCGCATTTCCTGCGCAGATCCTTCTATGCCGCCGAGCCTGGCCTGCCGCGCCTGCAAGTGGCGATTGCGCTTGCCATGGCCGGGCTGTGCCTGTCGCGCCAGGAGCGTCTCGCCAAGCGTGGGCTGGAGCGTGTAAGTCACGAGATTGGCGTGCAATTCCTGCCCGATGGCGGCCATATCTCCCGCTCGCCTGCGGCGATTCTGGAAGCGCTTCTCGACCTTCTGCCCCTGCGTCAGACGGTGGTCGCGCGCGGCCAGCACCCGCCGGAAGCGATCCTGGGCGCGATCGACCGCGCCATGCCGATGCTGCGCTTCTTCCGCCATGCCGACGGCGCCTTCGCCCAGTTCAACGGTGCCTCCGCAGGCGGCCGCGATCAACTCTCCACTGTGCTCGCTTATGACGAGGCGCTCGGCAAACCGGTCGCCTCCGCCCCCTATTCGGCCTTCGAACGTCTGGAAGCCGGAGAGGCAGCCTTGATCGTCGATGCCGGCCCGCCGCCACCGCTCGCCTTCAGCGCCGAAGCGCATGCCGGCACTCTCGCCTTCGAATTCTCCCATAACGGCCAGCGCCTTATCATCAATTGCGGAGCACCCCGCGCCCGCTATGAAGCCCTGAGGCGCGCCGCTCGGCTGACCGCGGCGCATTCCACCGCAACGCTCGCCGATACGTCCTCGAGCCGATTGGAAGCCGAAGGCGAACGCGTCCTCCTCGTCAGTGGACCGAAGCGTGTCGAGAGAAACCGCCGCCAGGAGAAAGACGGCACGATTTTGCTCGAACTATCCCATGACGGCTACGCAAAGACGCTGGGTTTCGTGCACAGGCGCCAGCTCGTCCTCTCCGGCAACGGTCTCGCGTTGGAAGGACGTGACCTCTTCGAAGGCAACGGTTCGGAGCGAACCCCCTTCGACATCCGCTTTCATCTGGAGCCGAGCGTCGGGGTCGAAGTGCCCGAAGACACTGACATGCCGCCGCATATCGATCTTGTTCTCTCCGATGGGGCAGTCTGGCGCTTCACGGCCGACCAACCTCTGGCTCTTGAAGAAAGCACGATTTTTTCTCTTTCCAGAGGATCCGGCCGCAGCCTGCAGATTGTGGTGAGCGGCGAGCTCGGCGATGCACACGCTGTCGCCTGGAGACTTGCGCGCCTCGCCTGAGGGATTAAGACCGGACGTTCTTCCTTTCTTCGCGACGTCCCCGAGGCTCACAATGTCGGTTTCTTCCAAAAAGGGCTCTTCCGGTCCTGAACGCGTTGTCGTCAAACGCGCCCTCATTTCCCTGTCCGATAAGACCGGAGCGGTCGAGTTCGCCCAGGCGCTCGTTGCAGCCGGTGCCGAAATTCTATCGACCGGCGGCACCGCGCGGGCGCTCAAAGAAGCCGGACTGCCCGTGAAGGACGTGAGCGAGGTAACCGGTTTCCCCGAGATCATGGACGGGCGCGTGAAGACGCTGCACCCGGCGGTTCATGGCGGCATTCTTGCAATCCGTGACGATTCCGAGCACCAGGCCGCCATGCAGGAACACGAGATCGAGCCGATCGATCTCGTCGCGATCAACCTTTATCCGTTCGAAGAGACGGCTGCCAAAAGCAGCGACCCGCTCGAGATCATCGAAAATATCGACATCGGCGGGCCCGCCATGATCCGCGCCGCGGCCAAGAACGCCGCCTTCGTCGCCGTGGTGACCGATCCCGCCGATTATGGACGTGTCGCAGAAGCTGTTGCCTCCGGCGGCGTCGACAAGGCGCTGCGCCGTGAGCTTGCCGCAAAAGCCTTTGCGCGCACGGGCGCCTACGACGCCGCCATCTCCAGCTGGTTCGCTGAGCAGTCGGAGACGCAGTTCCCGGAACGTATGGTGTTCGCCGCGACCCGCGCATCGGAACTTCGCTATGGCGAAAATCCGCATCAGAAGGCGGCACTTTATTCGACCGACAAGGGCAAGCCAGGTGCCGCGAATGCCTGCCTCGTCAACGGCAAGCCGCTGTCCTACAACAATCTGAGCGACGCCGACGCAGCCTTCCAGCTTGCAGCCGATCTCGATCCGGAAAGGCCGGCGATCGCCATCATCAAGCACGCCAATCCCTGCGGCGTCGCCGTGGCTGACACGCTGGCCGAAGCACATGCCAAAGCGCTGATATGTGACCCCGTCTCGGCCTATGGCGGGGTCGTGGCCGCAAACCGGCAGTTGGATGAGGCGGCGGCCAAGGCCATCACGGCTCTCTTCACCGAGGTCGTCATCGCGCCCGACGCAGACGAAGCGGCGCTCAAGATCCTCAAGGCAAAGGCCAATCTCCGTGTGCTCCTGACGGGCTCCGCCATGCCGGCGACAGGCATGATGGTCAAGTCGATTGCCGGCGGCCTTCTGGTTCAGGAGATCGATGCCGCGCAAGTCAAGATGGCCGATCTCAAGGTGGTCACGAAGCGCGAGCCGACCGAACAGGAACTTGCTGATCTGATCTTCGCCTTCCGCATCTGCAAGCATGTGAAGTCGAACGCAATCGTCTATGCGAAGGACGGAGCCGCTGTCGGCATCGGCGCGGGTCAGATGAGCCGTGTCGATTCCGCCCGCATCGCCGCCTGGAAGGCGCAGGAGGCAACGCGTGCCGCCGGGCTCGAAGATGCTCTGACGCGTGGCTCCGTCGTTGCCTCGGATGCCTTCTTCCCCTTTGCGGACGGTCTCCTGGCCGCCGCGGAAGCTGGCGCCACCGCCGTTATTCAGCCAGGCGGATCACTGCGCGACCAGGAAGTGATCGACGCCGCCGACGAGGCAGGCCTTGCGATGGTGTTCACGGGGCTTCGCCACTTCCGGCATTAACTTTCGAGTGGGGCAGGCGGCTACCAAGGTCCGCCTGCTGTTCCGCAAGCTCGGCGAGAAGGCTCGCTGCGACGGTGGCCTTGGCCGTCGTCGCGCGGCCATCGGCGAGGATCGCGGCAACCCGGCTCGCGGTCGCGCTGACATTGCGGCCGTATTCCTCTTCCCAGGCGGAGACGTCCGGGAACCCTCCATCGGCATAAGAGAGAACGTCGAGGGCGAGCGCCCGATGCGCTGAAGCGAGCTGATCGCGCGCCTTCTCCGTCGCCAGATTCTCGTAATAGTCAGGGCTTTCGACAGCGAGGATCATTGCCTCGAGCCTGGAGAAGCAGAAGCGATCGGCGACCTCGAAATAAGCCGCCGCGGCCGCCTCGATCGGCCGTCCGCAGCGTTCCGCGATAAGTGCCACATCGATCGCATTGGCAAGTTCGGGAAGGATGGCGAGCTCCTCGGCAAGCTCGTCGGGGACTTGTGCCTCGACGAGCCAGGCTTTTCGCGATTTGACCGCATTTGCGGCGAATTCGGGCAGGAGGTCGGGCAGCAATTGCCGCAGAGCCTCCAGCGTCTCCTGAAAACGATCGACCACTGCACCGATGCCGGACCGGAGATCGACATTGCGCAGGAACCAGCCGATGCGGTCGAGAAGAACATCCTGCACCCGCAGATAGAGCTCAAGCTGCAGCTGGCCGCCGATCTTATTGTCGAGGGCTTCGAGCTCCGCATGCAGACGCTGCATGGAGAAGGCATCGCGAACGGCCGTGTAAGCGCGGGTGATGTCCGCCGGCGTCGCGCCGGTGCGATCACGCAGCCGAACAATCGCGGTGGGCCCGCCGCGGTTGATGAGCGAATTGGCGAGCTGCGTCGCGATGATCTCCCGCCTCAGACGATGGCCTGAAATCTCATCACCAAACCGCTCCTGCATGTTCTCCGGGAAATAGCGGAAGAGTTCGCGCGCGAGATATTCATCGTCGGGGATGTCGCTTGCCACGAGATCATCGAAGAGAACGATCTTGGCGTAGGAGAGAAGAACGCCAATCTCCGCCCGCGTCAGCGGTTGACGCTGGGCCTGGCGCTCCGACAGGGTGGAATTGTCCGGCAAGACTTCCACCGCCCGATCGAGCCGGCCCGCGGCTTCAAGTTCGTTCATGAAACGCGCCTGATTGGCGAGCGCGTCGAGGCCGCGCATCTGCTCCAGACTGATGGCCAGCGTCTGCTGGATGTTGTTGCGCAAGACGAGGTCGGCTACCTGGTCGGTCATCGCGGCCAGGCAGCGGTTGCGCTCCTCCAGCTCCAGCTTGCCCGACCTCAGCGAGGGCGCCAGGGCGATCTTGATATTGACCTCAAGGTCGGAGGAGTTGACACCACCGGAATTGTCGATCGCGTCGGAATTGCAGCGCCCGCCGCGCAGGCCGTAATCGACACGCGCCTGGGGCGTCATACCGAGATTGGCGCCTTCCCCGACCACCCTTGCACCGACTTCTGCAGAGGTGATGCGGATCTGATCGTTTGCCTTGTCGCCCACTTCGGCATCGCTTTCGTGCGGCGCCCGCACATAGGTGCCGATGCCGCCAAACCACAGAAGATCAACCTGCGCCTTCAAAATGGCGCGGATGACCTCATTGGGGCGCGCGGATGTCCCGGAAAGTCCAAGCAGCGTACAGATTTCGGGCGAAAGCGGCACCGTCTTGTCATGGCGAGAGAAAACACCACCGCCCTTCGAGACAAGGCTCGTGTCGTAATCCTTCCACGACGAACGCGGGAGGCCGAATAGCCGCTGGCGCTCTTTGAAGCTCGCCTCAAGGTCCGGATCGGGATCGATGAAGATGTCGCGGTGGTCGAAGGCGGCGACAAGACGGATCGCACGCGACAGAAGCATACCGTTACCAAAGACATCGCCCGACATATCGCCGACGCCGGCAACCGTGAACGGCTCGCTCTGGATATCGTGGTCGACCTCGCGGAAATGCCGTTTCACCGCTTCCCACGCGCCGCGGGCAGTAATGCCCATTTCCTTGTGGTCGTAGCCGGCCGAGCCCCCCGAGGCGAACGCATCGCCAAGCCAGAACCCATGAGTCTCGGAGACGGCATTGGCAGTGTCGGAGAAGGTCGCCGTACCCTTGTCTGCTGCAACGACAAGATACGGATCGTCCTCATCATGGCGCACGACGTCATTGGGCGGAATGACCTCGTCACCCTCAAGGTCGTCGGTAAGCGCAAGCAACCGATCAACGAAGGCGACATAAGCATCGCGTCCCGCTTCGAAGATTTCCTCGCGGCTGCCCTCCGCTGGCAGGAGCCGTGGAAAGAATCCACCCTTCGCTCCGACCGGCACGATAACGGCGTTCTTCACCTGCTGTGCCTTGACGAGACCGAGAACCTCGACGCGAAAATCTTGCGGCCGATCCGACCATCTGAGACCGCCACGGGCGACGGGCCCGAACCGCATATGCACTCCTTCGACCTGTGGCGAGTGCACAAAGATCTCCCGGAACGGCCGAGGCGGCGTGAGGAAAGCGAGGTCACGCGGCTTGAGCTTGATGGTGATGGCGAGCGGCGGGGCACCTTCGGCATCCCTCTGGAAATAATCGGTCCGCTTGGTCGCGAGAATGACAGCCCGGTAGGCGCGCAGAATCGTGTCCTCGTCGAGACTGTCTACCCGATCGAGCGGGCCATCTAGAGCCTTTTCCGCATCAGCCTCTGCGGCCTCACGGTCCTCGATCGCCGGATCGAAGCGCGCCCGGAAGCGGTCTACGAGAAGGCGTGCCAAAAGCGCGTTGCGGCCGAGCGTGTGCCAGATGTAGTCGAGCGAATAAGGCAGCTGGGTCTGCCGCAGATACCGCCCGATCGTGCGCAAGAGCGCAGCCTCGCGCCAGGTGATGCCGGCGGAAAGGACAAGCGCGTTGAAGCCGTCATTGTCGGCGCGCCCACCCCATACGGCACTGATCGCCTCCTGGAGACGAGAAGCGGCATCGCCGACAGGATCGACCTCGCCGGAACCCGCTTCATCCTTGGCGGCAAGCGTCATGTCATGGATATAAACGGCCGAGCCGGTCGCCGGGCGAACCAGATAGGTGCGCTCGTTGACGACCGCGAAACCGAGATTTTCCAGAAGTGGCACGCGCCGCGACAACGGGATCGGCGCCTCGAGATGATGGAAGCGCAAAGCCGTGCGCCTCAATCCGCCGGCGATGCGCCGGTGAAAATGCGCGGCAATCACCGACCGGTCGGAAAGCTCACGACCGATGCGGATGTCTTCAACGGCATCTTGCGGGCTGAAGGCGGCCTGATATTCGCGTCCGAAGGCGTCCCGATACTCTCCGAAGAGCTCTGTTTGCTGCGGGAAGGCATTGGCGAGCGCCTCGCGTAACCCGTCTTCGAAGGTGCGGGTGATGGCTCGAATGCGTGCCTCGACCTCACCCTGATCCGGATCTACGGGAGCCGTTTCGGGATCGCGGGCCTCCCGCGCCACGATGAAATGCACGCGGGCGAGATGTCCCTCGGGGAAAGCTGGATAGGCGGCGGAGATCCGCCCGTCATACATCTCCGCCAACGCCTCACCGATCTTGGCGCGGATGTCGGAGGAATAATGGTCGCGCGGCACATAGACGAGGACGGAGACGAAGCGGCCGAACTTGTCGGCCCGGCTGAGTGCACGCACGCGCGGACGCTCCTGCAGATGCAGGACGGCCATGGCTTGGTCATAGAGCGTGGAGAGATCGGCCTGGAAAAGCTCGGTGCGCGGAAAACTCTCCAGGATGTTGAGGAGCGTGCGGCCGGAATGGCTGAAGGGATCGAAGCCGGCGCGCTTCAGGATCTGGTCGACCTTGCGGCGGATATAGGGAATCGACTGGACGGAACGGGTGAACGCGCTCGACGTGAACAGACCGACGACGCGCAATTCCCCCGTCACGCGGTTGTGGTCGTCGAAAATCTTGACGCCGATATAGTCCATATGGTCGCGGCGATGCACGCGCGAGCGGACATTGGCCTTCATGATGATGAGCGGTTCCGGGCTCATCAAAAATTCCTGGATCTCCGGCGTCATGGTGACAAGTTCGGCGCCACGGCGCAGCACTTTCACCTCGGGGTCACGCAGCAGGCCGAGCCCCTCGCCATGAGCGTGGTCGAGTGCGCCACCCGAATCCTGCTCGTAGGTGAACTCACGCGTGCCCAGGAAAGTGAAATTGTCATCCTCAAGCCATTCCAGCAGGGCGATCGCTTCTTCCAGCTCGTCCTCGTCGAGCTCGGGCGGATCGATACGGTAGTCGCGGATCGCCATGCGCAAGCGGTCGCGCATGGCGCGCCAGTCTTCGGTCGCAACCCGCACCTCTTGCAGAAGGCTCTTCAAGGACGCTTCGAGCTCGCTTTTCGCCGCCGCGTCGGGCAGGCGCGCAATCTCGATATGCAGAAAGCTCTCCCGGTTCGGGCGGCCCTTCGATTCCGCACCCGCGGCAGCAAATTCGGTCAGGCGTCCGGCTTCATCGCGCGAAACCTCAAAGATCGGATGCAGGACAAGATGGATCGGTTGCCCGGCGGCCTGGATCTCCCCGAGAACGGAATCGAAAATGAACGGCCGGTTCTTGCCGACGATATCGATCGCGGTGACCGGACGACCGCGCTCGTCGGCCGCATCGATGTCTCTCAGGCTGACCTTCGGCACATTGGCGTCGCGCTGAGCGATGAATGCGAAAGCAGCCTTGGCAATACCCGCCAGGCTTTCGGCAGGATAAACGGTAATATCCTCGCCCGCCGCATGTGCAAAAAAGATCTCAGCAAAGCGTTTGAGTGGCGCGGCGTCGATTCCCGTCTCTTCGGCCTCTGCCTCAAGCCTCGCTGTGGCATCTTCGATGCGTTTTTTCTTTTCCGGCTCGTAGCGGTCGGGCATTGGGTCTCCTCGCCTCTTCTTTCAGCCGCCTGACGCACGAAACGGACGCAAATAGCGCCCTTTCTTGCCGCGGCCGCCTATCTCTGAGGCAAGACATGCACCCCGACCGGCATCCGGCAAGAGCCAAATGCTGCGTGCCGCAATCGTTATTGACCGACGGCCCGCATAGGTCCCGAAAAAGCGATGAAAACAAACCGATTGGTGTTAGGGCAAAACAACAACCGGCGTTCCGACGCGCACGCGTTCGAAGAGATCGACCACGTCCTGGTTGTACATGCGGATGCAGCCATAGGAAACAAAACCGCCAACCGATTTCGGCCGGTTGGTACCGTGGATGGCATATTCACCGCCCGCAAGTGTCATGGCGCGCGGCCCAAGCGGATTGCGCGGTCCTGGCGGAATCAGATCCGGCAGTGAGGGAATGTCGTGTTTGACTTCCTTGGGCGGCGAGAAGGTGGGATCGACCACCTTCCGCGAAATGCGCGTGCGCCCCTCCCATTGCTTGCCACGCCGTCCAACGCCAACAGTGTAGCGCAAAGCCTGGCCACCGCGCATGACGAGGTAAAGCCGGCGCTCCTTAGTTTTGACGACGATCGTGCCAGGACGATAAGTGTCCTTGAACGGCACCGGCTCCCGCGCCTCGGCCACGCCGGCAAGCGCAACGCCTGCGACGACAACAAGGGCCGTCGCCCACTTCTGCACAATCCGCATCCAAAGCCCCCAGAGCCCTGATTTTTCTCAGATTATGCGGCCGTCATCGGAGACCAGACGAAAAAAGTTCTGGTTTGGTTGAGAATTTAAGAAAATTCGGCACCTGGGGGCCGGCGCAAGCCACTAGCACCCCAGGTTGCCAGACCAAAAGCCATTTGCCTCAGTTGGCGCGATTCTGCCGATGTTCGACGAGATCGTCGACCACGGCAGGTTCGGCGAGGGTGGACGTGTCTCCAAGATTGGAGAAATCGTCCTCGGCGATTTTTCTGAGGATGCGGCGCATGATCTTACCGGACCGCGTCTTCGGCAGGCCGGGCGCGAACTGGATGAGGTCCGGCGAGGCGATCGGTCCGATCTCCGAACGCACCCAGTTCCTGAGCTCCTTCTTCAGCTCCTCGGTCGGCTCTTCGCCCGCCATCAAGGTGACGTAGCAATAGATGCCCTGGCCCTTGATGTTGTGCGGGTAACCAACGACGGCAGCCTCCGACACTTTCGGATGGGCGACGAGCGCGGATTCCACCTCCGCTGTGCCCATGCGGTGACCGGAGACGTTGAGCACGTCGTCGACGCGGCCGGTGATCCAGTAATCGCCGTCCGCATCGCGCCGGCAGCCGTCACCGGTGAAGTAAGTGCCCTTGTAGGTGGCAAAATAAGTCTGCACGAAACGGTCGTGATCGCCATAGACCGTGCGCATCTGGCCGGGCCAGGAATCGAGGATGACGAGATTGCCTTCCGTGGCGCCTTCGAGAATGTTTCCCTCGTTGTCGACGACCGCCGGCTGCACCCCGAAGAAAGGCTTCGTCGCCGAACCCGGCTTCTGCGCGATGGCGCCCGGCAGCGGCGTGATCAAAATGCCGCCTGTCTCCGTCTGCCACCAGGTATCGACCACCGGGCATCGTTCTTCGCCGACGACACGATAATACCATTCCCAGGCTTCCGGATTGATCGGCTCGCCAACGGAGCCGAGAAGCCGCAGGGATTTGCGCGAGGTCTTCGTCACCGCCTCGTCTCCGGCACCCATCAGGGCACGGATGGCGGTCGGCGCCGTGTAGAAGATATTGACGCCGTGCTTGTCGCAGACTTCCCAGAAGCGGGAGCCCGAAGGGTAGTTCGGCACGCCCTCGAACATGAGCGTCGTAGCGCCGTTCGCGAGCGGCCCGTAGACGATATAGGAATGGCCCGTCACCCAGCCGACATCAGCCGTGCACCAGTAGATATCGCCGTCGTGATAGTCGAAGACATATTGGTGGGTGATGGAAGTATAGACCATATAGCCGCCGGTCGTGTGCATCACGCCCTTCGGCTTTCCGGTCGACCCCGACGTATAGAGGATGAAGAGCGGATCTTCGGCGCCCATCTCCTCGGCGGGACAATCGGCGTCAACCTTTTCGATCTCCTCATGATACCAGAGATCGCGGCCTTCTTTCATGGTGACGTTGCCGCCGGTGCGCTTCACGACAAGGACGTTGCGGACTGAAGCACCATCCTTCTCAGCGCGCTCGATAGCCTTGTCGGTGTTCGCCTTCAGCGGGATTTTACGACCCCCGCGCACGCCCTCATCCGCGGTGATGATGAAATCGGAACGGCAGTCCTCGATGCGGTTCGCCAAGGAATCTGGCGAAAAGCCCCCGAACACGACAGAATGGATGGCGCCGATGCGGGCGCAGGCGAGCATCGCATAGGCCGCTTCCGGGATCATCGGCATATAGATCGTGACACGATCGCCCTTCTTCACGCCGTGCGCCTTCATCACATTGGCGAGGCGGCAGACATATTCGTGAAGCTGGCGATAGGTGATGTGCTTGTCATCGGAAGGCTCGTCGCCCTCCCAGATGATGGCGACCTGATCGGCGCGGTCGGCAAGATGGCGGTCGATGCAATTGACCGAGGCGTTGAGCGTGCCGTCCTCGAACCATTTGATCGACACGTTGTGGTAGTCGTAGGAGGTGTTCTTCACCTTGGTGAAGGGCTTGATCCAGTCGATCCGCTGCGCCTGCTCACCCCAGAAACCGTTCGGGTCTTCAACGGACCGGGCGTACATGTCTTGGTACTTGTCCCAATCGATGAAGGCACGCTCGGCCCATTCGGGCGTCACGGAATGTACTTTCGCGTCAGACATGGATGAGCCTCCCCAAGGTTGTGTCGGACCTTACAGCCCGGATTATACCGCGGCATTATGCCGAGGCGGTCGCGGCTGTCCATGCCGCGACCCTCGCACTTTCGTACATAATATCGAGCACTTCGAAGTGGTGACCAGGGCGGGCCTTCATGCCCCCAAAACGCCGAGACAAAAGCTTTCGACGACGAGGACGAAAAACCAGCGGCCGATCGTCATGAAAACCTGTCGTGCGGGTTGCCCGGCGAGAATGCCATTGACGCCGGACGTTGTGGCGACAAAGCCCGCCCAGAGAATTGCCGCGGAAATGACGCCGTTGCGGGTGGTCGCCTGACCGGGGCCGAGATGGCCGATCGCGCCGGCGAGCACATAGGCCATGACCAAGATAAGGATGAAGACCAAGATCTGCCGCATAACCGCGTGGGCGCCCACTGCAAGCGAGCGCCGGACATCGTCGCTAACGTCCTTAGGGGCAGGCAATATACGCAGCCACAGGAGATGGGCGTGGAAGCCAAAAACCCCGGCGAGCGGGATCGCCCAATAATTCATGCTGCCGAATTGCAAGAGCGTGCTCCGTCGCCGTCTTCGGTCGCCCCGACCTTACGTCCCGAACGCGCCGATGATGAGGCCCTGCAGCATGACGACACCGAGCCAGTGGCCGGAATCGATGAAGGTGAGCGTCCACGGCATGATCTGGTAGCGGTGGTTGACGACAAGCGGCACCAGGATGAATCCCGACCACACGAAGAAGCCGGAGGCGAGGCCGGTGATGATCGACACCTCGCCGATATGACCGATGAGGCCCGCAAGCATCCAGGCCATGAATATCTCGCCGGTGAGAGAGACGAGAAGCGGCGTGCGATCGACGTTTTCATCGCCATCATCGACCTTCACCTGGATGAGGCCGGTCGCGGCAGTAAACGGCTTTGCCAGCACCGCGTAATAAATGGCGCCGAAGCCGAATGCGGCAAACCCGGCCACAATGACGGCAAAATAATTGATTCCGGCAAAAGCCATTCCGTCTCCCCCTCGCAAGGCGGATCGATACCGCCCCGCAACCTCAAAAAAGCCTCGCGCCAGCTCTTAACCGGCTTTGACGTCGTCGGCTACCAACCCTCCCAGTCGGCAGATCATTGCGAATTCGTTATCGCTGACAGGCTGCACCGACAGGCGCGAATTTTTGACGAGCACCATCTCGGAGAGGCGTTCGTCCGCCTTGATGGCCTCCAACGAGACGGGCTCCTGCAACGGCGCCACGGCCTTGATGTCGACGCACTCCCATTTCCCGCTCTCGTCCGTGGAATCGGGATGCGCCTCGGCGACGATCTCGACAATCCCGACGACCGCCTTGCCTTCATTGGAGTGGTAGAAGAATCCACGCTCACCAGCTTTCATCTGGCGCATGAAATTGCGCGCTTGATAATTGCGCACGCCATCCCATTCCTGTCCGCTCGCACCCTTTTTGACCTGGTCGTCCCACGACCATTTGTGCGGCTCCGACTTAAACAGCCAATAGGCCATACCCACCCCTTTCAAGGACTTGCAGCGGTCCGTCTTCGTGCCTCAGGCGATTTCTTGCTTCAAGGGCCGGGAGACCAGGGCTGCGATCGCCTCGTCGAGGGTGAGCCTGCCCGAGAGCACCGCCGCGACGGCATTCGTGATCGGCATGTCGATGTCGTGCTCGCGGGCAAGACGCGCGGCGATGGCGGCGGTGAAAGCCCCCTCCGCGAGCGGCTTGCCTGGAGCGGTCAGCTCTGCAACTGATCGACCCTCGGCCAGTGCAATACCAAAACTCGTATTGCGCGATTGCCGGCTCATCGCCGTCAGCATGAGATCTCCGAGACCAGAGAGCCCCATGAAAGTCTCAGGCCGAGCCCCCATTCTCGCGCCGAGACGACTCATCTCGGCAAGACCGCGGGTGACGAGCGCGGCACGCGCACTCTCGCCGAGCCGGCGGCCTTCGACGATGCCGGCGGCGATAGCGATGACGTTCTTGAGCGAGCCGCCAAGCTCCGCGCCGATGATGTCGTCGCTCGCATAAGCCCTGAAACTGTCCGAGGAGAGGGTGGCGGCCACCTGCTCCGCGACGGAAATCTCACTCGCTGCCACCGTAACGGCGGTCGGCAGCCCCCTGGCGATCTCCGCGGCATAGCCCGGACCCGACAATGCCCCGATCCGATGGTTCGGCAGCGCCGCCCGCACGATCTCACCCTGCAACGCACCGGTTTCCTGCTCGATGCCCTTGGCACAGGCGACAACCACGGCGTCGTCCGAAAGCGTTGCGCCGATTCCGGCCAGCAGGGACCGTGTCGCCTGCGACGGGACGACGAGAAGCACACAATCGGCGTCGCCGAGACGCGACGTATCGCTGGTAACGTCGATCGTCTCCGGCAAGCGCGAACCGGGCAGAAAATCACTGTTTTCATGGCTCGCTGCCAGTCGTGCGGCGGCGGCTTCATCGATTGTCCAGAGGGTCACCGAAGCCCCGGCGCGCTCTGCAACAAGAGCAAGCGCAGTGCCGAAAGCACCGGCTCCCGCGACAGCGACTTTGCGAAAAGACGTACCCATTAAACGCGAGCTCCATGACGGCCCGAACCGAGAAGTGGTTTGGCGGCCTGATCGAGGGGCCAACGCGGACGGGCAACGATCTCCTCGACCGCCTCACCTGCGCTAAGGCGCATGAGCCCGGCCCAGGCGATCATCGCCGCATTGTCGGTACAAAGGTCAGACCTCGGCGCCACGAAGGCGATGCCGGCTTTGTCGGCAAGATCGGACAGGGCGGAACGGACGGCCTGATTGGCGGCGACCCCGCCGGCGACAACGAGGGCATTCCACGGCTGCAGGGCAAGCGCATGAGCTGTGCGCTCGGCGACAATCGCAGCCACGGCCGCCTGGAAGCCGGCACAAAGATCGTCGATATCCGTCTCAGACAGCGGAACGAGTGTCTCCGCCTTGATGCGCAACGCCGTCTTCAGACCCGAGAAGGAAAAGTCGCAGCCTTTTGTGCCGAGAAGCGGCCGCGGCAAGTTGAAGCGGCCCGGATTTCCTCTGAGAGCACGTTTCTCCACTTCCGGACCGCCCGGATAGCCAAGACCAAGGAGCTTTGCCGTCTTGTCGAAAGCTTCGCCAAGCGCGTCGTCGATGGTGGAACCGAGGCGTCGGTAGCGACCATAGCCTTCGACGGCGACGAGTTGCGTATGTCCGCCGGAAACGAGGAGAAGGAGATAGGGAAAGGCAACATCATCGGTGAGAACCGGGGTGAGCGCATGGCCTTCCAGATGATTGATACCGAGAAGCGGAAGCCCGGCAGCGGCCGCAAGCGCCCGCGCCGTGGTCACGCCGACGAGGAGACAGCCGATGAGGCCCGGCCCGGAGGTCACAGCAATCGCATCGACATCGCAAAGACGTTTGTCCGCATCCGCAAGGGCTGCGGCAATGATGCCGTCGAGGGCTTCCACATGCGCGCGTGCAGCAATTTCCGGCACGACCCCGCCAAAGGCGGAATGCTCCGCGATCTGGCTGAACACCGCATTTGAAAGGATTTTTCCCTTCCCGTCCGGGCCCCGAGTCACGACGGATGCGGCGGTTTCGTCGCAGCTCGTTTCGATGCCGAGGACACTCGATGCGGCGCCTGGGGGAACGCCGGGGAGGACCGGGTCCATTGCACTTATCCCCTTGGCTGATTAGACCCTAGGCGTGTAGCACCGGCTAAGCTGAAGGGGCAAATGGAACGGCTCAGAATTGGGACACGCGGCAGCGGCCTGGCACTATGGCAGGCGCATGCGACGCGTGACGCGCTGGTCGCGACTGGGATCGACGAAGCCGACATCGAGATCGTCGTCATCAAGACCTCGGGCGACCGTATTCAAAATCGTGCATTACTGGAAGCAGGTGGCAAAGGCCTCTTCACCAAAGAGATCGAAGAGGCGCTGATCGACAAATCCATCGATATTGCCGTGCATTCCGCCAAGGATATGCCGACGCGCCTGCCGGAAGGGCTGACGCTTGCTGCCTATCTGCCGCGCGCTGACATTCGCGATGCGGTTATTTCGCATCACGGCGGCGGCCTTGAAAATCTGCCCGAGGGCGCGCGCTTCGGCACCGCCTCCTTGCGCCGTGAGGCGCTTTTGCGGCGAGCCAGACCCGACCTCGAGATCACGCTTCTGCGCGGCAATTTGCCGACCCGCATCCAGAAGGTCGAGGACGGCGAACTCGACGCGACGCTGCTTGCCTATGCCGGCATGTGCCGTCTCGGTGTCGACAGCCATGCAACGGCGCTTCTCGATCCGTTAGAATTCCCGCCGGCTTGCGGTCAGGGCGCAGTGGTCATCGAGTGCCGCGAGGACGATGCGAAGATGCGCGATCTTCTCACCAAGATCGGTCATCCCGAAACCGCATCTGCCGTCACCTGCGAACGCGCTTTCCTCGATACGCTGGACGGATCCTGCCGCACGCCGATCGCCGGCTGGGCACAGGTGGAGGGCGATAGGCTTTCCTTCCGAGGCCTTCTGCTTTCGCCCGACGGCACAGAAGTTCTGGAAGGCTCCGCCGAAGGTTTGGCCGCAGATGCAGAGAAGATCGGTCGCGAGACGGGCGCCGAGGTGCGCGGTCGCGCCTCTGCCGAACTGTTGGCCAAGATCGGGATCGCCTGATGCGTCTCGTCGTCACCCGCCCCGAACCTGACGGCAGCCGCACGGCCCATACGCTGATTGCTCTCGGCCATGAGGTGGTGCGTTCGCCGGCCCTTGCCGTGGTGCCGCTTCAGGCGCCCCTGCCGGAGGACGATTTTCAGGCGGTGCTGGTGACGAGCGCCAATGCAGTGCGGGCGCTTGCCGCCCATGCGGAACTCGCCCGCCTGCAGCATCTGCCATTGCTTGCGGTAGGCGACCGCACGGCCGCCGAGGGACATCATCTCGGCTTCCCGGACGTGCGCAGCGCAGGCGGCGATGTGAACGCGCTTGCCGTATTGGCTCGCGAAACACTGAAGCCCGAAGACGGCCCGGTTCTCTACCTCGCCGCCAATAGCCGCGCCGGGGCACTCGAGGACAAGCTGGCGGCCGCTGGCTTCGAAGTGGTCTTGCGAGAGATCTACCGTTCAGAGCCGGTCAACGAGCTGAAGAGCCGCGCGCGCGACATGCTGGCCTCAGGTGAAGAAGCCGGTATCCTCATCTATTCACAGCAAAGTGCCGCCACCTTCGCGCGCACTCTGGAGACCGCCGGGCTGACACCGCTCGGGAAAAACATCGTCTGCTTCTGCCTGTCCGACCAGGCCGCCGCGCCGCTCAGACCCATTGTCCGCGGCCCGGTCCTTGTGTCAGATCGCCCCGATCAGGCTTCGCTCTTTGATATGATTGCGCGCTACCGAGGGCCTTCTTGCGACGGATAGGGTGGCAGAATGGGCGAGGCGTTCCACCAACGCCCGCATTAGGGCATAACAATTGAGGAACCGATCGCCGCGATCGGCTTTCAGCTGCAGGAGGGGCAGGTGGCCAGGCAACCTGAGGACAAGCGTATGTCCGCCTCGGGCGACAAGCGTAAACCCGTGACAATCGATCTGAAGGCCGAAGAAGTGAAGCAGAGCTCCGCGGGCGGCCCCGCCGATCCCAAAAAGAACGAAGCGCCGAAGATGGCGGTTGACCGCGAGGGACGCCAGGAAGAGCCCGGCAAGACCGGCGCACCGGCCGGACCCGTCAAGCCATCGGAAGACAAGAACGCACAGCGCGAGGATGCCGTTAAGACCGGCGCCGCGAGCCGGGGCGCCGACAGCGCGAGTGCAAGAAACGCAAGCGGCACGGACGCAGCGGCGAAAGGCAATGCCGCGACAGCATCAAGTGCAGCAACCGCGAAGGCAGGCGAGAAACCCTCGACATCGGCCACCGCGGCGGAGAAGGCCACCCCAGACAAAGCTTCTGCGACCTCGAACAAGACATCCGATAAGGAACCGGCCAGGCCGGAGAGCAAGACCACCGCCCCCGGCGCTGTAGGCAAAAACGCTTCCAGCGGGAGCGCTGCCGGAACGGCTGGCGCGAACGCAACTGGCACTGCCGCAACTGGTACGGCGACGGGCGAGCCGGGTGCAGTCCCGAGCACGGGCACGAAAGCGGGTGCCGCCGGCAGCGCCGACAAAGGCGCTCCGAAGCCGGGATCCGAAAAATCCGCTTCCGGCAAGACGCCACCCCCGCCCAAGCCGCCGAAGCGCGGAGTGGGATTTGGCGGGCTCCTCCTCGCCGGCATCGTCGGCGGCGGTGTTGCGCTTGGCGGCGCCTGGGCACTGCAGACCTATGGTCCCCAATACGGCGTGACGCTTCCGGGCACCAATGGCGGCGGAGGAACGGGCGCGACGGCGGGAACAGGCAGCTACGATGCGGCAATCGCCCGCCTGCAGGACGAGCAAGCGCAGCTTCAGGAACAACTCGAAGCTCTGCAGAACCGGCCCGCTGTGGCAGAGGGCGGCGGATCGGACGATCTCCGCGCGGAAGTCTCAGAATTGCAGCGTTCCGTGGCAAACCTCTCAGAGCAAAGCGGCAGCGCAGCGGGAGAACCGGGCGCACTCGATGATCTGCGCAGCCGTGTCGCCTCGCTCGAAGAGCAGATGAGCGCCACAGCGAACAGCGGTGAGGACGCGCCTGCCGGAGCCACCACGAGTGCCAGCACCGGCGCCAGCGAAGAAGAGCTTCAAGCCCTCTCCAGCCGTCTCGACGAACTTTCCGGGCGCCTCGGGAATCTGGAAAACGCAGCACCCGTCGATCTCGGACCGCTGCAACAGGCGGTGACGACCAACCAGCAGATGCTCACCACGCTGCAGCAGAGCGTCTCCGGCGCGGCCAACAGCAGCGACCTGTCGAACGTCCGCGATTCCGTTGCGGATCTGCAAAATGCGCTTCAGCAGACGCAGAGCTCGGACGAGGAGACGCGAGCCCAGCTCGAAGAGCTTTCTCAGCGCATGACGAAGCTTGAAGGAAGCATGGAAAACGCGAAGGCAATTGCGCCGGCCGTTGCCGCCGAAGCCTTCGCCGACGCGGTGGCAAGCGGCGAACCTTACGAAACCGAGCTCAAGGCAGTCTCAGGCTTTGCCGGGGAAGGCGCGGTAAGCGAGACGTTGTCGGCGCACGCAGCGGAGGGTCTGCCGACGCGCGAAGCCCTCGCAGCGGAGTTTCACACCTACGTTCCAAAAATCCTGCGCGCCGCGGACGCCCCTGAAAAGGATGTCGGCGTGATGGACCGGCTCATCGCGAGTGCGCGCGGCCTCGTGGAGGTGCGTCCCGCCGGGCCGCGCCAGGGCGACGAACCGGATGCCATTGTCTCCCGTATCGAAGGCGATCTCGCTGCCGGTCGCCTCAAAGAGGCTTACACCGAATGGCAGAGCCTGCCTGAAGACGTTCGCCAACCCTCCGCCGATTGGGCCGAAAAACTCAAGGCTCGAGCCGACGCGGAAGCGCTCGCGGAAGATCTGCGGGCGAAATCTCTCTCCCGCCTCAACGCCGCCGGCTGAGGACCTGACATGATTCGCTTCCTCATTCTCATCGCCGTCGTCTTCGCCTTCGTGCTGGGTTTCTCCTGGCTGAAGGAGGCTCCCGGCGAAGTGACCCTCACCTTTGCCGACACGGCTTATACGATCGGGCTTGCCCGCGCCGCCCTCGCAGCTCTCTTGGCGCTCGCTGCCGGCTTCATCATCGTCGGGCTGATCGTGCTCATCCTGCGTTTCCCGTGGAAAGCCCGCCAATCCTGGCGCCGCCGCCGCGAACGCCGCCAGCGCGAGGCGCTGTCGACGGGCCTTCTCGCCGTCGCCGCCGGAGATCTGCGCACCGCCGAGCGTGCATCTCACGACCTGGCGCGCCGCGACGACGAGCCTCTGGCATTGCTGCTTCGGGCGCAGACGGCGCAGCTGCGCGGCGACCACGCCAAGGCGCGCGAAGCCTTCAAGGGCATGCTCGGACATGACCGCACCCGCATCGTCGGCCTGAGAGGCCTGTTCATCGAGGCAGCGCGCGAGGGCGACCACGACACCGCTCGCGCATTCGCCGAGCAGGCCCGCGAGACCTCACCTTCGGCTGCCTGGGCCTCGCGCGCCCTGATGCGCTATCAGACGGCGGAAGGCTCCTGGGAAGAGGCTCTGAAGACGCTTTCGCGTTATGCCGAGACCGGCGATATCGATCGCAAGGAAGCGCGCCGTCTGCGCGCCGTCATCCTGACGGCCCAGGCAATCGACTGGGAAGACGGCCAGCCAGACAAGGCCAAGGAAGCGGCGCTTGAGGCCCATGGCCTGCAGCCGGACCTCGTTCCGGCGGCGGTTCTCGCCGGCCGCCTCTCCTCCCGTCTCGGCGACATCCGTCGCGCGACGCGCGTTCTGGAGACCACGTGGAAGGCCAATCCGCATCCCGACATTGCCGACGCCTACGCCAATGTGCGCCCCGGCGATTCCGCCCGCGACCGCTTCCAGCGTCTCGAAACCCTGATGAAGCTGCGCCCGCAGGAAGATGCCGCGCGGATGGTGATGGCACGCGCAGCAATCGGCTCGCGTGACTGGGAGCGCGCCCGCGAGACGCTCCTGCCGATGATCCGCACGCGTCCGACGCAAAACGCGCTTCTGATGATGGCCGAAATCGAAGAAGGCGAGCATGGCGATCGCGGCCGCGCTCGCGAATGGCTGTCACGCGCAGTGCACGCGCCACGCGATCCGGCCTGGACCGCCGATGGCGTGATCCTCGACGAATGGGCGCCGGTTTCGCCGGTGACCGGCCGCATCGACACGGTGGAATGGAAGGTGCCGATCGAGGAACCGGAGAGCCGCCGCACCATCGACATTGATGAGGCGAGCTTCCGTCCACGCGAGATCAGCCCCCTGCGCGACGAGAGCTCGGCCCCGACGTTGACTGCAACCCCGGTCTCTGCGGCATCTGCGGCAAGCGGAGCCTCGACGCCCCCCACCAAGCCGGCCGGTGGCAAGCCCGACACCACCACCATACCGGCGGCGGGTTCAGCGAAGGCACAGACAGCGACAGCAACGAACTCCACCATCGCACCGGCAGCCGCCTCCGCAGCCACGAAACCCGCCGACGGCGAAAAGCCGGCGGCGGCGAAGCCGACCGATTCTCCTTCGCACGCAGCCGCTGCGACAAAGCCCGAAACGCAGACGGCAGCATCTGCCGATAAGCCTAAGGCCGGTCCGGACGCAGGCGCGTCCTCTGCGGCGGCGCAACCGCAACCTTCCAAAACGACTGCCATTCTTAGCGGGGCCGGCGCGGCAGCCGGAGTTGGGGCGATCCAGCCGCCGAAACCGCGGGAGCCTGCACCTGCCGCAACCGACACGCCGACAGCATCGGCCGCGCCAGAGAGCGCAAAAAGCGCCACAGCAACGGATGCCGCAAAGCCGAAAGAGAGCGGCGCGGGCTCGCAGTCCGCAACATCTTTCGCAGCTCCCGTCGACCCACAAGACAAAGCGGCAGAGAGCACAGCCAGCCAGGCGGCGGACACGAAGCGGATGGATGAAAAGCCGTCGACCACCTCGCCTGCGGCCAGCCCTACGCCCGCAAGTGTCGCGCCTTCCGCAGCAACGACAGGGAGTCCTGCATCGGCAAATACAGCGCCCAAGCGGCCTGACCCATTGGCCGAGGGCAAGGGCGAGCCACCTAAGGCACCGCCCGTACCGGTCGATGCGCCAAAGGACGCACATTCCGACGAAGAGGATGCTTCTGCCCGTGCCAATGGCGGTCAGGGCAATCGGCCGCGCCTCCCGGACGATCCGGGGCCAGAGGAAAAGAAACCCGACGAAGAGGCCGGACGCAGCCGCTTCAGGCTTTTCTGAGACTTTCGCCATGGCAAACGCCCATGGCAAACGGGTGTCTTCCCCGCTTGCCGGCGCGCCCACATTTCGCTAAGAGGTGGCGCGCTAAGGGGCACCGCCCCTCACAGCCCGGTGTCGATCGACGACATCCTGTCGCCGAGCCATGGCTCGGCCGGGCCGCATTAGCTCAGTTGGTAGAGCACCTCATTCGTAATGAGGGGGTCGCTGGTTCGAGTCCGGCATGCGGCACCATCGCCTCCCTTTCTCCAACCCGGGAGGCAGCCATGAAAACCCAGTTAAGTGCAGCGTCGACAGCTCCGTCAGTCGCGTGACGGACGAGACGACGAAGGCTGCGCGGGCCACCTCTTTTGCAGCGTCCGAAAAACAGAGCCAGTCGGCTTACTTTCGTAAGAATTTCCCGAAGCAGATCGGCCACCGCGGCTATGATTTCTGGCTGACGCCGGGTGGTGAGCGCCTCAACCTCGCCCCGATGATTCGCACCGATGCCGCCGCCTATTTCTCTGAGCGCCGCATCACCTGGCATCTCGCCGCAGACCATGCGCTTTCATCGCAGGCGTGCTGTCTCAACTTTCTGATGCCTCTCGCCGAGCGACCCGAAGTCCTGTCACGGCTCGTCTCGCTGGCGCTCGACATTCCCCCACCTCGCATGCTGCCGATCGAAGCCGGGCCGGAAGGACGTCCCTGGTATGTGGCTTTCGAATGGATCGGCGGCGACTATCTCAACGAAAGCCGCTCAGTGGCGAAAGGAACTGGCAACGGGGGACGCACCCGCGGCGCGAATTGCACCAGTGCCGATGCCTGCCTCGCCTTCCAGCATCAGGGCCGACGCGAAACGTTGCTGATCGAGTGGAAATACACTGAAAGATACGGCGCACCGCTCGCTCCGGCAGGCCATGAGGTCCGCATCTCACGTTATGGGAATCTTGCCTTCGCTCCAGATGGTCCGATCCGCTCAGATCTCGGGCTCTCGCTGGCCGATTTCTTTTACGAGCCGTTTTATCAGCTCCTGCGCCAGCAGATGCTCGCCTTTCAAATGCAGAAAGCTCACGAAGACGGCGCGGAGCGGGTTCGCGTTCTGCATATCGCACCGTCCGCCAACCTGGCGCTTCGCAGAGTGACCTCGCCGGCGCTAAGACCATTCGGCAAGGACGCCTTTGCCGTCTTCAGCGGCCTTCTCCAAACGCCGGGCGACTTCGTCAGCTGTTCGACCGAAGCGCTCTTTCGGCCTCTGATCGACGAGCTCGGCCTGGACGATCCGTGGGCGTCCTATCTCGATCAGCGCTATCGCTTTCTGACTGCCGACAGCGAAGCCACCTCTGCCTAGATCGGCCCTTCTAGAGGACCAACACTCCCAGGCTACGGCCGCGTGCGTTCGATCGCCTCTTCGAGCCGCGCGCGGGCGCTCGCCGACAGACGCTCCACATCGATAAGACGGGCGAGCACGAGCGGCGGATCATCCTCGTCGAGCAGCGCCAGATTGGCCTCCACCACGTCGCTCAATTCTGCGATGGCGATCTCGCCGACGGCGCGGCGATGCGCAGGCCCTGCCGGCGGCCGGTAGGCGACGCGGCTCGCAACCGTTCCCTTCTTCCACAGGAAGTCGCCGGACGATTCTTCCGTACGATCGACCTCGCGCAGATGTTTGGCGATCTGGTCGCGAATGCGCCGGCCAGTCCGCTGCCAGCCATGAGCGCGGGCGATGCGCTGCGCCAGGATATCTTCCCGCACCGGCGCTTCGGCCTCGATCACCGCCTGAACCATATCGTGCAGCGTCTGCCGGTAGGAAAAGTCGAAGAATTTGTCCGGATCCGCATGAAAGCGCGAAAGGTCGGCGATAAGGAAGCGGCCGTCACCGTTCTGCGCGGATTCCGAGGGTTGCTTGTCGACCGCGTCTGGATCCGGTTGTGTTTGAGCCATGGGGAACCTCTCCGTTGTGATCGATCTGCGCCCCGCCTGGGCGCAATCTGCATAGAGGGGATAAGGTCCTCAAGAGGCAGGAGCGCGACCGACGATGTCGCGCGACGACCCGTCTCGACAAAGGCCGGCTTGCGATCATCGCCCACGCATCCCATAGCTGAACCTATCCGCTCTTTGCCTGCGACGAGGATTCCTTGGCATCCTTCACTTTCCTGCACGCCGCCGATCTGCATCTGGGTAGCCCGCTGCAAGGCTTGAGCGTCAAGGATCCAGACATCGCCGCACGCTTTGCACAGGCGATCCGACGCGCATTCCAAAACCTTGTGGCCCAGGCGATCGAACGCAAAGTCGCCTTCCTCGTCATTGCCGGCGATATCTATGACGGTGAATGGCCGGACAACAATGTCGGCCTCTTCTTCAACCGCGAGGTCGCGCGTCTCGACCGCGCCGGCATCCCGGTCTTTCTCCTCAAAGGCAATCACGACGCTGACAGTGTGGTGACGAAGAGCATCGCGCTTCCAGGCTCGGTGCATGCCTTCGACACCGCGAAGCCGGAGAGCTTCCGCATCGACACTCTCAAAGTGGCTCTGCACGGCCAGGGGTTCCGTGAACGTGCGGAGCGCAACAATCTCGCGCTCGCCTACCCACCGCCCGTCCCCGGTTATTTCAACGTTGGCGTCCTGCACACGGCGCTGACGGGACGCCCGCCACATGCGAGCTATGCCCCCTGTTCGGCCGAGGAGCTCGCCGCGCGCGGCTATGATTACTGGGCACTCGGCCATGTCCACGATTTCGAGATCGTGGCCGAGGATCCGCCGATCGTCTTCCCCGGCAATCTTCAGGCCCGCTCCATCCGCGAGATCGGCGAGAAAGGCGCCGTCCTCGTCACCGTCGAGGACGGGCATGTCAAAAACAAAGAGCGACTTCTGGTCGACGAGGCCCGTTTTGCCGAGGCGACGCTCGATATTGCCGGCATCGAGACCATGCCGCAGCTTCTGACAGCGGTGGAAGAACGCATCGCCACCCATGCCGAGGCCGCAAAAGATCGGCTCCTGGCCCTGCGTCTCCGCCTCACCGGCGCCTCGCCGCTGCGGCGGCGATTGGTCGCCGATCGCGCCAATTTCGTCGATGACGTGCAGGCCGCCTGCCATCGCTGCCATCCCGACATCTGGCTGGAAAAGCTCGATCTGCGCGTGAGCGAGCCGGCAACGCCGGCACAAGCGGTCAGCCCTGATCAGAAGCTCGATATCGAACCGTTGCTTCAAACGCTCGTGCACGATCCGGAGATCGCCGAGCAGGCCGAGGCGATCATCGCCGAAATCACCGCCAAGCTGCCGGGCGGGCTTGGCGCGGAGAAGACACCGCTCGGTGCAGATACCACCGCTCTTCTCGCCGAAGCCGCAGATCTTCTGCGCGTCCGTCTCGCTGCCGGGGAGGATGCCGATGCGCTTTGAGCGCCTCACGCTGCTACGCTACGGCGCATTTTCCGAGCGGCAGATCAGCTTCCGCGACGGGGCGAAGCTGCATCTCGTCTATGGGCGCAACGAAGCCGGCAAATCCTCCGCGCTTGCCGCGATCTCCGACCTCCTTTTCGGCTTTCCAGAACGAACCAACGGCTTTGAATTCCTGCACGGGACGAAAGCACTTCGTGTGGCCGCAAGCCTCCGGGCGGGGGACGGAACGAGCCTCCCATTTCGGCGAAAGCGCGGACGCAAGCTCACGCTGCTCTCCGACGACGACAGCGAAACGCCATTGCGTGACGACGCGCTTCTGCCCTTCACCGGCGGTCTGTCTCGCGATGTCTTCGAGCGGGCATTCGGTCTTGATTCAACGCGGCTGCGTGCCGGAGCCGATGCCATGCTCGCCGCCGAAGGTGAACTCGGCAGTCTTTTGTTTGCTGCCGCGTCGGGGCTTTTGCATCTGCGGGCCACCAAAACGAGGCTGGAGGAAGACGCCACGCGCATCTTCGCGCCACGCGCCTCCAAAGACCGCCTCTTCTACCAGATCCGCGAGCGCCATGAAGATGCACGCAAGGAGGAACGCGCGAGCCAGCTGCGCGCCGGCGACTGGCGCGACCTCAACCGCGCAATCGACGAGCTTCAGGAAGAACACGAGGCTATGGCCTCTGCGCGCGCGAAAATACGTCAGAAACTGCATACGCTGCAGCGGCTGCGCCAGATCGAACCGACGGTCGCGGAGATCGATCGCGAAACGGCACGGCTCGCCGATTTCTCAGATCTCGCAGCCTACCCGTCCGGCACTGCCGAACGTCTGGAAGTCCGGCTGCACGAGGCCGCCCGCGCAGAAGAGGCGCTGGGCGTGGTCCACGACCGCGTGCAGGCGGCAGAAGCAAAGCTCGCAGCCATCGCTGTCGATCAGGCGCTCATCGATAAGGCCGAGGCAATCAGCGCGCTCTACGGAAATTCGGGCGACTATGCCAAGAGCCAGCGCGACCTTCCCCGCGTCATCGCCGAGCGCGACGATTACACGGCGCAGATGGCAGACCTCGGCGGCCGGCTCGGGATCGCCGCCACCGATCTTGAACGCCTGCAGCCGACGGATGCCGCGCTCGCCGCCCTTGAAAGCACCGTCAACGAGGGACAGAGCCTCAAAAGCGCGCGAGAGACGACCGAAAGACGTCTTGCGGAAGAGCGCAATGCTCTCAACGAACTCGCTCGCGAAGCGCCGGCAGTGCCATTGGTCGATCCAAGGCGCTGGGAAGACCAACTCCTGGCGCTCCGCCCGGATCTGAACCGACTGGAAAAGCGCGACGAGCTTGACCGCGGCTGCCTGTTGCAGCGGCAAAGACTCGCGGAAAGCGCGGCAGCCCTCGTGCCGCCGGTCGACGATCTCGGTCACATCGCTGCGGCCGCACTTCCCTCCAGCGAAACGCTTACCGGTCACCGCAACCGGCTGAAGGCAGCTTCGGAAGAGTTGCGTCAAGTCGAAGCCGCCCTCATGCGCAACCATCAGGAGCAGGAAGCACTCCGCGTCGAACGCGCGGAGGCAGGCAAGAGCGCACCACCCAGCACCGCGGAGATCGATGAGGCACGCGGATTGCGTGATCAGGCTTTTGCCGGACTTCGTGGTCCCCTCCTCGGTGAGGCGGCTCCCCTTTCCGGAGAGGCCGCTCGACATGCCGTCGCCACCTTCGAAGTCTTGACCAAGGAGGCGGACCGGCTGGCAGATCACGCATTGGCGGGTGCCGAAACGCTCGCCCGGTTGGCGATCGACGAGGCGGAACGAGAGACGCAGCTCCGCGAGGCAGAAGCGCTTGAACGGCAGAAGACAAAGGCGCGAGAAACCCTCCAGGAAGCCGAACGGGCCTATCGCGAGCTCTTCGCCTATTGCGGCGTAACGCCTGTCGGCGCCGACGACATGATGGCATGGCGCGGTGAGATTTCCCGTCTCCTCGACGACCGGCGCGTCCTGCTTGAGCGAGAGAGCGAACTTTCCGCTCTTCAGCGCCTGGCCGACGAGCTTGCGCCGGCGCTTGCCGCGATCGCCGAGGGTATCGGCCTTGAAGAGGCAAAAGCCCTGCCGCAGCCGGCCTTGCTGCGCGCCATCGAGGAGCGGCTGCGGGCGCTTGCGACCACCTGGGCCGAGAGTCGCGCGCTCGCCGGACGCCGCGAAGACGCCGAGTTGCGCATCAAGCGCCTTGAGGAGGAGGGAGCAAAGCTGAATGAGCAAGAGCGCCTCTGGCAGGAACGCTTTCGCGCAGCGGCCAACGCGGTCGGCCTGTCGCCGAAGACAACGATCGCAGAGGCCGCCGCCAATATCCGTCTGTGGGAGCGCCTGCCCGATTTGCGGCGCGAGCGCGATGCCCGCGAGCGTCGGGTTGCCGGGATGCGCCGCGACATTGCTGATTTCGAGACGAGGGTGGGAGCCGTCGTCGCGGAGGTTAAGACAGAGCTCGCAGGACTTCCAGCCGGCCATGCCATCAAGCTTCTCGAGGAACGGGTCCAGGAAGCCCGCACCGACGCGGCGCAACGGCGCGCGGCCCAGACGGCGCTCGCCGACGCAAAGGCGGCCCGTATCGCGAGTGAAGAGAGTTGCGAGCGCGCCCGCAAGGCGCTCGAAGAAGCGCTCACCGCCACCCCGGAGGCCGATCCGAGCGAGCTGATCGCGCGGCTGCGGGAACGCGATCGGCTGGCGGCAGATCTTGCCCGCTGCCGGGAGCGCCTTAGAGAGATATCGGACGGCGCAGGCGAAGACGCCGTGCGCACCGAACTCGCCGCCTTCGATCGCAGTCGCGCCGAGATCGACATGGAAACGCTGAGGCGGGACGAAGAGCAACTCGACCAGGAGATGGCTGAGCTCTATGCCCGTCTCGCAGAAAAGCGTGGCGAGCGCGAACGCCTGGAGCGCGCGCCCGGCTCGGAGGCCGCGGCCTTCGCAAAACAGGCTGCGGAGGTCGAAATCGTCGAGGCCGCGCGCCAATGGGCGGTCTTGAAACTCTCAGCGGCGCTTCTCACGGCCGCGATGGAGCACCACCGGGCAAAAGAGAGCGATCCGATGATGGAGCGCGCCGGGACCCTCTTCTCCATGCTGACTGACGGCGCATTTGCAACACTTGCGCAGGAGCTCAACGAGGCGGACGAGCCGGAACTCAAAGCGGTGCGGAAGGGCGGCGAGCAGATCGCTATTGCGGGTCTGAGCGACGGGACGCGCGACCAGCTCTATCTCGCCCTTCGCCTCGCCTTTCTGGAGGATTACTGCCGCCACAACGAGGCCGCGCCCTTCATCGGCGACGATCTCTTCCAGACCTTCGACGATGAGCGCACCGCAGCCGGCATCAAAACGCTTGCAGCTTCGAGCACACACTTCCAGCCGATCCTCTTCACGCATCACAGAAGCGTGGTTGCAACAGCCGAGCAGGCTCTGGGCCAAGACCTCGATCTGATCGAGATTTAGAGCGGGGCACACCCGAACGTTCGCGCTGCCTTACCAAGCCGTCACTGGCAACGGCACGCCTCTTGCACTAGCTTCAGTGCCAAAGGGATCCAACAATGCTCGATGCACTGCGCAACTTCCTGACTTTCAAGGGCGAAGAACAACAACGCCCGTTCACCGACGACGATCAGCGACTGGCCTTTGCCGCATTGCTCGTCCATTGCGTCGCCGTCGATGGCGCTGCCGGCGAAGATGAGCGCGCACGTATGCGCGAAATTCTCAAGGCGGATTACGGTTTGAGCGGGGACGATCTGGAGCGTCTGATCGCCGAGGCCGAGCGCGTCGACGCCGAAGCGATCGACCTTTACCGCTTCACCAGCGTGTTGAAACGGCAGATGACCATCGAAGAGCGCATCCGCGCGGTGGAAAGGCTCTGGGAAGTCATCTATGTTGACGGCGAAGTGCATGAATTCGAAGACAATCTCGTCTGGCGCGTCGCCGAGCTTCTGGGCGTCGATCGCAATGCGCGCATCGGTCTGAAGCACGCCGTGGCCGAGCGTCACGCCCAGAGCGAGCGCGAATGACACGATGAGTGATGCAAAAATCCATTATCTGAGGCGTCAGCTCTCGGAAGACGCCGCCAGACGGCCTGTGCTTGTCATCCTGCACCAGGAAACATCGAGCCCCGGAAAGCTCGGCCAGATGCTGCAGGAGAAGGGCTACCCCCTCGATATCCGTCGGCCGCGCTTCGGCGATCCGCTGCCTGAGACGATGGCCGATCACAGCGGCGCTGTCATCTTCGGCGGTCCGATGAGCGCCAACGACACCGACGATTTCGTCAAGCGCGAGATCGACTGGATCAATGTCCCTCTCAAGGAAAAAGCCCCCTTCCTCGGCATCTGCCTTGGCGCCCAGATGCTGGTGAAGACATTGGGCGGCGAGGTCAAAAGCCATTGCGAAGGTTGCGCGGAGATCGGCTTCTACCGGCTCGACGCGACGCCTGAAGGGGCCGCGATGATGGACTGGCCGAGCCATGTCTATCAATGGCACCGGGAAGGCTTCGACCTGCCGACAGGCGCGACGCTGCTGGCGCGTGGAGAACTGTTTCAAAACCAGGCGTTCTCACTCGGTCCAGCCGCTTTCGGCGTGCAATTCCACTCCGAACTCACCTATGCAATGGCCTGCCGCTGGACCGTGCGCGGCGCCGAGCGCATGAATCTGCCGGGCGCGCGGCCGAGGCCCGACCATATGGCAAAATGGTTCCGCTACGATCCGCCCGTGCGCCGGTGGCTCGACGGCTTTTTGGATAGCTGGATCGCGCGCGACGGACGTGCGCGGAGCGCTCAGGCTGGAGAGGCCGGCGCATCGACCGCAGCAAAGAGCGTCGTCTCCAGCCAGTCGAGGATCGCTTCAAGCTGAGTCGCCATTGGCCCCTCCGGCGGTTTCGGTCGGCGGACCAGCACCACGGGCAGGCCCAAAAGGCGCGCCGCCTCGATCTTGGCGCTTGCACGGCCACCTGAATCTTTCGACACGATCCATTCGATCCCGTGTTCCTTGAAGAGCGCAATCTCGGCCTGCGGATCGTTGGGCGGGCGACCCAAAATGACCTCGCCGCGCGGAAACTCCTCCCCGGCCACCGGCGGTTCGATCATGCGCATCAGGCACCACAGATCCTGGCGCGCCGCAAAAGCCCGGATTTCACGGCGACCCGCGGCGAGAAAGACACGCGCGCCCTGCGGAATCGAGGCCGCGGCCCCCGCCATATCGACAACCTCGATGAAATGGTCCTCCGGCCGGCGTTCGAAACCAGGGCGCACGAGTTTGATGCGCGGCACCTGCGCCATTTCGGCTGCCTCTTTGGCGTGCTGCGCGATGCGTGCGGCAAAAGGATGCGTCGCATCGACGAGTGCGTCATAACCGCCCTCTCGCAGAGCCTGGGCGAGCCCATCAGGCCCGCCAAAGCCACCGCGGCGGACATTGCCGGCCACCGCCTGAGGCAGACGCGTCAGCCCGGCAAGCGAGGTGACGGTGTCGAGACGGGTGTCTCCCGCAAGCCGCGCCGCCAGTTCTCCGGCCTCCGCCGTACCGCCGAGGATCATCACCTTGGCCATGAGCTCTCCATTGCTTCCCGCGTGTACCGATAGACCGAAACGCGCCGCCAGATTGTGCTGTGATCAAAACGCCTTGAATGCAGCACAGGCAAGCCCGCGAAGGCACTTGTCTTGCCGTTTTCCTCCTGCAAAAAGAGCGACATGGACGCTCTGCCCCCCTCCCCCCTCTTTGCGGACCTGCCCCAGTTCGAACCCGGCCATGTCTGGCTCGTCGGCGCCGGTCCGGGCGACCCCGGTCTGATGACGTTGCACGCTGCCAACGCCCTCGCCCAGACCGATCATGTCATCTACGACGCGCTCGTCGATTCCTCCGTGCTGAAATATGCGCGCCAGGGCGCCGTCATCGAATATGCCGGCAAACGCGGCGGCAAGCCCTCGGCCAAGCAGCGCGATATCTCGCTGCATCTCGTCGAGCTCGCCCGTGCCGGCAAGCGCGTCTGTCGTCTGAAAGGCGGCGACCCCTTGATCTTCGGGCGCGGCGGCGAGGAAGCTCTGACGCTCGTTGCCCACAACATCCCCTTCCGCATCGTGCCGGGCGTGACGGCCGGCGTCGGTGGGCTCGCCTATGCGGGCTTTCCCTCCACGCACCGCGACATCAACCATGTCGTGACCTTCCTCACCGGCCATGATCAGACGGGCCTCACCCCCTCCTCGATCGACTGGCAAGCCCTCGCCAAGGCCTCGCCGGTGATCGTCATGTATATGGCGATCAAGCACCTGGCCGGCATCGCCGACGCGCTGATGGCGGCGGGTCGCGGTCCCGACGAGGCTGTCGCGATCGTCTCCGAAGCCACGACATCACGCCAGCGCGTTCTGGAAACCGTGCTTGGCCGCGCGGCGGAGGATTGCGCTGCGGCCAAGATGGAGCCGCCGGCACTCGTCGTTCTCGGCGAAGTGGTGAAACTACGCAAAGGCCTCGATTGGCTCGGGGCGCTGCAAGGCCGTAAGCTCGATCCGGACCCTCTCGGCACCGGCCTCGATCTCTACGCCAAGGAGGCCGGTGGCGCCGCATGAAGAGCGGGCCGAAGGCATTTCTTATCGCCGGAGGCTCCAGCCACTCCGGCAAGACGGTTCTGACGGCAGGCCTCATCCGCGCCCTGATCCGACGCGGTCTGAAAGTGAAGGCCGCCAAATGCGGGCCCGATTACATCGACCCGCGCTTTTTGGAAGCGGCCTCGGGCGCGCCGGCGATCAATCTCGATCCCTTCGCCATGCGGCCGGAGCGGCTTCGCGCACTTGCCGCCCGTCAGGCGGAAGGTGCGGACCTTCTCGTCGTCGAAGGCGTGATGGGGCTCTACGACGGCGGTGCGAACGGTCTCGGTTCGACCGCGAGCCTCGCCGCTCACCTTGCGCTTCCGACCTTCCTCGTCGTCGCAGCCAACGGCATGTCGCAATCGACGGCGGCCGTGGCGGAGGGCTTCGCGCGACTGGCCGACGGTTTTTCGCTTGCAGGCGCGATCGTCAACCGCGCCGGTTCCGAGCGCCACCAGGGTCTGATCCAGGAAGGCTTTGCGCGTGCATCCGTGCCGCTGATCGGAATCGTGCAGCGCGATGAGCGACTGGCATTGCCGTCACGGCATCTGGGGCTTGTCCAGGCGGAGGAGCATCAGACGCTCGATGCCGTCATTGAGGCATCGGCGGAGCTGATCGAGAAACATGTCGACGTCGACGCCCTTGTCCAGGCGGCCGAACCGCTCGGCGAAACCCACGAGAACGCCGCGACCCTTCCCCCTCTCGCCCAAAAAATCGCCCTCGCGGACGACGTCGCCTTCCGCTTCGCCTATCCCCATTGGCTTGAGGACTGGCGCGCCGCTGGTGCGGAGATCACCACTTTTTCGCCGCTCGCCGACGAGGCGCCGGCAGACGATGCGGGTGCGATCTTTTTGCCTGGCGGATATCCGGAGCTTTATGCAGGAAAGCTCGCCGCGGCCACGACCTTCAATCGTGCCATGCGCAACGCGGCGTCGAAAGGCCAGCTCGTCTATGGCGAGTGCGGGGGATTCATGACGCTCGGCGACGCTTTGATCGACGCCGAAGGCGAACGGCACGAAATGCTTGGGCTTCTGCCGCTCGTGACGAGTTTCGCCGCGCGGCGTCTCCATCTCGGCTACCGCCGGCTGACGCCGCTTGCCGGCAGGCCCTTCGCAGGCCCCCTCGGCGGACATGAGTTCCACTACGCCAGCATCGTAAGCGAAGGCCCGGCGGAGCGCCTCTTCGACAGCCGGGATGCTGCCGATACGCCGCTTGGCGAGGTTGGCCTCAGCCGCGGCAGCGTATCGGGCTCCTTCCTGCATGTGATCGACCGCGCCGCGTAAGGCGCGGGGCCTCAAGCGTCGCGCGTGGCGGCACGAAGGATGTGGGAATGCGACGCGTCGTAAAGCGCACTGTCGCGGAATTCATCCGCATCGAGCGCCCGGCCGATGAAGATGAGCGCGGTGCGAGTAAGCTTCTTCTCGCGCACCTTCTCACGCACATTGGCGAGATCGGTGCAGATGAAATCCTCATCCGGCCAGCCGACGCGATAAGCGACGATGACGGGGCAATCGGCACCGACGACCGGCGTCAGATCACGCTCGATCGCGAGAAGATTGCGCACCGAAAGATGCACCGCCAAAGTCGCACCGGTCTTGGCGAAGGCAACAAGATTTTCGCCCTGCGGCATCTTCGACGATTGCATGGCGGTCCGCGTGATGACGACCGACTGGCTCACCTCGGGAATCGTGAGCTCCTGTCCGAGAGCTGCCGCGGCGGCAGCAAAGGCGGGAACCCCCGGCGTCACGTCATAGGCGATGCCGAGCTCTTTCAGCCGCCGGATCTGTTCGGCGATGGCCCCGTAAAGCGAGGGGTCGCCGGAATGAACGCGGGCGACGTCCTGTCCCTTGCGGCAAGCCTCTTCCATCACGGCGAGGATCTCGTCGAGCGCCATCGGCGCCGTATCGCGCACGAGGGCATCCTTCGGCGCGGCGGCGACGATCGCTTCCGGAACGAGAGAGCCGGCATAAAGACAGACCGGGCAGCTTTCGATGAGCTTCAGTCCGCGCACGGTGATGAGGTCCGGCGCGCCTGGCCCCGCACCGATGAAATGCACCTTGCCAGTGGGTTTGTTGTCGAGACTGGTCACGCTGTCGTCTCCTTTTCGGGGGCCTGAACTTTGCGGTGGTAGTCGCGCGGCGTGAAAAGGAATTCGCGTCCGCCTGCTGTGAAGGTTCGGCTCGTCGACGATCCGACGACGACGAGGCTCATCATGTCGACGTCGTCGACGGACAATTCGCCAAGAGTGGTGAAATGCAATCGCTCACCCTCCCGCCCGAGAAGCCGGGCAATCACCACCGGCGTCTCCGCCGGACGATGGGCGAGAAAGATCTCGCGGGAATCGGCAAGCTGATGCCGCCGGCGCTGCGACACCGGATTGTAGAAGGCGACGACGAAATCGCCCTGAGCCGCTGCCTCGACACGCGAGCGGATGGTCTCCCACGGCGTCAGAAGATCGGACAGCGAGATGAGGCAGAAATCGTGGCCCATCGGCGCACCGAGGCGCGAGGCCGCAGCCTGGAAGGCTGAAATGCCTGGCGCCAAGACGAGCTCGACACGCTTCACTGCGGAAGCGGGAGCAGCACCTTCCAAGACCTCGCAAACGAGCGTGGCCATCGCATAGATGCCCGGATCGCCGGAGCAGATGAGAGCGACCGAGCGGCCTTCGGCCGCGAGTTCGAGCGCCTTCTGGCAACGGTCCCGCTCTTCGCCGAGCGGCGAATCGATGCGGACCTTATCGGTGATATGAGGGCCGATGAGGTCCAGATAGTAGGAATAGCCGATGACCGTATCGGCACCGGCGATGAGCGCATCCGCCTGTGGCGTCCGCCATTCCGCGTCACCCGGCCCGATGCCGACGACCGCGAGCTTGCCGCGGGCACGCCCGACGGACGCCGTCTCGATCGGCGCTGGCGCCTCGGCGATGGCACAGGTGGCACGCGCGCTCTTCTTCTTGGCGACGACGAGAAGCCCTTCGGGTCCGACGGCGGCGAGGGCTGCCGCTTCGGCGACCCCATGCGTGCCGACTTCGCGGAAGACCGCCTCGGAAGGATTGTCGAGGCGCGGTGTTTCGTCCTCGAGGCGCGCAGCGGGGAAGAAGCGCGCCGGCACGCCGAGCATCTTGGCCGTTTCCAGGATCGCCGTCTCGTCGGCCTTCAGATCGAGCGAGACGAGGCAGGCGACCGAATGCAGAGAGAGCCCGGCTTCTGAGAGCGTTTCCTGGACGAGGGTCATCACCTCTTCCGTGTCGGCGCCTCGTTCGCAGCCGACCCCGATCGCGAGCGCCTTCGGGTGATAGACGAGCGTCTGCGCATCGCCCTTGCGGTCTTCGGTCGTGGCGACGAGCTTCACGGAGCTGTCGGCTCCGCGCGGCAGCGCACTTTCCTCGATCCAAGGCAGATCGCCTTCAAGCTCCACCGTCGCACCAGCGAGAAACGCCGACATCACATCTTTGGCGTCTTCCGGATTGGCGAGGGCAAAGCCGTGCGGGGGCTCGTCGAGCGCGATGCCGAAGCGGGTATCGCCCGCCGTGGTGATGGCGGCGAAGCCCGAGAGCTTGGCCGCAATCTGCCGCGCCAGACCGTTGGCGCCGTGATGACCGCCGAGAAGCGGCACCACGGTGCGACCATCCTCGGAAAGAGCGAGGACGGCCGGCTCGCTGCGCTTATCGGAGAGAAGCGGGGAAAGGACGCGCACCAGGATACCGGCCGCACAGATACCGACGATCGGCCGACCGGCCTGGAACAGCATCCGGCAATGCGCCCCCGTATCCTCGAAGACACAATTGGCAGGAGCAGCACCGCTTTCCACGGCCTTCTTCAGGGCGTGGACGTCGCCCCCAATCGCTTCCCGCAACCTGTTCGCGGTCACAAGGCCCCGTTCAGTCAAAGCGAGAAAGACGGGCGTCATCGTTCAACCTTCGCAATCAGGATCATCGAGAAATAAGGCGCCTCGTCGGCTTCGAGCTCGGCAAGCGGCACCACTTTTTGTTGCGGCAGGCTCGCATGCGAGACGTAGACGGCTTCGTCGAGCCGCCCGAGATCGGCGATGAGCTCCTTGAGCTGCGGCAGATGACGGCCGACTTTCAGGATCGCCGCCGCTTCGCTTTCACCGAGGCGCGCCTTGAGCGTCGCCGGGTCGAGCGTCGCCGGAAAGACATTGAGCGTACCCGTGCGCCGTGTCAGGGGCCGGCTCGCGGCCGCCGCAACGGCGGTGAGCGAAGAAACGCCCGGCACGATCTCGCAGCCGAAGCGCGGGCACAGCCGGTCGTGCAGATACATGAAGGTGCCGTAGAAGAACGGATCGCCTTCGCACAGCACAATCACGTCCCGACCGTCTTCGAGCTCGGCCGCGATCTCTTCCGCGGCTCGGTCATAAGGCTCGCTCGGAACATGTCCGGCGCGCATCGCAATGCGGATAACGATCTCGCGTGCGTCGCCTGCAATGTGCTTTGCCGCGATCGCTCGTGCAAAGCTCTCGCCGGGATCGGGGGCGGGATAGGCGATCACCTCGGCGCTTTCGATGATGCGCGCCGCCTTCAAGGTGATGAGCTCTGGATCTCCGGGCCCGACACCAATGCCATAAAGTTTGCCACTCATTCCGGGAGCAGACCTCCGTCATCCATTCTGGTTTCGCCAACGCTCCCCTTAACCCACGCCCATTGCGTGACGGGCATCGCAGGTCGCCAGCCGTGATACGGGCCGATCGCCTCCGCATGCGAGACCGCAAGGCGTGTAAGCTCACCCCCTGAGCTTTGATGCTCGGCGAGAAGGACGGCTTCGCTTTCAAGCGTCACCGCATGCACGACGAGCCGGCCGCCGGGCTTCAAGGCCCGGCGCGCCAGTGCAAGTGTTTCCGGCCGTACGCCACCACCCACGAAGACGGCATCGGGCGCAGGCCAGTCCGCAAGCGCCTCCGGCGCCTCGCCCTCGCGAATATCGAGTTCCGGTACACCGAGTTCCAAGGCATTCTTCGCCGCCATGGCCCGTCGCTCCAGCCGCGGCTCGAGCGCGATCGCACGCGCATGATGCGCCGCACGCATGAACTCGATGGCGACCGATCCGGCACCCGCGCCGATATCCCAGAGAAGAGCCCCCGGGAAAGGGGCAAGCCGTGCGATTGCGGCCGCGCGGACTTCCCGCTTCGTCATCTTACCGTCGTGTGTGAACGCATCATCCGGCAATCCGCCGGAGCGCGGCATGAAGCGGGCGCCAGGCCCGGCGATGCATTCGACCGCAAGCGTATGGAAATCGGCCGTCTCCGCCGACCAGTCGCGCGCCCGACCTTTAATGCCGGTTTCTTTCGGCCCGCCCATATGAGCAAGCGCCACCATGCGGCTGTCGCCGAAACCGCGCGCCGTCAGATAGGCGGCAACGGCCGCCGGCGTCGTGCCGTCATGCGAAAGGACGAGGAGCTTCGCACCGGGATAGACGGACAGCGCCAGCCGACTGATCGGCCGGCCATGCAGCGTCACCATCTCGACGCGCTCCAAGGGCCAGGCGAGCCTTGAGGCCGCGAGTGCGAAAGCGGACAGACCCGGGATGATGAGCATCTCTTCGGGCGGAATCGACCGGGCAAGCGTCGCACCGATCCCGAAATGCATCGGATCACCGCTCGCAAGCACCACGACCCGTCGCCCGCGATACTCAGTCAGACGACTCACGAGTTCACTTAAAGGGCTGGGCCAGGCGAGTTTTTCCCGCTCGTCCTCGGCCAGCATGGCGAGATGGCGCTCGCCGCCGATGAGGATTTCGGCGTCGTCGACCAGCCGCCGAGCGGCGGCGGAAAGACCGACGAGACCATCCTCACCGATGCCGATGACGAAAAGCCAGGGTTTCATGCTGCCTCCTCACCGATCATGAGCGCGTTGAGGGCCGCAGCTGCCATCGCCGATCCACCACGCCGACCCCTGAGCGCGACGAAGGGCAAGCCGAGACGGTTGGCGATCAGCGCCTCCTTGGATTCCGCCGCCCCGACGAAACCGACCGGGAAGCCGATGACGAAGGCTGGGCGCAAAGCAGGGTCTTCGGCAAGTTCCAGAAGGTGGAAGAGAGCCGTCGGCGCGTTGCCGATAACGGCGATGGCGCCGGAAAGGCGGTCGGCGAGAGCCGAAAAGCCCGCGGCTGTCCGCGTCGTTTGAAGCTCGCCGGCAAGCCGCGCCGCATCGGGCTGCGCGACCGCAGCCTCGATCGCATTCCCGGCGGTCAGATGCCACCGCGCAATCCCCGCAGCGACCATCGCCACATCGCAAAGGATCGGTGCACCGGCCTCAAGAGCCGCACGCCCCGCGGCACCCGCCCCCTCCGACCATGCGAGATCGGCGACAAGATCGGGCATCCCACCGGAATGAACGACGCGTTTGGCAAGCGGCCGGAGGTCGGCCGGGACCCCAGACAACTCGCATTCCGCTTCGATGATCGCAAAGGAGCGGCGGGTGATTTCGGCGCCGTCGCGCAGATAGTCCATGTTCGCTCAGTGCCGCTTCATCGAACGCGGGCCGAGCGGGTGATCGGCATGCGGATACGGATGATGATGGTGGTCATGGCCATGACCATGGTCGTGATCGTGGGAATGTCCGTGGTCATGATCATGGCCGTGATGGTGATGCCCATGGTCGTGATCATGCCCATGTCCGTGCGTGTGCGGCTCGTCCTGACAGCGGCCGTTGCAGCTGCCGTCGTCGTTGCACAGATCGCAGGCGGCGCCGACGCCTTCCACATGATGGTGGTGGCTTTCCTGCGGCAGGCCGATCTCCGCTTCGAAGCCCAGGATCTGCTCCCGGTATTTGCACATCTGGCAGTTCATCAGATTGGCGCCGTTCAGGATCTCGTTGACCCGGTCAGCCATGGTCGCGATCACCTGCGGATGGTCGTTGAGATAGCCCGCCTTGAGGAACTCGATCTCCGGATGACGTGCCGCCACGGCATCCGTCGCCATGTAGATGCGGCTGACGAGGACGCCGGTGAAGAGGAAGTACGGGAAGACGATGATGCGCCGGTAGCCGAGCTTGGCCGCATGTTCGAGGCCCGGCTCGACGAGCGGGAACGTAACGCCGGAATAAGCGGTCTCCGCCCAGCCGAAACCGAAGCCTTCCCACAGCATGCGGGTGATCTTGGAGACATTGGAATTGGCGTCGGGATCGGAGGCGCCCCGTCCGACGGCGACGAGAAGCGTCTCATGCAACGGCACGTCGGAGGGCGCCGCGGCGAGAGCTTCCGAGATGCGGTCGGAGGCGGCACGGATCATACGCGGATCGATGCCGAGATCGCGGCCATAATCGATCGGAACGCCGCGCTCGGCCTGATAGGTGTTGAGGACGGAGGGGATGTCGTTCTTGGCGTGACCAGCGGCAAACAGCATGCCTGGAACGGCGAGAATGCGCGTGCAACCGAGATCCACCAGCTTATCGAGGCCGGTGCGCAGAACCGGTTCGGCGAACTCCAGATAACCGTATTCGACCGGCCATTGCGGGAAGAGCTTGCGCGCTTCCGTTGCAAGACGGGCAAATTCGTCGACCGCTGCTTTGTTGCGGCTGCCATGGCCGCAAATCATCAATCCGAGTTTTTCCGACACGCGTTCAATCCTCCGATTTTCGGGTGGCGAGGCGACCGCGCATGGGCGCAAAAGCAGGGAGGAAGCAGGGCTGCGTCACGGCGGGCCTTCACAAAAACGAACGGATGACCCGCCCACAGCGGAGCTGTGGCGCTGGACGGCCCCGGTTTTGGCTCCCGGTAGGGGTCAGCCGCGCCCGAGATCGTTTTCAGCCCTTCGACGGGCGACCATCCCTGAACCGGCTCTAGAGAGCGAAGGAAGGCGCGTCAATCACGGAAGCCTTTTGGCCACTTGCCAGCCGAAAAGTGGACTGCTCTTTTCGACGGAAATAGCTGAAGATAAAAGTGAAATGCTCAAGCTCTCTGCCAATCTCGGATTTTTATGGACAGACCGGCCACTGGAGGAGCGAATCGTCGCAGCGAAAAAGTCAGGTTTCGACGCGGTTGAGTTTCAGTTCCCTTATGACGCGTCACGCGAAACGCTGAGACAGGCGCTTCGCGAAACCGGCCTGCCGCTTCTCGGCCTCAATACGCGAACCGGTAAGGACGGCGACTTTGGGCTTTCCGCACTCCCCGGGCGGGAGAAGGAAGCCCTCGCCGCGATCGATGAGGCGATCGAATGGGCCGTCGATCTCGGCGGCACCTCCGTGCATGTGATGGCCGGCATTGCCGACGACGAAACGCCTGTCCGCCGCTGCAAGGAAGCTTTTGTGAACGCCCTCTCCTATGCCGCGGGTCGGGCGGCGCGGCACGGCCTCACGGTCCTGATCGAACCGATCAACGCGCGCGACGTACCGGGCTATTTTCTGTCATCGAGCGCGGAGGCGGCACGTATCATCGACATGGTGGCGGCCGACAATCTGAAGCTCCAGTTCGACTGCTATCACGCCCAGATCATGGAAGGCGATCTCACCCGCCGCGTCGCTACGCTGATGCCGAAGCTCGGCCACATCCAGATTGCCGGCGTGCCGGGACGCAACGAGCCCGACGAAGGCGAAGTCGCCTATTCCTGGCTTTTGCCGGAGATCGAGCGTCTCGGCTATCAGGGCGCGATCGGCGCCGAATACCGCCCCCGCACGACGGTGGAGGCGGGCCTTTCCTGGATGAAGACCTACCGCGACAGCGCCCGGTAGCGCTCCACCAGGCCGGCGGTGGAGGAATCGAGACCGTCCGTTGTCGCCCCGTCGCGGATAACCGGCAGGAGGTTAGAGGCGAGCGCCTTGCCGAGCTCCACGCCCCACTGATCGAAGGAATTGATGTCCCAGATCGCGCCCATCACAAAGACCCGGTGCTCGTAAAGCGCAATCAGCATGCCGAGGGTGTGCGGATCGAGACGCTTGTAGATGAGCGTGTTCGACGGCCGGTTGCCCGGAAACACCTTGTGCGGGGAGAGCCGGTCGATTTCCGCCGGCGCCATCTTCTGGGATGAAAGCTCCGCGCGCACCTCGTCCTCGGTGCGGCCGAAGGCGAGCGCCTGCGCCTGCGCCAGGCAATTGGCGAGGAGCTTGGCATGATGGTCGCCCATCGCTTCGTTGGGTTCCGCCGCAATCAGGAAATCGACGGGCACGACCTCCGTGCCCTGGTGGATGAGCTGGAAGAAGGCGTGCTGACCGTTGGTGCCCGGCTCGCCCCAGACGACCGGCCCGGTCTGGTAATCAACCGCCTTGCCTCCGCGCGTCACCCGCTTGCCGTTCGATTCCATATCGAGCTGCTGCAGATGCGCGGCGAAACGGCTGAGCCGCTGATCGTAGGGGATCACCGCCTGGGTCGGATAGGCACAGACATTGCGGTGGTAGATCCCGATAAGCCCCATGATGACGGGGAGGTTCTCAGCGAGCGGCGCCGTGCGGAAATGCTCGTCCATCTGCCGCGCGCCGGCGAGAAAGCGTTTGAAGTTCTTGAAGCCGATCGAGATCGCCAGCGGCAGGCCGATCGCCGACCATACGGAATATCGCCCGCCGACCCAGTCCCAGAAACCGAAGACGCGCTCTTCGTCGATGCCGAATTCGCCGACCTTCTTGAGATTGGTGGAAAGGGCGGCGAAATGCGCCGAAACCGCCTCCTCGCCGAGCCGCTCCACGATCCACTCGCGCGCCGAGGCGGCGTTGGTCATCGTCTCGAGCGTCGTGAACGTCTTCGAGGCGATCAGAAAGAGCGTACGCTCCGGATCGAGTTCGGCGAGCGTGTCGTGGATATGCGCCCCGTCGACATTGGAGACGAAATGCACGCGCGGCCCGCCATCGCGGAAGGGCGTAAGAGCCGCCACCGCCATCGCGGGACCGAGATCGGAACCGCCGATGCCGATATTGACGACATCGGTGAAGGCCTTGCCGTTCGCACCCGTAATCTTGCCCGAGCGCACCCCCTCGGCGAATTCGCCCACGCGCTCCAGAACGTCATGCACGCCGAGCATGACATCGACGCCATTGACCTCGACGGAGGCCGATTCCGGCGCCCGCAGGGCGGTGTGCAGCACGGCTCGCTTCTCGGTGAGATTGATGGCCTCGCCGGTGAACATGGCATGCCGCAGCGCCTCCACTTCCGCAGCCTGGGCAAGCGCGATCAGAAGATCGAAGGTCTCCGCGGTGATTCGGTTCTTGGAATAATCGAGCGTGAGATCGCCGAGGCTCGCCGAAAAGCGCTCAAACCGGCCCGGATCCTCCTGGAAAAGCTCGCGCAGATGGCGCGCGGCAAGGCTGCTTTCATGCACCTTCAGGGCTTCAAGCGCTGTCCGGGCGGCAGGCTTCATCGTGTCATTCCTCCGTGAGGGATCTTTCGTGGGGATCTTCAAAAGCGGCGAGAATTTACGCCTTGCGCAGATTGACGGCCTCTCGGGCGAGACTTTCGATCTTCGCCCAATCGCCGGCGGCAATCGCCTCCTTCGGCGCAAGCCAGGAACCGCCCACGCAGGCGACATTGGGAAGCGCGAGATAATCACCGGCATTGCCGGGATTGATGCCGCCCGTCGGGCAGAAACGGATCTCTCCGAGCGGTGAGACGAGAGATTTGAGGTAGGCGGCGCCGCCGGCCGCCTCGGCGGGGAAAAATTTCTGGTGATGGTAGCCGGCTTCCACCAGCGCCATCGCCTCCGACGGCGTGGCGGAACCCGGCAGGCCCGGCAGCACGCAATGGCGCGCGGCTTCCAGAAGCTGCGGGCTCATGCCGGGCGACACCCAGAAGCGCGCGCCGGACCGTTCCGCACGCTTCAGATGGTCGGGGGCGAGAACGGTGCCGACACCGACCGCGACCTCTTCGACCTCCTCCACAATACGCCGCACGGCCTCGAAAGCGGCTTCAGTCCTGAGCGTAATCTCGATCGTGGAAATACCGCCGGCGTGAAGAGCGCGCGCGAGCGGCACGGCAACCTCCGCATCGTCCAGAATGAGAACGGGAACGACGGGCTGTGCGCCGAGAAGGCTTTCGAGTTCTTCGGTCTTGTGATGCATCGTTTCTGGTCTTCTTTCCTGAATTCGCTCAGCCCCCGCTGGCGTGATACCCACGATCTTCGCCTATCTAGGACTTCCTCCAAGAAGGCGAGCGCGACCTCTGCGCACGCCCCCTCTTGTGCGCGTCAAGCGGCCTCGGTGAGCGCGGCGGGACGGATGACCCCTGCCCCCTCTTCGGCATCGCCCGCCATGGAGCGGAAGGCGGCGAAGAGCTCGCGTCCCATGCCGAACTGATTGCCGGAGAGATCGCCCGTCTCGGCCTCCCGCGCCGCCCATTCCGCCTCGTCGACAAGGGCGGAGAGTGTGCCGGCCGTCGCATCGACACGAACGACATCACCGGTTCTGAGCTTTGCGATCGGACCGCCTGAGACGGCCTCCGGTGTGACATGGATGGCGGCAGGCACCTTGCCGGAAGCGCCGGACATGCGCCCATCGGTGACGAGGGCCACTTTGAAACCCCGGTCCTGCAGCACACCGAGTTGCGGCGTAAGCTTATGCAGCTCCGGCATGCCATTCGCCTTCGGCCCCTGGAAGCGCACGACAGCAACGAAATCGCGATCGAGCTCACCCGCCTTGAAGGCCGCAAGGAGATCCTCCTGCGAATGAAACACGATCGCAGGCGCCTCGACGATATGCCGTTCCGGCTTGACGGCGGAAACCTTGATCACGGCGCGGCCGAGATTGCCGGTAAGAAGCTTCAAGCCGCCCGTCACCTGGAAGGGATTGGCAGCGGAGCGCAAAACATTCTCGTCGTGGCTCGTCTCCGGCGCGTCGCGCCAGGTGGCCTCGCCTTCGGCGTCGAGCACCGCCTCGCGGCGATATTGCGAAAGGCCACCGCCGGCGACCGTGCGCACATCCTCGTGCAGAAAGCCTTCATCGAGGAGCGTGCCGATCAGATAGCCCATGCCTCCGGCCGCATGGAAATGGTTCACGTCGGCAAGACCGTTCGGATAGATGCGCGTGACGAGCGGAACGACCTCCGAAAGGGCTGCGAAATCCTCCCAATTGACGACGATTCCGGCGGCCTGTGCCATCGCCACGAGATGCAGCGTGTGATTGGTCGATCCGCCGGTCGCGTGCAGACCGACGATGCCGTTGACGATCGCCTTCTCATCGATGATCTCGCCGACCGGGGTGTAGTCGTTGCCGAGAGCGGTAATGGCGAGCGCGCGCTTCGCTGCCGCGCGCGTCAGCGCGTCCCGCAACGGCGTGTTCGGATTGACGAAGGAGGCCCCGGGCAGGTGCAGGCCCATGATCTCCATCAGCATCTGGTTGGAATTGGCCGTGCCGTAGAAGGTGCAGGTGCCGGGTCCATGGTAGGATTTCGATTCCGACTCCAGAAGCTCCGCGCGCCCGATCTTGCCTTCGGCGTAGAGCTGGCGGATGCGTGCCTTTTCGTCGTTGGGAAGACCCGACGGCATCGGCCCTGCCGGCACGAAAACCGCCGGCAGATGCCCGAAGGACAGCGCCGCGATCGTCAAGCCGGGAACGATCTTGTCGCAAATGCCGAGAAAGACGGCGGCATCGAACATGTTGTGCGACAGCGCGATCCCGGCCGCCATGGCGATGACGTCGCGCGAGAAGAGCGACAGATCCATGCCCGTCTGTCCCTGAGTGACGCCATCGCACATCGCCGGCACGCCGCCCGCGACCTGTGCCACACCGCCCGCCTCGTGCGCCGCCCTGCGGATCACGTCGGGAAAACGCTCGTAAGGCTGATGCGCCGAGAGCATGTCGTTGTAGGCCGTGACGATCGCGAGATTGGGCGTCGTATCGCCGGCGAGCGCCGCCTTGTCGGATGCAGCGCAGGCGGCGAAGCCATGGGCGAGGTTGCCGCACGACAGGGTCTGACGGCGCGGACCCGCATCGCGGGCTTTGTGGATGCGATCGAGATACGCCTGACGCGTTGAGGCCGAGCGCGCCGCGACGCGTTCCGTCACGGCTGCGATTTCGGAGCGAACTGACATAAGAACTCCTTCGCCTTACGGCGCATAGAAGATTTCGGTGGGGACCCGGTCCTGTCTCAAGATAGCGCGGATCGGCATCTCTTCGATGTCGCCGTCAAGGCGCGCTTTGTCGAGGACGGCGCGTTTCTCCTCGCCTTCGATATGCAGGATCAGCGCCTTGGCGGTAAGAAGCCGGGGTAGAGTGAAGGTGATGCGTGGCTCGCCCGCTGCCTCCGCGCGCATCGGCAGGAGCGGCAGCTCCTGCGCCGGATCGATGGCCGCGGCGAGATTGTCTCCAGCCGGGAACCAGGAGGCGGTGTGACCGTCCGATCCCATGCCCATGACGACGACGTCGAAGGTTTCCGGCAATGCTTCGGTTGCAAGCGTCGCCGCACCCACGCCATCCTCCGGCGTGTCTGCCCCCGTATAAAGCGGAATGAAGCGGGCGGCTTTGGCCGGGCCTTTGCCGAAATGCTCGGCCACGAGCCGTGCATTGGACCGCTTGTGCTCCACCGGCACCCAGCGTTCATCGACGAGCGTAACGAGGACTTTCTCCCAAGCGAGCGGACGCTGCGACAGGACCTCGAAAAAGAGCTTGGGCGTGGAGCCGCCGGAGAGTGCCAGGCTCGCCACACCGTTCTTGGCAATGCCTGCGGCAAGTGTGCGCTCCGTGAGGTCGGCAAGACTTTCGGCGAGTGCGTCCCGGTCCTCGAAATTGTGCCAGTTATGCACCATCAATCGGTGTCCTCATGCCAGGTGCGGCCGTCACGCTCGATAAGGGCGATGGCAGCCGACGGTCCCCAGGTACCCGCCGTGTAGGGCACGGGCGGACTGCCGTCCTCGTCCCAGGCATTATGGATCGGATCGGTCCACGCCCAGGCGGCCTCCACCTCATCGCGCCGCATGAACAGCGTCTGGTTGCCGCGAATGACGTCCAGGAGCAGCCGCTCATACGCATCGGGATACCGCTCCTGGAAGGATTCCGCGAAGCTCATATCGAGCGGTACGTAATTGAGCCGCATGCCGCCCGGGCCCGGATCCTTGATCATGATCCACTGCTTCACGCCTTCGTCCGGCTGCAGGCGCAGGACGAGCCGGTTCTGCGAAATGACGCCGGAATCCTTGGGAAAGATGGAGTGGGGGATTGCCCGGAAGGTGATGACGATCTCCGAGACCCGGTCGGCGAGCCGCTTGCCGGTCCTCAGATAGAAGGGCACGCCGGCCCAACGCCAGTTGGCGACCTCGACCTTCAATGCCGCAAAAGTCTCGGTGCGGCTGCGCTTGTCGCCGATCTCCTCCGCATAGGAGGGAACCGCGCCGCCTTCTGCAGCACCGGCGCGGTACTGGCCGCGCACCGTCAGCCGGTCGTAATTCGAGGCATCGATCGGCTTCAGCGCCCGGAGAACCTTGAGCTTCTCGTCGCGGAGCGAATTGGCATCGAAAGAATCGGGCGGCTCCATCGCGACGAGGCACAGAAGCTGGATCATATGGTTCTGCACCATGTCGCGGAGTGCGCCGGACGTGTCGTAATAATCGCCGCGCGAGCCGACCCCGATCGATTCGGCCACCGTGATCTGCACATGATCGATATGGGCAGAGTTCCACAAAGGCTCGAAAAGCGTGTTGGCGAAGCGCAGAGCCATCAGGTTCTGCACCGTCTCCTTGCCGAGATAATGATCGATGCGGAAGACTTGGCTCTCGTGAAAGGCCTGAGCGACGGCATCGTTGACCTTGACCGCAGAGGCGAGATCGCGCCCGACCGGCTTTTCGATAACGACCCGCGAATTGGGCGTCACCAGCCCGTGCTGGGCGAAACGCTGACAAAGATCGTCGAAGAGGTTCGGAGCGACCGCGAGATAGAAGGCACGCACACGCTCTTTGTCGCGATCGAGCTCATCGCGCAGCGCATCCCAGCCCTCGTCCGACAAGGCATCGAGCGAGCGGTATGAGAGCATCCCAAGAAAAGCGTCGAGCGTTTCGCGCGAGCGCTCGCCTTCCGGTACGAACTCCGTCAGCGCCTCTTCCGTCATGGCGCGATAATCATCGTCGCTCATTTTGCGGCGGGAGGCGGCGATGATCCGCCCTTCGGCGGGAATCTGGCCATCGCGCATGCGATGATAAAGGGCAGGAAGGAGTTTGCGGCGGGCGAGATCGCCCGTTCCTCCGAAGACGATATAATCGAAGGGCTCGACCGGGATGACGCGGTAGGTCATGAAGACAGCCTGCAGAGAAGAAAGAAGCGACAACTTGTCCCAGCGTTCCGCCACATTCCCCAGTCTCGGTCAAGGGAGCCCCTCTGGTGCGGGCGGGAGAAGTGGCACGAACTCCGGATCTCCTGGTGCACGTATCGCGGCCGCGGGCGTGAGCAAGACCTTTGCCGACGGCCTCAGCACACTGGAGGCCGTGTCTCTCGAGGTCGAGCCCGGCGAATTCGTCGCGCTTCTCGGCCCGTCCGGCTGCGGCAAGACCACGTTTTTGCGGGTTGCGGCGGGCCTGGAGCCGTTGAGCGAGGGCCGCATCACCGTCGAGCGTGCTGCATCCGATCGGCCCGCCGAGATCGGCTACGTCTTTCAGACGCCGACCTTGATGCCCTGGGCTAGCGTCCTTGCAAATGTCCGCCTGCCGCTCACTTTGCGCAAACAGCCGCGAAAATCAGCCGACGCAGATGCGAAAGCCGCGCTGGCGAATGTCGGCCTCGCCGATTTTGCCGAGGCATTGCCGCGCCAGCTCTCCGGCGGCATGGCGATGCGCGCCTCGCTCGCACGCGCGCTGGTGACGAAGCCAAACCTTCTGCTTCTCGACGAACCGTTTGCGGCGCTCGACGAGATGACCCGTTTTCGCCTCGGCGACGAGCTCATGGCGCTGCAGGCAGAACAGCAGTTCACCGTGCTTTTCGTCACGCATTCCCTGTATGAGGCGGCATTTCTGGCGGACCGCATCGTCGTCTTCTCGCCGCGGCCGGGCCGCATCATCGGTGAGGTGAAAAACGCCGCAGCGCGCCCACGCCGGCCGGACTATCGCACCAGCCAGCCCTTTCAGGAGCTGGTAGAAGAGCTTCGCCGGCTTCTCTCCGGCGACGCGGAGCCTTCATCCTCGCCGCAGAACATGTCGTAGATGACATCGATGAGCCGCCGGGCTCGTCCGGAGGCAAGACTGTAGAAGATCGTCTTTCCCTCGCGGCGGGTTGCCACCAGCCCTTCCAGGCGCAGACGCGCAAGCTGTTGCGATACCGTCGGCTGGCGCAGCGCCAGGAGCGTTTCCAGCTCGGTGACCGATTTTTCGCCGTCGGCCAGATGACACAAGATCATCAGACGGCTCTCATGCGACAGCGCCTTCAGGAAGGCGCTCGCCGCGGCTGCCTTTTCGGCAAGGCTCGGCAGTTCGGGCTCGTCGGTCTCTGTCAGCGTTCTTGCAAGAGGCATTGGGGTCCTGGCCAGCTCTCGTCAGCGATGAGGTCGCGCGCTATGGTCTCTTCGCCCGCGACATCGCAGCGCGGTACCATAACGTTCTCTTGAATCTCTTTTTATCGCCATCAGAGCCATATGTAGAGGAACTTCAAACTTTGCCCAAGCGCTGAATGCGCAGGGCGCAACCTTCGCATCCCAGAGGACAGACCGTGCTCGACATCACCTGGGTCGGCGCCTTTATCGGCGGCCTCTTATCCTTCGTCTCGCCTTGCGTTCTTCCGATCGTTCCGGCCTCGCTGTGCTTTATCGCCGGCGTGTCTCTTGATGAGCTTTCAGGTCAGGGGGACGTTCCTTCAGGCCTGACGCGCAAGGTATTCACCGCCGCCCTCGCCTTCGTGCTGGGCTTCACGACGGTCTTCGTGCTGTTGGGCATGACGGCCTCCGGCATCGGCCGGCTCCTGGCGGAATACAAGGACTGGCTGGCGATCGTGGCAGGCGTCGTCATCATCGGCTTCGGCCTGCATTTTTTGGGGCTTCTCCGCTTCGGTTTCCTCTATCGCGAGGCGCGTTTCCAGGTGCGGGAGAAGCCGCCGGGGCTCTTCGGCGCCTATCTGATCGGCCTTGCCTTCGCCTTTGGCTGGACGCCTTGCGTCGGCCCGGCTCTCGGCACCATCCTCGCCCTTGCCGGACGCGAGGGCTCCGCCCCCGAAGGCGCGCTCCTTCTCTTCATCTACGGCATGGGTATGGGCTTGCCGTTCCTGATTGCGGCGCTCTTCGCCGGCCCCTTCCTGCGCTGGGCCTCCGGCTTCCGCCGCCACATGGCGACGGTGGAAAAGGCGATGGGCGGTCTCCTCGTCCTGACCGGCATTCTCTTCCTGACCGGAGATATGGCGAGCCTGTCTTATTGGCTCCTGGAGACCTTCCCTTCCCTGCAGACGATCGGCTGAGGTCGCCTGCAGCCACCTGACGGCGTCAGCCGTCAGGCCTCCTCTCGCGGAATGAGCGCCCCGCGCACCATGATGACGCGACGCGCCAGGGCCTGTCCCCGTGCAACGGCAATTTCGGGTTCGATCCCCTGCAGGCGGGCGGCGAGATAGGCCGCATTGAAGCTGTCGCCCGCCGCCGTCGTATCGACGGGAACGACCTTGTCGCCGATCGGAACCTCGACCTCACCACCGTCATGGCGCACGAGCACGCCCGCGTCGCCGCGCTTCAGGACGATCTCCTCTGCCCCGAAATCCTGCAGGGCGGCCATGACGTCATCATCGGCATCGAGCTCCCACAACAGCCTTTCATCGTCGCACGACGGCAGAAGCATCGTGGCAAGCGGCAGGAAGCGGCGGAAGACGGAGCGAGCCCGCTCGATATCGCCTGCCCACAAGGCCGGACGATAATTGCTGTCGAAAGCGATTTTCGTTCCCGCCTGCCGCGCGCGTTTCAGCGCGGCCTCGAAACGTTCAAGCCCCGCGTCGGAATAGATGCCGAGCGTGATCCCGGAGAAATAGATCCATTCCGCCGCCTCCATTGCCGCTTCGATACGCGAACTCTCCTCGAGCTCGAAGAGCTGACGGGCCGGTGCGTTCTGCCGCCAATAGAAGAACCGCCGCTCACCGGCCGAATCAGTTTCGATCGCGTAAAGGCCCGGGAGCCGCTCCGGCACACGCAGGACGGCATCGGTGGAAAGACCTTCCACCTGAGCGAGCGAGACAATCGCCCCACTGAACGGGTCATCCCCGCCAAGGGCCGTCGCATAGCCCGTTTTGACCCCCTCTCGGGCGAGATATACGGCCGTATTGAAGGTATCGCCGCCATATTGGATGGCGTAGGAACCCAAGCTAGTTTTGAATAGCTCGATCATGCATTCGCCGATCGACAGCACCCGCACACCCATTTCGATCCTCTTCTCCCCTCCGGCTCCTCGTTTGGCGCCGTCCCCAGAGCTTCCTGAAATCGTTGTGGAATACCAAAGGATTGTCTGACAAGCCCGCCCCTGCCCCCCTAGGCCCCACACCGGCGCAACCAGCGTCTCCCCGATACCGCCGCGCTCTCGCCTCCAGCCTTGGGCCGTTCAAGCGCGAGCGCTTCCCCTATCGCAAATTCATCACCGCGCTCGCTCTCGGTGGCGCGGGGGGCTCGCTCTTTTACTATTTCAGCCTGCCTCTCGCCTGGATGCTCGGGCCGATGACCTTCTGCACCATCGGCGCGCTTTTGAAGGCGCCGATCGCAGCACCCTCCATCGTGCGCCCCCCGATGATCATCATCATCGGCGTTCTGCTGGGATCTGGTTTCCGGCCGGATTTGATGGGACATCTGGCCGACTGGATCCCGACGCTTCTCGGACTTGTCCTGTTCGTCGCCGTCTCTGCGGTCTTGTGCATCACCTATTTTCGCGTCGTGGCAGGCTTCGACTGGGTGACGGCCTATTTTTCCGGCATGCCGGGAGGTCTCGTCGTCATGACGGTGCTCGGAGAAGAGCGCGGCGGTGACGGCGGCATGATCGCGCTCGTCCATGCCGCGCGCATCCTTCTCGTCGTCATGACGCTGCCGTTCCTGGTCGAATGGCTTTCCGGCGAGACGATCACGAGCGGGACGGGCAGCGCGGGAGCCGGGACACCCTTCATCGAGGGAGCCTTCTGGTTCCTCGTCTCGGCCGTCTTGGGCGTCATCATTGGGCGCCTGTTTCGCTTCCCCTCGCCCGAGATGATCGGACCGATGACGGTCAGCGCCGCCATTCATCTCTCCGGCGTCACGCATTTCGTGCCGCCCTATGGGCTCGTCATCGCCGCACAGCTCGTTCTCGGCACGGTCATCGGCTGCCGCTTCCGCTCAACTCCGGCGGCAACAGTGCTGAAGGTGATGCTTCTGTCACTGGGCTCGACCGTCATCCTGCTCACCGTGACCTACGGCTTTGCCTACACGATCGGGCACTTTACGCGTTTCGACGCGCTCGCCTTGATGCTCGCTTATTCGCCCGGTGGCTTGACGGAGATGAGCCTCGTCGCGCTCTCGCTGCAGGTGGAAGTCGCTTTTGTGGCGACGCATCACATCGCCCGGATCTTGATCGTGCTCATCACCTCAAACGCCGCCTTCGGCCTCATCTCGCGGCTCCGCAAGCGCAAGACCTGAGCGTTGGCTCAGCGCGACGAGGCTTCGCGGATCGCCGGGCGCCGCGCCCAGGAACGCCCGGCTACGGCCGCCTCTGCGCCCTGACCGGGCTGGTAGAAGAGATCGACGCCAGGCAGCGCCCCGCGCTCGAGGGCGGCAATCGTTGGCTTGTTGCGCACCAGAAAACTGTCGAATCCACAGCGCAGCATCAGCGGGATCTGATCGATGAGGACGTCGCCGACGGCGCGGATCTCCCCGGAGAATCCGTGACGGGAGCGCAAGATCTGGGCCTTCGAGAACGAGCGTCCATCGGTGAAGGCCGGGAAATCGAGCGCCACGAGCTCGAGGCCTGCCAGATGCGGCACGAGGAGATCGACCGGTTCACCGGCGCCCAGAAGTGCGCCCATCGGAGTGAGGCGGGCCTCCGCCACCACCTCGTCCAGCCGGTCGGCGGGCAGAATGACTTTGTCTTCCGCCACGACGGCCTCATCAGCCTGGAGGAGGCGCCATTCATCAGCGGCAAAGCCGCTCTTGCGCCAAAGGCGCGTCTCATCACTAATGGTCATGTCCTGAGGGCCATTTCTTGAGATTGGTCCGGTCGCCGACCGGCTCGCATCACGGAGCGAGATGGATGCCGCATTCGGTCTTGTCGCGCCCGCGCCAGCGCCCTGCCCTCTCATCCTCGCCCGGCTTGATGCGCGACGTGCACGGCATGCAGCCGATCGACGGATAGCCTTCCGCCACCAGCGGATGGCGCGGCAGGTCGAAACGCTCGAAATAGGCGCGGATATCTTGAGGACCCCAGCCGGCAAGCGGATTGACCTTGAGCCTGGGCCCGTCGACCTCGAAGGCAGGCATGCGCGCCCGGGTGGCGCTCTGGTGGCGCTTGCGGCCGTTCATCCAGGCCGAAAAGGGCTGAAGCGCACCGGCGAGCGGCAGGGTCTTGCGCAAATGGCAGCAGCGATCGGCATCCTGCGAAAACAGCATCCCCACCGGATCTTCGCGTTTGAGATCCTCCGGGTCCGGCTTGATCAGTCGCACGTCCTTGAGACCGAGCGTCTGCGTCAGCGTCTCGCGGTAGCGGTGCGTGGCCGGGAAATGCTTGCCGGTGTCGATGAAGAGCACCGGCGTCGACGGCTCGATCTCCGACAGCATATGCAGCCACACGGCCGATTCGGCGCCGAAGCTCGTCACCGCCGCGATATCGTCGAGATCGAACGCGTCGAGTGCGATGCGCAGGATCTCCTGTGGTGTCGCATCGCCGTAGCGCGCCTCAAGGTCGGCGGCACGCGCGGCGACATCCGCATCGCACGTACGGCGCGGCCCCGCTGATCCTGTTGCAGGCTCAAACGGTCGCATAGAGCGCCTCCTTGAAGGGTTCCTGCCCCAGCCGCCGGTAAGCGGAGAGAAAACTCTCTGTCTCATCCAGCCGAAGATCGAGATACCGATCGACCAGGGTTTCAACTGCATCAACTACCTCCTCGGACGAGAAGCCACGGCCAACGATCTCGCCGATGGTGGTGGTCTCATCGCCCGACCCCCCGAGCGTGATCTGGTAGAATTCCTGGCCCTTCTTCTCCACCCCCAAAATGCCGATATGGCCGACATGGTGGTGGCCGCAGGCGTTGATGCAGCCCGAAATCTTGATCTTCAATTCCCCGATTTGCCGCTGTCTATTTGGATCTCCGAAACGTTTGGAGAGGTTCTGCGCGACCGGAATGGAGCGTGCATTGGCGAGCGCGCAGTAATCGAGCCCCGGGCAGGCAATGATGTCGGTGATCAGCCCGGCATTGCCCTCCGCGAGGCCGATCGCGACAAGTTGATCGTAGACCGCTTTGAGATCGTCGAGCGCGACATACGGCAGGACGAGATTCTGCTCGTGGCTGACACGGATTTCGCTGTGGCCATAACGTTCGGCGAGATCGGCGATCGCATCCATCTGATCGGCGGAAGCATCGCCCGGGACCGCTCCGATCGATTTCAGCGAGATCGTCACGATGGCATGGCCCGGCAGCTTGTGGGCTTCGACATTGCGGTCGACCCAGTCTGCAAAAGCGCGATCTCCCGCGCGCGCCCACTCAAATGCCTCAGAACGCGCCGGACGTGGCTCGAGCGCAGGAGGCGCAAAATAGGCGTCGATCTTGCGAATATCCTCGGCAGGAAGCGCCAGGTCGCTGCCCTGAAGCTCGGCGAATTCGCGCTCGATCTCGCCCTTCAGTTCCTCCGTTCCCGTCTCGTGAACGAGGATCTTGATGCGCGCCTTGTATTTGTTGTCGCGTCGCCCGTGCAGATTGTAGACGCGCAGGATCGCCGTCACATAGGCGAGAAGGTCGGCCTCAGGCAGGAAGTCGCGCACCTTCTTGGCGATCATCGGCGTGCGCCCCTGGCCACCGCCGATATAGACGGCAAAGCCGAGGGCGCCCGATTGGTCCCGCTTCAGCTGGAGACCGATATCGTGCGTCTGTATGGCGGCGCGGTCGCGCTCCGACCCGATGAGGGCGATCTTGAACTTCCGTGGCAGGAAGGAAAACTCCGGGTGGATCGACGACCATTGCCGGAGAATTTCGGCATAGGGCCTGGGATCGGCAACCTCGTCGCCGGCGGCACCAGCGAAATGATCGGCCGTCACGTTGCGGATGCAATTGCCCGAGCTTTGGATGGCATGCATCTCCACGCTCGCGAGGTCGTCGAGGATCGCAGGGACATCGACGAGCCGCGGCCAGTTGAACTGGAGGTTCTGGCGCGTGGTGAAGTGCCCGTAGCCGCGATCATACGTGCGCGCGATATGGGCCAGCATGTGCATCTGCCGCGCCGAAAGGGTGCCGTAGGGAATGGAGATGCGCAGCATATAGGCGTGGAGCTGGAGATAGACGCCGTTCATCAGCCTGAGCGGCTTGAACTCGTCTTCCGAAAGCTCTCCGGACAGCCGCCGCTCCACCTGCCCGCGGAATTGCCGGATCCGCTCCTGGACGAAGCAGTGATCGAATTCATCGTAGCGATACATGAGACTTCCGTTCGCTGAGAAAGAGGAGAGAGCGGCTTAAGCCGCGTCTTCGAAAAGCTTTGTCGGGCGGTCGACCTCAGGCCGGCTTGCATCGAGGCGGCCGGCATCTGGCCGGATGCTCGGGCCCTGCGCCCGGATGCGCTCGCGCAGCCTCACCGGCACGATCTCGCCCTCCGCCTGCGTGACGGCGATTGCGTCCGGACCGACGATCTCCTGGCGTGAGACAGCCGCAGCCGCGTCCGCAAGGCCTTCCGCAACCTTCTCCGGCGCAAAGACTATGGCCGAGTTGATATCTTCAAACCAACGGCCTTCGGCTCCGAGCCAGACGACGGCTCCATCCTCAAGCCGATTGGCGGTGACGACCTGAAGGTCCTGACGCTTGCCGCTCATGCTGCGAGCCTTTCTGAAACGTGGAGGGGTTCGGCCCGATCGAGCCGGGCGGCCGCGACAGCCTCGCCGACAACGACAAGGCTTGGGCCGGAAAGGTCCTCGCGGTCCGCAAGGGCCGGGAGATCATTGAGCGTGCCGACCAGCATGCGCTTGTCGGGCCGGCTCGCATTTTCGACGACGGCAACCGGCGTATCTGCGCTGAGGCCGGCATCGGCGAGCCGCGCTGCGATATCGGCGGCGACGCTTCTGCCCATATAGATCGCAAGCGTCATCCCGCCGGCCGCAAGCCGCGCCCAATCCGGCAATGCCTCGCCATACATGTCGTGACCTGTGGTGAAGACGAGAGACGACGCGGTGCCCCGGAGCGTCAGCGGCAGCTCGAGATCCGCCGCTGCCGCAAGCCCCGCCGTCACCCCGGGGACCACGTCGTGGGCGATGCCCGCAGCGCGGAGCGCCGCGAGTTCTTCGCCCGCGCGACCGAAGACCATCGGATCGCCAGCCTTGAGCCGCACCACACGACGCCCCTCGCGCGCGGCAGCGATCAGCAGGCGATTGATCTCGTCCTGCGATTTCGCGTGGCAGCCCTTCCGCTTTCCGACATTTACGCGCTCCGCATCGCGGCGGCCCTGAGCGATCACAGCCTCCGGCACCAGCGCATCGTGAAAAATGATATCCGCTTCCTGCAGCACACGTTGCGCCCGCAGCGTAAGAAGGTCTTCCGCACCTGGCCCGGCACCGACGAGCGAGACGAAGCCACGGGCGGGCACAGCCGCATGATCGATCAAGCGCTCGGCTTCGCGGACCGCGCCGTCCCGGTCGCCCGCCGAAAACAGAGAGAGCGCCCCGCTGTCGAAGAAACCAGCCCAGAAGCGTCGGCGCGCCACCCCGTCGGACAGCCGCGAACGCACCCGTCCCCGCAGGGAATCGGCGAAGGCGATGAAGCGGCCGTAATCGCGCGGCAGCATCGCCTCGAGGCGCGCCCGCAGCCGCCGCGCGGCCACCGGGGCCGCGCCCGTGGTGGTGATGGCAACGGCGAGAGGCGCCCGGTTGACGAGAGCTGGCGTATAGAAATCGCAGAGTTCGGGACGGTCGACGGCGTTCGCAGGAATGCCCCGCGCCCGGGCCGCCGCGACGACCCGGCGATCCTCCGCCTCTTCGCCCGAGGCGGCAAAGACGAGAACGGCGCCCTCGACATCGGACGCTTCAAAGTCGCGGGAAAGATGGCGGGCGCCCGTCGATACGATGGCCTCCTTCAGCGCCGGTGACAGCTCGGCCGCAACGACGGAGATCTCCGCGAGGCTTTCCCCGAGAAGTCGGACCTTGGCGGCCGCCTCATCGCCGCCGCCAACGACCAGGACACATCTGCCGGCAACCTTGTGGAAGGCCGGGAAGACATGCAGCTTTTCGGACCTGGAGACGACCATGGGATGCCCTTAGAACGAAACGTCGTTCTATAGGATCACGCAAGTTACATCTCTCAAAGCAACGTCTGAGCGATAAATCAGGAAAACAAAGAAACTGGTTCTAACGCGAGGCAATGCAGAGGAAGCCTGTGCGGGTTTCCTCAATATTCGTGTTCGAGCGCGATACCGAGAGCGGAATCGCCTTCCGCCCCGAGCTCGCCGCGCACCTTCACGCCCTTGGTGACATCGAGATTGATCGTCACCTTGGTCGAATCGGCCCCGGCGCCGCTCTGCACGCCGAGATAGATGTTGTCGCTGATGTAGCGCCCAGCCTGAACGGCGGTGTTGCCCTCGCTGTCGGTGACGATGTCGAGATCGTCGAGCCCCGTCGCCTCACGCAGCCGACCGAACAGGCCCGGGCCTTCGGTCAGGCCGCCGAGCTCTGCGGCGGCGGCCGCCAGGCGGGCAATCTGGAAAGGCGACAGATCGGCGAGCGAATGGCCGAAGAGAAGCTGAGCCAGGACTTCATCCTGGGGCAGCTGCGGCACGGACGAGAAGGTCACCGCCGGATCGGAGGCGCGCCCGGAAATCAAGATCGTCACCGTGATATCGCCGCTGTCGGTCGTGGCGGAGAAATCGAGATAGGGATCGAGATCGCCAATGAAATTGACCTCGCCGCTGTCGATGGTGATGCGCTTCGTCAGGATGTCGAGACGCCCGCGGATGAGTTCAAAGCCGCCGGTGGCGACGATATTGGACGTCGAGCCGCGCAACGTCACACGACCGCCGAGCTCGGCATCGAGGCCGCGGCCACGCACGAAGATGCGGTTTGGAGCGTTGATGAGGAGGTCGAGATTGACGCCACCGCCGGTGTCGGCCCCATCGGCTGGCCGCGAACGCGGCATCGCCTGATGCACTGTCCGCAGGATCGCCGCCGTCGCATGGAGATGCTCCACATCGAGGGCGAGCGCCCCGCCCGGCAGGCTTTCGGGAACCGTGATATCGACGCGCTGAAGCCGCACTTCGCCACCGATCGTCGGCCCTGAGAGCGCCGCCCCACGGATCGAAAGATCGGCATCGAAGCGCGCCGTCGCGAGATCGCCATCGGAATAGCGCCCATTGCGCACAGCCAAGGTCAGATCGAGCGGGTAGCCGCCGGAAAGGCCGACGGAGCCCGAGCCCGAAAGCGTGCCGGAGGGCGCGTACTGGGCGTTGAGGCTTTCGACGACGACGCGGTCGCCGGTGAAATTCGCGCGCAGTTGGATGTTGCGCAGAACCGTCCCGGTTTCCGGATCGGCGAAAGTGGCTCCGCTTGTCGTCGCGCTGCCCGAGATCTGCGGCGAGGTGAGCGCGCCGCGCACGCCGACATCGATTTGCGCGCGTCCGCTGAGCGCCGCATCGCGGCTTGCCAGGAATGTATTGACGAGTTCAAGCGGCGCGGTTCCGTTGACCCGGAGATCGAGGCTCTGGCTGCCTGTCACCGCGACGCTGCCGTTGATCGCGAGTTCGACGCCGCTGCCGGTGATGCGGCTGTTCTGCAAGCGGACAGCGCCGTTGTCGTAGGCGCCCGTGGCGGAAAGCGTCAAAGCGCCGAGACCGATGGAGCGCGTCTGCTGGAGCGAGGCGTTCTGCCAGGTGAGATCGAAGCGCGCCGCAGGTGCTTGGAGCGTCCCCCGGGCGCTGGCCGTGCCCGTGATATTCCCTTCGGCGCCGAGATCGGGGCGGATGGCATTGATCGCCGCCGCCGGCAGACTGACGATACGGGCATTCACGTCCATACGGCCCGCACCAGAGACGGGCACGGTGCCCTTGACTTCCAGGCGCTCGCCACGCCGGCCATTGATCGCAGCATCGATATCGACGGAGCCGTCGACGTAATTTCCCTTCGCCGAAATATCGAACGGGCCGGCATTGGCCTGCCGAACCGGGGCGGCCGTCGCGCCGCGCCAGGTGACGTCGAAGGCGGGTTCCGGTCGAGCCGACGTTCCCTTGACCTTCGCCTGACCGGAGATGGTGCCGGCGAGATCGAGATCGGGCGCAAAAGCGTTGACGACCGCCGCATTGACCGCATCGAGCACGACCTGGAGATCGAGCTCGTTGCCGGCCGAGCCATTGACGGTCAATTGGCCGCCGCCCGCGGCAAGCGCCAGATCGTCGATGCCGACCGTACCGTTTTCGAGGACGATGCGCGACGGACGTTGCAGCTCGGCGGCCACGCCCTGATGCGAGAAGGAGAGAGTCTCGAGATTGACGGAAAAACCCTTGTCGATTGGCTGAAGTTGGCCGGCCAGCCGCCCTCCGCCATCCGCAGTATCGGCAGTCACCCGGAAATCCGTGTTGCCTTCCGTCTGCTCAGCGGTTCCTTCCAGGCTGCGCACATCGAAACCGCCGGCGCGGATGCCGCGAAAATCGAACATGCCCTGGAGCGCAGGCGCCTGAAGCAGGTTTTCGCCCGACAGGTCGATGCGCCCCGAGGTGACCGAGGCCTGCTCCAGTTTCAGATTGTCGATGGTCCCGGAAACCCGCGCATCCTGCTGACCCTCGTCGGAGGAAAGCGCAATATCGAGATCGACGGCGCCTTCCGCTTCCATAAGGAAGAGGGGCGCGATCGCGGCGATGTTCGGCGCATCGAGGCTGAGATCACCGGAGACGAGGCCATCGGCACGCATCGCAGCATCGCCGGCGAGCTTTGCCGCCCCCGCCGTGACCAGAAGATCCTGCAGCTGCCGGACCCCGCCCTCGAGCGAGGCGATGCGCCCCGACCCGTCGATCGGCACGCCCCCGAGATTGCCGGCAAGCGAGAACTCACCGTCGACCTTGCTGCCTGCAACCGTGCCGTTGAAGCTCGCCTTGGCGCCGGTGAGCCGCTTGTCCATCATGACGAGATTGTCGCCCGTCGCCGTCGCGGAAATCTGGGGCGCCGCCTGCGTGCCGGAAACATCGACGACGAGGCGTGCCGCGCCCTTCGCACGATCTGTGGCGCGAGCGAGGTCGTCGATCTCGGCCCGCAGCGCGAGATCGACGGTGTCCGCAGCATAGCTGCCGTCCGCAGTCAGGGCGAGGGCGTCGGAGTTCAGGTGAAGATCGCGGAAGGCGAAGCCGCCGGTCTCGTTGCGCGCCACACCACCTTCGAGGCGCACCGGGCCGATGAGAAGGGCATCGAGAGGGGCGATACCCACGCCGAGCCCTCGGCCGTTCGCGCCGACGGTCAGATCGAAGCCCATCGATTTGAGGTCGACGCTGCCATTGGCGTCGACATCGACGGCACCGGCGAGATCCTGCCCGGCGAGGCCGGAGAAGCGAGAAAGATCCGCGGTCGATAAAGCGGCGCGGCCGAGGATCGAGCGCAGCGACGCCGCGCCGGTAAAGCTCGCTTCGGTGTTTCCGGCGACAACGCGGCTTTCTTCCACGCGCACCGGCGAGCCCGCCTGCCAGCTGCCTTTGGCGTTCAGGCTGATCGCCTGCCCGACGGCCTGCGCAAGAGCGCGGTCGCGGGGCTCGATCCCCTCCGCCTGCCCTTGGACATCGAAGGTCGCCTGGCGCCCCTGCGGATCGCCGAGCGACTGCGCCTGGCCGGAGCCGCGGAGGTTGAGGCTCGCGAGATTGCCTTGCGGATGCGTGACGTTCCTGGCAGCAATTTCGGCCTGCCAGCTCTTCTCGTCATCCCCGCTCAGCGAAGCCGTGAGGGTGAGCCCGCCGATCGACGCCTCGCCATTGTAACCCGGCAGCGCGAGGGGAGCCGACTGTCCCTCATTGACGCTGAGGTCGACCTCGCCCTGGCTCGGAAAGCCATCGGCCGCAAGTTCAGCGGTGGCGGAAAGGTTGACCCTTTGGCTTTGAAGATCGACGCGACGGATGCTGATCCGGCCATCGTCGCTGCGCAACACGTCGACGGCAAGCTGGCTCTCTCCCGAAAGGAGCTGGGCGCTGTCACCGGTTGCAATCCCTGAAAGCGAGCCGGAGAGGTTGGCCGTGATGTGGTAGGCCTCATCCTGACGTTGAACGGCAGCCTGACCTTTGATTTTCTCCTCGCCCTTGGCGCTCAGCGCGATCTGGGCGGTGAAATCGTTGAGAGGGCCTTCGCCGTCGATCGCGAACGCAAGCGGCGGCGCGCCGGGGATCCCGGCTGCCGTGCTGACGAGACCGCCGGCCGGCTCATCGAAGCTCGCCTCGATGTCGAGAACGTTCTGGCCAGGGACGAGGCTGAAACGGGCATTGAAGCTGCCGCCCGGATCGTCTTGGCGCTCGACCTGGAGCGAGGCCGATGTTTCGTCTGAGGTAACGGCCGCAGCCCCCTTCAGGCTGAGGTCGGCTTCCTGTCCGATGACGGGCGCCCCGAGATGAATCTGCGGGATGGCGATCTCATCGATTTTGACGTCGATCGGCAGAGAAAACCCCCCGCCGCCGGAATCGGAGGAAGGCGCTGTTTCCGGCCCGGGATTGGGCTTACGGGCAACATTGAGGGAGGCGGCATTGAGGCTGTCGATGTCGAGGCGACCGCGCAGGAGTGCGCTCCGGTTCCAGGAGACGGAGACATCCTGCAGCGTCAGCCAGGGACCGGCATCGTCGGAGACGGTGAGCGAGGCGATCGACGGGTTCGAGGAGAGAGTTCCGCTGATGGCGCCGATAGAGATCTGCCGCCCAGGAGCGGAGAGCTTGCTCTCCAGAAAATTCTGCAGCCAGGATTTGTCGTTCTCTTGCGCCAGAGCGAGGGGGACGCCGAGGCTCACGGCGCCGATCGTGCCCGCAAGGGCCAGAGAAGCAAGAAGGGTGGTCCGTTTCTTCATCAGAAGGCCTGCCCGATGCCGACATAGATGGCGTAATCGGAATCGTCCTTGCCGGCATCGAGCGGCATTGCCACGTCGACCCGGATCGGCCCGAGACCGGTGTAGTAGCGAAGGCCGAGGCCGACGCCGATCTTCAGATCTTCGGAGAAATCGGGAATGGCGTCCTCACTGACGGTTCCGATGTCGACGAAAGGCACGAGGCCGATCGAATCGGTGACGCGCGCACGAAATTCGAGTGAGCCTTCCAGGAGCGACTTGCCGCCCGTGGTCTCGCCGTTCGGCAGATCGACGCCGATCGTCTCGTAGCTGTAGCCGCGCACCGATCCGCCGCCACCAGCAAGGAACCGCCGGCTCGCCGGCAAATCGTCGATCGATGGGCCGACGACGTTGCCCGCTTTGGCACGGGCCGCCACCACGTAATAGCCGCGGCGGTCGAAACTGTAATAGGCCGCGAGCTCCGCTTCAGACCGCAGCGCCGGATATTCCTCGTAGAACTCGTAAAACGGCTCGCCCGACAGCGTCGCGTGAATGCCTTCGGCCGGATCGAGCTTGTTGTCACGGCTGTCGTATTCGAGCTTCGTCGGCAGGGAGGCGATCAGATAATGATTGATGCCGAGCGCATCCTCGATGCGCGAGCGCTCCAGCTTCACCGCCGTATCGAGGCTGAGATCTTCGGTAAAGCGGTGCGTGAGGCCGACCTGACCGGAGATGCTCTGCTCTTCGTAGGTGTCGTTGTCTTCCCGCTTGGCGGTGACATTGGTGACGAGATCGGTGTCCGGAGTGATGATGCCCGGCCGGGTGAAGGTCGTGGCGAGCATGTAATCGAAATTCTCGTAATCGGCGCCGTCGATCCCCGAGACGCTGCCTTCGATGCGAAGCCGCTCGGCGTGACCGAAGAGATTCCGGTGGACCCAATAGGCGCCGAGCGTCGCACCATCGATGGTGGAGTATTTCGCCTCTCCGCCGATCAGTCGGCGCTTGCGTTCCGCCACCTGGACGGAGAGAGGCAGGAAACCGTCGGACCCGACGGCCTCGGCCTCCTGAATGGTGATCGAGCGGAATACCTCGAGCCGACGCAAGCGCTCGCGCGCCCGGTTGATCCGGTCAGGGTTGTACTCTTCTCCGCCCTTGATGCCGGTCATGTAGCCGACGAAGCCGGGATCCATACGCTCCGTCCCGCTGACGCTCACGTGACCGAGGCGGGCGTAGGGTCCGGTATCGACAGCCAGGCGGACATCGACGGTGCGCGTCGCGTGATCGGCAACGATCTCACGCTCGACCTTCACCTTGGGATATCCGAACTGCTTCCAGGCGTTGGTCAGGCTCGTTTCCGACTTCAGAATGGCGCCGGATTCCGCCGCCGCGCCCTGGGTCAGGCCGAGCTCCTGAGGCGTATCGATCCGGTGCGTCTTGCGCGTATTGAAATCTGGCGGATTGACGATGTCGATCGCGGCGAAGTGATAGACCGGGCCTGGATCGACAGTGACTGTCACCGGGACATCGGCCGGCAGCGTCACGTCCGGCGTGATCTGCTCGACGGGCCGTCCGCCGATCGTGATGGCGATGACGCCGCCATAACGCCCACGCGCATAGAGAGCGGTCAGAATGCGGGCGTAATCTCCGCGCGCACGCGACACGAGACCGGCGGTGCCTGCCGCGGGCTCCTCGCGCTTCCCATAGAGCTGCGAGGCGTTCTCGATTCGATCGCCGATGTCATCGTCGTCCGGGCTGACATTGAGCGTGAGGGTATAGGTTTGCGGCTCGAGAACCGTCTCGTCCGGCTCCTTGTCACCCCAAAGATGATAGCCGAACAGCTCGATGGCCTGTGCGGCGGGAGCCTGAAAGACAAGAAACGCGCATCCAGCCATGAGGCCGACACGCGCTGCTCGCTTCAGAACGAAGCGGGACGGAAGGCCCAGCCGCGGGCACGACGTCAAATATGTATTCCCGACATGCACTTTGCGCTCGACCCCGAACTCGCCCCGCGCCCGCCACGCCGAAGAAAACTAGACGATCCAAGATGATGGCGACAGCTATCCCCGGAAGGCTTTCAAGAAGTGTGACCCATTCGCCGCACCCGCTGTGGGTGCAAGCCCGCCCAATAGGCCAACAAGATGATTAATTTTCTCACAATCACCAAGGTGAAAGGCTCAAGCCGGGGACACCGGCACCAGCCTCAGCCCATCCCGGCATGCTTCTTGTGAGAGGCCGGACGCGTTCCCATATTCCGATTGCGTCCGGCACGCCGTTTCGGGTCCGGCCGCGAGGTCGCTTCAAAGAAGGACACGGCCGCACAGGCGGCCGTAAAGGAGTACGAGATGACGGATTGCGAACAGCACAAGGCAGACACTGCCGCATTCGCGCAGTTCGGAGGCGGCGAAATCGCCTATGTCCGGCCGGTGAAGTCGGATGATGTGGCGAGCCTCTTCCCCTCCGCCCCTGAGCTTGCGCCGGGGCTCGAGCTTTGGGCTCTTTTGACGGCTGATGGAACGCCGATCCTGTTGACGGATTCGCGCGCCGCCGCCCTCGCCAACGCCCGCAGCAACGATCTGGAGCCGCTCAGCGTCCACTGACGCTTCGCCGTTCGCTTCGAGGCCTAATGCCCGAACAGGCCGCCCTCAGGCGGCGCTTTGGGACGACGTGCTGCGGTCAACCAGAAGCGAATAGATTGCGTCTGGGTCGGTGGTGGCACGGAGTTTCGCTGCCACCTGACCGTCCCGCAGCACGCGGGCGATACGAGCCAACGCCTTCAAATGGTCGGCCCCGGCACCTTCCGGGGCCAACAGCAGGAACACGAGATCGACCGGCTGATCATCGAGCGATTCGAAATCGACCGGCTTCGACAGCCGCGCGAACACGCCGGTGATCTTGTCGATCTGCCGGGGCTTGCCGTGCGGAATGGCAACCCCCTGCCCGACACCCGTCGAACCGAGCCGCTCGCGCTGCAGGATGGTGTCGAACAATTCGCGTTCCGACAGACCCGTCAGGCGCGCGGCCTTGGCGCAGAGATCCTGAATGACCTGCTTCTTGCTGACGGCCTTGAGGTTCGGCACCACTGCTTCAGGCTTCAGGAGGTCGCTAAGATCCATGAGGATTCACCAAGATTGATCGCCGGGGTGCACCACGCCCCGATCAGCTTCCGCCGCTGTTCGGTTCGGAAGGCTCGTTCAAGACGGGATCGATCCAGCCGAAATGGCCATCGGGCCGACGATAAACGACGTTGAGACCGCCGTGGGAATGGTTGCGGAAGACGACGACCGGGGCGTCCGTCATATCGAGCTGCAACACCGCGGAGCTGACCGTCATGCGGCGGATCTCCGTCGTCGTCTCAGCAACGATTGCGGGCGCGTATTCCTCGCCAATCTCTTCCTCTTCATCCGGGGGTTCGATGATGAAGGCGTTTGCAGCCGCGCCGGCTAGCTTGTGGCTCGGCTTGCCCTTATGGTCCTTGATGCGCCGCTTGTAGCGTCGCAGACGCTTCTCCAGCCGCTCCGCCGCCGCATCGAAACCGTCATTGGCGTCAGCACTGGTGCTGCTCGCCTCGAAGACGGCACCGGAATCGAGATGCACGGAACAATCTGTGTGGAAGTTGCGGCCGTTCTTGGCCACCACGACGTGGCCGGCATAGCCACCGTCGAAATACTTCTTCACCGCTGCCTCGACGGTCTCTTCGATCCGAGATCGCAGAGCCTCGCCGATATCGACGTTTTTGCCGGATATCTTCAATGCCATCGCTAAGAAAGGTCCAGTTGAAAGGGCTCAATGGCCCGGATGCATACAAGCGTCGGCAGAGGCGGTCACGCGGAGCGTTACGCGCCTCCCCCGAGCGTGTCAATCTTGTTGCGTGTGGCGGCGCAGCATCGCCGCGTAACTGCGCCTAGGCCGGGATGATCCAGCGGCGCACATCATGCAGATCGGAGACGCGCTTATGCGCCACCGGATACTTGCTCATGTCGCCGGCAGCCGCCTCAAGCTCCGCCTCGGCCTCGCGGATATGCTCGCCGATGATATCGGCATTGAGCTCCGTCTCCGGCACCGCGAAATCGGCGAGGATGGTGAGGCTGTCGGGCGTCGCATCAGCGAAGCCGCCCCGCACATAGATGCGCTGCGTCTCACCGCCGGTCTTCAGGACTTCCAGGAAGCCGGGCTTCAGCGTCGTCATCAACGGCGCGTGCTGCCGTAGCATCGTGAAGAAGCCTTCCTGCCCCGGCACCACAACCTGCTGCACCTCCTCCGAAATGAGGAGGGCAGAAGGCGTGACGAGATCGAATAGAAATGGTTCGGCCATTTAAGGCTCCCCGGTTGAAAGCCGCGTTAAGCCGCCTCGGCCAGACGCTGCGCTTTCTCCTGCGCCTCTTCGATCGTGCCCACCATGTAGAAGGCGCTTTCCGGCAGATCGTCGTAATCACCGGCGACCAGGCCCTTGAAGCCTTTGATGGTGTCGGCGATGTCGACGAGCTTGCCCGGCGTGTTGGTGAAGATCTCCGCCACGAAGAACGGCTGCGACAGGAAGCGCTCGATTTTACGGGCGCGTGCCACCGTCAGCTTGTCCTCTTCGGAAAGCTCGTCCATGCCGAGAATCGCGATGATGTCCTGCAAGGACTTGTAGCGCTGCAGCATCTCCTGAACCGACCGGGCGACCTCGTAATGCTCCTCGCCGACGATACGCGGATCGAGCATGCGCGAGGTGGAATCGAGCGGATCGACTGCCGGGTAAATGCCCTTTTCCGAAATGGCGCGGTTCAACACGGTCGTCGCATCGAGGTGGGCGAAAGAGGTGGCCGGCGCCGGGTCGGTCAGATCGTCGGCCGGCACATAAATGGCCTGCACCGAGGTGATCGAACCCTTCGTCGTCGTGGTGATGCGCTCTTGCAAGGCACCCATGTCGGTGGAGAGCGTCGGCTGATAGCCCACGGCCGAAGGAATACGACCGAGAAGAGCCGACACTTCCGAGCCCGCCTGCGTGAAGCGGAAGATGTTGTCCACGAAGAACAGAACGTCCTGCCCCTGGTCACGGAAATATTCGGCGACCGTCAGACCGGCGAGACCGACACGCGCACGCGCTCCGGGAGGCTCGTTCATCTGGCCGTAGACAAGGGCGCATTTGGATCCTTCGGTCGAACCGTTGTTCTCCTTCGGATCCTTGTTCACACCGGATTCGATCATCTCGTGATAGAGATCGTTGCCTTCGCGGGTGCGCTCACCCACGCCGGCGAAGACCGAATAACCGCCATGCGCCTTAGCGACGTTGTTGATCAGCTCCTGAATGAGCACGGTCTTGCCGACACCGGCGCCGCCGAACAGGCCGATCTTACCGCCACGAGCGTACGGCGCGAGCAGGTCGATGACCTTGATGCCGGTGACGAGAATCTCCGATTCCGTCGACTGCTCCATGTAAGACGGCGCTTCCTGGTGGATGCCGCGCGTCTCGGAGGTCTTGATCGGACCAGCCTGGTCGATCGCCTCGCCGATGACATTCATGATCCGGCCCAGGGTCTCGTCGCCGACCGGCACTGCGATGGCACGCCCGGTATTCTTGACCTCCTGGCCGCGCGCCAGGCCTTCGGTCAGATCCATGGCGATCGTGCGCACCGTGTTTTCGCCGACGTGCTGCGCCACTTCCAAAACCAGACGGTTGCCATGGTTGTCCACTTCGAGGGCGTTCAGGATCGCCGGCAGCTCGCCGTCGAACTCGACGTCCACCACGGCGCCCATCACCTGCGCGACGCGTCCCATGTTTGTCTCAGCCATGCCTTTATCCTTGTCCTCTCCCGGGGCGCCGCTCGCACGAACCCAGGACTGATCTCTTATATTCGCCGTTTATCGGCGCGTTAAAGCGATTCTGCACCGGAGATGATTTCGATCAACTCTGTCGTGATCTGGGCCTGCCGCTGACGATTGTACGACAGGGACAGCTTGTCGATCATTTCGCCGGCATTGCGCGTCGCGTTGTCCATAGCCGTCATGCGCGCGCCCTGTTCGGAGGCGCCATTTTCCAGAAGAGCCCGGAAAATCTGTACGGCGAGATTGCGCGGCAGAAGATCGGCAAGGATCGTCTCCTCGTCCGGCTCGTACTCGTAATGCAGCGAGGTGTCGGCGTCCTCCACATCACCGAGATCGACAGGGATGACCCGTTGCGCCACCGGCACCTGAGTAATCACCGATTCAAACCGCGAGTAATAGATCGTCGCGACGTCGAATGCGCCCTCGTCGAACATGGCGAGTAGCTTGTCCGCCACGCCGAGCGCATGACTGAATTCATACTGCCTCACGCCGCGGAAGTCTGTGCGATCCACGATTTCTTTGTCGAACTCGCGGCGCATCATGTCATTGCCCTTCTTACCAACAAGAAAGAGCTTGACCGTCTTGCCCTCGCCCACGAGCCGGCGCGCATCCATGCGCGCCTTGCGGACGATCGAGGCATTGAAAGCGCCGGCGAGGCCGCGCTCGGCGGTAAAGACGACGAGCAGATGCACGTCGTCCTTGCCCGTTCCGGCGATGAGCGCCGGCGCGCTCTCGCTGCCGGCGACCGAGGCCCCAATATTGGCGAGCACCTTTTCCATGCGCTCCGCATAGGGTCGGGCCGCGACAGCCGCCTCTTGGGCTTTACGCAGCTTCGCCGCGGCCACCATCTGCATGGCCTTGGTGATCTTCTGCGTCGCCTTAACCGAGGCGATACGGTTGCGTAGGTCCTTCAGGCTCGCCATGAGCCGCTTCTCCTCAGAGCTTTACGCCGCGAAATTCTTGGCGAATTTGTCGAGGATCGCCGTCAGCTTCTCACGGAGTTCGTCCGAAAGCTGCTGCTCGGTGCGGATCTGGTCGAGCACATCCTGGTGCTCGTTGCGCATCAGAACCAGGAGCCCGTCCTCGAAAGGACGCACGTCCGCAACCCTGATCTTGTCCAGATAGCCGTTGACGCCTGCATAGATGACGACGACCTGCTCCTCGGTTTTGAGCGGCGAGAACTGCGGCTGCTTCAAGAGCTCCGTCAGACGCGCACCGCGATCGAGAAGACGCTGCGTGGCGCGGTCGAGGTCGGAGCCGAACTGCGCGAATGCCGCCATTTCGCGGTACTGTGCGAGCTCGCCCTTAATCGAACCGGCAACCTGCTTCATCGCCTTGATCTGAGCCGACGAACCGACGCGCGACACCGACAGGCCGACATTCACCGCCGGACGGATGCCCTGGTAGAAGAGATCCGTCTCCAGGAAGATCTGACCATCGGTAATGGAGATGACGTTGGTCGGAATATAGGCCGACACGTCATTCGCCTGCGTTTCGATGACCGGCAAAGCCGTCAAGGAACCCGCGCCGTAATCGTCGTTCATCTTCGCCGCGCGCTCCAGGAGCCGCGAATGCAGATAGAAGACGTCGCCCGGATAGGCCTCGCGTCCTGGCGGACGACGAAGGAGCAGCGACATCTGACGATAGGCCACGGCCTGCTTGGAGAGATCGTCATAGGCGATCAGGCTGTGCATGCCGTTGTCGCGGAAGAACTCACCCATCGCGCAGCCGGTGAACGGCGCCAGATACTGCATCGGAGCAGGATCGGAGGCCGTCGCCGCGATGATGATGGAATATTCCAGCGCGCCGCGCTCTTCGAGCGTCTTGGCGAACTGCGCGACCGTCGAACGCTTCTGACCGACAGCGACGTAGATGCAATAAAGGATCCGGTCCTCGTCCTTGCGGTCCCAGGCGGGCTTCTGGTTGAGGATCGTATCGAGAATGATGGCCGACTTGCCGGTCTGGCGGTCGCCGATGATGAGCTCGCGCTGGCCACGGCCGATCGGGATGAGCGCGTCGATGGCCTTCAGGCCGGTCGACATCGGCTCGTGCACCGATTTGCGCGGGATGATGCCCGGCGCCTTCACGTCGACGCGGCGCTTCTCGGTCGATTCGATCGGGCCCTTGCCGTCGATCGGATTGCCGAGACCATCGACGACGCGTCCAAGCAGACCCTTGCCGACCGGGACTTCCACGATGGCGCCGGTCCGCTTGACGGTGGAGCCTTCCTTGATTTCCCGGTCAGAGCCGAAGATGACGACGCCGACATTGTCTTCTTCGAGGTTCAACGCCATGCCGCGGATGCCGCCGTCGAACTCGACCATCTCACCGGCCTGAACCTTGTCGAGGCCGTAGACGCGGGCGATGCCGTCACCGACGGACAGAACCTGGCCAACCTCGGTGACCTCGGCTTCCTTGCCGAAATTCTTGATCTGCTCCTTCAGGATCGAGGAGATCTCTGCGGCCCGAATATCCATCAGCTGGCCTCTTTAAGACGTGATTTCATCATGTTGAGCTTGGTCCTGAGCGAGGTGTCAATCATCTGCGAACCGAGCTTGACGACGAGGCCGCCAAGAATCGCAGGATCGACCTTAAGATCGAGATTGGCATCCTTGCCGAGGCGCTCTTTCAGCGCCGCTTTCAGGGCGCTTTTTTGCTCCTCGCTCAAGGCCTGCGCCGCTGTGACTTGTGCCGTCACCTCGCCGCGATGCTCCGCGGCACGCCGCTTGAACGACCGGATGACGCCGGGCAGCGTAAAAAGCCGCCGGTTCTGCGCCAGAACGCCGACGAAGTTCGCCGCAAGGCCAGTAATGCCTGCGCGTTCGTTCAGCACTTTCATCGCCCCGAGCTGATCCTCGGAGGAGAAAGCCGGGCTTTCGACGAGCCTGCGGAAATCGGCACTCTCGTCGAGCATCTGCGAATAGCGATCGAGATCGGCTTCGACCTGTTCGAGAGCCGATTCCTCCAGCGCCAGCTCAAACAAAGCCGCCGCATACCGATCAGCCACGCCAGATACAGGGGAGGAGGAGTCCGCCACGCGTTTCCTATCTCTTGCTAGAGCTCCGGACCGTTGCTCCGGAAGCAGGTGGGTTTAGACAACCGTGGAGGGGCCGGGGCCCCCCTCATGCCAAGCCGGGGGCCCCTTAGCACAGCGTTTTGGGGGGTGCAACACGGCGAGCGGCCCGCAGGCCGACAAACGCGGCCACCCCCTACGAAAGGTTTGCCTCCGCGGAAGCCGCCGAAAGCGCTGCTCGCTTGCCGCCCCGAGGGCCGAGATACAGGGCGATTTTGGCGATTCCCGGCAGAGAGAAACGATTAACCATTTCTTTTAACCTTTCACTGCATTGCTTGTCACCGCAACACGCAGTCAGGGGGCGGCAAATGCGTTTTGGAAAAACAGCGACAACCACACTCGCTTGCTTTTTGGGATTGGGCGTCGCAGCCCTTCACGGCACGGCACTCGCCGCAGATTTCGGCGTTTCCGAAAAGCCTGGCGCGCTCGACCGTTCCTACAGCGCCACGCTCGGGACGAGATATTGGTACGCGACCGGCAAGACCGAAAAGACGCTCTACGATTCGACCGGCGACATCAGGCTCTCCCGCCTCACCTATGACGATCTCGATACCCATGCCGGAGAAGTCTTCGGCGACATCACCAATGACGGGATTTTCGCCAAGGGCAATGCCGGCCTCGGTTGGAGCCTGCGCGGCTCGCTGCAGGACGAAGATTTCCCGCCGGTCATTCCGGATTATTCGAGCACGAAAAGCGATCAGGACGACGGTCACGTCTATTACGTCACCATCGACGGCGGCAAATACCTCGTCGAACGGCCGAACATGCGTCTTGGCGTGTTTGCTGGCTACAATTGGCTGCGCCAGCAGGTGCACGCCTACGGATGCCAGCAGGAAGCCGCTTTTGAGATCTGCCTGCCCGGCGATGTGCCCGACGGCGCAAAAGTCATCTCGCAGGAGAACGACTGGCACTCGGCACGCATCGGCCTGAAAGCCGATGCGCTCATCGGCGACCGCATTCTGCTGAGCGCTGAGGGCGCAATTCTCCCCTACGTCTATCTCGACGGAGCCGACACGCATCATCTGCGACCCGACCTCGCCGGTTCGATCCCCGAAACCGGTACCGGCTGGGGCTACCAGCTTGAGGGAATGGTCAATTACCGGCTGACCGACAGCTTCGCGATCGGCCTCGGCGGCCGCTACTGGCATATGGAGACCGACGGCAATTCGCATTTTGAAAACGTCGCTGCGGGCGGCACGGCTCAGGACGAAGACTGGTCGGTCGATATGTTTGGCGTGACTGCACAGGCCGCTATCACCTTCTGACGAACCGACTCCGCGGGCGGCCCACCGCCCGCGCTTCCTCACATCATCGTTATCGCCCGGACGTTGCTCGGAAAACGAGCGCGACCTCTCCTCATGAGGATCACAGAAAGCTCTGCGGGTCGACATCGACGGAGACCCTCACACTGCCACGCGCTTTTGGGGCCGCAGCGAGCCAGGCCCGCAGCCAGCGGTGCAACTGGTTGGACGAGCCCGCGCGTGCCAGAAGCCGAAAACGGTAGCGGCCTCGGATGAGCGCCAGCGGCGCTTCGGCCGGCCCCAGGAGCTCTATCCCCTCTTCGCGCGGCGCAGCCCGCGCCATCGCCCGCGCATGCTCCTGGGCCGCCGCGCGCTCCGGGCCGCTGACGATGATCCCGGCAAGGCGCGAAAACGGCGGCAGGGCGCCCCGGCGCCGGCTTTCCACCTCCGCCTCGAAGAACGCCTCCGGCTGGCCGCCCGCCAGCGCCGTCATGACCGGATGGCCGGGCTGCCAGGTCTGCAGGAAAGCCCGGCTTGACTGGCCGGCCCGTCCGGCCCGGCCCGCGACCTGAGTCAAAAGCTGGAAGGTGCGCTCCGCCGCGCGCGGATCGCCCTGCGCCAGGCCGAGATCGGCATCGACGACGCCGACGAGCGTAAGTTTCGGAAAATTGTGACCTTTGGCGACGAGCTGCGTGCCGATGATGATGTCGGCTTCGCCCTTTTCGACGGCGGCGAGCTCCAGCCGCAGCCGCTGCACGCCGCCGGCAAGATCGCTCGACAAGACGAGGCTCCTCGCCTCCGGAAAAAGATCGAGCGCCTCTTCCTGCAGCCGCTCCACCCCGGGCCCGCAGGCGACGAGACTGTCCTCTGCGCCGCAAGCGGGACAGGCTTCCGGGCGCCTTTCTTCATGGCCGCAATGATGGCAGGCGAGCACGCCGCGAAACCGATGTTCGACGAGCCAGGTCGAACAATTCGGGCAGGTGAAGCGGTGACCGCAATGGCGGCAGAGCGTCAAAGGGGCGTAACCGCGGCGGTTGAGGAAGAGAAGTGCCTGGTGGCCCTGCGCCAGGGTCTGCCGGACGGCTTCGACGAGCTTTGGTGACAGGGAGCGGCCGCGCTCCGGCGGCGCTTCGCGCAGATCGACGACGTCAACGTCGGGCAGGCCCGCCCCGCTGTAGCGCTGGTCGAGATGGATATGACGGTAGCGCCCGCGCTGCGCGTTGACCCGACTTTCGACGGACGGGGTCGCCGACGACAGCACCACCGGGAAGCCGGCGAGATGGCCATAAGCGACGGCCATGTCCCGGGCATGGTAGATGACGCCCTCTTCCTGCTTGTAGGCACCGTCATGCTCTTCATCGACGACGATGAGGCCGAGTTCGCAAAACGGCAGGAAGAGGGCCGAGCGTGCCCCGACGACGGCGCGAACCGTCCCGTCGGCAACCCCGCGCCAGACGCGTTCGCGCAATTTCGGCGACATCTCAGAATGCCATTCGGCCGGCGGCGAGCCGAAGCGAGCGGCGAAACGTTCAAGCGCCTGCGAGGTCAGGGCGATTTCCGGCATCAAAATCAAAACCTGGCGGCCCTTTTCGAGAGCCTCCGCCGCGGCCTCGAAAAACACCTCGGTCTTGCCGGCACCGGTCACGCCGTCGATGAGAGCGACCGAAAACGCCTCATCTCGCACCAGCGCGCGCAATTGCGCGCCGGCCTCGGCCTGCGCGTCGGAGAGCTCCGGTGGGGCGAAATCTGGGATCGGCGGGCGCGTGACCGGGCGCGGCGACAGAAGCACCATCTCCAGCGCGCCCTGTTTGACGAGCCCGTCGACGACTGAAGCAGAAACGCCGGCCGCGGTGGCAAGGCCGCTTTTCGACCAGGCAAGGCCGTCGCCCGCCAGATCGAGAACGCGCTGGCGGGCGGCGGTCGACCGGTCTGGCGCCATCCCCGTTACGCGCACGGCCGCAACCGGCTTTTCCGGGGCGAGCGCCGCCGTCACGCGCAGCGCCATACGCAACACCATGCCTGGCGGCGACAATGTGTAATCGGCGACGAAATCGATCAGGCGCATCAGTGGACGCGGCAGCGGCAAGGCCGGAAGAACCGCTGCGATCGGCTTCAGTCTCGCGGTGTTGAGCTTTTGCGGCGCCTCGTCGTCCCAGACGACACCCAAGACCTCGCGCGCACCGAGCGGCACGACGACGATCGTTCCGGGATCGAGCGGGCGGTCGGCGAGATAGGTGTAGCTGCACTCCAGGGCATAAGGGAGAAGCACCTGGAGCGGAAACGTATCAGGCAAGCGAGCCTCGGCTTTCGTTAAATCCGCTTAACGAGCCTAAACGCTCGCCGAAGCGCCTTCCAAGCGCGCCCCGCCGCGATTCGCAAGCATGAAGCAAAATCGCAAGCTCCCGAACCGCAGCGAAGATGAGGAGCGTCCAGGAATGTTGGAACCGCGCATGGCCTCTTCAGTTGGCTAGGCAAACCAAGCGGATCTTTCTTGCCGGAACTCTCTCTGACTTTCGCTGTCGGGCTCTTCGTCGTAGCCGCGGCCACCATCGCCTATATCGGCACGAAGCTCACGTCGGTCGCCGACGTTCTGGCCGACCGTACGGGTCTCGGCGAGGCGATCGCGGGCGCGGTGCTTCTGGGCGCGACGACGTCGGCGGCAGGCACGGTAACCTCCGTTACGGCCGCCGCGACCGGCAACGTCGACCTCGCTTATGCCAATTCGCTTGGCGGCATCGCTGCGCAGACCGCGTTTCTAGCCCTTGCCGACATCGCCTATAGGAAAGCCAATCTGGAACATGCGGCCGCCGACCCGACCAATCTCTCACAATCGGCGCTGCTCATCCTTCTCCTCAGCATCCCGATGATTGCCGGCGTGCTCCCGCCGGTCACCTTCTTCGGCGTGCATCCGGCGAGCATCATCCTGATCGCAATCTACATTTTCGGCCTGAGGCTCGGCCGCCAGGACCGGGATCAGCCAATGTGGAAGCCGTTCGATACCGGCGAGACCCGGCACGACATGCCGGAAGAAGACGAGAAAGGCCGCTCCACGCTCAACCTGGCGCTTTCATTTGCGGGCATGGTGATCGTCGTTGCCATCGCGGGCTACGTGGTGGCGGAGACCGGAACAACGATCGCCCAAAAGACCGGCATCAGCGGCAGCGTCGTCGGCGCTTTGATGACGGCGACCGTCACCTCGCTGCCTGAGCTCGTGACCACGCTCGCCGCGGTGCGGCGGGGCGCCTTGCAGCTCGCCCTCGGCGGCATCATCGGTGGCAACACGTTCGACGTTCTCTTCCTGTCGGCGGCCGACGTCGCCTATCGCGACGGGTCGATTTACAACGCCATCGATCCCTCGACGCAATTCTGGGCATTGATCGGCATCGCCATGACCGCCGTTTTGCTCCTCGGCCTTATCCGCCGCGAGCGCTACGGCTTCGCCAATGTCGGTTTCGAAACAGTGGGTATTCTCGTGCTTTATGTGGGGGCCGTGCTCGCCTCCGCCTTGGCGCTCTAAGGGCGCTGCGACGACCGCCTGCCGCGAAATTCGCGAAGGTCGCACGGCACCTTTGCACGACGTCCATGCACGTCGTGCCTTCAAAGGGGTGGACGAAAGCTCTAGAGAGGGCAGACGATTATCACGCGCGACGACAAGCGCAGCGATGAGGCAAACGCTATGAAATTCTTCGTGGACACCGCCGACACCGCCGAGATCCGCGAGCTTGCAGAAGCCGGGCTCCTCGACGGCGTCACCACCAACCCCTCGCTGATCATGAAGGCGGGGCGCCCGATCACCGACGTCATCGCAGAGATCTGCGATCTCGTATCGGGACCGGTTTCGGCCGAAGTGGCGGCAACCGATTACGACACGATGCTGAAGGAGGGGCACAAGCTCGCCGAGATCGCCGACAATGTGGCGATCAAGGTGCCCCTGACATTGGACGGTCTCAAGGCCTGCCGTACGTTCGCGGACGAAGGCCGCATGGTGAATGTCACTTTGTGCTTTTCGGCCAATCAGGCCCTGCTCGCGGCCAAGGCCGGCGCCGCGTTCATCTCCCCCTTCATCGGTCGCCTCGACGACATCAATCTCGACGGCATGGAGCTGATCGAAGAGATCCGCATCATCTACGACAATTATCCGAACTTCGAGACGGAGATCCTGGCGGCCTCCGTGCGCACGCCCAACCATGTGAAGCAGGCGGCGATGATCGGCGCCGATGTGGTGACGGTGCCGCCGCAGGTGCTGCGCTCCCTCATCAAGCACCCGCTCACTGACAAGGGTCTCGAGGCCTTCCTTGCGGATTGGAAGAAGGCGGGTCAGTCAATTCTCTGACTCATATGGAAAAGGGCGTCGATACAACGCCTTACGTCCCTACGCATTTGTTTAACCATGGCGCGTGATACTCGCGCCATGGCCTCCAAAGACGCATTCCTTGTCGCGCTCGCACCCGATCTCGCCGCCCTCCTGCAGCGCTGGCTGAGCTATCTCCGCGACGAGAGGCGATTGTCGCCAAAGACGCTCGAAGCCTATGAGCGCGATCTTTCGCAGCTGGCGCAGTTTCTGACGAAGCATCTCGGCGCACCGCCCACAACGGCCGACATTGCTGCTTTGACGCCGGCCGATATCCGCGCCTTCCTCGCCGCTCGGCGCGCATCCGGCGCAGGCTCGCGCAGCCTCGCCCGCCAGCTCGCCGCCTGCCGCTCACTTGCCCGTTTTTGCGCCCGGCACGACATCCCGACCACCTCGGCTTTCGAGGCCGTGCGCAGTCCGAAGCAAAAGAAAAGCCTTCCGAAGGCGCTCTCCGTCACCGATACCCTGACGCTGGCGGACGCCGCCGACACATTGACCGAAGAGCCTTGGGTTGCCGCCCGCGACCGCGCCGTCCTTCTCCTTCTTTACGGCAGCGGCCTGCGCATCTCCGAAGCGCTCCGAATTGCACGTGCCGATGCGCCTGTCGGAGGCCGCGATACGCTTCGTGTCACCGGCAAGGGCGGAAAGACGCGGATCGTGCCGGTTCTGGCGAAGGTGGGCGAGGCGATCGAAGCCTATATCCGCCTCTGCCCCTACCTTTTGGCGCCGAGCGAGCCCCTGTTTCGCGGCGCCAAGGGTGGTTCCCTGTCGCCCCGCATCGTCCAAAAACTGGTGGAACGGCTTCGATCTGCCCTGGGTCTCGAGCCGAGCGTCACGCCGCACGCGCTGCGCCACTCCTTCGCCACGCATCTCCTTGGCGACGGCGGCGATCTCAGGACGATCCAGGAGCTTCTCGGCCATGCGAGCCTGTCGACGACACAGATCTATACCAATGTCGATGCGGCCCGGCTCCTCGATATCTATGCAAAGGCACATCCCCGTGCCGCGCATCAACGGCATTCGTGACATGTTTTCTTACGTCATCACGTTTTCGAGATGACGAATATTGAGGCAGAATCGATCTTAGCGCGGCCTTCTTTCCGCCCTAACTTTCCTCGTCGGACGTCAGCGAAAGCTTTGTCCGCGGAGAGACAAGAGGGAACAAGGAGAGAGATTCATGCGTAAGGTTTTGACATGCGTCAGCGCGACCGCCGCCTTCCTCCTGCTGGCGTCTGCCGCCAGCGCCGATTGCAGCTTTCACCGCCAGCAGGTGATGGCCTCCAAGGCGCCGGCCGCTGAAGAAAAGGTAGCGATGGCGACCCCCGCACCGCTGCCTCAGGCTGTCACCAGCAGCGAACGCAATGCTGCCCCGCAAAAGCAATGTGCGGAGGGCGATACGGCCTGCACGGGCGGAACCAAATAGGGCCCGGCACGTTTTTCACATACTCCAGTCCAGGTTGCCAATAGCAACCGGATAACGTCTGCGCCGGCCGAAGAGCCGGCGCTTTTTTTTGCCTGGCCGCTTTTCGTCATCCCTGGTGGCCCGGCCCAACGCCATCGCCCTAGGCCGAGGTTCTCAAGGGCCAGGCCGACAGGGGCCAGGCTGAGGGCAGTCCTGCCCTCAGATATGAACGGGTTTGAACCAGGCGGCCATGGCCGCTTCACGAACGGCCTCAGACATCGTCGGATGCGCATGGCAGGTGCGTGCAAGATCTTCCGCGGCACCTGAGAATTCCATGAGGACAGCCGCCTCGTGGATCATTTCGCCGGCGCCGCGCCCGACGATATGCACGCCAAGCACCTGATCCGTCTTCTCGTCGGCCAGGACTTTCACAAAACCGTCCGTGGCATTCATGGCCCGGGCGCGCCCGTTGGCGCTGAACGGGAATTTGCCGCTGCGATAGGCGATGCCGGCGTCCTTCAGCTCCTCTTCAGAGCGCCCGACGACGGCGATTTCCGGCTCCGTATAGACGACGCTCGGAATCACCTCGTAATTCACGTGGCCCTTCTGGCCGGCGAGGATTTCGGCAACGGCCGTGCCTTCGTCCTCCGCCTTATGGGCGAGCATCGGTCCGGCGATCGCATCGCCGATCGCATAGATGCCCTCGACATTCGTCTTGTAATCCTTGGCGGTGGCAACGCGGCCGCGCTCGTCGAGCGCGACCCCCGCCTCTTCGAGCCCGAGCCCCGCCGTATAGGGACGCCGGCCGATTGCGACGAGCACGATATCGGCATCGAGCTTCTCCGCATCCCCGCCCTTGACCGGCTCGACGGAGACACGCAGGCCCTTCTTTTCGGTTTCGACGCCCGTCACCTTGGTGCCGAGACGGAAGTCGATCCCCTGCTTCTTGAAGAGGCGCTGGGCCTGTTTGGCTACCTCCCCGTCCATGCCGGGCAGGATGCGATCGAGGAATTCCACGACCGTGACCTTGGCGCCGAGCCGCCGCCACACCGAACCGAGTTCGAGCCCGATGATGCCGGCACCGACGACGACGAGCTTCTCCGGCACCTTGCTGAGCTTCAACGCGCCGGTCGACGACACGATCTTCTTCTCGTCCACTTCGACGCCCGGCAAGGGTGCCGATTCAGACCCGGTCGCGATGACGATCGCCTTGGTGGAAAGGCGCGTCGGCTCTCCCTTCTCGGGCGTCACTTCGACCTCACCGGCCTGCACGATGCGTCCGACGCCCTCGAACGTGTCGATCTTGTTCTTCTTGAAGAGGTAGGCGACGCCGTCGACATTCGACTTCACCGTCTTGTCCTTGTGCGCCAGCATCGCTTCGAGATCGAGCTCGGGCTTCACCTTGATGCCGAAATCGGCGAAGCCATGCGCCGCCTGCTCGAACATCTCGGAGGTGTGGAGAAGCGCCTTGGAAGGAATGCAGCCGACATTGAGGCACGTGCCGCCAAAGGTCGGGCGCTTTTCCACGACTGCCGTCTTGAGCCCGAGCTGTGCGGCGCGGATGGCGCAGACGTAGCCGCCCGGTCCGCTGCCGATGACGATGAGATCGTAGGTGTCAGGCATGTCGGCTGATTACTCCAGAATTCTCGAAGGATAGGCACTAAGGTAGGTGGCCGCCCCGCCGCATCAACGACTGGCGAAAGCGAGACGCAGGCCGAAACCGGCAAATGCGATGGCCACCGTTCGCTGCAGCCAGCGCATAAGTCGTGCGTTTTGCAAGACCTTTGCACGCATGGCAGCCGCAAACACGCCATAGAGGACGAAAACGACGAAGGTCATCGCCATGAACAGAAGAGACAGGACGAGGAGTTCACCCGTCGGCGAGACTTCCCCCGGCGTGATGAACTGCGGCAGGAAGGCGACGAAGAAGATCGACAGCTTCGGATTGAGAACATTGATGAGGATACCGTTGCGCACGATCGATAGCGCACGCTTCGGGGTCTCCTCTCGACCCGAGAGCGCCAGCGGTCCTGCGGATTTGAGCGTCTGCCAGGCGAGATAGAGAAGATAGGCAACGCCGAGATACTTTATGACGGCGAAAAGCGTGGCGCTCGCATGCAGGAGCGCAGCGAGGCCGAGGATCGAAGCTGTCAGATGCGGCACGATGCCGAGCGTGCAACCGAAGGCCGCGATGATCGCGCGCCGTTGCCCGCCGGACAAACCAGCCGCCAGCGTATAGACGACGCCGGTGCCGGGAATGAGAATGATCAAAAGCGAGGTGACGAAGAATTCGACGCTCATGGGCCCCCCTTGTCTCGCGGCCCTGACCCTACAGCGCCGGACCTAGAAGAAAAGCGCCCATAGCATCAACAAAATGCCGCCGACGGAAATCATCCATACGATGCTGCGGATATAAGGAATACCGAGAAGATAGAGCGGCAGATAGACGATACGCGCCCAGAACCAGACATGCGCGCCGATCGCCCCGAGGCCGCCCGTCTTGTCGGTCACGGCAAGGGCCAGCGCCATCGCGACAAAGGCCGGATACGTCTCGAGAAAATTCTTGAGCGCCCGCGACGAACGTCCGGCCATGACGCCCCAGGCCTTGTTGCCCTCGTCGCGCGGGCTCGCATTGTAATCGAGCCCCGTCTCCCGCGTCGCCGCGCCGGACTGAACGATGATGTGGACGACGAGAAGAATGACGCTCCAGCCAAGGAGCGTCATCTCAACGGGTAGACCAGCCGCTGCCGCTTCCATTCAAGCCCCCTGATGATGCCTCAAAGATCGAGCACGAGACGCTGCGGATCTTCGATGGCTTCCTTGATCCGGACGAGGAACGTCACGGCTTCCTGGCCATCGACGACGCGGTGATCGTAGGAGAGCGCCAGATACATCATCGGGCGGACCACGACCTGACCGTTCCTGACGACCGGCCGCTCCTCGATGCGGTGCATGCCGAGAATGCCCGATTGCGGCACGTTCAGGATCGGCGTCGACATCAAGGAGCCGTAGACCCCGCCATTGGAAATGGTGAAGGTGCCGCCCTGCATGTCCTGAAGGGTGAGCGAACCGTCGCGCGCCTTCTTGCCGAGGGAGCCGATCTCCTTCTCGATTTCGGCAACCGACATTTCCTGCGCATCACGCACGACCGGCACGACGAGGCCCTTGTCGGTCCCGACGGCCACGCCGATGTGGTAATAGTTCTTGTAGACGAGGTCGGTGCCGTCGATCTCGGCATTGACGGCCGGGATCTCCTTGAGGGCAGCCACCGCCGCCTTCACGAAGAAGCCCATGAAGCCGAGCCGCACGCCATGCTTCTTCTCGAAGAGGTCGCGGTAGGTCTTCCGGAGATCCATGACGGCGCCCATGTCCACGTCGTTGAACGTGGTGAGCATCGCCGCGGTGTTCTGTGCCTCTTTCAGCCGCCGCGCGATGGTCTGGCGGAGGCGGGTCATCTTCACCCGTTCTTCACGCACCTCGTCGGCTTCCGGCGACGGGGCGCGAGGTGCCGAGGGCTTCGCCTGCGGCTGCTCGGAACCCTGTTCGAGCGCCTTCAGCACATCGCCTTTGAGAACCTGGCCCTTCTTGCCGGACCCGTCCATATCGGCGGCGGCGAGGCCTTTCTCTGCCATCATTTTGGCGGCCGAAGGCGCGGGCTTGCGCTCGCCGGCAGCGGGTGCCGCTTCCGTCTTTTCCGCCTTGGGCGCCGGAGCTTCCGCCTTCTTCGCCCCCTTGGCGCCGACACGGATGCGGCCGAGAACCTGACCGACGGTCACCGTCTCACCCTGCTTTTTGATGATTTCAGCCAGGACACCAGCGGCCTGCGACGGGATCTCCTGCGCCGCCTTGTCCGTCTCGAGCTCGACGACGGCCTCGTCGAGAGCGACTTCGTCGCCCTCCTGCTTCAGCCATTCGCCGACATCGGCCTCCGTCACGCTTTCACCGGCGGAGGGAACGACGATGTCAATCAGCTCGCCTTCCCCGCCCTCATCCTCTGCGGCCGGCTCGGCACTCGGCGCCGCGGCGGATTTCTCCGCCTTGCCGCTGCCATTGGACGCTGCCGCAGCCGGCTTCTCAGCCGGTTTGGCCTTGCCGTCGCCGGCAGCGATGGAGCCGAGAAGCGTGCCGACTTCGACGGTCTCGCCGGCCTTGACGACGATCGATTCCAGCGTGCCTTCGGAAGGCGCCGGCACTTCCACCGTGACCTTGTCGGTTTCAAGTTCGACGAGGGGCTCGTCGCGAGACACCGTCTCGCCTTCCTTTTTGAACCACTGGCCGACGGTGGCTTCCGTGACCGATTCGCCAAGCGTCGGAACCTTGATGTCCGTTGTCATTGATCGTCCCGTTTCGTCGCGCCGTTGCGGCGCCTGTCATAAGCTACAATGGAGCGCCCGGCCTATTCGCCGAGCGCCTCGTCGAGAAATTTCGCCCGCTGCTGCAAATGCCGCGACATGACGCCGGTCGCGGTCGCTGCCGAGGCCGGCCGGCCGGCGTAGCGCGGCTTCTCCTGCGGCAACTCCAGCGTGTTCAGGATATTGACCAGGCGCGGCTTCACGAAAGCCCATCCGCCCATATTTTTCGGCTCTTCCTGGCACCAGACGAGCTCTGCATTCGGAAAGCGTGCCATCTGTTTGGTGAGCGCCGTCATCGGGAACGGATAAAACTGTTCCAGCCGCAAGAGATAGACATCGTCGATGCCGCGTTCTTCGCGCTCCTCGAAGAGGTCGTAATAGACCTTGCCGGAGGAGACGACGACACGGCGGATGTCCGCATCCGGCTTCAAGCGGATGCCCTCGCCCTCGTTGCGATCGGCATCGTCGAAGAGAATCCGATGGAAGGACGTGTCCTTGACGAACTCATCGAGTTTGGAGACCGCCCGCTTGTGGCGCAGCAGGCTCTTCGGCGTCATCAGAATGAGTGGCTTGCGGAAATTCCGGTGCAGCTGACGGCGCAGAATGTGGAAATAGTTGGCAGGCGTCGTGCAATTGGCGACCTGCATATTGTCTTCCGCGCACATCTGCAGGAAGCGCTCCAGCCGGGCGGAGGAATGCTCCGGCCCCTGCCCCTCATAACCATGCGGCAGGAGGCAGACGAGACCCGACATTCTGAGCCATTTGCGTTCGGCCGACGAGATGAACTGATCGAAGATCACCTGCGCGCCGTTGGCGAAATCGCCGAACTGCGCTTCCCAGAGGGTCAGGCCGCGCGGCTCGGAAACCGAATAGCCGTATTCGAACCCGAGCACGGCTTCTTCCGACAGCATCGAATTGACGACCTCGAAGGTCTCCTGCTTGCGGCCGAGATTGTTGAGCGACACGTAGCGCTCTTCCGTCTCCTGATCGTAGAGAACAGTGTGGCGCTGCGAGAAGGTGCCGCGCTCCACGTCCTGGCCTGAGAGCCGCACCTTGTGGCCCTCAGAAAGCAGGCTGCCGAAGGCGAGCGCTTCGCCCATCGCCCAGTCGATGCCCTCGCCCGTTTCCAGCATCTTGCGCCGGTTGTCGAGGAAGCGCCGGATGGTCTTGTGGATCTTGAAATCCTTCGGCGCTTCGGTCAGCGCCATGCCGATCTGGTTGAGGCGGTCAAGCTCGACGCCCGTGCGCCCCACCCGGCGCTCGTCGGAGGCTTTCGGCGTCGTCAGCCCCATCCACATGCCGTCGAGCCAGTCGGCCTTGTTCGGCTTGTAGTTCTGGCCGAGCTCGAACTCCTCGTCGAGATGCGCGCGCCACTCGGCCTTGCGCTCCTCGATCTGTTCTTCGCTCGTCAGCCCCTCTTCGATCAGCTTCTTGCCGTAAATGGACAACGTCGAGGGATGCTTGCGGATCTCCCGATACATCAGTGGCTGCGTGAAGCTCGGCTCGTCGGATTCGTTGTGCCCGAAGCGCCGGTAGCAGAACATGTCGATGACGACCGGCTTCTTGAAGCGCTGGCGGAATTCCGTCGCCACCTTCGCAGCAAACACCACCGCCTCCGGATGGTCTCCGTTCACGTGGAAGATCGGCGCCTCGATCATCTTCGCGACATCGGAGGGGTAAGGCGAAGAGCGCGACAGGCGCGGATTGGTGGTGAAGCCGATCTGATTGTTGATGATGAAATGGATCGAGCCGCCGGTGCGATGGCCTCTCAGGCCGGAAAGCCCGAAACATTCCGCGACAACGCCCTGGCCGGCAAAGGCCGCATCACCGTGAATGAGGAGCGGCAGAACGCTCGAGCGCTCGCGAATTCCCTCCTCGTTCGGGTCTTCCCAGCGATCCTGCTTGGCGCGGGATTTTCCGAGCACCACCGGATCGACGATCTCCAGGTGCGACGGATTGGCGGTGAGGCCGAGATGCACCTTGTTGCCGTCGAATTCCCGGTCGGAGGAAGCGCCGAGATGGTACTTCACGTCGCCCGAACCTTCGACGTCGTCGGGCTGCGCCGAGCCGCCCTTGAATTCGTGGAAGATGGCGTGCAGCGGCTTGCCCATGACGAGGCCGAGCACGTTGAGCCGGCCGCGATGTGCCATACCGAAGGCGATTTCCCGCAAGCCGAGATGACCGCCGCGCTTGATGATCTGCTCAAGGGCCGGGATCAGCGCTTCCGAACCGTCGAGGCCGAAGCGCTTGGTGCCGGTATACTTGATATCGAGAAACTTCTCGAAGCCTTCCGCCTCGATCAGCTTGTTGAGGATGGCCCGCTTGCCTTCGTCGGTGAAGGTGATCTCCTTGTCCGGGCCCTCGATGCGCTCTTGAATCCATCCCTTCTCGTCCGGGGCGGAGATATGCATGAATTCGACGCCGAGCGTCGAACAATAGGTGCGCCGAAGGATCGCCAGCATTTGCGGAATGGTGGCGAATTCGAGCCCGAGAACCCAATCGAGGAAGATCGGCCGCTCGTAATCGGCTTCGGTGAAGCCGTAGGAGGAGGGATGCAGCTCCTCGTGGTCGCGCATGGCGGCGATGCCGAGCGGATCGAGGTTCGCGTGGAAATGGCCGCGCATGCGATAGGCGCGGATCATCATCAAAGCGCGGACGGAATCCCGGGTCGCCTGCAGGACTTCCGGCTCTGAGAGATCGACGCCGGCCTTCTGCGCCTTGGCGCGGATCTTCGTATCGATATGCCGCTCGACGCCCTGCCAATTGCCATCGAGAGCGGAGACGAGTTCGCCGTTTGCGACGATCGGCCAGTCGGGTCGCTGCCAGGGCGCGCCCCGCGCCTCACGGATAACGTCGTTCTTCTCGTCCTTCAGCTCTTGAAAAAAATCCCGCCATCCGTCGCCGACGGAGGCAGGATCGTCCTGGTAACGCGCATAAAGCTGCTCCAGGTATTCGGCGTTGCCGCCATAAAGAAACGAAGATTGTCGGAGGGCTTCGTTCGAGATTTGCCGTGCCATAGCCTTCCGCAGGAACTGATCCTACGCCTTTCCCGGTTTGCGCCGACGCCCGCCCCTGCGACGACCTGGCGCAATCTATACGCCTTTTGCAAACGCGGAGTTAGTGTAATCGGCCGCTTTCGCCAACTGCGAAACGATCCAAAAAGCGGAAAATTCCGCTCCACGTCTTCGCCTGGAGAGGCAGGGGCGCCGCCCGCGCACGGCTCGCGGCGCGGCGCAAAAGGCTTCAGCCCTTGAGAACCTCCACGAGCGTATCGCCGAGTTTGGCAGGCGAGGGAGAAACCACGATACCTGCCGCTTCCATCGCGGCAATCTTGTCTTCGGCACCACCCTTGCCGCCTGAGATGACGGCACCGGCATGGCCCATGGTGCGTCCCGGAGGCGCCGTGCGTCCGGCGATGAAGCCGACGGTCGGCTTCCACCGCCCCTTCTTCTTCTCGTCGGCGAGAAACTGGGCGGCGTCTTCTTCCGCCGAACCGCCGATCTCACCGATCATGATGATCGATTCCGTCGCGTCGTCGGCGAGGAACATTTCCAGAATGTCAATGAATTCCGTGCCCTTGACCGGATCGCCGCCGATGCCGACGGCAGTCGTCTGGCCGAGCCCGGCATTCGTCGTCTGGAACACCGCTTCGTAGGTGAGCGTGCCGGAGCGCGACACGACCCCGACCGAGCCCTTCTTGAAGATGGAGCCGGGCATGATGCCGATCTTGCACTCTTCCGGCGTCAAGACGCCCGGGCAGTTGGGTCCGAGAAGCCGGGACTTCGACGTGTCGAGCTTCGCCTTCACCCTGACCATGTCCATCACCGGAATGCCTTCGGTGATGCAGACGATGAACGGCACTTCCGCGTCGATCGCCTCTTCGATCGCAGCGCCGGCGCCGACTGGCGGCACATAGATGACGGAGGCGGTCGCGCCGGTCTTTTCCTTGGCTTCCGCGACGGAGGCGAAAATCGGCAGTTCAGCGGCGCCTTCGACGCCGTTCTCCCAGGTCTGGCCACCCTTCTTCGGATGCACGCCAGCCACCATCTTGGTGCCGTAATAGGCGAGCGCCTGCTCGGTATGGAACGTACCGGTCTTGCCCGTCAGCCCCTGGACGATGACCTTGGTATTCTTGTCGACGAGAATGGACATCAGTTCTTGTCCTTCAGAATCTGTTTGATCTCCCGAAGCTCGGCGATCACCTCTCGGTTGACGGCAACGATCTCGTCGTTGATCGCCTTCACCTCTGCCACATGCTTCGCATAGCTGCGCATCTGTTTTTTCGACACGATCACCATCAAGCCGCCGAAAACGAGAAAGATGATGATCAGAGGAAGCCAGACAGCAATGAATTCAGCCATCGGTCAGCCTTTGACGGCTTGAACGATCTTCTTGGCCGCGTCGTCGAGATCATCGGCGGCGATGACGTTGAGACCGCTTTCCTCGATAATCTTCTTGCCCAGCGCCACGTTGGTCCCCTCGAGGCGAACCACCAGCGGAACCTTGAGGCCCACTTCCTTGACGGCGGCGATGACGCCTTCCGCGATCACATCACAGCGCATGATCCCGCCGAAGATATTGATCAGGATGCCCTTCACATTCGGATCGGCGGTGATGATCTTGAAGGCGGCCGTCACCTTCTCTTTGGAGGCACCGCCGCCGACATCGAGAAAGTTCGCCGGCTCCGCACCGTAGAGCTTGATGATGTCCATCGTGGCCATGGCGAGGCCAGCGCCGTTCACCATGCAACCGATATCGCCGGTGAGCGCCACATAGGCGAGATCGTGCTCGGAAGCCTCGATCTCCTTGGCGTCCTCTTCGGTCTTGTCGCGAAGCTCGACGATCTCCGGATGCCGGAAGAGCGCGTTGCCGTCGAATGAGACCTTGGCGTCTAGCACGCGAAGATGCCCGTCCTTCATGACGATGAGCGGATTGATTTCCAGAAGGCTCATATCCTCGTCGGAGAAGGCCTTGTAGAGAATTCGGGCAAGCTGTCCGAATTCGTCTTTCGCCGGAGCCTCGAGCTCGAGCGCCTCGGCGAGTTTCGCCGCATCGGCATCGCTGACGCCGGAAAGCGGATCGATCGGCAGCGTCAGGATCTTGTCCGGCGTCTCTTCGGCGACGGTTTCGATGTCCATGCCGCCTTCGGTCGAGGCCACGAAGGCGACACGGCCGGTGCCGCGGTCGACAAGGAGCGAGAGATAGAGCTCGCGGGCAATGTCGGCGCCGTCTTCGATGTAGAGCCGGTTGACCACCTTGCCCGCCGGCCCCGTCTGTTTGGTGACGAGGGTGTGACCGAGCATTTCCTTGGCGTTGGCGACAACGTCCTCAATGCTCTTGGCGAGCCTCACGCCGCCTTTGGCATCCTCGCCGAGCTCCTTGAAACGGCCCTTTCCGCGGCCGCCTGCATGGATCTGGCTTTTGACGACATAAAGCGGACCCGGCAGCTTCTTGGCCGCCGCTTCCGCCTCGTCGGCAGACGTGATCATGACGCCGGCAGCGACCGGTGCCCCGTATTCCTTGAGGACGGCCTTAGCCTGGTATTCGTGGATGTTCATCCGGCCCCCCGCCGTTTAGCTGTTGAGCGCCGGCTGGATCTTGCGGCAGGCCTCGATGAGCCCCTGCACGGTGGCAACCGACTTCTCGAACTCTGCGCGCTCGCTGCGGTCGAGCGAAATATCGACGATACGCTCCACACCACCTGCACCGATCACCGTCGGCACGCCGACATACATCTGGTCGAGACCGTATTCGCCGGAAAGCTGCGCAGCACAGGGGAGAACGCGCTTCTTGTCCTTCAGATAGCTCTCGGCCATGGCGATGGCGGAAGCCGCCGGCGCATAGAAGGCCGAGCCGGTCTTCAACAGCGACACGATCTCAGCACCACCGTCGCGGGTGCGCTGCACGATCTTGTCGAGGCGCTCCTGCGTGGTCCAGCCCATCTTGACGAGGTCCGGCAGAGGAATGCCGGCAACCGTCGAATAGCGCACCAGCGGCACCATGGAATCGCCGTGGCCACCGAGCACAAAAGCCGTCACGTCTTCGACGGAGACATTGAACTCTTCCGCCAGGAAGTAGCGGAAACGGGCGGAATCGAGCACACCCGCCATGCCGACGATCTTGTTGCCGGGCAGACCGGAGAATTTCTGCAGCGCCCACACCATGGCGTCGAGCGGATTGGTGATGCAGATCACGAACGCATCGGGAGCGTATTTCTTAAGCCCCGCGCCGACCTGCTCCATCACCTTCAGGTTGATCTCGAGAAGATCATCGCGGCTCATGCCGGGTTTACGCGGCACACCGGCCGTCACGATGACGACGTCGGCGCCTTCGATTGCTTCATAAGACTGGGTGCCGACGAGACGTGCATCAAAACCATCGACGGGAGAGGATTCGGCAATATCGAGCGCCTTGCCGTCCGGAATACCTTCCTGGATATCGAAGAGGACGATGTCGCCGAGCTCCTTCAGTCCGGCGAGATGGGCGAGCGTGCCGCCGATCTGTCCAGCACCGATGAGCGCAATCTTGCTGCGAGCCATGAAGAACCTTCCCTAGACGTAGATAACGAGAGCGAAGAACTCTCAAAAGAGAGTGCGCGGAGTAGCGCGAATGTCGCACCGTGGCAAGCGCTGGCCAGTTCTGCAGCGGACGCGGAAATGCGCGCCGAACCGGGCCCGCGAGAGCCCGGCCTCGCTCTTCAGCGCTCGGCTGCCTCACCCGGCCAGGCGTCCGAACGCATCTCTGTGAGGCGCGACGCCGTGCGCTGAAACTCGAAGGCTTCCGCCCCGCTCGTGCCCTGCCACAAGGCATCCGGCTCCGCCTCTGCCGACGCGATGAAGCGGATCTTCTGGTCGTAGAGCGTGTCGATGAGATTGATGAAGCGCTTCGCCTCGTTGCGGGTCTGCGGGTTCATGACCGGGATGCCGGAGACGATGATCGTGTGGAAGGTCTTGGCGAGCTTCAAATAATCGGCGCTGCCGAGGGGCTTTTCACAAAGCTCGTGAAAGCTGAAGCGGGCGACGCCGCCAGCCGCTTCAGGCACGTCGAGATGACGGCCACGTAGACTGAGCTGCTGAGGTGTTCCGCGGGCTTCGCCCGAGAGGCGCTCGAAATGCGCGTCGAGGATCTTCTCGGCCGCCTCTCCGAGCGGTGTCACATAGAGGGGCTCCTCGCCGTGCTTGTCGAGGCGGTAATCGTGCGGCGCATCGAGATGGAACACGGCATTAGACTTATTGATGAGTTCGATGAACGGCACAAAAAGCGGCCGGTTGAGGCCGTTCTCATAAAGCCGGTCGGGCGGCACGTTGGAGGTCGCGACGAGCGTCACCCCCTCCGCGAAGAGCTTCTCGAAAAGCCGGCCCAGGATCATCGCATCGGCGATGTCGTTCACGGCGAATTCGTCGAAGCAAAGGAGCCGGGTCTCGGCCGCGATATCGCGCGCCACCGGCTTGATCGGATCGTCGCCGTCCACCTCACCGGCCTTGAGGCGCTGGCGGAAGCGGGCGATCCGCTCGTGCACGTCTTCCATGAAATCATGGAAGTGCGCCCGGCGCTTGCGGGTGTTGGGGGCGGCCTGGAAGAAGATGTCCATGAGCATCGTCTTGCCGCGCCCGACCGGACCCCAAATATAAAGGCCGGGAACAGGCTCGGGTCGGCGCCCCTTGGAAAACAGCCATCCGAGTGGGCTCTTTTTCGATTTGGTGCGCTCGTCTGCAAGCGCGCCAAGAAGCGCGTCGAGCCGGCAAGCGAGCTCCTTCTGGACGGGATCGGGGGTGATGCCACCTTCCGCCGCCAGGCGATCATAGGTGCGGGAAACCGGATTTTTCATCGCCCGCGATGTGCTATGGCCGGCGCCCGGGTTCAAGTGTGAATTCGCCAGGAAGAGTTTCGCCGACACGATCGCCGTGTCGGGAGGGCGTTTAAGACGGGAGGCTTAGGCGCGCGGATCGAGCTGGCCGACTTCCATCGGGACTTCTTCCCAATTCTGGCCGGCGGCGACGATGCAGGTGTCGCCGGAGGTGCGGGTCACCACGATCGTCCACGTCCCCTGCTTGGAAACGAAGACCTGCATGACGCGCTGACCGCCCACGAGACCGAGGGCTTTCGGGGTCTCTTTATATTCTTTCGCGAGGATCCGCACCATGTCGTCATGCTCGGCGCATTTCGGCACGGACAGCATCGGGCTGGTCGCCATGGCGCTGGTTGAGAGCGCGGCGGCCGCGGCGGCCAGAACGGCAGGGCGAACGATGCGCGCCCCGACTGCAAATGGCTTTCTCATCATCCACTCCTTGCGTTCGTCCGAGCTTCACCTGACGAGCTTGCCGGAAGCTTGACCCCGGCAAGACCGACGCAAAGAACTCGGCGTCATCGAAGTGTGACAAAGCCAAGAAAGGGCGACAATCTATTGAAATCGCTACTAAACCAATTGATAAGTGCTGGCGCATTTGTGCAACAGCACTTGCACAATAAGCAGGCTAACGGGCGACTGAAATTGCGGCACCTGCCTCTGTTTGACCATTGAACTGGGTTTTCGAGGTCGAATAGAGGCGAGCGACGGTGCTGCTGCCCTGGTCAAGCAGCGTGACTTGATTGCCTGAAAGGTTCCAGGCGGAGACGTTCTGAAGCGCCGGCGAGGTGCAGCCACGCGTCGAGGCGCGATAGCCGCCCGACCAGCTCGTCAAAGACATGAAGAGCTGACAGCTGTCACCCCCGGAGGACACCGTCCAGCCGCCGAGAAGATCGGTGCGGCCGATAGCAGCGCCACCCGAAGTCGGGGGCGTGGCTGTCGCTGTCTGCACGTTGCCGTCTGAGCCCGGCCGCAGATCTGGCGGTTCACCCATCATCGGATCGTTGGAGGCGCTTGCCCCGCTCGGGGGCGGAAGCTCGGCCTGCGAAACGGTTCCGACCGGCGCTGCCGTCAACGGCCGCGGCGGTGGAGGCGGAGAATAACGATTGCTGCTTTGTCCGCCGAAATAGGCAGACTGACAGGCGGCGAGGGAGGCTGCAAGCGCCGCGGTTGCGGCGATCGCGCGCCAGGAATGCGACATGACGAGACTCTCGTGTGATGGTGCAACACCTGGCGAGCCTTTTGGCAGGAGAGCCTTAGACTCGACTTGACCCGACTTCTGGCACGTCCTAGGCGGTTTGTCACGAAGGGCGGCGCAGATGGCGATGGCTGAACTAGGCTGGATGCAAAGGGCGCGCCAGCGGGCGCTGAGAACGGCGGTCCGTCAACGGCGTGGCCATATCGTCGATCAGCTCATCGCCGAACGCGGCATTGGACTGGTCGCCAATCCTCTCTGGCCGCTTTACCGGCCACTCCTTTATAAGATTCTCCATTACAGCGAAGCGGTCGAGATGGCCGATACGCTGGGGCCTCTGCCGGGTACGGCGGGGATGCGCTACATCAGCGAGCTTCTGTCCCTCAACCTGGAGATCTCCGGGATCTCGCGCATCCCGCGTGAGGGTGGCTTTATTATTGCAGCAAACCACCCGACAGGCATCGCCGACGGGGTCGCTGTCTATGATGCCGTGCGCCAGGTGCGCGGCGACATCTCCATCTTCACCAACCGTGACGCCGTGCGCGTGAACGAACGTCTGGTGGAGCATCTCATTCCCGTCGAATGGCGCGAAGAGCATCGCAGTCTCACGAAAACGCGCGAGACGCTGCGACTCTCCTCCAAGGCGTTCGCCGAAGAGCGTGCCATCGTGGTCTTTCCTGCAGGCCGCATCGCCTATTGGCAGGGCGGCCGTCTGAACGAACGGCCCTGGCAGGTTTCGGCCGTGTCGCTGGCCCAAAAACACAAGGTCCCGGTCCTCCCCTGCCGCGTCACCGCGCGCAATTCCTGGCTCTTCTATCTTTTCGGCAACCAGGGGCTCACGGAGCTCAGGGACATGACCGTGTTCCACGAGCTGCTCAACAAGCGCGGCAAGACCTTCAAGATCAACTTCGGGCCGCTCATCCCGCATACGGCACTGCAGGGGAGCGCAGCCAAGCTGACCGAACAGCTGCAGACCTATTGCGTCGAGAGCCTGGCCAAGGACCCCGACCTCCCCTTCACTGCGAAGGAAGACAACACATGAGCAAGACTGAAGATATCAACGGCGTCCCCTTCGAGATCATGACGCCGCAGGAAGTGCGCAAGGCGCTCGATGCGCACGAGATCGTTCTGATCGATGTGCGCACCCCGGCGGAATTTGCCTTCGAGCGCATTCCCGGCGCTTTGCTCGCGCCGATGTCGGAACTCGATGCCGCCAATCTGCCGACCCAGACGGACAAGCCCGTGGTCTTCCATTGCGGCTCCGGCAAGCGCTCGGAACTCGTCAGCCGCAAAGCGATCGAGGCGGGCTTCAAAAAGGCGGCCCATCTTGAAGGAGGCCTCGCCGCCTGGAAGCAGGCGGGCCTTCCGCTCATCACCACCGATTTTGCCACCGGTCAGCCAAAGCGCGTCGGAAGCTGAACCCGGCATCACCGCTCCTCACGAGCCGGTGAAGCCTCTTTCCCTCCTCCTCCGAGACACCCATTTTAGATTGGGTCCATTCAAGGAGGAGCCCTATGCTCTCACGACGCAGTCTGTTTGCCGGAAGCGCGGCGGTGGCCGCGCTGACAGGGATCGGAGTTTTCTCGCCGCGTCGGGCGGATGCTGAAGCCGCCGGCGACTTTCCGGTGACGCTGAGCCGGGACGAATGGAAGAAGAAGCTGACCGACAGGCAGTTTTCGGTGCTCCGCGACGAAGGAACCGAGCGCGCCTACACCTCGCCCCTCAATGACGAACATCGCCAGGGTGTCTTCCACTGCGCCGGCTGCGACAATGCCGTCTACAGCTCCAAGGCCAAGTTCGATTCCGGCACCGGCTGGCCGAGCTTCTATGAGGCGATAGCGCCCGCCGCCGTCGCGACCTCACGCGACTTCAAGCTCATCTATCCGCGCACGGAAGTGCATTGCGCCAATTGCGGCGGCCATCTCGGTCACATCTTCAACGATGGACCCAAGCCGACCGGCAAGCGTCACTGCATCAACGGTGTCGCCCTCGTCTTCAAGCCGGCCGGTGGCGGCGATCCGGTTCTGGGCTGAGGACCGGACGCGAGACCGAAGCCACCTGCGAGACGGCTGCCCATCGGCCCCCCGTTCTTCCGCTCATGCGGGCCGGTGACAGACGGCTTCGATATTGTTGCCGTCAGGATCGAGGACAAAGGCGCCGTAGTAATTCGGATGGTAGTGTGGCCGCAGCCCGGGTGCACCATTGTCCCGTCCGCCAGCTGTGAGAGCTGCCTCGTAAAAAGCGTCCACCGCCGACCTGTCGGACGCGGCAAAGGCCACATGAACGCCCGAGACCTGTCCGTTCGGCACGGATTGGACCCAGAAACAGGGCTTTCCGAGGGCGCCGAAGCCTGCGCCTTCATAGCCGCCGGTTTCGTCCTTGCCGACCGTCATGATCACCTCCATGCCCAGCGGCGCCAAAGCTCTTTCATAGAAAAGGCGAGAGGCTGCGAAATCCCTCGCGGTGATGCCGAGATGGTCGATCATGGCCGGCGCTTTCCTTCGTAAGCTGTATCTGCGCGAGGAAGGCCTCCGCAGAGATTGTGTCCGCTGCGAACGGACCTCGCAATCGTCTCCGTGGGGGCACGCCTCCGGAGGGAACTCATCCTCCTTTTGGTGCGAAAAGCGAATCAATTCGCGCAGTTTTGCAGGCTTTCGCGCCGAAAAGTTGGCGCTGCCACGTCCTGAGGAGGTGCACACCTGGCGAAATTGGCGGCGTCGATAGCAGGTATGGCGCAACGGCTTTTCGCCTGATCCGCCCTCAGGCGAGCCGCCACAACTTGTTCGCGCCAGAACCGACTCCTCTGCTGGCGGACCTATGGTGACTCTGCCTCACACGGTTCAGTTTGGTTAATACTTCCACCATTACTAGCGTTAATTATTCATTAAGAAATATTCGGTGACATGATCCAGAGTCAGTAGAGTACGAAACCTGTCTGGAGGATTCTTGACAGGTTAGACTCGCCGGTGTCAGTGGATTGAAAAGCCACATTCCAGGCGTGCTTTCGAAGGTGAAACTTGAATGCCAGCACCGTTTGTCCTTGTGCATGGACTGCTGAGCGCCGGGTACGGCTGCGCAGCGGCACAAGCGCGCGGACAGGACGGGACGAAAGATCGCTCATCCGGGCTCCCAGCAGGGCGCCGGACCCGCGGCGCCGACTCAATTCACCTCCGCGACGGTTTCGATCAGAGCCCCTCCTGGAGAAAAGGCGTGAATCGTTGTAGAATCCATCTTGCAATCGACGGACTTGGCCGAATTCGGCCAAATTCCGTTCGGCTGCACTCCTGTTGCGTTTCTTCGACATGATGACGATCGCGATAAGGCAGGGCCTCTCGATGGAGGACATGGTCGCCAAACGGCTGCAGGAGCCGATGCGGGAGATCGCAGATCTCTTTCGTCGGAACCTGACGAGCCGTCTCAATCGGCAGGACGGGCCGGCCGCCTGCTCTGACGGCGTTGCTGTCGCATCTCGTCCGGCAACAACGCAACTGTCGGCCCCTCATCCGGCAGTGACGGAGCCCGCGACACGCGACCTTCAAAACCCCGACCTCTCGCGCGGCGATCGCCGCGGCGACGAACAGCAGGCAAGCTGGCTTCGGCCGCGCATGGCGCGCCCAGCTTCCGCTGCGTCTTCACATGACAAGCAAGTTTCGGCCGCGCGCCCGGCCCGTCAATCGCAGGCGCCCACACCAAGGTCGGCCTACGGGGGCAATCCCCCCTTCAGCCCGTCCGCGAACCGCTCAGCCTCTCAGCCCATCAACACGAGGAACATGATGCCCGCCACCCAACCGGTGAATGGCGCGCGCGGCCAGCCGGCCCGAGCGCCAAACAACGGTGGCAGTTGGCTCTTCCCACAGGCGCGGACTGCGCCTGCCCAGAGTCCCGCCGCCGCGGCGAAAGCCGCACCACCGGCTCGAGAACAAACCTCTCCGAGCTGGCTTTACCGCAAGCCCGCCGCGCCGCAGACCAACGGCACGGCGACCCCCGCTCCGCAGGCTGCGCCCGCCGAGACCCCGTCGAGCTGGCTTTTCCGTAAGCCTGCCGCACAGGCGAATGGCAAGGCGAACGGCCATGCAAACGGCAAGGCGGCGCTCAAGGACACCGCAGTGTCGGCCGCTCAGGGCTGGTTCTATCGCAAGCCTGCGCCGCAGGAGAGCGAAGAGGCCGAGCAGTCGACCCCGGCAGAAGTGATGAGCTGGGTTTATCGTCTCGCCGCCGAAGCCAAGGAAAAGAGCAAGACCGAAGCGTCGTCGCTCGGGTCGCCCCTCCAGACGATCAGCAGCTGGTTCACGGGCGGCTCCAAGGCGAAGGAAGATGCAAAGCCCGAGCCGCAGAAGCCCCAGGCACCGGTGAGCTGGCTTTACCGCAATTCTGCGCCTCGACCGCAGGCGTCCGGCCAGAAAGCCGAACCTGCACGCCAGACCGGCGCTCCGCAGGCGAGCTGGCTCTACCGCAACGCCGCGCCGCAGAATGGCGCAGCGCGCACGAACGGCAAAGCCGAGGCTGCGCAGCCGGCCCAGCAAGTGGTTCAGCGCAGCTGGCTCTTCCCGAATGGGCGCGGCCAGGCCGCCGAAGCCGAGCCGCAAGCGCAAGCCGTCAATGGCACGCCGCAGAGAAGCTGGCTTTATCGCAATGCTGCGGTTCAGAACGGCTCACAGAAACAGAACGGCGCGCAAAAGGCCGCCCAACAGCAGGCCCAGCCGGCTGCGGCTGGCGGAAGCTGGTTGTTCCCGGGCACGCATCAGCGCACCCAGGTTCAGGCCAACGGCAAGTCTGCCCAATCGCAACCCGCGAAACCGGCTCAAACCTCAAGTGCAGGCCGGACAAGCTGGCTCTTCCCGGGCACACATCCGCGTGCACAGGCTGAGGCGTCGCAAAGGCCGACTCAGCAGAATGCTCGCCAGGCCGCGCCCGCTCGCGCCACGAACGGTGTCGCAACCGCAGGGTATCTCTACCGCTCGAACGCCGGCGCACCGATCCGTGCGACCCGCCGGGCACAGCCCCAGCAGGCGTCAAGCCGCGCAAACGGCGTCGCACAGACGCGCGTGAATGGTTCGTCCTGGCTCTTCCCGAGCGTCCGTCCGGCAGAGCAGAAGCCCGCGGCGCATACGGCCCAGGCAACCGCCCAGAACGGTGCCCGCGTCTATCGCACGGTGCCGAGCGTCCCGCGCCAGGCCGGCCGACCGATCCAGGTGAGGCAGCAGCGGCCGATGCAGGCGCCTGCTCAGGCTCCGATTGCGGCCCGCACGCCCGCCCGCAGCGAGGAGAGCTTCTACTACGCGATGGTGAAGTGGTTCCGCGCCCGTCTGCCGGAGCGCCAGTGGGCCGACGGCGGCACCTGGCTCTTCCCGCAGGGATCGCCGATCATCTAGATCGTCGCAAGACAACACGAAAAAGCCCCGCAGCTTCGCGCTGCGGGGCTTTTTTTTGCCTCAGGCACCGCCGCCTGAGGCTGCGATGCCTGTCTTTGGCGGGAGGCCAGCGTCGCTCAGACGCGCCGCTCGACCATCATCTTCTTGATTTCGCCGATCGCCTTTGCAGGGTTCAGTCCCTTCGGGCATACCTGCACGCAATTCAGGATCGTGTGGCAGCGGTAAAGCCGGAACGGATCTTCCAGCTGATCGAGACGCTCACCAGTGCGCTCGTCACGCGAATCGACAATCCAGCGATAGGCCTGCAGCAGTGCCGCCGGGCCGAGATAGCGATCGCCGTTCCACCAATAGCTCGGGCACGAGGTCGTGCAGCAGGCGCAGAGAATGCACTCGTAGAGCCCGTCGAGCTTTTCGCGGTCTTCGTGGCTCTGCAGGTGCTCCTTTTCCGGCGTCGGAGACACCGTCTGCAGCCACGGCTCGATCAGCGCATGCTGCGCATAGAAATGCGTCAGATCCGGCACCAGATCCTTCACCACCGGCATATGCGGCAGCGGGTAGATCTTCACGACGCCGTTGATGTCGCCCCAGCCCGTCGTGCAGGCGAGCGTATTCGATCCGTCGATGTTCATGGCACAGGAGCCGCAAATGCCTTCGCGGCAGGAGCGGCGCAGCGTCAAAGTCGGGTCGACCTTGTTCTTGATCCACAATAGGGCATCGAGAACCATTGGTCCGCAATCGTCGGTATCGACATAATAGGTATCGAGACGCGGGTTGCGGCCGTCTTCGGGATCCCAGCGATAGATCTGGAATTCCTTGTGTTTGCTGCCCGCGGGCTTCGGCCAGACCTTGCCGCGGTGAACTGTCGAGTTTTTCGGAAGAGTCAGCTGAACCATAGATTTTCGCCGTGCGTAGAACCGCCATTCACATGGGCGGAAGGTGGACCCGGATCATCCGCTTACCGCATACTGAGGGCTGCAGAAAGCTTCGCCCGGCTTGCGCCAACCTCTTCTTGCGCGCATGAGGGCATCGATTGCAAGTGCGAGACGGATGAGGGGTGAATGGAAAAGCGAGTGACCGAGACCGGATCGAAATCACGCACTGGCGGCGAGATCCTGATCGATCAATTGGTTGCGCAGGGCGTCAACTGTCTCACCTGCGTGCCGGGGGAGAGTTATCTCGCAGCCCTCGATGCGATGCACGACCGTGCCATCGATGTGCTCGTGTGCCGCAATGAGGGCGGCGCGGCGATGATGGCCGAAGCCTACGGCAAATTGACCGGCCGCCCAGGCGTCTGTTTCGTCACTCGCGGGCCGGGCGCCACCAATGCGAGCCACGGCATTCACATTGCCGAGCACGATTCCACGCCGATGATCCTCTTCATCGGGCAGGTTGAGCGCGGCATGCGCGAGCGCGGCGCCTTCCAGGAGGTGGATTACAAAGCGTTTTACGGCGGCCTCGCCAAATGGGTCGTGGAGGTGAACGAGGCGGAGCGTCTGCCGGAACTCGTCGCCCGCGCTTTTCGCACTGCCATGCAGGGACGTCCCGGCCCAGTGGTCGTCGTTCTGCCTGAGGACATGCTTGTCGACGAGGCGGCCGTCGCGGATGCGCCGCGCGTCGAAGCGGCCGAGATCTGGCCAGGGGCTGAGGATCTCGAAGAGCTCGGCCATCTTCTCCGCAGCGCCCGGCGCCCGATGGCCATTCTCGGCGGCTCGCGTTGGAGCGAGACGGCGGTTGCGGATTTCGCCGCCTTTGCGGAGCGCACCGGCCTTCCCGTCGCGACCTCTTTCCGCCGCGCCCATCTCTTCCCCTCAGATCATCCCAACTACGCCGGCGATCTCGGCATCGGGCCCAATCCCAAACTGGCAGAACGCGTGCGCCACGCCGACCTCATTCTCCTCGTCGGCGGGCGTTTCTCCGAAATGCCCTCGTCCTCCTACACGCTTGTGGACGTGCCCGTGCCGGCCCAGAAATTCGTGCACGTGCATCCGGGGGCCGAAGAGCTAGGTCGGGTCTACCAGCCGACCCTTGCCATCCAGGCGACGCCGCAGGCCTTCGCAAAGGCGCTCGTGCGGGCCGAGCTCGATGTCGGCGTCCCCGCACAGGAGGCGGGCGCCGCCCATCAGGACTTCCTCGACTGGTCGGGCAAGCCGCTCCCTGTGCCGGGCCGCTTTCAGTATGCCGAGGCGATGACCTGGCTGCGCGACCGCGTGCCCCCCGAGACGATCATCTGCAACGGCGCCGGCAATTACGCGGGCTGGATCCACCGCTATTACCGTTTCCGCCGCTTTGCGACGCAGCTTGCGCCGGTTTCTGGCTCCATGGGCTATGGCGTGCCGGCCGCGGTTCTTGCCAAACGCCTTTATCCGGAGCGCATCGTCGTCGCGTTCGCGGGCGACGGATGCTTCCTGATGAACGGCCAGGAATTTTCGACCGCCGTGCAGCACGACATCCCGATCATCGTGATCGTCGTCGACAACAGCATGTATGGGACGATCCGGATGCATCAGGAATCGCGCTATCCCGACCGCATCTCTGCGACGCGGCTCTCCAATCCCGATTTTGCCGCCTATGCCCGCGCCTTCGGTGGCCATGGCGAGACGGTGGCAACGACGGAGGAATTCGCGCCGGCGTTTGAGCGGGCGCTCGCCTCCGGCAAGCCGGCGATCCTGCATTGCTTCATCGATCCGGAAGCCATCACCCCGGCCCGAACTTTGAGCGAGCTGCGCGGCAGCAAGGCCGGCTGAAGACGCGAGGGAAGAAGGAGCCGGGTGACAATGAGCGAGCTTCCATTCGACCTCACGCTGGAGGGTGCTCCCGGCGAATGCGTCCGCCTGTCGCCACGCGTGCGCCGGGTGCTCGCCCCCAACCCGAGCCCCTTCACCTTTCGCGGCACCTGCACCTACATCATCGGCACCGGTGAGGTTGCAGTGATCGACCCAGGTCCCGCCGATTCCGCCCATATCGAGGCGCTGCTGGCAGCCGTTTCGGGCGAAAAGCTGCGTCATATCCTGCTGACACACACGCACCACGACCACTACCCGGCGGTCTCCCCCCTCGCCGAAGCGACGGGGGCCATGATTGCCGGCTGCCGCGGCACAAATGACAGCGCATTCGCCTACAAGCCAGACCGGGTGCTTGAGGAGGGTGAAAGGATCGAAGGGCCCGATTATACGCTGACGGCTCTCGCAACCCCCGGCCACGCCGCCAACCACCTCTGCTACGAGCTCGAGGAAGAGAAGGCCCTCTTCTCCGGCGACCACGTCATGGGCTGGTCGACCTCGGTGGTGATCCCGCCGGATGGCAATATGGGCGACTACATGGCCTCGCTGAGACGCCTGCTCGATCGCGACCACGACATCTACTGGCCCGGGCATGGCGGTCCCGTTACGGAACCGAAACGGCTTGTCCGTGCCCTCCTCCAACATCGCCGCCAGCGCGAGAAGACCATCCTTGCAGCCCTCGGCGAGGAGCCTCTGACCATCGATTCGATCGTCGAGCGGGTCTATCGAGGCATCGCCGAAAACCTGCGTGAGGCCGCCGCGCAGTCGACGCTCGCGCATCTTTGCGATCTCGTCATGCGCGGCGAGGCGGCGAGTCTCGGTCCGGCAAGCCGCACGGCGCGCTATTTTCGCGCCAGCCCGGAAGGCGGGGCCAAGTAAGCGGCACTCGCCCACGCCCAGGCAGGGCGCCAATATGCGACCCCACACTGTACGCCGAGCAAGGCTTTCGACCAGAGGGTGAGGTTTGCGTTGCTTCGGGGAGAAAACCTGCCGTTTCGTCACCTTTCTGCCGCAGACCAATCTTAGCCGCCAAGGAACGACACCCGCCTGGACGACACATGATGAAAATCTCACGCCGCGCTGCGCTCGCCGGAGGGGGAGCGCTCGCCCTCAGCCCATTTGCGAGCCGGAGCTTCGCAGGGCTCAATGTCGAGACCGACGGTATCCTTTACGGGCCGACGCAGCCCTTTTCGTTCGATCTTCTGAAGGAGACGGCGAAGACGCTCTCCGAAGCGCTCTGGGAGCCGCCCGCCTCCGCCATGGCGGAAATCCTCGATAAGATCGATTACGACGCCTATTTCCAGATCAGCTATCGCAAGGACCGCACCTTGCATCTCGGCGGAGAGGGCGGAGCGCCGATCCAGCTTTTTCATCTCGGTCGCTATCAGAAGGACCCCGTCACTGTCGCCGTGGTCAAAGACGGCAAGGCGCACGAGGTTCTTTACCGCCAGAGCTATTTCGATATGCCGGCGGGCCACATCGCCCGCAGCCTGCCGCAAAGCATCGGCTTCGCCGGTTTCCGGGTGATGGCGGAAGACCTCAAATGGGACTGGCTGTCGTTCCTCGGCGCCTCTTATTTTCGTTCTCCCGGAAGTGGCAAGCAATACGGGCTGTCGGCCCGTGGCATTGCCATCGATACGGGGCTCGCGACGGGCGAGGAATTTCCGCGTTTCAGCCGGTTCTTCCTTGAGGGCGTGCCGGGCGATCCTGACCGGCTCACCGTCTACGCGCTGCTTGAGGGTCCGAGCCTGACGGGCGCCTACCGCTTCGATTGCGCCCGCGAAGCGCGCGTTGTCATGGAGACGGAAGCGGTCCTCTTCCCGCGCCAGGCCATCACTCGGCTTGGCATCGCCCCGTTGACCTCAATGTTCTGGTACTCGCAGAAAGACCGACACCACGCGAAAGACTGGCGGCCCGAAATCCACGATTCCGACGGGCTCGCCATGTGGACCGGCAGCGGCGAACGCATCTGGCGCCCGCTCAACAATCCGCCCGCCGTGATGACCAACAGCTTCAGCGATGACAACCCGAAGGGATTCGGTCTGCTTCAGCGCGATCGGCATTTCGACCATTACCAGGACGACGGTGTCTTCTATCACCGCCGCCCCTCCCTCTGGGTCGAACCGCTCGAAGGATGGGGCAAGGGCGCGGTGCAACTCGTGGAGATCCCGACGGACGACGAGATCTACGACAACATCGTCGCCTATTGGACACCGGAGGAGAAGGTTGAGGCCGGCAGTTCGCTCGATCTCAAATACCGTCTGCACTGGGGATTCGACGAGCCTTACGCGACAAAGGCGGGGCGGGTCGTCGACACCTTTATCGGCGCCGGCGGCGTTCCGGGGCAGCCGCGTCCGAAGGACGTCTATCAATTCGTCATCGACTTCTCCGGTGGCGATCTCGGCCGCTTCACGCGCGAAGACGGCGTGACCGCCATGGTTAATGTTTCACGTGGCACATTGGGGCGGTGCAGCGCCTATCCGGTCGTCGACAGCAACGGGCTCTTCCGTGCCGCCTTCGAGGTGCACGTCACCGGAAAAGACCCGGTGGACCTGCGGCTTTTCCTCAAGAAGGACGGTGAAGCGCTGACGGAGACCTGGATCTCACAGTTCTTCCCGGCCAGCATGGATCTCGCCGACAGCCGCTGAGGTTCACCCCCGAGGTGGGCCGACGGAAGTTCTTATTGCTCAATCACGGCCTCAGGACTGCCACCACCATTTTCGGCACTCGGATTTTCGTTCCGGGTCCGAAATTGCCATGTCGGTGAGTTGCCAATCCTCCAGCTCCGACAGCCGCCGGCGCTGGCGCGAACGCGACACGCAAAGGCTCAGCCAATGCCAGCAACGAGCTGCTGCATCATTGTCGAAGTGCGTTTTTAGAACTCGCCTATCGTCCATATGACGATAGAAGTCGCTTGTTGCCGCGTTGAAAAACGATATTCTCGCACAGGCAATGTTCGATAAACTCACATGACGCGACGCCTTCCCTCACTCAACGCGCTGCGCGCCTTCGAGGCCGCCGGTCGGCACGGCCGGATGTCTTTGGCCGCCAAAGAGCTGAACGTCACCCACAGCGCGGTCTCGCGTCAGGTGCAGCAGCTTGAAGACGTTCTCAGGGTTTCCCTCTTTGAAGGGCCGAAGAACGCCATCCGCCTGACGGAGGAAGGGCGCGCGCTCCTGCCGGGTCTCACCGCCGGCTTCGATCGATTGCAGGCGGCCATCGACCAATTAAGCGAGCGGGAGAACACGGAGCTCGCCGTCGCCACGGGCGGAACCTTCGCCATGCGCTGGCTCATCCCGCGCCTGCACGCATTTCAGGCCGCACATCCCGATCTCGAAGTCCGGCTGACCTCCTGCGACAGCATCGAGCAATTCGCGCGCGGCCGCTTCGATATCCGCGTGCGGGTGTGCGAGCCGCCTCCACCGCCCGACAGCGATGCAAGAGCGCTTTTTCCGGAGATGATCGGACCCGTCCTCGCCCCGTCGCTGGCGCGCCTCGTCGCGAGAGACATCGGCGGCCTGCCCGCCCTTCACACGCACACGGCCCCACTCGCCTGGTCGCGCTGGCTGCAGCGCGCGCTCCCGGACAGCACGCATCTGAACGCCATGGCGGAACCGTCGGCCGGCGCGCGCTACGAGCATTTCTACTTCATGCTGGAGGCCGCGCTCGCAGGTCTAGGCGTGGCGATCGGCCCCTGGCCGCTCGTGGCCGACGACGTCCGCGCCGGCCGGCTCCTCGCCCCCTATGGCTTCGTCGACAGCGGCAAGAGCTATATGGCCCTCACCGCGCAGGCCAAGGCCGCCAAGGTGACGCGTTTCGTCGACTGGCTCATCGAAGAGGCAGCCCGGTTTCCTGCGCCGGAAGACGGCTCCGCGCCGGTCGCGTGAGCCGTATCGCCGGAAAGCAACCGCTGCCGGCGCGGGCGGGCACGAAAAAGGGGCGGCCGAAGCCGCCCCCAGACTCGCGACCGAAACGACTCAGGCCTCGGACTTGCGGTAGCTCGACTGACGTTCCAGCATCCATCCCGGATATTCAGGGGCAAGGCGGCTCACCTGATCGAGCGTCTTGAGCTCGTCGTCGGAGAGACGAACCTCGACAGCGGCGAGATTATCATCGAGCTGGTCCATGCGCTTGGCGCCGATGATGACGCTCGTCACGACCTTCTGATGCAGCAGCCAGGAGAGCGCGATCTGCGCGACACTCACGGAATGCGCCTCGGCGATCTTGCGCATCTCGTCGATGACGGCATAGCCACGGTCCTTGTCGACCGGCGGAAAATCGAAGGTCGCGCGTCGTCCGTCGCCCGATTTTTCATCGTCACGGCTGTACTTGCCCGACAGGAAACCGCCGGCGAGCGGGCTCCACACCATCAGCCCCACCTTCTCGGAGGTGAGCATCGGCACGACCTCGCGCTCGAGATCGCGCCCGGCAATGGTGTAATAGGCCTGCAGCGAGCGGAACGGTGCGAGGTTCTTGCGTTCTGAGATCCCGAGGGCTTTGGCGATCTGCCAGGCCGCCCAGTTCGACACCCCGACGTAGCGGACAAGACCTTGGCGCACGAGCGTATCGAGGGCTTCGAGCGTTTCCTCGATCGGTGTCAGCGGGTCGAATCCGTGGATCTGATAGAGATCGATGTGGTCGAGCTGCAGACGTGTGAGGCTCTTCTTGGCCTGACCGAGGATGTGATAGCGCGAGGCGCCGGCGCCGTTCGGTCCTTCACCGACGCGCCCCAGAAACTTCGTCGCCACCACGACCTCGTCGCGCGCCACGCCGAGATTCTTGAGCGCCTGCCCGGTGATCGTCTCCGAGCGGCCTTCGGCATAGACATTGGCCGTGTCAATGAAATTGACGCCGGCATCGAGGGCGCGGCTGAGAAGTGCATCGGCATCCTGCTGTCCAAGATTGCCGATCTGGCCCCAGAGCCCCCCGTTGCCGCCGAAAGTCATGGTGCCGAAGCACAGTTCCGAGACAAGAAGGCCGGTCTGGCCGAGCGGATTGTAACGCATGCATTCATCCTTTCGCGTGGGTCGGCCTCGCCCGGTTCGCCCGTGACGAGGCCGCAAATGGTGGATCCGCCGGGCCGGGAAATCCGACCGGTCGCCGCCGCGACTGCGATGCGTCGCTCTCTGCAATCCCGCCCGGATTCACCCGGACGCGTCGGAGCGACGGCTTTGCGGATCGGGACCGAAATGGCGTGCCGGCCGCCCGGTCGCCACGCGGATGCTGTCACCTTTTTGCCTGATCCTCTCAGCCGCGAGCTTTCCTTGTGGCAACCTGACCCGCAAGCATCTATCTCTGCCCTGCACTCTCGCGGACAATGCTCATGCCGGAATCCCTTGCGGGCCTCGATGCTCTCAGCACGCTGATCCGCCGCCATTGTGATGGCCACCGCTGCCAGACCCAGGTGCCGGGCCTCACCCTCGTGCGGTCGGATGGGATGACGCACCCGACGGCCTCGATTTACGAGCCGCTTCTGTGCGTGATCGCTGGCGGTGCCAAGCGCGCCATGCTCGGCGAAAAGCTCTTCGAATATGGCAAGGGCAACTACCTCGTCGTCTCGGTGGATCTCCCCGTTGTGGGGGAGATCTTCAAAGCGAGCCGGGAAGAGCCCTATCTCGCCCTGGCGGTGCGTCTCGATCCGAAGCTCCTCGCCGCTATGCTTCTGGAAATGGGCGATGGAGAGGCCGAAACAACGCTCGCTCCGGGCCTCTCAGTCAGCTTTCTGACTCCTGAGCTCTTGGATCCGATTGTGAGGTTTGTCAGCCTCTTAGACCGACCTCGAGATATCCGGATCCTCGCGCCGCTGATTGAGCGGGAGATCGTCTACAGGCTGATGCGAGGACCGCAGGGCGGCACGCTCCGGCAGATTGCTCTGTCCGACAGCCGGCTCAGTCAGATCAGCCGCGCCATTGCGTGGATCAAACAACGCTTCGACAGCCCCCTGAGGATCGAAGACGCAGCCGATATCGCCGGCATGAGCGCCTCGTCTTTCCATCGCCATTTCAAGGCGGTGACGGCCATGAGCCCGCTGCAATACCAGAAGCAGCTTCGGCTGCAGCGCGCCCGCCACATGCTCCTCACGCAAAATGCCGATGCGGGCAGCGTCAGCTTTGCGGTGGGCTATGTGAGCCCGTCCCAGTTCAGCCGCGAATATGCGCGTTTCTTCGGGGCCCCTCCCGCCCGCGATGCGGCGCGGCTCCGCGCCTCGGCGCTCGATGACGCACGATTGACCGATCCTCTCTGAGGCGGGTGGCGCTTCGCCGGCTCACGGAAACAGATCCCGGCACCACGGCCAGAAGCAACGCCTTTCCCGTTCATGTGTTCTTGCAACAGACCCATCGCGGGAATTGCCCGCATGGACGGGCCTCCACCCACCGACCGGGCTTGGCTGGTACGTCCATTTCCTCGTCCCGGTCCTGTCCGCCACGCAGCGAGACAGGGCGCCGTCTGCAAGAAAGGACGATCTGTGATCTCACTCACCGTCAACGACACCGATTATGAGCTGGACCTCGATCCGCGCACCTCGCTTCTCGATGCGTTGCGCGACCACCTCGCGCTCACCGGCGCCAAGAAAGGCTGCGACCACGGCCAGTGCGGTGCCTGCACCGTGCTCGTCAACGGCCGCCGCATCAATTCCTGCCTGACGCTTGCCGTCATGCATGAAGGCGATGCTGTCACCACCATCGAAGGCCTTGGCACACCCGAAGCCCTGCACCCGATGCAGGCGAGCTTTCTCGACCATGACGGCTTTCAATGCGGGTACTGCACGCCAGGCCAGATCGTCTCCGCGCTGGGGATGCTCGACGAGTTTCGCGCCGGCTGGCCGAGCCATGTGAGCGCAAGCTTGGAGGGCCAGACGGACCTCTCCGACGAAGAAATCTCAGAGCGCATGAGTGGCAATATTTGCCGGTGTTCCGCCTATCCCAACATCGTCGACGCGATCCGCGCCGCCCGCGACGAACGTGCCGACAAGGGCGAAAGCGAGGAGCCGGCATGAGGGAATTTGCCTATTCGCGCGCCGGCGATCTTGAGGACGCCGGCCGCCTTGCCGAAGAGCAGACTGGGCGCTTCATCGCCGGCGGCACCAATCTTCTGGATCTCATGAAACTCGAAGTCGAGACGCCGAAAGCACTCGTCGACATCTCGCGGCTGCCTTTGACGGAGATCTCGCCAACAGAGGATGGCGGCCTCAGGATCGGAGCCATGGTGACCAATGCCGATCTCGCCGCCGATGAGACCGTGCGGCGCGATTATCCAGTCCTGTCGCGGGCGCTTTTGGCCGGCGCCTCGGCACAGCTGCGCAACAAGGCAACGACCGGCGGCAATCTCCTGCAGCGCACGCGTTGCTACTATTTCTACGAGACATCCGCGCCCTGCAACAAACGCAATCCGGGCTCGGGCTGCGCCGCGCTCGACGGCTTCAACCGCATTCACGCAATCCTGGGCGCAAGCGATCAATGCATCGCCACTCATCCCTCAGACATGGCAGTCGCCATGCTGGCGCTCGACGCGAGCGTCGAGACCCGGCTTCCGGAGGGCGGAAGCCGGACGATCGCGCTGAAGAATTTTCACCGTCTTCCCGGTCAGACGCCGGAGGTGGAAAGCAATCTGCAGCCGGGCGAGCTCATCACCTCCGTCGTGCTGCCGCCGCCACCGAAAGGCCGGCACATCTATCGCAAGGTGCGCGACCGCGCCTCCTATGCATTTGCGCTCGTCTCGGTCGCCGCCATCGTCGCCGTGGAGAACGGCAAGATCGCCTCGGCCCATCTGGCCTTCGGCGGGCTCGCCCACAAGCCATGGCAGGACCCGGCCGTCGAGGGAGCTCTCATCGGCCAGGAGCCATCACAGGCGCTGTTCGAAGAGGCCGCGGATCTGCTTCTCAAGGAGGCGGCGGGCCACGGCCATAACGATTTCAAGATTCCCCTCGCCCGGCGGACGCTGATCGCCGTTCTGTCCGAGGCGACAAAGGAGGCCGCACAATGACCGACGCAAACACCTATGCGATGGACGAGGCGGTCGGCGACACACGCCTTGATCGCGGCACACAGGGCGTTCTTGGCAAGCCGCTCAACCGCTACGAGGGTGCCCTCAAAGTCTCGGGCCGCGCGCCATACGCTTACGAGCATCTCGCCGGTGAAGATGTCGCCTACGGCTTCATGGTGACGGCGGGCATCGGGCGAGCGAAAATCCGGTCCGTCGACACATCCAAAGCGGAGGCGGCACCAGACGTTCTGGCCGTCATCTCGGGAGATGACGTTCTGCGCGCCTCCGCCCTGCCGATGGCACCGGCCGCGCAGACAATCGACGGCGAGGTCTTCCATTACGGCCAGCCGCTGGCGCTCGTCGTTGCCGAAACCTTCGAGGCGGCTCGGCATGCGGCCACGCTAGTCGAGACCCTCTACGAACCCGGCCAGGGCCGCTACAGCCTGCGCGACCAGCTCGACGAGGCGGTCAATCCCGGGCCAGGCGCCATGCAGCCCGACAATCTCCGCGGGGAGTTCGAGGCCGTCTTTGCGGAAGCCGAGGTTCAGTTCGACGAAACCTATACGACGCCGAGCCACAGCGCCGCCCCGATGGAGCCGCATGCGAGCGTCGCCAAATGGGACTGCGATAGGCTGACCGTCTGGTCGTCGTGCCAGCTTCTGGAGACGAACGTCATTCAGATCGCCAACGGCGTCGGCGTGCCGGTCGAGAACGTCCGCCTTCTGAGCCCTTATGTCGGCGGTGGCTTCGGTTCCAAACTCGGCATTGGGCCGGACGCCGTTCTGGCGGCACTCGGCGCGAAAGCGGCGGGCAAGCCGGTGAAGGTCGCGCTCAGCCGCCAGCACGTCTTTCAAACGACCTCCCGGCGTTCCGAAACCATCCAGCGCGTGCGCATCGGCACGACGAAGGAAGGCCGCATCACCGCGCTCGCGCACGAAAACTTCGTCGTCAACTCGACCGGCAATTCGTTCTTCGAGCCGGTCGCGATTTCAACGGTGTTTCTCTATGCGGGCGAGAACCGGAAAATCACGCATCGGCTCGCTGAGACCGATGTCTTGATGACGGCCTCGGTGCGCGCGCCCGGCGAAGCCGTGGGCATGCTATCGCTTGAGGGCGCCATGGACGAGCTCGCCATCCGATTGAACCTCGATCCGATCGAGTTTCGCAAGATGAACGAGCCGGAAGTCGCGCCGCAGGACGATCGCCCCTTCTCCTCGCGAAAGCTCCTGGAATGCTATGAAGAAGGTGCCCGTCGCTTCGGCTGGCAGAACCGTCCCGAAACGCCGGCAAGCCTGCGAGAGGGCGAATGGTGGATCGGTTATGGCATGGCCGCGGCTTCACGCAGCCATCAGCTGATGAAATCTTCCGCCGAGGTGGAGCTCTCCCCCGACGGCCGCGCCACGGTGAGAACGGCGATGACCGATATCGGCACGGGCTCCTACACGATCCTGCAGCAGATCACCGCCGAAATGCTGGGACTTCCGCCCGAACATGTGACCGTGCTTTTGGGTGATACGGCGCTGCCGCCCTCATCGGGCTCCGGCGGCTCCTGGGGCGCCAACAGCGCCGGCTCGTCGGTCTATCTGGCCTGCGAAGACCTCGTGACGGAGCTAGCAAAGCGCCTCGAAGTCGACCCCTCAGACCTCACGCTAAAGGACGGCCAGGCGATCGCGGGCAACCGGCAAATTCCGTTCGACGAGATTCTGGGGGGCGAAACGCTCACCGGCCGCGGCACGATCGAGCCGGGGAAGACGGCCGAAACCACCAATCAGGCAAGCTATGGCGCGCATTTCTGCGAGGTGGCCGTTAACGCCGTCACCGGCGAGACGCGGGTGCGCCGGCTTCTGACCGTCGCCGCCGCCGGTCGCATCCTCAACGAGAAGACGGCCACGTCACAATGCTACGGCGGTCAAATCTGGGGGATCGGCTCGGCGCTCGAAGAAGAGCTGGTGATCGATCCGCGCAACGGCCTGCTCGTCAATCACGATCTCGCCGAATACCACGTTCCGGTGAACGCCGACGTGCCGCAGCTCGACGTCGTATTCCTGGAAGAGCAGGACCGGGCGGCGAGCCTTCTCGCCGGCAAAGGCCTCGGCGAGCTCGCTTTGTCCGGCGTCGGCGCGGCCATTACCAACGCCATCTACAATGCCTGCGGCGTACGGGTGCGCGATTATCCGGCAACGCTCGACAAGGTCCTGGCGGGTCTCCCAGACGCCTGACTCATTGACCCGTCCGATCAGTCCAAACACAATTATGCGTTGGAGTGATTAAAGCCTCGAATGCGAAAGATCGGTCTCCCCGAAGGAGGCTGATCTTGCCCGCATTGCGCGACGACACTGAAATCACCGCAGACGCTATCGTCAAAGCGGAACGAGCCGAACCGTCCGCCGCATCGCCGAGAAGAGCGGAAATGCTCGCCTCGCTCTTAAGCGCCATTCTTCCCGGTGTGGGTCTCACCGCCGCCATCGCAGCCCTCGCTTTCGGCCTTCGCCAGCTTCCCGGGCTTGCCGCCTTCAGCCCGATGATCCTCGCCATCCTCATCGGCATCCTGTTTCACAATCTCGTCGGAACGCCCGCCGCCGCCAAAGCAGGCGTCGGCTTTGCCATGCGCCGGATCCTGCGCTTCGCCATCATCCTGCTCGGCCTGCAGCTGACAGCCGCGCAGGTGATCGAGGTCGGCGGCACCGGCATCGCCATCATCATCGCCACACTGCTTTCGACCTTCACCTTCACCATCTGGTGCGGGAGAAGGCTCGGCGTGGACCGAAAGCTCGCCGAACTGATCGCCGCCGGCACGTCGATCTGCGGCGCCTCGGCCGTCATCGCCACCAACACCGTGACGAACGCCCATGACGAGGACGTCGCCTATGCGGTCGCCTGCGTCACCGTCTTCGGCTCCATCGCGATGTTCGCCTACCCGTTCCTCGCTCCGCTCTTAGGTCTCAGACCGCATGCATTCGGGCTGTGGACCGGGGCTTCGGTGCACGAGATCGCCCAGGTGGTCGCAGCCGCCTATCAGAACGGTGCGGAGGCCGGCGAATTCGGCACCATCGCCAAGCTCTCGCGGGTAATGATGCTGGCACCCGTCGTGCTCGGCCTCGGCATTCTCGCCCGCGAGCGTCTCGCCGCCTCCGGCAATTCTGCCGCCCGCGCGCCCATCCCCTGGTTCGTGCTCGGCTTCATCGCCCTCGTCGGCGTCAACAGCCTCGTGGAAATCCCGGAGACCGCCAAAAGCGAGATCGCGCTTGCCACGACCTTTCTTCTGTCGATGGCGCTCGCCGCGATGGGACTTGAGACGGATGTGCGCAAGCTCAAGGCGGAGGGCCTGCGCCCCGCGCTTCTCGGCCTCCTCGCCTTCCTCTTCATCTCGACGTTCAGCCTCACTCTGGTGAAGCTTTTCTTCTGAGACTGCGAGCGCCTCAGAACCAGAAGATCAGGACGAGGACCTGCGGCGCCAGGATGCGCAGCACCATGACGAGCGGATAGACCGTCGCATAGGCGAGCGACGGCGCCTCAGAGGGACGGATGGCATTGGCGAAGGCGAGCGCCGGCGGATCGGTCATGCTGCCGGCGAGAAGCCCGCACAATGTCAGGTAATTGAGCCGCACGACGAGGCGGCCAATGAAGCCGATGATGAGAAGCGGGATGATGGTGATGAGGGCGCCATAAAGGAGCCAGACGAGCCCGTCGCCCTCCACGAGGATGGAGACAAAACTCTCACCCGCCTTGAGCCCGACGATGCCGAGAAAGAGCACGATGCCGATCTCGCGCAAGGCATGATTGGCGCTCGACGGCATGAACCAGACGAGCGGGCCGATATGGCCGAGGCGCGACAGGATGATGGCGACGACGAGCGGGCCGCCCGCAAGCCCGAGCTTCACCGGCGCCGGCATGCCCGGAAAAGCGACCGGGATGGAGCCGAAGAGAACACCGAGCGCAATGCCGAGGAAGATCGGCAGGATCTGCACCTGCTCCAGAGCCTGGCTGCGGTTGCCGAGCACCTGGGCGGCCTTGTCGAGGTTTTCGGGATGGCCGATGACCGTGCAGATATCACCGAATTGCAGGCGCAGCCCGTCATGCGGGGCGAGCTCGATGCCGGAGCGCGTGACCCGGCTGATGACGACATCGTGGCGGTGCAGCAGATCGAGGCTGCCGAGAGAGGCCCCAAAGACGTTGGAATTTGTGACGACGAAGCGCTTCCACTTCACGTCGGACGGGATCGCCTTCAGATCGGTTTTCGCCTGCTGGCCGAGGATGCGGACCATGCCGGGCAGTTTCTCCGCCGGGCCGACGAGAAGCAGGACATCGTTGAGCCGCACCTCCGTCTCCGGATGGGCGACCTCCACGATACCGTCGCGCATGATGCGGGAAACAATGAGGCTCATCTCTTCGAGCCCCGGCAGGGTGCCGATCGTCAGCCCCTGCATGTTGCGGTTGGTGACTTTGACGTTGACGGTCTGCAGTCCCTGCTGCTTCGCCGCCCGCTCCGCTTCGAAGGCCGCCTGCTCGGCTTCGGGCCGGATGCGCAGGACGGCTCGCACGATCCCCATGGTCAGGAGAATGCCGAGAATGCCGAAAGGATAGGCGACGGCATAGCCGAGCGCGGGCGCAGCGAGCGCCTCCGGACCCGCGCCGACGCTCGTCAGCATCTGGGTGGCGGCACCGAGCGACGGCGTGTTGGTCGTCGCCCCGGACATCAGGCCGAGCATCACCGGCAGAGGCACGCCCACGATGAGGTGCAATGCGGCCGCGACGATGATGGAGAGAAAGACGAGACCGGCAGCGAGCCCGTTGAGCGCGAGGCCGGAGCGCTTGAGCGCCGAAAAGAAGCCCGGCCCGACCTGGATGCCGATCGAGTAGACGAAGAGGATGAGGCCGAATTCCCGCAGGAAATGCGCCACTTCCGGATCGACGGTGAAGCCGAGATGGCCCCAGACGATGCCGGCGAACAGCACGCCGCCAATGCCGAGGGAGACGGAGCCGATCCGCACATTGCCGAGAGCAAGGCCCGTGACGGCGACGAGACAAAGCACCACGAGGCCGCTTGCGACGGGATCGAGGCCGGACAGGAGGGCGGAAAAATCCATCACGAAGATCCGCTGGCGGGCAGAGGGGAAGAGGAGCCCGCGACTGCGCAGACATCTGCCTTGAAACCCGACGGGGACCTTCCGCCTGCGTGCTGGGCCGGACCTTGCGGCGGCGATCCGCGGCGGGGTCTCGAAGCGAACACCGCGCGCGCCGCCTCTAGCACGGAGACTGGGCTCCCGTCATCGTCGGCCCGACGCGACATCTCCGCCATCGAGGCCTCAACCACGAAAAACGCGTCGGTCTGGTGCAAGTCGGGTGGGGCGATCACGTCTCACTCGGCAGCCTGTGGCGGGAGGCGCGAGCATCGGCGATTTGGGGCGGCCATTCAAGGCCGAGGGCCGACAGCCCCCGGCGCCTTGCTTCCCGCCACCAGAGCAATCGCCGACAAGGCCGGAAGAACGGCGGCCCCGCGAAGACGCGCCAAGACCCAGGCAGCGTTGGGCAGCCTTTGCGAAGAAGCGAATGGCGGGAGAGAAAATGGATTGCCGCGCCGTCGATACATCGATGCGCGCAAATATGGTGCCCGCTGAGGCAAGCCTCGCGACGAGCGTGATTTTGCTGGACGCGAAATCACGAGAAAACTGGAGCGGGCGATGGGATTCGAACCCACGACCCCAACCTTGGCAAGGTTGTGCTCTACCCCTGAGCTACACCCGCATCCATCGCTGCACCGCCGTGCGGCGGGAGCGGTCGCCTATATGGCGCAAGCGATTGGCCATTGCAACACCTGAAATGCGTTGATCGCGAGAACAATTTTCTCGGGCGGAGATCGGCCGCTCTTCCGCCCTCCTCTCTCCTGCCCACAGCCCGCCGGGGCTGTCGCCGCCGCCTTGCCTTGTGCCCGTGTCCGGCCTTGGTTATGGCGACGCCTTTACGAAGCTTGCGGGGCAAGAGACATGGCGAAAGGTCGCGCCGAACTGATGGCGTTCCTCGAAGAGATCGGCATTTCGACGGAAACGATGGAACACCCGCCGCTCTTCACCGTGGAGGAATCGAAACGCCTGCGCGGCAAGATCGAGGGCGCCCACACCAAAAACCTCTTCTTGAAGGACAAGAAGGACCAGATCTTTCTGCTCGTGGCCAAGGAAGATGCCGAGATCGATATGAAGACGCTTCATAAGCGGCTCGGATCGGCGCGCCTCTCCTTCGGCAAGCCGGAGCTTTTGGAGGAGCTCTTGGGCGTGCGTCCCGGCTCCGTCACGCCGTTCTCCGTCATCAACGACGAGGCGGGACGCGTCACCGTTCTCCTGGACGAGCCTCTCCTCTCCTACGACGTCCTGAATTTCCATCCGCTGGAAAACACCGCGACGACCAAGATCGGCCGTGACGATCTCTTCACTTTTCTGAAGGCGACCGGCCACGAGCCGCAAATCCTTGCGGCATCCGGCGATGCGGCCTGATCCGATCATCCTGCGTCGCGCTGAAGAGCACGATCGTGCCGCCCTCAACGCCCTGACGCAGGCCTCCGCCGCCTATCGCGGGCCCTACCGGGCGATGCTCGACGGCTATGCAATCAGTGAATCCCAGATCGCCGAGGACACCTTCATCCTGGCGGAACAGGCCGGCAAAATCCTGGGCTATTACAGCCTGACGACGACACCGGCGCCGGAACTCGATCTCCTCTTCGTCGCCAACGAGGCGCAGGGAACCGGGCTGGGCGCCGCCCTCATCGCCGATTTGAAGCGTGAAGCGGCCGCGCGCGACATCCGGGCCATCAAAATCATCTCGCATCCGCCGGCGCAGGCCTTCTACGAAAAGATGGGCGCGCGGATCGTTGGTCAGGAGCCCGCGTCCGGGCCCGTCTCATGGACACGACCCATCCTTGAACTCGCCATCTGCGATGAAAGCTCGAGCGACAGGCGGGTGCGCGGCGACATCGCCCCTCAAGGCGACGCCTGACCCGATTGCTTTCCCGGCTACGATCGCCACATATCGCCACGACACATGGAAGGAAGCCGCAAATGAGCGCAGAAGGATTCATCCTCGGCGGCCAGACGAGCGCCCCGCAGTCCCAAAACGACACCTCCGGTCTCATCAAGGAGACCACCACGCAGGCCTTTCGCGCCGACGTCATGGAGGCCTCGCGCGAGGTTCCGGTTCTGGTCGATTTCTGGGCCCCCTGGTGCGGCCCGTGCAAGCAGCTGACGCCGATCCTCGAAGCCGCGGTGAAGAAGGCCCGCGGCAAGGTAAAGCTCGTCAAGATGAACATCGACGATCACCCGGAGATCGCCGGCCAGCTCGGGATTCGCTCCATCCCGGCTGTGATCGCGTTCAAGGACGGCCAGCCTCTCGACGGCTTCATGGGCGCTCTTCCCGAAAGCCAGGTCATGGATTTCCTGCAGCGGATTGCGGGACCCGTCGGGCCGAGCTCCGCCGAGGCAGCCCTCGCCGCGGCAGATGCCGAACTGGAAGGCGGCAATCCGGCAGGGGCTGCCAATCTCTATGCCCAGACGCTGCAGGAAGAGCCGGAGAACGCGGCAGCCCTGGCCGGCCTCGTCCGCTGCGAGATCAGCCTCCACAATCTCGATGCGGCACGGGCGCTACTCGACGGGATCGAACCAGCGCTCGCCAACAACGAAGCTCTCGTGCAGGCGCGCGCAGCGCTCGAACTGGCGGAGCAATCTGAAAGCCTCGGCGATCCCAACGCCCTCAAAGCCCGGCTCGAGCAGGATCCCGCAGACCATCAGGCGCGCTTCGACCTGGCACTCATCCTCAATGCACGTGGCGATCGCATGGGCGCGGCGGAATGTCTCCTCGAGATCGTGCGCCGCGACCGCGAATGGAACGATCAGGCGGCGCGCAAGCAGCTTGTGCAGTTCTTCGAAGCCTGGGGAAACAAGGATCCGGCGACGGCTAAGTCCCGTCAGCGCTTGTCGTCTCTGCTTTTCGCCTAGTTCTAGACTGGAAAGCATTTGACGAGGTGTTGCGAATGGCCATCCAGGCCGGAAATCGCTGTTACAGAGATCCATCCGACCTTCCCGACAGGATCCCGGTGTTCCCGCTCTCCGGCGCCTTGCTGCTGCCGAGCGGGCAATTGCCGCTGAACATCTTCGAGCCGCGCTACGTCGCCATGATCGACGACGCGCTGCGCGGAGAGCGGCTCATCGGGATGATCCAGCCGGTGATCGGGTGCAGCGAGGATTGTCACACGGCCCCTCTCTGCCAGGTGGGCTGCGCCGGGCGGCTGACCCAGATCGCCGAAACGGGTGATGGACGCTATCTCGTGACGCTCACCGGCGTCTCGCGCTTCGTGATCCGGCAGGAGCTGGAAACGGAAGCGGACTACCGCGCCTGTCAGGTGTGTTTTGAGAAGTTCACGTCCGATCTTCAGCCGCGCCAGGGCGAGGAGGAGATCGATCGGACGGCCCTCCTTTCGGCTTTCCGCAGCTATCTCACCGCCCATGACCTCGAAGCCGATTGGGAAAGCGTCGAACGCGCCTCGAATGTCGGCCTGCTCACAGCTTTGTGCATGATGAGCCCGTGGGGCCCGGCTGAAAAGCAGGCGCTTCTGGAGGCACCGAGCCTGAAAGAGCGGGCGGAGACGTTGATCGCCATCGCCGAATTGTCGCTGGCAGGCTCGCACGATCAGGCGCCCGTGCAATAGTGGGTCGAGACGAGAACATGCAGGAGGAGAGGATGATGCGGGAAGAGGCCGCCAGACCGCCGGATGAAACCTCAAGCCGGCGTCAGGTCGATCCGAAGCTCTTGGAAATTCTCGTCTGCCCGGTCACCCGGACGACGCTCGAATACGATCGCGAGCGACAGGAGCTCGTCAGCCGCGCTGCCAGGCTTGCCTATCCGATCCGCGACGGCATTCCGATTCTGCTTGAAGAAGAGGCCCGTCGCCTGGAAGATTAGGCGGAAGCAGGGGGGGCGCAGGTGGCAAAAAAGCGCGGCGCGGAAAGCCGCGAGCGGCTCGTCAACGCCGCTGCCGATCTTTTCTGGCAAAAGGGTTTTGCGGCGACCTCGCTCGCCGAGATCGGAGCGGCAGCGGGCGTTCCGCTCGGCAACATCTATTATTATTTTCGCTCCAAGGCGGCCCTCGCCGAGGCGGTCGCAGCAATCATGGCCGAGCAGATGCAGGCGGCGCTCGAGGAAATCGCCGCTGCGGCGGACGCCCCTAATGCGCGTCTCACCGCCCTCGTCGATCTTCTCTCGCATTCCGTCGCCACACGCACCGAGCGCGGCTGTCCGATCCGCAGAGCCTCGGCGGAGTTTCGCGATCCGGCTCCCGAGGCATCGGCACGGGCCGCCGCAATCCTCGCCCATCTCGAAGCCTGGCTCACAAACGAGCTTGCACGCATCGGCACGAGCCCGGCCGACGCTCAGGCATCTGCGGCCAAAGCCTTGATTCTGTGGCAGGGCGGCATTGCCCTCGCCGAAGCGCGCCGCGACGAGGCACCGCTCAGGCAGGCGCTTCAGGATATGCGCGAGCTTTTCCGCGAGGCGGCACGACAGAACCTCAGTGGCGAGAGAGCTGGAGCTCCGCTCTCAGCCGCTCCGGGACGAACGACAGGTTTCTAGCGCATTCGCCCGGGCTAAAGCGCCTCTCCGCGCATCAGCCGGGGCAGTTCGCCGCCAAGGCCAGCCGCCTCTTTGATGAAATTCTGCTTCAGGAAGGGCAAACGGTCGACGATCCCGAGGCCGACCGAGCGGGCCGTCCGCAGCATCTTGTTTTCCTTGGAGAAGAGCCGGTTGAGGACATCGGTCGTCACGCCCATCTGCCAGCTGTCGAACCGGCGCCATTGTTCATAGCGCTTCAAGGTCTCGATATGCCCGATATCGAGACCGAGTCGATTGGCATCGACAACGATCTCCGCAAGCGCCGCCGCATCCCGGAAACCGAGATTGAGCCCCTGGCCGGCAACCGGATGAATGCCGTGCGCCGCATCGCCGAGAAGCGCGAAATGCGGACGCACAAAATCGCGCGCCAGCGTGAGCCCGAGCGGATAGCCCTGCCGCGGACCGTCGAGCGAAAGCTCGCCAAGATGATGGCCGAAGCGCCGCTCCAGCTCGATCTGAAACACGAACTCGTCTTCGGCGAGGAGCTTTTTGGCGTCAGCCTCGCGTTCGGTCCAGACGAGAGAGGAACGATTGCCCTTGAGCGGCAGAATGGCAAAAGGCCCTGAGGGCAGAAAATGCTCGCGTGCGACACCGTGATGGGGCCGCTCATGCGCGACCGTGACGACGATCGCCATCTGCTTGTAGCGCCAGGAGACGGTGGCAATGCCCGCCTTGCCGCGCAGCCCCGAACGCACGCCGTCGGCGGCGACGAGAAGGCGCGCATCGACCCGTTTGCCCGAACCGAGCGAGAGCGCGACTGAGCTTCCCTCGACGGTGAAATCCCGCACCGTCTCCGGGGCGACGATCTCAATGCCCGCCGCGCCGCTCGCGTCCTGCAAGGCCGCGGTCAAAACGCCATTCGGCACCATATGCGCGAAGGGTTCGCCATCGGAGAGCGGCTCCTGGAAGGTGAGGAAAATCGGGCGCACGGCATCGCCGGTGGCGCTGTCGGTGATCTCCATGGCGTTGATCGGTTGCGCCTCGTCGGCCACGTGCCCCCAGACACCGAGCGTATCGAGCATGCGCTTGGCAGCCGCCGCGATCGCAGAGGCCCTTTGATCGGCGCCGGCAGGTTTTCTCCCGGCGGCATCGATGAGCATGACATCGAGGTCCGGCGCGCCGCGCTTGATGGCAAGCGCCGCCGTAAGCCCGGCCGACCCACCACCCGCAATCACCACATCCGCACGCTTGCTGTCCGCCATTCTCGCCCTCTTCTTCCAATTATCCGCGACGGCCACGCCGCCATCTCTGTTCAGGCTTTCGCCCTGCTTGGCTTACGCCCTTCTTGACTTCCAGGCGCCGCGCGACAACGGTTGCGCCCGCTTCGGCTCTGCCGATCCCGCCTTAGGATTATGCTCCGGGTTCATCAACATGACGGACGGAATTCAAACCTTGCTCGACATTCTCGACCTGGAGACGCTGGAGCACAACCTCTTTAGGGGCCGCAGCCCGCAGTCGGGGTGGCAGCGCGTCTTCGGGGGCCAGGTGATCGGACAGGCATTGGTCGCTGCCACGCGCACGGCACCTCTCGACCGGCACGCCCATTCGCTGCACGGCTATTTTCTGCGCCCCGGCGATCCCACCGTACCGATCATCTACGAGGTCGACCGCATCCGGGACGGCTCGAGCTTTTTGACCCGCAACGTCATCGCCGTCCAGCATGGCGAAGCGATCTTCACCATGTCGGCGTCCTTCCAGAAGGAAGAAGGCGGCTTTGAGCATCAACGGCCCATGCCGGACGTGCCAGCCCCTGAGGATTTGATGTCGGAGGCCGAGTTCAAAGAGCTGGTGATGAAGAGCCAGGCGCCCGACGCGGTCAAAGCCTATTGGAGCCGCGAGCGCCCGATCGAGTTCCGCCCCGTCGATCTCGATCATTACGTGGCGCGACGCGCCCTGCCGCCGCGCCAGGACGTGTGGTTCCGCGCCAACGGGCCGATCCCGGCCATCAGCGCCCTGCACAAATGCGCCCTCGCTTACGCCTCGGATATGACGCTCCTCGATACGGCGCTCTTTCCGCATGGACGTTCGGTTTTCTCTGTCGACATGCAGGTGGCAAGCCTCGACCACGCGATGTGGTTCCATCGCCCCTTCGACGCCACAAACTGGCTTCTCTACACCCAGACGAGTCCGTCGGCCTCCTCCGCCCGCGGCCTGTCGCTGGGCGCGATCTACACGCGTGACGGCACGCTCGTGGCCTCCGTTGCCCAGGAAGGTCTCATCCGGCCACGCCTGCGAAAAGAGTGATGCTTTCTTAGGCAACTGACGCGCCTGAGGGCGCGGATCGCATCTTTCACCTCTCCAGAACCCAGGGAAGCCCTGCCCGTCGGCGCGGCGAATGCTCAAGCATTATGCCGCAGCCCGCATCCTTGCGGGAGCGTCGATAGTGGCAGGCGCAACCACGGCGGCACAAAGAACGGGCAGCGCTGAGCCTCGCCCGCGCCGCCGCAGCTGGGGAGATCGAAGCGATGAAACTGATCATGGCGATCATCAAGCCGTTCCGGCTCGATGCAGTGCGCGATGCCCTTACCGAAATCGGCGTCCAGGGCCTCACCGTTTCTGAGGTGAAGGGCTACGGACGCCAGAAGGGACACACGGAAGTTTACCGCGGCACGGAATATGCAGTCAGCTTTCTGCCGAAGCTGAAGATCGAAGTCGTCGTCGAGGCTGCGAGCGCGAGCCGCGCGGTCGCAGCCATCACGGCCGCCGCCGAAAGCGGTCAAATTGGCGACGGCAAGATTTTCGTCGTCAACGTCGAACAGGCGGTCCGCATCCGCACGGGAGAGACCGACAACGAGGCGCTCTGACGGCAACAGGCTTTTGGGAGAGAGGACAGTCAATGAACAAGCGGGGAATTTTATGGGGGGCGGGCCTGATCGGCGCCTTCGCCTTGCTCGGTGTCGAGCCGAGTTGGGCCCAGGACGCGACGGAGCCCGCTCTCGACAGCGGCGACACCGCCTGGATGCTGACATCGACCGCACTCGTGCTGATGATGACGATACCCGGGCTCGCCCTGTTTTACGGCGGCATGGTGCGTAAAAAGAACGTTCTGGCAACCGCCATGCAAAGCTTCGCCATCTGCTGCCTGGCGACGGTCCTTTGGATGGTATGCGGCTATTCGCTGGCCTTCACCGACGGGGGCGCCTTCAACGCCTATGTCGGCGGCCTGTCGAAAATGCTCCTGGCAGGCGTCGGCAGCGACGCCTTGAGCGGCACCATCCCCGAGACGGTCTTCATGACCTTCCAGATGACCTTCGCCATCATCACGCCGGCCCTCATCACCGGCGCTTTCGCCGACCGCATGAAGTTCTCGGCCATGCTGTGGTTCATCGGCTTGTGGAGCCTCATCGTTTATGCCCCCGTCACCCATTGGGTCTGGGGCGGCGGCTTCCTTGCCAATGCGGGCGTGCTCGACTTCGCGGGCGGCACGGTCGTCCACATCAATGCCGGTGTCGCCGGCCTCGTGGCAGCCCTCGTTCTCGGCAAACGCCGCGGCTTCGGCTCGGAGAACATGGCGCCGCACAACCTCATCCTGTCGATCATCGGCGCCTCGCTTCTGTGGGTCGGCTGGTTCGGCTTCAACGCAGGCTCCGCGCTGGCCGCCAACGGCACTGCCGGCATGGCGATGGCGGTGACGCAGATCGCCACGGCGACTGCTGCTCTTGCCTGGATGTTCGGCGAATGGGCCGTGCGCGGCAAACCGAGCGTCCTCGGCATCATTTCCGGCGCCGTGGCAGGCCTCGTCGCCATCACCCCGGCCTCGGGCTTCGTCGATCCGACCGGGGCGCTCATCATTGGTGCTGCCGCCGGCCTCGTCTGCCTGTGGGCGGTGGTCTGGCTGAAACCGATGCTCGGCTATGACGATTCGCTCGACGCCTTCGGCGTGCACGCTGTCGGCGGCATCGTCGGAGCTCTTCTGACCGGCGTCTTCGCCCGGGAAGCGATCGGCGGCACGCCGGGCCTCATCGAAGGCAATGCGGGCCAGGTGATGACGCAAATCTACGGCATCGCGGCGACGATCGCCTGGACGGCCATCTGCTCCTTCGTGATCCTGAAAGTCATCGACATCACGGTCGGCACCCGCGTCTCGCCGGAAGTCGAAACCGAGGGCCTCGACGTCAATCTCCACGGCGAAGTGGTTCAGTAATCACCCGCGAGCACGTTATCGAAGGACCCGGCCGCGCTGCGGCCGGGTTTTATTTTTGCCCTTGGCGAAGAGACCCGCCCCACTACTCTCTTCTGCCGTCTTTGCGCCGCCCTGCTGCCGTATTGACTGGCGCAACTTTGAGCAAAATGGCAATTTTGCACATCTCGTAGGCACTTTTCACGACGCGACCTGCAAACCGCTCCAGTTTGTGGGAATTCCGTAAGTGACTCACGGCACTTAGCAAATTGTTCCCGATTCTGGCACGCGGCTTGTAAAGAAAGGCGCGTAAGGCGGCGGTCCAGACGCGTCGTCCGGATGGTCGGCCGCACGCCGGCCCAGCCAAAGGGAGATTGTGACCGAGATGAAATTGATCATTGCGATCATCAAACCTTTCAAGCTCGACGAGGTGCGTGAAGCCCTCACGGAGCTTGGGGTGCAGGGCCTCACCGTGACGGAAGTGAAGGGTTACGGCCGGCAAAAGGGGCACACGGAAATCTACCGCGGCGCAGAATACGCGGTGAGTTTCCTGCCCAAACTGAAGATCGAGGTCGTCGTCGATTCCGCCAATGCGGATCGGGTGGTGGAGGCGATCGCCGCCGCCGCCAAGAGCGGCCAGATCGGCGACGGCAAAATCTTCGTCGTCAACGTCGAACAGGCGGTGCGCATCCGCACCGGGGAAACCGACGCGGAGGCTCTCTGACAATGACGTCGGAGAACGGGAGAGAGGGACACTTCATGAAGAACAAACACTGGCTTAAGGCGGTGCCGGCGATTGCGGCCATTGCCGCCATCGCCGCCGTGCAGCCGGCCCTGGCACAGGACGCTGCAGCGCCTGCGGCCGAGGCTGCTCCTGCCGCCGATGCGGCGGCTATCGCTTTCACCTTCAACACGTTTTCCTTCCTCGTCACGGGCTTCCTCGTGATGTGGATGGCAGCAGGCTTCGCCATGCTGGAGGCGGGGCTCGTACGCTCCAAGAACGTCTCCATGCAGTGCCTCAAGAACATCGGCCTCTACTCGGTCGCAGGCCTGATGTTCTGGGTGATCGGCTACAACCTCATGTACATGAACGTGGACGGCGGCTATTTCGGCGTCCCGATCCCGAAGGCGATCCCGGATCCGGCCAGTGAGACGAGCGGCGATTATGCGGCTGCGTCCGACTGGTTCTTCCAGATGGTGTTCTGTGCCACCGCGGCCTCCATCGTCTCCGGCACGCTCGCCGAGCGCATCAAGCTGTGGCCGTTCATGATCTTCACCGTGATCCTGACCGGCATCATCTATCCGATCACCGGCTCCTGGCAGTGGGGCGGTGGCTGGCTGTCCGAGATGGGCTTCTCCGACTTCGCCGGTTCTACGCTCGTCCACTCTGTCGGTGGCTGGTGTGCCCTGACCGGCGCGGTCATTCTGGGCGCCCGCCGCGGCAAGTTCGGGCCGAACGGCGCCGTGCACCCCTTCCCCGGCTCCTCGATCCCGCTCGCCACGCTCGGCACGTTCATTCTCTGGCTCGGCTGGTTCGGCTTCAACGGCGGCTCCCAGCTCGCCCTTGACGGGTTCGAGAACGCCTCTGCGATCTCGCGCATCTTCGTCAACACCAACCTTGCCGCCGCGTCCGGCGTCGTGGTGGCGATGATCCTGACCCAGGTCGTCTACAAGAAGGTCGACGTGACGATGGCCCTCAACGGCGCCCTCGCCGGTCTCGTCTCGATCACGGCCGAACCGCTCGCCCCCTCCGTGCCGACCGCTCTCTTCGTCGGTGCCGTCGGTGGCCTCATCGTGGTCCTGGTCGTGCCGCTCCTCGACAAGCTGAAGATCGACGACGTCGTCGGTGCCATCCCGGTCCACCTCGTCGCCGGCATCTGGGGCACGATCATCGTGCCGCTGTCCAACGCCGACACGAACTACGTCACCCAGGCGATCGGCATCGCCTCGATCGGCGTCTTCTGCGTCGTCGTCAGCACCATCATCTGGCTCGTCCTCAAATTCACCGTCGGCCTCAGGGTCAGCGAGGAAGAAGAGGCTCTGGGTCTCGACGCGGTGGAAATCGGCGTCGAAGCCTACCCGGAATTCGGCGTCGGCTCGCAGCGCGTCTAAATTCCACACAAAGCTTTCTGCGATGCGGCCCGGGCACAACGCCCGGGCCGTTTTCTTTTGCAAGGGCGCTCAGGGCCGCTCTGGTTAACAAGCGTTTAACCCAGCCCGCCTATTGTCGCGGAAGTCCACCAACGCAGGGACGAACGATCTCCCATGGCCTTCGGCGCAAGCAGCGAGTTTTTCCATTCCACCTATGCCCTCCGTCGCATGGCGGTTCGGCGCATCGTGCAGCTATCGGGCTTCGTGCTCTTCCTTTTGCTGGCGATGATGGTGCTGTCTCTGGCCACCTGGAAGGTCGCAGACCCAAGTCTCTCGAACATCACCGATGCGCCTGTCGGCAATCTCCTAGGGGCATGGGGGGCGAACTTCGCTGACCTCGCCATGCAGTTCTTCGGGCTCGGCATCATCGCGCTCCTTCTGCCGCCCGCGCTTCTGGCGCTGGCGCTTCTGCGCATGCGCGTTCCCGCCCAGCCCTTCCAGCAGCTCGGCTTCTGGCTTGCGGGAACGGCCGTCACGGCGCTCGCACTCGCCTGTCTGCCGGTGCCGCAATCATGGCCTCTCCCGATCGGCATCGGCGGCGCCGTCGGCGACATCATGCTGCGCCTGCCGACCTGGATCTTTGGCGATCCTCTCATCATCGGCATGCGCGCGGCCATCGGCGTCCTGGCGACCGGCATCGGCCTGGGCCTTCTCTTTGCCGCTGCGAGGTCCCGTCCGATCGGTGACGCGGCCCACGCGCCGATGAACACCCCCGCAGCCCTTGATGAAGCCGAGGACGAGGACGACATCGACCTCTCCGATGAGGACGCGCCGCGCGGCGGCCTGTCCGTGGTCGCTGGCTTCGTCATGCATCACGGCTTTTCAGCGCTTTCTGCGGTGAGCCGTGGTCTGCGTCGCGGCTCGCATCGCGCCGTGCGCGCAGCGCTGGAACGTTCCGAGCGCCCGGCCACCATCGCCGGCACCCGCCACGAACCTTCGCTGGCCGCAAGCGACATGCCGTTCGATACCTATGAGGAAGAGGATTACGACGACGAGGAGACCTACGAGGAGCCGCAGGCCTCCTCGCTCGTCACCGCGCCGGCGCCGAAGCTGAAGCCGAGCCGTCGCGCCAAGCGCGAATCGCAGCCGTCGCTTCTGCCCTCAGACAGCTATGAGCACCCGCCCCTGCACATGCTCGCCGATCCGGACCCAAAGGGCAGCCTCAATCACGACCCCGCAGCCCTGGAGAAGAACGCCCGCGCTCTGGAAGGCGTCCTGGAAGACTTCGGCGTGCGCGGCGAGATCATCAATGTGCGCCCCGGACCGGTCGTCACGCTTTACGAGCTTGAGCCCGCGCCCGGCATCAAATCCTCGCGTGTCATCGGCCTCGCCGACGACATCGCCCGCTCCATGAGCGCGATCGCAGCCCGCGTCGCCGTCATCCCCGGGCGCAATGTCATCGGCATCGAATTGCCGAACGCCCGCCGTGAAACCGTCTTCCTGAAGGAGATCCTGGGCTCGGTCGATTTCGAGAAGAGCCGGGCACGTCTGGCGCTCGCGCTCGGCAAGACGATCGGCGGCGAGCCCGTCATCACCGATCTCGCCAAGATGCCTCACCTGCTCGTCGCCGGCACCACGGGCTCCGGTAAATCGGTGTCGATCAACACGATGATTCTGTCGATCCTCTACCGGCTGACGCCTGAGCAGTGCCGCCTCATCCTGATCGACCCCAAGATGCTGGAACTCTCCGTCTATGACGGCGTCCCGCACCTCCTTACCCCCGTCGTCACCGACCCGAAGAAGGCGGTCGTCGCGCTCAAATGGACGGTCCGCGAGATGGAAGAGCGCTACAAGCAGATGTCGAAGGTGGGCGTTCGCAACATCGACGGCTTCAACCAGCGCATCGCCACGGCAAAGAAGAAGGGCGAAGTGATTCGCCGCACTGTGCAGACCGGCTTCGACCACGATTCGGGCGAGGCGATCTTCGAGACCGAGGAACTCGAGCTCGAGCCGATGCCCTATATCGTCGTCATCATCGACGAGATGGCCGATCTCATGATCGTGGCGGGCAAGGAGATCGAAGGCGCCGTGCAGCGTCTCGCCCAGATGGCCCGCGCCGCCGGCATCCACGTCATCATGGCGACGCAGCGGCCCTCGGTCGACGTCATCACCGGCACGATCAAGGCGAACTTCCCGACCCGCGTCTCCTTTCAGGTCACCTCGAAGATCGATTCCCGCACCATCCTTGGTGAGCAAGGCGCCGAACAGCTCCTCGGCCAGGGTGATATGCTCTTCATGGCGGGCGGCGGTCGCATTCAGCGCGTGCACGGCCCCTTCGTCAGCGACGAGGAGGTCGAAGAGGTCGTGGCGCATCTGAAGGGTCAGGGCGTGCCGGATTACCGCGACGCCATCACCGACGAGGAAGCGGAAGGTGAAACGGGTTGGGACGCACTGGCCGGATCCGACGATTCCAACGATATCTACGACAAGGCGGTCGCCATCGTCTTGCGCGACCGCAAGGCCTCGACGTCTTATGTCCAGAGGCGGCTTTCGATCGGCTACAACCGCGCCGCCTCCATTATCGAGCGCATGGAAAACGAAGGGCTGATCAGCGCGGCCAACCACGCAGGAAAGCGTGAGATCCTCGTCGGGGAGGAGGCAGCCTGAGCGGATTTCCGCCACCTTTGGCTGGTCTTACCCTTTTCATGCCCGACATTTCCGGTTCACGACCCTTGCGATCCTTGGAGGATCTGATGCGCATTCTATCGAAGACACTCGCCGCCATGGCCGTCGGCGTCGTGGCGCTCGGCCTCGCCGCCGGCTCCGCCTTTGCCTTCACCGCAGACCAGCAGCAGGCGCTGGCGTCGATCTCGGCCAAGCTCGCCAATCTCAAGACGATGCACGGCGAATTCATCCAGTTCGGCCCGACCGGCGAGAAGAGCCAGGGCAAGTTCTATATCGAGCGTCCCGGCCGGATCCTTTTCGACTACGATCCGCCCTCCAAGTTGAAGGTGAAGTCGGACGGCAAATCGGTTCTCGTGCGCGATGCGAGCATGAAAACCGACGATTTGTGGCCTTTGTCCAAAACGCCGCTCAAATTCCTCCTCGACGATCAGCTCAATCTCGCCAAGTCGAGCCGGGTGCGCGGCGTTCAGGTCGAATCCGATCTGATCCAGGTGGTCGTCGTCGACGATGCGCAGTTCGGCGGCGGGACGCTCACATTGTTTTTCGATCCGTCCACTTACGAGCTTCGTCAATGGACGGTGCGCGATGCACAGGGCCTCGACACCACGGTCGCGCTCTACAATGTGGAGACCGGCCGACCGCTTTCGCCAGAGCTTTTCAAGATCAACTACAGCGGCGTCACGAACCGCGCCCGCGAGCGGTCTCTCGGTGATTAAATCTTTCTGAGAGATATTTTTTTCGCCTTTCTTTCAGGCTACAAATCTTTGTGTCGGAAGCTGGGGTTGTCTCAGCGACAAGAAGCCCCATCTCTCAGCCGCGGAGATCGACCCGGCCGATACAACGCCCCCCGTCTCGCTCGGGTCTGATCAGCCGGATTTTATCCGGTTCGTTCCCGCGAAGGCGCCCAGGCTCCACGCTTGGGCGCCTTTCTATTTCAGAAAAGTCCTGGGCTTTCCTGTTGACCTCGCGCGCAGCGGCTGGATTTCCGTGTCGCGGCAGGCCATTCGGAAGAGATGTCACTCTCAATCGCCACCTGGAACATCAATTCGGTGCGCCTGCGCATCGGTCTCATTCTTCAGTTTCTTGCCGAGCATCAGCCGGATGTTCTCTGCCTGCAGGAAACCAAATGCCCGGACGCCCTCTTCCCGGAGAAGGCCTTCCGCGAGGCGGGCTACCCCCACCTCGCCCTCTCCGGGCAGAAGGGCTACAACGGCGTCGCCATCGTCTCGCGCCGCCCCCTCTTCGGCGTCGATCGCAATCATTTCTGCGACCGCATCGATTGCCGTCACATCGAGGCAAAGGTCGAGTCCGGCCAGCAGCATGTGACGTTGCACAATTTCTACGTCCCGGCGGGTGGCGACGAGCCGGACCCCGACAAGAACGTGAAATTTGCCCACAAGCTCGCCTTCATCGAGGAATTGACGCAGGCCGCAGAAAGGCTGGCGCAGCCGGGCTCGATCCTTGTGGGGGATCTCAACATCGCCCCCCTCGAAACCGATGTCTGGTCGCACCGTCAGCTCCTGAAAGTCGTGAGTCATACCCCTGTCGAGACGGAGGGGCTCCTGCGCTTCCAGGCGGCCGGCCCGTGGGTCGACGTCATACGCCGCTTCGTCCCGCCGGAGGACAAGCTCTTCACCTGGTGGAGCTATCGCTCGCCCAATTGGGAAGCTTCGGACCGTGGGAGACGTCTCGACCATATCTGGGCAGCAACAGATGTGGCCGCCCGTGCGCAAGGCATCAAGGTCATCAAGGAAGCCCGCGGATGGGAACGTCCCTCCGACCACGTGCCCGTGATCGCGACCTTCGCCGAAGCCTGAAACGTCCAGACAACGAAGGGCTTATGATCCCGCAGTGCCGAGGCGTAGCCCGGCCCGTTTGATCTCCTCGACCGTGTCGGCAAGCCCTTCCGTCAGCTTGTCACGCAAGGCCTCGGCGATATCGGGATATTCGTCCAGAAGCCGCTTGAACATCGACCGGCGGATCTGCAGCACACTGGAATTTTCCGCTGCGACGATGGTCTCGTGCGCCTTCATTTCGGTGATGAGTGCGAGATCGCCGATGAGGGCGCCTCGCTCGAAGCGCCGCGCCGGTCGTCCCTCTTCCTCGCCGCCCCGGCGGTCGCTGCGCGCAAGGAGGAGGCCGTCACTGACGAGATAGGCCGAGTGCTGCGGCCGCCCAGCTTCCACCACGACCTCGTCTTTGCGCACATGCCGGTTTTCCGCCGAGAAGGCGATCAAGCGCAGATGATCGTCCTCGAAGCCCCTGAAGAAGGCGGATTCGTGCAGGAGCTGGACGTCGGATCCGAGACTCACTCGGCTCTCCTAGGTGCGTGCAAGCTTGTAGCCGCCGGCCTCGGTGACGAGGATCTCGGCGTTCGAAGGATCCTTCTCGATCTTCTGCCTGAGGCGGTAGATATGGGTCTCGAGCGTATGGGTGGTGACCCCGGAATTGTAGCCCCACACTTCCGAAAGAAGCGTGTCACGTGACACCGTCGCCTCGCTGGCGCGGTAGAGATATTTCAAGATCGCCGTCTCTTTTTCCGTCAGGCGGACCTTTCCGCCAGACGCGTCGAGGAGGACTTTTGCGGCGGGACGAAACGTGTAGGGCCCGATGGCGAAGGTCGCATCCTCGCTTTGTTCGTGCTGGCGCAGATGCGCCCGGATACGAGCAAGGAGGACCGCGAAACGAAACGGCTTCACGACGTAATCATTGGCCCCGGCCTCGAGGCCGAGCACGGTGTCGGAATCGGTGTCGTGCCCGGTCAGCATCACGATCGGAACATTCACACCGCTCTTGCGCAGCAATTTGACGGCTTCTCGTCCGTCCATATCCGGCAATTCGACGTCCATGATGATGAGGTCGACATGGGTTTCCTTGGCGCTCTTGATGCCGGCTGCGGCGGTCGTTGCCGACGCGAGCTCGAACTCCTCGTAAAGCGCGAGCTGCTCGGTCAAGGCTCCGCAGAGCTCCTTGTCATCATCGACAATGAGAATTCGTCTGGCCGTCATTCGCGCCTTATCTCCGCCCGGAATCGTCAATTTTGCAATTTAGGCTAAGTTCCCTGCCCTCGCCAGCCTTGCACCTCAGCCCATCAAGCACGCATTCTTGAACAATGTTGCCTCCCGACCCCCGCTTTCGCCCGCAATCGCACCGCAAGCAGCCGAAACGGGCTGCCGCGGCGTCAAGCCGCACGGCCTCTCAACCCGCCTTCCCCGAACGTATCTATGTGCGACCGTTGCCAAGCCCCGCGCACGCCGCCTTGCTGACGTTTCGCGGCCTCACCCTGCGCTGCGCCATCGGCCGCACTGGCGTGACGCACGCCAAGCAGAAGCGCGAAGGCGACGGGAAGAGCCCCATCGGGCGCTATGTCCTCGAATGGTGCGCGCTGCGGCCCGACAGAAGACCTCCAATGCCGCGCTCGCAGCTTCCGACGATCGTGTTGCGGCGAAGCGACGGCTGGTGCGACGAGGCAACCTCGCTCTCCTACAATCGCGCCGTGCGCCTGCCTGTCAGCGTCTCGGCTGAAGCGATGTGGCGACCGGACGGGCTCTATGATGCGGTGATCGGCCTCTCCCACAACACTGCGCCACGGCAGCGACGGATGGGGAGTGCCATCTTCTTCCACCTCGCGCGGCCCGGTCTTCAAGCGACGGAAGGCTGTGTCGCCATACCGCGCTCGGCCATGCGCCGGATCCTGCCGTTTCTGTCGGAGAGGACGCAGATGGTGATCCTGGCGCCGGCAGATGTCGGTCGCCCGAAACGCGTGTGAGGACCGACAGCGAGCGACCGCTCAGGGACGCGGCCTTGAGCCGAAGATCGCGCTGCCGACGCGGACATGGGTCGCGCCGAGGGCGATCGCCGTCTCGAAATCGGCGCTCATGCCCATCGAGAGCTTTTTGAGACCGAGTTCGCCGGCGAGCTTTGCCAGGAGCGCAAAATGCGGACCGGGCGCCTCCTCGAACGGCGGAATGCACATGAGGCCCGAGATCTCAAGGCCGTGTTCATCGCGACAGCGCCGGACGAAATCTGCCGTCTCCCGCGGCGCAATGCCCGCCTTCTGCGGCTCCTCACCGGTGTTGACCTGAACGAAGAGCTCCGGCGATCGACCCTGGGCCGCGATCTCCTTAGCAATCGCACCGGCAATCTTGTCGCGGTCGACCGAATGGATGACGTCGAAAAGCTCCACGGCCTGGGAAGCCTTATTCGATTGCAATGGCCCGATCAGATGCAGCGTCACGTCCGGCGTCGCCTCACGCAAGGCCGGCCATTTCCCGGCCGCCTCCTGTACGCGGTTCTCGCCGAAGACGCGCTGGCCGGCGGCGATGACGGGCTCGATCTCGTCCGGATCGAAGGTTTTGCTGACGGCGACCAGCGTCACGCTTTCAGGATCACGCCCCGCCTCACGCACCGCTGTGCCCACCCGGCGTCTGATCTCAGCCAACGCCTCGTGCTCTTTGTTTGCCTTGTCCATGTCCTGCCCGCACTGTGCGCACAACCGATCGCCGCCAGGCGAGGTTGACCGGCTCTGGCAATCGTGTTGAAGCTCTTCGGCCGCTGCAAAGGCGGCTCGCCCGTTCCCCAACAACCATGCCGTTCATGACTGCGTCAACAGAGCGTTATAATCCCCGAAACGTCGAGGCTTACTGGCAATCCGTCTGGGAGGACCGCGGCCTTTTCCGCTGCTCCAACGAGGATCCACGGCCCAAATATTATGTCCTGGAGATGTTCCCGTATCCGTCGGGACGCATCCATATCGGTCACACCCGCAACTACACGATGGGCGATGTTGTCGCCCGCTATCGGCGTGCCCGCGGTTACAACGTGCTGCACCCGATGGGCTGGGACGCCTTCGGCATGCCGGCGGAGAACGCCGCCATGCAGAACAAGGTCCATCCCAAGGAATGGACCTACGCGAACATCGCCACGATGCGCGACCAGCTGAAGCTGATGGGTTTTTCGATCGACTGGTCCCGGGAGTTCGCCACCTGCGACGTGGATTATTACGCCCAGCAGCAGCGGCTTTTCCTGGATTTCCTGGAAGCCGGCCTCGTCAAGCGCAAGAGCGCCAAGGTGAACTGGGATCCCGTCGACCAGACCGTGCTCGCCAACGAGCAGGTGATCGACGGCCGCGGCTGGCGCTCGGGAGCCGTCGTCGAGCAGCGCGAGCTGACCCAGTGGTTCTTCGCCATCTCCGATTACGCCGACGATCTTCTCGAAGAGCTGAAGGGCTTGACGCGTTGGCCGGAAAAAGTCCGTGTTATGCAGGAGAAGTGGATCGGCCGCTCCGAGGGCCTGAAAGTCCGCTTCGAATTTGCCGACGAGACGCCCGCCGACGAAGATTACCTTGAAGTCTTCACTACGCGGCCGGACACCCTCTTCGGCGCCGCCTTCATGGCGCTCTCGCCCGATCATCCGCTCGCGGCAAAGCTCGCGGCGACGGACGAGAAGGCCGCCGCCTTCATCGCCGAATGTCATCGCCGCGGCACGTCCGCGGAGGCGATCGAAACGGCGGAGAAAAGCGGCTACGACACGGGTCTCAGGGTCCGCCATCCCTTCATCGAGGGAGCGGTCCTGCCCGTCTACATCGCCAATTTCGTTTTGATGGGTTACGGCACCGGCGCGATCTTCGGATGCCCCGCGCATGATCAGCGCGACCTCGATTTCGCCAACCGCTACGGCCTGCCGGTCAAGCCGGTGGTGAAGCCGGAAGACGCCGATCCCGAGACTTTTGCCGTCACGGACGAAGCCTATACCGGGCCTGGCCGCCTGTTCCATTCCGACTTCCTCGACGGCATGACGATCGAGGAAGGCAAGGACGAGGTCGCTCGTCGCCTGGAAGCCCGCACGGTTGGGGACGGCCCTCAGGCGGCTCGCGAAGTCAACTTCAGGTTGCGTGATTGGGGCATTTCCAGGCAGCGTTATTGGGGTTGCCCGATCCCGATGATCCATTGCGAGAGCTGCGGATCGGTGCCAGTGCCGGTTGCCGATCTGCCGGTCCAACTCCCGGACGACATCGATTTCGACAAGCCCGGCAATCCTCTCGATCGTCATCCGACCTGGAAGAATGTCGACTGCCCGAAATGCGGCAGGCCGGCCCGGCGCGAAACCGACACGATGGACACTTTCGTGGATTCGTCTTGGTACTTCGCCCGCTTTACGGCGCCGAAGGCCGACACGCCGACCATTCCGGATGTCGCCGACGCCTGGCTTCCGGTCGATCAGTATATCGGCGGTATCGAGCACGCGATCCTGCATCTTCTCTATTCCCGCTTCTTCGTGCGGGCCATGCAGAAGACCGGCCATCTCGACCTGAAAGAGCCGTTCGCCGGCCTCTTTACGCAGGGCATGGTGGTGCACGAAACCTATCGCGAACCGAACGGCCCGTTCCTACCGCCTGAAGATGTGATTGTGGAAGAGACGGACGGGGCGCGGCGCGCGAGACATGCGAAGACCGGTGCGGCCGTCGAGATCGGTCCCATCGAGAAAATGTCGAAGTCAAAACGCAACACGGTCGGTCCTGAAGAGATCAGCCGCAACTATGGCGCCGACACCGCTCGCTGGTTCATGCTCTCGGACTCGCCGCCCGAACGCGACGTGCAATGGTCGGCAGCGGGCGTCGAAGGCGCCCATCGCTTCGTGCAGCGCGTCTGGCGGCTCGTGACCTCCGCCCAAGACGCTCTGCCGCCGGCCGGGTCGGCTCTGCCATCGAGCTTCGGCGAGGCTGACGAGGCCCTGAGGCGGGCCACACATGCCGCAATCCGCGACGTGACCGACGCGATCGAGAACCTGCGCTTCAACCGCGCCATCGCCTTTGTCCACGATCTGGCGAACCAGATCGGCAGCCACGATAGCGGCGGTCGTGACTCCGGCTTGTGGGCGCACCGGGAGGCGCTGGAGGCCCTCGTACTCTTGAGTGCACCGTTCATGCCGCATTTGGCGGAAGCCTGCTGGCAGACGCTCGGGCACGACAAGCTCGTTGCCGAAACGGCCTGGCCGGAGGCCGATGCGGCTCTTCTCCGCGAGGATGAGGTCACCCTCCCCTTGCAGGTGAACGGCAAGAAGCGCGACGATCTCGTCGTTGCCAGGGACGCATCGAAAGAGACGATTGAGGCGGCTGCACTTGCCTCTGAGACGGTCCAGCGGTTTCTGGAAGGTCGTCCCCCACGCAAGGTGATCGTCGTTCCTGGGAGGATCGTGAATGTGGTCGGCTAGGCGCGGATTTCTCATTCTTCTTGCAGCCGGTGTCGTCGCCGGCTGCACCGTCCGGCCACTTTATGCGCCAGATGCGAGCGGTCGATCGGTTCAAGAAGAACTCCGCGCCATCGAGGTGGAAATGCCGACCACGCGGCCGGAACAGGTGTTCCGAAACTCGCTGCTGTTCGGCCTGCAGGACGGCGCAACCATCCCCCCGCAATATCGCCTCGAATATACGCTCGCGCTCAACTCCAGCTCCGTCGGCATCGAAGCCGTGACCGGCGTTCCGACCGCCTATCAGCTCTCCGGACGCCTGCAATATCGCCTCTTTGACATTTCGACAGGTCAGCAGGTTCTAGGTGCGGTCTTGAATACAGTCGCCTCCTATGACCGCTCTGACCAGGAGTTCGCAAAGCTACGAGCAGAGCGCGACGCGGAGGACCGGGTCGCCGAGACGCTTGCGGGCATCCTGAAGACGCGGCTTGCAAGCTATCTCGCACGGAACTGACGATGGTGGCCGTTAAGGCCGCCCAGGCCACAGCCTTCACCACGGAGCCGCCGGCGAACCTGCGACTCTTCTTGCTTTACGGCACCGATCAGGGTGCAGTTTCCGAACGCGCTGCGACTCTCGTGTCGATCTTGTCGGCGCGCGATCCCCAGGGCGCCACGGTTCTCCGGATCGGCTCCGACGAGCTCTCAGGCAATCCTGGCCGCATCGCCGACGAAGCCCATGCGGACATGTTGTTTGGGGGCGCGCCGCTCATCCGCCTGAAGATCCTCGACGGCCGCCACAATGTCGTCCCGTCGCTGCGCCCCCTCGTCGAAGACCCACCTGAAGCCGCCATCATTGTCGTGGAGGCCGACGAGCTTCGGGCGGGCGCTCCGCTCCGCCGCCTATTCGAGGATTCACCCAACGCGGCCGCGATCCCCTTCTATGAGAGCAGCGCCGGCGACATCGCCGATCTCGCCCGCAGTCTCCTCCGAGAGGCGGGCGTAACGATCGAGCCCGACGCGCTCGACTATCTCATTGTACATCTTGGGACCGACCGCGGCGTAGCCCGCCGTGAGATCGAAAAGCTGATTCTCTATGCAGGCGATGGGGCCGAGGTCTCTCTTAATGAGGTGACGACGGTCGTCGGCGAGAGCACCGAGCTTCGCAACGATCGCCTCATTGACCGGACGTTGACCGGCGACATCCAAGAGGTTGCCGCCGACCTCTCGCGTCTTGAGGCTGAGGGCGCCTCGCCTTCGGCGCTCCTCGCCCAGATGCTCAACCATCTTTTGATGTTGGCTGGGCTTCAGGCTGAGGTGCGCAAAAGCGGGCTCGCTGCCGCAGTCGATCGAGCCCGTCCGCCCCTCCATTTCCGTAGAAAGGATAGCGTCAAGCGCGCGCTGCAGATCTGGTCGCCCGAGGCCTTACGGCGCGCCCGCGCCTCGATCGACGAGGCGATCTTGGAGACACGGAAACTACCGGCCCTCGATTACGCGATCACATCTCTCGCGCTCATGCGTCTTGCACAGGTCGCGCGCCGTGTCGGGCGCCGGTAAGCCCTCTTAGACCTTCAGCCTCTGACACAGCATATCGAGCTGCTCCAGGTCGCGGTACTTGATCCGCACCTCGCCCTTGCCGTCGGCCTTGTGACGGATGTCGATGAGGAGACCCAGCCGGTCACCCAGCTCCCGTTCCAACGCGACCGTATCGGGGTCCTTCTCTCGGCTCCGAGACCCCGATTTGACATCCGGTTCGTCGGACTTCTGTGCGAGCTTTTCGGTGTCTCGCACCGATAGCCCCTTGGCGATGGCGATCTCTGCGAGCTTTTCCGGATCCACCGTGTTAATGAGAGCTCGCGCATGGCCAGCCGTCAGCTTGCCGGTCCGAAGGTGGTCACGGACCTTCTCCGGCAGCTTCAGGAGCCGCAGCGTATTCGTGACGTGGACGCGGCTCTTGCCAATGACATCGGCGAGATCGCCCTGGCTGTAGCCGAATTCCTCGATCAAAGCCTGATAGCCGAGCGACTCTTCCAGAGGATTGAGATCGCTCCGCTGCACGTTCTCGACGATCGCGAGTTCCAGCGCCTCACGATCCGAGACCTCAAGGAGCGTGATCGGAACCTCGTGAACGCCGGCCCGCTGTGCCGCCCGCCAGCGTCGTTCACCGGCGATAATCTCGAATTCGCCCGGCGTGCCGGGTTTCGGCCGCACCACGATCGGCTGAACCAGGCCATGCGCCCGGATCGAAGCCGCAAGATCTTCGAGCTCCTCCCCGGAGAACTCACGCCGGGGGTTTCGCGGATTGGGATGAACGGTGGCGATGAGCGCGGTCTGAGGCTTCTGTGGGACGGCCGGCGCCTCTTGCGTGTCCGGCACGGCATAGTCCTGAAGCAACGCGTCGAGGCCGCGTCCGAGGCGCCGTGGTGGTTCAGCAGCCATCACTCAACACTCCCTTGATCGCGCGCTACGCCGCCCGAAGCAGCCGTTCGCGCTGAATAACCTCGCTGGCGAGCCGCAGATAGGCCTGGCTGCCGGCGCAGTTGATGTCATAGAGGATCGCCGGCTTTCCATGCGACGGTGCCTCGGAAATCCGCACATTGCGGGGGATCACGGTGTTGTACACCTTGTCGCCCATATGCGAGCGCACGTCGTCCACCACCTGGCCGGACAGGTTGTTGCGCCCATCGAACATCGTCAGCACGATGCCATGGACCGACAGCTCCGGATTGAGCCCGCGGCGCACACGCTCGACCGTCGACAAGATCTGACTCAGACCCTCGAGCGCGAAAAACTCGCACTGCAGCGGCACGAGCACGGCATGGGCTGCGGCCATCGCATTGATAGTCAGGAGGTTGAGCGACGGCGGGCAATCGATCAGCACGTAAGTGTACGGCGATTGCCCCTGCCCTCCGAGCCCAGTCAGCGCATGCCGCAGGCGATAGGCACGATCCTGGAAAGCGGCGATTTCAAGCTCGACACCCAAGAGATCGAGCGTCGAGGGCGCGATGGAGAGACGCGGAACGACGGTCTCCAGCGCAACGTCGTGCACGGGCATCCCGTCCATGAGGATATCGTAGGTGGAGCGCGTCCGGCTCTCGCGGCCGATCCCAAGCCCGGTCGACGCGTTGCCTTGCGGATCGAGGTCCACGATAAGGACGTCTTCGCCAATCGCTGCCAGCGCGGTACCGAGATTGATCGCCGTCGTCGTCTTGCCGACCCCGCCTTTCTGGTTGGCCACGACAAGGATTCGGGGAACGCTCGGGAGCCGCTCCAAGGCTTGCGGCATGGTCTAGGCCTTCCTGCGTTTCAGATGGGAGATGGCGGCGATGGTGCCGTCGCCCTCGGCGACGCTCGGATACAATATCCGATCGAACTGCCAGATGTCAGACGCCGCCACTTCTTCATGCACATATTCCTTGCCCTTCATCGCAAGGACAAGACCGTTTTCGGTGAGAAATGGTGCCGCAAGGCCAAGAAGGCTCGGCAGAGGGGCGAGCGCCCGCGCGCTGACGACATCGAAGCGCCCCGCAAAGTCGTTATGCAGTGCCTCAATTCGCCGTGCATGGATGGTGACATTATCAAGGCTGCAGACCCGCGCAGCCTGGCGGAGGAACGCCGCCTTTTTGTGATTGGCTTCGACAAGCCCGACGCTCTCCAACCTGTCCCGTAGGATGATTGCAACGATCAGGCCTGGAAAACCCGCCCCGCTCCCGATATCGAGCCAGGAGGAAGGCTTATGCGCGAGCGCGATCGGGACGAGCTGCAGGCTGTCGCCAACATGCCTGTCCCACACCTCATCAAGGGTTCGTGGTGAGACGAGATTGTGCGTGCGCTGCCACGTCTCCAGAAGCTCGACGTACGCGACAAGCCGGGCCTCCGTCTCTGGCGTCACAAAATCGCGGCAGCGCATCAGCACTGTTTCACGTGAAGCATCCACCCTCTCAGGCCGCACGGCGATCCCTCGCAGCACGCTTGAGATGGGCCAGGATGAGCGTGAGTGCCGCCGGCGTCACACCCTCGACACGCCCCGCCTGCGCCAGACTCGCCGGCCGCACGAGTTCAAGCCGCTCTCGCACCTCGTTGGAAAGGCCGGAGAGATCGGCGTAGGAAAAATCACTGGGGATCCCGATAGCCTCATCGCGCCGCAGAGCCGCCACGTCCTCCTCCTGCCGCTCAAGATAGACAGCGTATCGTGCGTCGGTCGTGAGGTGCTTCTGGGTCGTGGAATCCGCCTCGCCGAGCTCGGGCCATATCGCGGCAACCGCCGACCATTCGATTTCCGGATAGGCGAGGAGCTCGAAGGCGGATCGGCGGATACCATCCTGATTGATCGGCAGGCCCCGCCGCCGCGCCTCACTCGGCGTGACACTGCACCCCCTCAGGAGCGCACGAAAGCGCCTGAGGCTTTCCGATTTCTTCCGGAACCGATTCGACCGCTCTGGTCCGACCAGGCCGAGCTCCTTACCGAGCCCGGTCAGACGCTCATCGGCATTGTCGACGCGCAGCGCCAGACGATACTCGGCACGCGACGTGAACATGCGGTAGGGCTCGCTGACCCCCTTCGTCACGAGATCATCGATCATCACACCGAGATACGCGTCCGAACGGCTGACCGTGATCCCCTCGCCGCCCCCGGCCCGCCGCGCCGCGTTCACGCCCGCCACGAGACCCTGAGCTCCGGCCTCTTCATATCCCGTCGTGCCGTTGATCTGCCCGGCGAGAAAGAGCCCTGGCAGTCGCCTCAGCTCCAGCGTCGCTTCGAGCTCCCGCGGGTCGACATGGTCGTATTCGATCGCATAGCCCGGTCGCAGAATCTCTACCTTCTCCAAGCCGGGTATGGTCCGAACGAACGCCGCCTGAACCTCCGCCGGAAGCGATGTGGAGATGCCGTTCGGGTAGACCGTATCGTCTCCGAGTCCTTCGGGCTCCAGAAAGATCTGATGGCTCTCTCGGTCTGCGAACCGCACCACCTTGTCCTCGATCGACGGACAGTATCGCGGACCCCGGCCGGAGATGTTTCCGACATGGATCGCCGACCTCGCGAGATTGCGCCCTATGATCTCATGCGTCGCGTCGGTCGTCCGCGTGATCCCGCATTCTATCTGCGGGGTCGTGATCCGATCCGTCATCGCCGAAAACGGCTCGGGTGGGTCATCCCCCGGCTGCATATCGAGCGACGCCCAATCAATCGTTCGCCCGTCGAGACGAGGCGGTGTCCCGGTCTTCAACCGCGCCAGGCGCAGCCCCAGCCGATCGAGCGTCTCGGCGAGAGCGAGAGACGGCTTCTCGTCGACACGACCCGCCGGCCAGGAACGCTCGCCAATATGGACCATTCCGCGAAGAAAGGTGCCCGTGGTGATGACGACCGAGGCGCAATGGATTTCACGGCCATCGGAGAGGACCAGACCTTTGACCCGTCCTCCACCAATAAGAATGTCGCCGGCCTCACCCTCGACAACCGCGAGCCCCGTCTGCCCGCCAAGCAAGCTTTGCATGGCGGCTCGGTAAAGCGCGCGGTCCGACTGAGCGCGTGGCCCCTGCACCGCGGGACCCTTTCGCCGGTTGAGCATGCGAAACTGAATCCCGGCCGCGTCCGCGGCCCGGCCCATCAGTCCATCGAGGGCATCGATCTCACGCACCAGATGTCCCTTGCCCAACCCTCCGATCGCCGGATTGCAGGACATGGTTCCGATCGTGTCAGCCCGGTGGGTCACAAGGATCGTACGCGCGCCGGCACGCGCGGAGGCGGCCGCGGCCTCGCACCCGGCGTGCCCGCCACCGATGACAATGACGTCGCAATTGGAAATCATGCTGACGATCTAGTGCCTTCTGGCTCGAATGGGAAGTTATGTTTCACGTGGAACGAAAGAAGGCGTCTCAATCCGCGTTTCACGTGAAACACAATTCGCCTCTCCGATTCTATTTTCCGATACAAAACCGACCAAAGATGGCACCGAGCACGCTCTCTGGGTCGACTTCACCGGTGACGCGTCCGACCGCCCTGAGACACCCGCGGAGTTCCTCTCCCAGGAGTTCGTCGATCCCGCGAGGCTGCCCTCGTTTCAGAACCGATTCGAGGCGCTCAGCTAGCCGGAGCAACCCCTCTCTCTGACGCGCGTTCACCGGGGCCGCACCCGACGCTCCGGACGAACCGCCAACTTCCTGACGCGTCAGCCATTCGCCAAGAGCCAATTCGAGCTCCCGCAGACCGGCTCCAGTGACCGCCGAAACTCTGTGATTACCGCGAAGGGGATCACCACCCTCGACCAGATCCGCTTTGGTCTCGATCACCCAACGATCCGGACCGCCGGACGTCACAGGCGCATCTGCAGCTAGCGCACCCTGACCGCTGGGAACAAGCTCCAGAACCAGATCGGCTTCCTCGGCCGCAAGGCGCGCCCGACGAACCCCTTCAGCCTCAACCGCACTCCCCGTCTCCCGCAAGCCGGCCGTATCGATGAGCGTCAATGCGTAACCCGAAAGCTCGAGCGGCACGGTTACGAGGTCCCGGGTCGTCCCAGGCTCTGCGCTAACAATCGCGACGTCACGCCGGGCGAACGCGTTGAGCAAGGTCGATTTCCCCGCATTGGGCGCGCCGACCAGGACGATGACGAACCCGTCCCGAATTCGCTCCGCAAGGCGCGCCCCCGAGAGAACCTCACGCACCTCCAGAAGGACGCCCCGCAACCGGCTCGCAACCTCGACCTCCGATCCGACATCCCCCTCATCGGAAAAGTCGAGCTGGGCCTCGACCTCGGCAACGCATCCGAGCAACGTCTCCCGCCAGGCCAGCAGCCTTTCTGCCAGAGCTCCCCTCGCCTGACTGAGCGCCTGCCGCCTTTGAGCCTCAGTCTCGGCCGCCACGAGGTCGGCAAGACCCTCGGCCTCCGTCAGGTCGAGCCGACCATTCAGGAACGCTCGACGGGCAAACTCTCCGGGCTCCGCCATCCGCAATCCCGGCCATTGCGCAAGCGATTCGATCAGTCGCGCAATCACCGCACGGCTCCCGTGACAATGCAGCTCCACCGTATCCTCACCGGTGAAAGTCCCAGGCCCCGGCATCCACAAGACGAGAGCCTCATCGATCACATCCCGGCTCTTTGGGTCCACCAACGCTCTGACCACAGCTCGCCGGGGTTCCGGCCAACCCCCTGCAAGCGCGTGCAGGGCCATCCCGGATTCCGGTCCGGAAATTCGAACAATCCCGACGCCGGCGGGCAGCGCCCCGCTCGACAATGCGTAAATCGTGTCCATGTCTTCTGTAGTCGCCCTATGCCACGTCACCGGAGACATTATGGCCCGCAACCGCCTCGCCGAGACCGCCAGTCCTTATCTCAAGCAGCATGCGGACAATCCCGTCCATTGGCAGCCTTGGGACGACGCGGCGCTCGCAGAAGCGCGCGCCCGCCGGGTCCCCATTCACTTGTCGATCGGTTACGCCGCCTGCCACTGGTGCCATGTCATGGCGAACGAGAGCTTCTCCGATCCTGGAACAGCAGATTATCTCAATCAGAATTTCGTAAACATAAAGGTCGACCGCGAAGAGCGCCCCGATATCGATCAGGTCTATATGGCCGCCCTCCACTCCCTCGGCGAGCCCGGCGGATGGCCGCTCACCATGTTCCTCACCCCGGAGGCAAGGCCGTTCTGGGGCGGCACCTATTTCCCCCCGACGCCACGCTGGGGTCGACCAAGCTTCCGCCAGGTCCTTCAGGCCGTGACCGAGACATGGCATCACAAGCCGGAAACGGTCACCACGAATACAGAGGCCATCACGACCCACCTCACGCGCGGACAACACTCCGTGCCTCCGCCAGAGGACCTTCCCGACCCAGAGCTTCTCGACGCCTCCGCGGCCCAGATCCTCGCCCATTTTGATCTCGACCATGGCGGCCTTTCCGGCGCCCCAAAGTTTCCTCAGGCGCCCCTACTTGAAATGCTCTGGCGTGCGCATTTGCGAACCGCCAACACCGCTTATTCCGACGCTGTGCTGATCACCCTCCGCAATATCTGCCAGGGTGGCATCTACGACCATCTGGGCGGCGGCTTCGCACGCTACGCGGTCGACGACACATGGCTCGTGCCGCATTTCGAGAAGATGCTCTCCGACAATGGACAGCTCCTCTATCTTCTCTGCCTTGCCTACGAAAAGACTCAAGAACCTCTCTTCCGCGCACGCATGGAGGAAACAGCCAATTGGCTTCTCAAAGAGATGCGCCTCCCCTGCGGCGCCTTCGCCGCCAGCCTCGACGCAGACACCGACCATGAGGAAGGTGTTACCTACGTATGGAGCGCCCAAGAGATTGAAAACGTCCTCGGACGCGACGCCGCCCGCCACTTTTCCGAGATCTACGATGTGACTCCGGGCGGTAATTGGGAGAGCCACAACATCCTCAATCGCCTCCGCCCAACGGCTTTTGACTGGCGTGGAGCAGAAGAAGAGGCCACCCTCACCCGCTATCGCGAGAGCCTCTTAAAGGTTCGCAACCGCCGTCCCCAGCCCTCACGCGACGACAAAGTTCTAACCGATTGGAACGCCGTTCTGATCGCCGCTCTCGCACGCGCCTCGGCCGTGCTGTCCCGACCCGATCTCCTGACAGCCGGTTCTGAGGCTTTCGCCTTTCTGACAAAACTTCGCGCTGAGACCGGATCCCTGCCTCATGCCTGGTGCGATGGCCGCATCACTGCTGACGGCGTGGCGACCGACTATGCGCAGATGATGCGCGCCGCCCTGGAGCTGCAAGCAGCCTCAAGAGAAAAAAGCTATATAGACTCTGCTTGGGCTTACTTTTCTGAGCTCGAGAGATCCTACTACGACCGAGACTCAGGTTCCTATTTTCTCGGAAACGCAGAGAAACAAGCGCTCTTTGCCCGTCTTCACTCGGACTCTGATGAAGCTACGCCAGCCGCTACAGGCGTGATCGCAGAAGCGTCTACGCGACTCTTCCTACTCACGGGGGAGCAACGCTATCTTGAGCGAGCAGAGACGATCCTCCGCCACCAGACGCGGTCGGTCGCACGCAATCTCATCGCGACGGCCAGTCTCCAGAATGCCTGGGACACGCTCCTCCGCGCCCGCCACCTGATCGTCTTTGCGTCCATATCTCAGACGGAGACGGCCCTCCACGACCTCATCGCCGCCGAAGCCGATCCCGCTCTGATCGCGGAATATCGAACGCCAACCACCGCTACACAGACGGGGCTCAGGCTCTGCGATATGGAAAGATGCTATCCGGACGTCAGACGATCCGAGGAGATCGGCGACCTCCTCTCACGCACCCGCAGCGGCCCCACTTTGGACGAAGCACAGGCCAGATAAAGCAGAGGCGCCTGAATTCTCAGACGCCTCGGCCGCTCTAGGTGTTCATCGAATCGAAGAACTCTGAATTCGATTTGGTATGTCGGAGTTTGTCGAGCAGGAACTCGATCGCGTCCACCACACCCATCGAAGCGAGGATTCGACGCAGGACGAAGATCTTCTGCAAGTCCGCGCGCGGCACCAGCAGCTCTTCTTTTCGCGTTCCGGACTTGAGGATGTCCATCGACGGGAAGACACGTTTGTCCGCAACCTTGCGATCGAGCACGATTTCCGAATTGCCCGTGCCCTTGAACTCTTCGAAGATCACCTCGTCCATGCGGCTGCCTGTATCGATGAGAGCCGTCGCGATGATCGTCAGCGACCCGCCCTCTTCGATGTTGCGCGCCGCACCGAAGAAACGTTTCGGGCGCTGCAGCGCGTTGGCATCGACACCACCCGTCAGCACCTTGCCCGAAGACGGCACGACCGTGTTGTAGGCTCGGCCCAGACGCGTGATCGAATCGAGCAGGATGACGACGTCACGGCCATGTTCGACGAGCCGCTTAGCCTTCTCGATGACCATCTCGGCGACTTGCACATGCCGCACAGCCGGTTCGTCAAACGTCGAGGAGATCACTTCGCCGCGCACCGTACGCTGCATATCGGTGACTTCTTCCGGCCGCTCGTCGATCAGAAGCACGATGACGTAGCATTCCGGGTGATTCGACGTGATCGAGCCCGCGATATTCTGCAACAGAACCGTTTTGCCGGTTCGCGGCGGCGCCACGATCAGTCCGCGCTGACCCTTGCCCAAGGGCGCCACCAGATCGATGACCCGCGCCGACATGTCCTTCACCGTCGGATCGTCCACTTCCATCTTGAAGCGTTCGTCCGGATAAAGCGGCGTCAGATTGTCGAAATGGACCTTGTGCTTGGCCTTGTCCGGTTCCTCGAAATTGATCGTATTGACCTTGAGGAGCGCAAAATAGCGCTCACCCTCTTTCGGGCTACGGATCTCGCCCTCGATCGTATCGCCCGTCCGCAATGAAAAACGTCGGATTTGCGACGGCGAAACGTAGATATCGTCGGGCCCGGGCAGATAATTCGCATCAGGCGACCGCAGAAAGCCGAAGCCGTCCTGCAGCACCTCAATAACGCCCTGTCCAATGATGGTAATGTCATGTTCCGCGACCTTCTTCAGGATCGCGAACATAAGTTCTTGCTTGCGCAAAGTACTGGCGTTTTCAACGTCGTACTCTTCCGCAACAGCAAGAAGATCGGTAGGCGACTTCGCCTTCAGGTCTTGGAGTCTGATTTCTGCCATGTGATTGAGTCCCGTGCAAAACACGGTGGAAGAGGCATGGGTAAAAGGGAGGCACCGCCCCGGTGCGGGAAACTAACGGCCGGCCCCCAGCTTGCGCCGCGGCTAGCCATTCACGCCAGTTCTTTTCGCTTAACCCGGTCCGACCGGAATCACAAGCGCTAATTCATCCGCGTCAGAAGGGACGCACGATGACGAGGATCACAATACCGATCATCAGGAGCGTCGGAACCTCGTTGATCGCTCGGTAGAACTTCTCGGGCCGCTTGTTGCGGTCCTCGGCAAACTCCCGCACCCACCGTGCCATGAACAGATGGGAGATCGTCAGCAAGACGACAAGAGCCAGTTTGAAGTGGAACCACCCCTGGTCCCAGGCATAGGTGATGGTGGCCGCCCAAAGACCGAAGATCCAGCTCGCAACCATCGCGGGCGTCATGATCGCCTTGAGCAGGCGCCGCTCCATCACCTTGAAGAGTTCAGACTGCTCCGAACCCGCGGCGACCTTCGTGTGATAGACCATCAGACGCGGCAGGTAGAGAAGTCCCGCCATCCAGGCGATGATCGAGATCACATGCCATGCCTTGATCCATAAAGGATTGACATACCAGAAGAAATCCGAGACTGCCGCGACAAGGCCTTCCATCGTTTACTCGCCCCGTACGAGCTTCACAAACGCCTCGACATGCTCCACCGGCGTGTCCGGCGTGATCCCATGTCCGAGATTGAAGATATGGGGATAACCGCGCATCGCCTCGAGGATGCTGCGCACACCGTCCTCCAGGGCCTTCCCACCGACGATGAGGCGCATCGGGTCGAGATTTCCCTGCAAGGGCTTACCGCCCGCACTCTTCCGCGCAGTCTCAAGAGGCGTCGCCCAGTCGAGTCCGATCGCATCGGCGCCGGTTCCTTCCGCATAACGCGTCAGCCGTGCTCCGCCGCCCTTCGGAAAGGCGATCACCTTCGCGCCCGGAACTTCGGCCCGAACCTTCTCGATGATGGCCCGCACCGGCTCGATCGCCCAGCGCTCGAAACCCTCTTCGTCGAGAACGCCCGCCCATGTGTCGAAGATCTGAACCGCGTCCGCTCCCGCCTTCAACTGCGCCACGAGATACCGCGCGGAAGCGTCGACGAGGATATCCATGAGCGCCTGAAAGCGTTCCGGCTCGCCAAGCGAGAGGCGCCGAGCCGGCCCCTGGTCGCCCGTGCCCGTGCCGGCGACCATGTAGGTCGCCACGGTCCAGGGAGCGCCACAGAAGCCAAGGAGCGTCGTCTCCTGGGGAAGCTCCGTCCGCACCCGCTCAACCGTCTCCAGGACCGGTGCAAGGAACGCCGTGACGTCTTTCCCAGCGAGCTCTCCGATGCGAGCCGAATCGATCGGTTCCAGGCGCGGTCCGTGCCCTTCCTCAAAAGCCACTTTCTGACCGAGCGCATCGGGAATGACGAGGATGTCGGAAAACAGAATGGCCGCATCGAAACCGAAACGACGGATCGGTTGAAGCGTCACCTCGGTTGCGAGTTTCGGCGTGTAGCACAGGTCCAGGAACCCGTTCGCCTGACCGCGCGTTTGCCGATATTCCGGCAGGTAGCGGCCTGCCTGGCGCATCATCCAAAGCGGAGGTGTCTCTAGGCTTTCGCCGTCGAGGACTCGAAGAAGCGATCTTGCCGAAGCCACAGGTGCTCTTAACCCCAAATTAAAGGTTTTAAGGATTCTTCTGTTGTTATTGGGCGGTGGATTACCCGGATTCAAATCGCCTCACAACACATCAATCCGCGGCAAAGGCGCCCCGCCTTATTGATCCCCCGGGGGAAAACACCGTGGATAGGGTCTCAGGTGACTCTCCGGAAGCCGCGGCCGACAAGCCTTTACGGCTGCACACCGTGATTTTCCATCTCGGGCCACCAGCTGTGAATCCCGCCGCGTTGTTGACTCATTCCCACAGCCTGTTGCCAATCTTGTCCGCGCCATCCAAATTGTGGATCGTCGTCGGGACAGTGGGGGCGCAATCGGCGCGTTCGCTCCCGACGTGAAAAAACGGCCCCTTTATCCACGGTCATCCCCTTGGCGCCGACGCGGTTCTTTCATCTCCACCTCATTTCCGATGCGACGGGCGAAACCCTGATCAACGTCGGACGTGCCGCTGCGGCCCAGTATGCCGGCATTCATGCGGTCGAACACATCCACTCCCTGGTGCGCACGGCCAAGCAGATCGAGCGCATTGTGCTTGAGTTGGAAAACTCGCCCGGCATCGTCCTCTACACGCTCGTTGACGAGAAGCTGGCGGAGCTCCTGGAAGCCCGCTGCAACGAATTGTCGATCCCGGCGGTGTCGGTTTTGGATCCGGTCTTGCAGGCCTTTCAGGCCTATCTCGGAACGCGATCCACAGGCCGAATCGGGGCTCAGCACGCTCTCGATGCGAGCTATTTCGAGCGCATCGAAGCGCTCAATTTCACGATGATGCACGACGACGGGCAGCTGCCGCGGGACATCGACGAAGCCGATGTGATGCTTCTCGGCGTCAGCCGCACGTCGAAGACGCCGACGTCGATCTACCTCGCCAACCGTGGCATCAAGACGGCGAACCTGCCGATCGTGAAGGGCATTCCCGTCCCCGCTTTGGTGACGCGTGCCAAGAGCTGCCTGGTTGTCGGGCTCGTCGCGAGCCCGGATCGCATCGTCCAGATCCGCCAGAACCGGGTCTTGAGCCTTTCGCCGGAGGACGACAACCCGGCCTATCTCGATCGCACGGCCGTGTCGCAGGAGGTCCTGGAGACACGACGCCTGTGCGCGAAATACGGCTGGCCTTTGATCGATGTGAGCCGGCGATCGATCGAGGAAACGGCAGCCGCCGTGTTGGCGCTTCTTGGAGAACGGCGCGGAAAGCAAATGGCATGAAAGAGCTTGTTCTCGCTTCGGGCAGCAAGGCCCGCAAAGCCCTCCTTGCGGGGACGGGCCTCGCCTTCCGCCAGGTCTCGCCCGACCTCGACGAGATGGCGGCTTCCGAGCCTTTGCTCCGGGCCGGCGCAGGAGCAGGCGATATCGCCTCCACGCTCGCTCTTGCGAAAGCCACGCTGGCGAGCGAGGCAGAGCCGAAGGCTCTCGTCGTCGCTGCCGACCAGACCTTGGAGCTCGACGGGCTCCTGTTCCGGAAGGCCGAGGACATGGACGCTGCCCGCCAGCAGCTGCTCGAGCTGTCCGGCAAGACGCACCATCTTCATTCAGCCGTTGCCTGCATGCGCGCCGGCAAGACGCTCTTTGAAGCCCGTGACAGCGCAGCCATAACTTTGCGTGCGATCCGGGCTGATGAAGTCGGTCGCTATCTCGCCGCCGCAGGTCCACAGATTCTCTCCAGCGTCGGTCTCTATCAGCTTGAAGGGCCCGGCATTCGCCTGATTGAAAGTGTCGAGGGCGACTATTTCACCGTCCTCGGCCTGCCGCTGCTGCCGCTCCTCGGCTTCCTGCGCGAAAACGGCCTCGGGACCTTCTGAAATGCGCCGCGCCTGCGTGACGGGATGGCCCGTATCACATTCGCGTTCGCCCCTGATCCATGGCTTTTGGATCGAGCGCTATAACATTGAAGGCGACTATAGTACGCGTCCGGTCTCACCGCAGGAGGCGGTGTCGTTCTATGGCGCTTTTTCCTCTTCCGGCTATGTCGGCGCCAACGTCACCGTACCGCACAAAGAGGTCGCCTGTGCTGCAGCATCGACATGCTGCGCTGCAGCAGAACGCCTGGGTGTTGCCAATACGCTCTGGCTCGAAGACAGTCGGCTGGTGGCCGACAACACCGATGGGATCGGCTTCCTCGCCTCTCTCGATCAGGCGGCCCCGAACTGGTCGGAAAAGACCGAATGCGCACTCATTGTCGGCGCGGGCGGTGCGAGCCGAGCCGTCATCGATGCTCTCGTGCAACGCGGCGTGGGGAGGGTCGAACTCCTCAACCGCACGGAAGCCCGTGCCCGTGAGGTTGCCGAACGCTTTCCCGGCAAGGTCCGGGCCTTTGGCCTCGACGCTCTCTCAACGCGACTCTCGTCGGCTGATTTAGTGATCAACGCAACTTCGGCGGGGCTCGCCGGCGCAGAGCTGTTGGTTCCCTGGGAGAGCGCGAAAGACTCAGCTATCGTCACCGATCTCACCTATGTGCCGCTTCAAACGCCGTTTCTTCGCGGCGCCGCCTCGGTCGGTTTGACCACGGTCGACGGCCTCGGCATGTTGCTGCATCAGGCCGTGCCGGGGTTTGAAAGCTGGTTCGGTGTCCGCCCTGTGGTGGACGCGGAGCTGCGGGACATCGTTGTCGCCGATCTAGTCGAAAGGGACTCATGTTCGTAATTGGACTCACGGGCTCCATGGCCATGGGGAAGTCGACGACGGCGGCGATGTTTCGCCGCCGCGGGGTTGCTGTGCACGATTCCGATCGCGCCGTGCATGACCTCTATCGGGGCGCCGCGGTCGAACCGATCGAACATGCCTTTCCGGGGGTCACGACAGACGGCGAAGTCGACCGGAAAAAGCTTGGCGCGGCCCTTGCTGGCGATATCGACCAGCTCGCGCGCCTGGAGCAGATCGTCCACCCTCTCGTGCGGGCGAAAACGGTAGAATTCGGCGAACAGGCCGCGCGTGAGGGCGCGCCGATCGTTGTTCTCGACATTCCCCTCTTGTTTGAAACCGGGGCGGAGCAATGGATGGATTGTGTGGTTGTCGTGACGACCTCCCGCGAAACGCAACGCGAACGGGTGCTCGCCCGTCGCGGCATGACAGAAGAACTTTTTGAGAAGCTTCTGGCGAGACAGGTGCCGGACGCCGACAAACGCCGTCACGCCCATTTCGTCATCGACACCGGATTTGGCTTCGAGGCGGCCGAGCGCGATGTCGAAACAATTCTGCGCGCCACGTCCACGATGATCTGAGCGCGCGTTCCGCGGCGAGAACGGGCCGCCGAGAATCACCCAGGAAAAAGCTGCCTTTCGCGTTCCGATCGGTTGTATCTGAACGCTCCAAAATCCATGATCCGCACATGCGGGAAATCGTCTTCGATACGGAAACCACCGGCCTTGACGCTCTCAAGGGTGACAGGCTGATCGAGATAGGCTGCGTGGAGATCATCAATCGGATCGCCACCGGTCGCTTTTATCACGCCTATATCAACCCCGGATGCGCGATCAGTCCGGACGCAGTTGCCGTCCACGGCCTGACGGAGGAATTTCTGCGCGACAAGCCGGCGTTCCTCGAATGCGTGGGCGACTTTCTGGAATTTGTTGGCGATGCGCCGCTCGTGGCGCACAACGCGTCCTTCGACCGCGGCTTCATCAATATGGAGCTTGCAAAGGCCGGCTATTCGGTCATTCCGGATGATCGCTTCGTCGACACGCTCATGCTAGCGCGGCGCCGACATCCGGGCGGCATGAACTCTCTCGATGCGCTCTGCGCCCGCTACGGCATCAACAATTCCAAACGCACGAAGCACGGCGCTCTCCTCGATGCCGAGATCCTCGCCGAGGTGTATGTCGAATTGCAGGGTGGCCGCCAGGCGCTGCTCGCGCTGGGCAGTTTCTCAGAAGGTGGGACGAATACCGGCACGCTCCGGCAGGTGGGGCCGCGGCCGCAGCCTTTGCCCTCACGGTTGAACGAGGAGATGCGCGCTCAGCACCGGGCCTTTGTGGAAGCTGAAATGGGTGAGGACGCGCTCTGGCTCAACGCCTGGAAGGACGAAGACGAGCGCGTCTCTCAGAAGCCTCAGGCCGTGGTCGGCGCGTCCGCCTGAGCCTGCGCAGCCCGCTGGCGATAAAGCGCGGCGAAATCCACCGGATCGATCATCAACGGCGGGAAACCGCCCTGACGGGTCGCATCGGCGAGAATCTGGCGCGCGAAGGGGAAGAGCAGACGCGGGCATTCGATCAGGATGATCGGATGGAGATGCTCCTGCGGAACGTTGCGGATCTGGAAAAGGCCCGCATAGACGACTTCGGTGACGAAGAGCGTCTCGTCGCCCCGGCTTGCCTTCGCATCAAGCTTCAGCTCGACTTCGAACTGACCCTCGGCGATTGGACGCGCGTTCACGTTGACGTTGACGTCGAGCGACGGATTGGCGCTTGCGGGCCTCAACGAGTTCGGTGCGCTGGGATTTTCGAAAGAAAGGTCTTTGATGTACTGGCCAAGCACATGAATTCCCGGCCCCTGCGCCGCTGCCTGGCTCTTCGCATCCGTGCCGGCGGCCTGCTCGCCGCCATTGCTGGCATTATTGACCATATCGTCTTTCCAAAGCTGTCATTGGGAATGGTTGCCCGCGCCTAGCATGCGGGGCGGTGAGCCACAACCGCGCACCGCCCATGATGGCCCGGTCAGGCGCCTTTCCGGGCCAGTGCGCCCTTTCCGGTCAAGCCGGCCGGTGCCGATAGCTCCCGACCTTCAGCGCCGGCGGTTCTGATCCGGATCGATCTCGTGGACCTCGAATTCGCCCTCATCCAGGTCGACCACCGTCTCCCCGTTGGGCCCGCGCCGTGTCGACTGATAATTGGCGGACTGATAACTCTGCGCGCCGACCACACGAAGATCGACCCGCGACAGGATGAACTGCCAGATCCGATCGCGCACCGCCGGAACGAAAAGCAGAAATCCGAGCGTGTCGGTGACGAAGCCCGGCGTCAAAAGCATCACCCCGGCCACGGCGATCAGCGCACCATCGGCGAGACTGCGCGCCGGCATGCGCCCGGATTCGAGGTCACTGCGGATGCGCAAAATGGTCCTCAGACCCTGATGGCGCAAAAGCGCTGTGCCGAGGATCGCCGTCAACAGCGTCAAAAGCAGCGTCGGGGCGAGGCCGATATACTGACCGACCACGACGAACGTGCCGACCTCGATCAGCGGGATGAGGAGGAGGAGAAGGAAAATTGGCATGGGTTCAATCCTGATCCTGCGATATGGTGTCTCGGCCGGTTTTTTAAAGACTTTCCTGTGACCTGCTGGACTCGGCCAGGATCGTGCTTACATTGCCGGGAAAGAAAGCGAACGCCCGTAGGGAGCGTGCACGATATCGGCATGAGCGGCTTTTTCGACATTTATTCTCTGATCTTCCTGGTGATCGCGGTCGTCATTTTTATGCGCCTCGGCAGCGTTCTGGGCCGTCGCACCGGCAGCGAACCCTCGCCCTATGAGAACGGCCGCAAACCGCCTGTCGCAGCCCGTCATACGGCCGAGAACGTCGTGACCCTGCCGCGTCCCGGTCAGGTGCCCGAGCGGGAAATGCCGAGCACTCCCGATTGGAGCGCTCTGAAGCGCCATGCCAAGCCCGATACGCCGCTTTATGACGGGCTTGTGGCGATTAGCCGCGCGGATCCCGCCTTCGAGCCCGATTCCTTCCTGGAAGGTGCAAAATCCGCCTACGAGATGGTCGTGCAGGCCTTCGCTGCGGGCGACCGCACCACCTTGCGGTCCCTTCTCTCCGCCGACGTTTACGAGAGCTTCGCCACCGCCATGAGCGAGCGGGAGCAGCGCGGTGAGAGGCTGGAGACGAGCTTCGTCGGCTTCGAGAGCGCCAAGCTCACCGAAGCAGAGCTGGAAGACAAGGTCGCGCGTGTTTCCGTCCGCTTCAAATCCGAGATCGTCTCCGTCACCTACGACAATGAGGGTCGAGTGATCGAGGGCGATCCCAACACCGTCCAGAAGCCCGATGAGGTCTGGACCTTCGCCCGTGCCACGACGAGCCGCGATCCCAACTGGGAGCTGGTCGCAACCGGCTCCAGCTGAGCACCGCCGGTGGCTGGAGACGCCCCGACCTCGTCCATCGCAACGCTGACCTCGTCCGCCTCCGACGCGGACGAGTGTCGTCAGCTGTCTCTCAAATCCCTCCCAGGCTGGGCTGAGGACGATCATCGCGCCGCCTTTCGGGCCTTCCGCAAATCGGCGGAACGGCTCGGCGCTGAGGAAACATCCTCGCCGGACATGCTTCCGGGTCTGAAGGCGGCCGCGGAGGGTGCGTTGCGTGTGCAGGCCGACCCGTCATCCGCCGAAGCTCGCAGCTTCTTCGAGACGTTTTTCGCGCTGGCGCCCTCCGCCACCAAGGGCCTCCTCACTGGTTATTACGAACCCGTAATCGAAGCCCGGCGCGAGCCTTCCGACGCGTTCGGCGTGCCGATCTATCGGCCCCCCGACGAGGCCGTCCAAACCGAGATCACGGACCGGCCTCCCCTTTGCCCCGATCGCTCGGCGATCGAAGCCGGCGCCTTGGCGGGCCGCGGTCTGGAACTGGCCTATGTGGCGGACCCCGTCGATCTCTTTTTCATCCATGTTCAGGGCTCCGCACGCCTCTCTCTTGGTGATGGCCGGCATATGCGCATCGGCTTTGCCGGAAAATCGGGACACGCCTACACGTCGATCGGCCGCCTCGCCGCCGAGCGCGGCTATCTTGCCAGGGACGCTGCCGGAAAAGCCGGCCTCGAGCATTGGCTCAAGGCGCATCGCGAGGCCGGACGCCGCCTGATGGCCGAGAACCGCTCGTTTATTTTTTTCGAAGAGATCGTCGATCTCGCTTCCGACGAGGGCCCTCTGGGGGCGGCAGGCGTCCCGCTCAGCGCCGGGCGCAGCCTCGCCGTCGATCCGCGCTTTGCCGCCCTCCATCTGCCGGTGTTTGTCTCAGCGCCCCCGCTTCCAGGCTTCGGGGCCCGCCCGTTCTGCCGCCTGATGGTCGCGCAGGATGTGGGCTCGGCGATCAAGGGCGCAGGACGGGCCGATATCTTTGCAGGTTCAGGCGAGGACGCCGGGAAGGCCGCCGGCGAGATCCGAGATCGCGGCGTCCTGCGTCTCCTTCTCCCGAAAGCGATGGTCTGAGATGGCCCGCAAACAGCTTTCGCCCGAGGACAAGGCGCTTTGGGATAAGGTTCGCCGGACCGTACGGCCCCTGAAGAGCCGGTCCCTCAGCGACGAGCTCGCTGCCGGAGGCACGATGCCGGACGGCGACGTGGTCCCCCAGACGAGTGCTGCCGCCCTCACGTCCGGAAAGCGGAGCCCGGCGCCACCCCCCGTCGACGCCATAACCTCTCCCGAACCGAAACCCCGCACCGAACCGCACGCCGCCGCAGCGCTTGAGCCCCGGCTGAAGCGCCGCCTCTTGCGCGGCCGTGCTGAGCCGGATGCGCGCATCGACCTGCACGGCATGACCCAGCAACGCGCCCATGATCGCCTCCTGGCATTTCTGGGGGGCGCGCAGGCGCGCGGCCATGTCCTGGTCCTCGTCATCACCGGCAAAGGCCGTTCGGAGGGCGAGGGGGTGTTAAAAACGATGGTGCCGCGATGGCTCGCAGAGCCCGCGTTCCGCGAGCTCGTCGTCGCTTATGAGCACGCCTCACGCCATCACGGAGGCGAGGGGGCGCTTTACGTCAGGTTGCGCCGCAGCGGCACGAACCGCCGCCGCCCGGACGGCGGAGCAGGCGCCGCGAACCGGCTCGCGTCATTGCCGAAATGGTCCACATAGCGCGGGTTGAGCGCGCTGACCGGCAGGATGATCAGGATATCCGTTGTGCCGAACTGATAGTCGACGACGGCACCTTCACCGATATAGCCGCCGAGGCGGAGATACCCTTTGATCAGCGGCGGAAGCTGGCGCAGCGCCGCCTTGGCGTCGATCTCATCCGCAGCCATGCGGTTCATCTCGACGTAACGCTCCTCGACCGCCCGCACCCGCCATTCTTCCGGCGCCAGCGCGTTGTGATGCAGGAAGCTCAAAGGCAAAGCGAGCTTGTCGGGATCGGTGCCCGGAATGCTGGCACAACCGATCATCACGTCCATGCCGTGCATCAGCACGTAGCTCCAGATGCCGTGCCAGAGGAGCTCAACCGTCCGCTTGTCGCGGTAGGGTTTCAGCACGCAGGAGCGACCGAGCTCCAGAAAGCGCAGATGCGGATAACGCGCGACGAGTGATCCGACATCGTATTCGCCGGCCGAGTAGAAGCCGCCGTTGATCTCGGCGATCTCCTGCCGCAGCAGCCGGTAGGTCCCGACGATCTCGGGCTTCGAGCGCAGGAACGGTCGCCGCGGGACGGCGTGATCGAGCACCAGAAGATGATCGCAGATGAGGTCGTAAGGATCGGCGTCGCGCCGCCGCTGATAGGTTTCCTCGTCGGCTATGGCTGCCATCTCTTCGTAGAAGACGTGATAGCGCAGCCCTTGCGAGCGGCGGATCTCCGAAGGAGAGCGGGCAAGCCGCGCCTCGAGATCTCCGAGCCGTCCGAGGGTTCCGACATGGCGGGCTGCCCGCCAAGGCGCGCGACCCGGTTTTGCGAATGGGCGCACGAAACCGCTGCCCCGAGCCCTCCCGAGACCGGGCGCAAAACGCCGCACCAGTCGTCGTGGAGAGAGATGATGCCGTCCCTGCATGGCCTCCCTGCCCCTGGGGAATCTCGATCTCATGCGCTCTCCTTAAACGATCGCGCCGACATCGACCAGAGTTGCCATATTCCATAAGAAAAACATGACATTGGAGTGACGTGGCCAGGCTTGAGAGGAGTGGAGGCACGATCACGGTCGATTGGTCGCGGCCAGCTTTCGCGCAATGCAAAGAAAGAAGAAAAGCACAGAATCGACAAGATCGCGGCCAACCCTCCCGCAAAGGACTCCCAATATGCCGCCGTGACCGGCTAGACTTTCCCGCAACCAGCGCTGCGGATGATCGTTGAGATCGCAACGCAAGACAGGAAAGAGCCGGGAAATACCGGCCGGATGGGAGGGGAACATGCGGTTTGGCCGCGCGGCGATGGCCGTTGCTGCGACAATGGCTCTTGGCACCGGCGAGGTTTCTGCCGCCGAGCTTTCGATCGTCTCCGGCTCGGTCGGTGCCGATATTCAGGAATTGCGCACGCAGCTTGTGGAATTCGAGGCGGAAACCGGCCACCAGGTCGACATCGTCGAGATGCCGGCTTCGACGAGCGACCAGTTCGGGCAATATCGTTTGTGGCTCGCGGCCGGCACCGACGATATCGACATCTACCGTGTCGACGTCATCTGGGCGCCGCAGCTTGCCAATCAATTCGTCGACCTGCGCGAGGCCATGGCCGACGTGATCGGCGACCATTTCCCCTCCGTGATCGAATCACAGACCGTCGAGGGGCGGCTCGTCGCATTCCCGATGTATACGGATGCGCCGGCGCTCTTTTACCGCAAGGACCTCCTGGAAAAATACGGCAGGAAACCGCCCACGACGTGGGAGGAGCTGACCGAAACCGCCAAAGAGATCCAGGATCAGGAACGCGCCGCCGGCAACCGTCAGATCTACGGCTTTGTCTTTCAGGGCGCCCCCTATGAAGGCCTCACCTGCAACGGGCTGGAATGGGTCGCCTCGAGCGGTGGCGGGCAGATCGTATCGCCTGAGGGCGAGATCACGATCAACAACGAGGCGGCCGCCCGGGCGCTGGAGCGGGCGCATGGCTGGGTGAGGGAGATCGCCCCTGCAGGTGTGCTCGCCTACAAGGAGGAGGAGGCCCGCGGCGTCTGGCAGACCGGCAATGCCGTCTTCATGCGCAACTGGCCTTACGCCTATGCGCTGTCGAACGGCGAGGATTCTCCGGTCAAAGGCAAGTTTGAGGTGACGACGCTGCCGGCCGAGCCTGGCAGTCGATCGGCTCCCTGTCTCGGCGGCTGGAACCTCGCCGTGTCGAAATATTCCAGGCACAAGAAAGAAGCGATCGAGCTCGTCCGCTTCCTGTCGTCGCGCCGGGCGCAGAAGGAGCGGGCGCTCACCTACGCGCGGCTGCCGACGATCCCGGCCCTCTATGAAGATCCGGACATCGCCGAACGCCAGCCGATCATCGCCGAATGGGCAGATGTCGTCGAAAAGGCGGTGCCGCGGCCCTCCGCCCCCACGAAGCGGCAGTACAACGAAGTGTCGAAGGAGTTCTGGACGGCCGTCAACGAGACGCTTGCAGGCGCGGCATCGGCGGAAACCAACCTTCAGACGCTGGAACACCGGCTGCGCCGGCTGAAGCGGGACGGCTGGCGATGACGAACGCGACCCTGGGCGCCCCGCCGACCGACGAGGCGATGCGGACTGAAGAACAGCCCGCGGCGCGCTCCGCGCTTTCCAGGCAGCGGCTCGCCTCCGCCTGGCTCTTTCTCACGCCGATGCTCGCCGTCCTCGCTTTCGTCGCCGGCTGGCCGCTTCTGCAGACGATCTGGTTCTCCTTCACCGATGCCAGTTTGGCCGATCTCGACGCCGCCCGATTCGTCGGCCTGCGCAACTATTTCGAATATGTCGATTATGGCGACGGGACCGGGGAATGGTTCGGCCTCTTCTTCGACGCTCAATGGTGGAATGCGGTGTGGAACACCGTCTATTACACCCTTGTCTCCGTCTCGATCGAAACCGTCTTCGGTCTCATCGTGGCGCTCGTCCTCAACGTGCCGTTTCGCGGCCGCGGCTTTGTGCGTGCCGCCGTCCTCATCCCCTGGGCGATCCCGACGATCGTCTCGGCCAAGATGTGGGCCTGGATGATGAACGACCAGTTCGGCATCCTGAACGACATGTTGATGTCGGTCGGCATCCTCTCGCATCCGATCGCCTGGACCGCCTCGCCGGAGACGGCGATGTGGGCCGTCATCATCGTCGATGTGTGGAAGACGACGCCGTTCATGGCGCTTCTCATCCTCGCCGGGCTGCAGATGGTGCCCTCCGACGTCTACGAAGCGGCGAAGATCGACGGCGTCCATCCGGTCAAGGTGTTCTTCAAGGTGACGCTGCCGCTCATCCGCCCGGCGATCCTCGTGGCCGTCATCTTCCGGGCGCTCGATGCCCTTCGCGTCTTCGACCTCATCTACGTGCTAACCCCCAACAACACCGAGACGAAGACGATGTCGGTCTTCGCGCAGGAAAACCTCTTTCAGTTCGATCAGTTCGCCTACGGTTCGGCGGCCTCGACGCTCCTCTTCCTGGTGATCGCGGCGATCACGCTCGTCTACATCAAGGCGGCGCGGCTCAATCTCGGGGGAGGGCGCTGAGATGCCGGTCCTCGTCAAGCGTGCGGCCTTCTATGCCCTCGTCGTCCTGATCGTGCTCTTCTCGGTCTTCCCGTTCTATTACGCCATTCTGACGAGCTTCAAATCGGGTACGGCGCTCTTTCGCGTCGACTATCTGCCGACGGATTTTTCGCTCGCCAATTATCGCGACGTGCTCGTCAACGGTGTCTTCCCGCTCAACATCTTGAATTCCGTTATCGTCGCCTTCGTGGTGGTGGCGATCTCGCTCTTTCTGGCGGTCACGGCGGCTTACGCCCTGTCGCGAATCGAGTTTCGTGGCCGCAGCATCCTGCTTTTGACGATTCTCGCCGTCTCGATGTTTCCCCAGATCGCGGTGCTCGCCGGACTCTTCGAACTGGTGCGCCTCTTCGGCCTCTACAATTCGCTCTTCTCACTGATCCTCGCCTATATGATCTTCACCCTGCCCTTCACGGTCTGGGTGCTGACGACCTTCATGCGGGATCTGCCGATGGAAATCGAAGAGGCGGCGATCGTTGACGGCGCAAAGCCGATGACCATCGTCATGAAGGTGTTCCTGCCACTAATGTGGCCGGCGCTGGTGACGACAGGGCTTCTCGCCTTCATTGCCGCCTGGAACGAGTTTCTCTTCGCGCTCACCTTTGTCTCGAGCAACGACACGCGCACCGTGCCTGTCGCGATCGCGCTTCTGTCGGGGGCGTCCGAGCAGGAGATTCCCTGGGGTACGATCATGGCGGCCTCCGTCGTCGTGACGGTGCCGCTCATCGTTCTCGTGCTGATTTTCCAGCGCAAGATCGTCTCGGGCCTGACGGCCGGAGGTGTAAAAGGGTGAACGGAAGCGTTCCCGCTGATGTCGCGGATGGCTGTGTGATCAGCCGTCGGAGACGTTTTCGTTGGGATAGACGCCCCAGAGCGAATTCTGCTCCACCCAGCCTTCGTAATTGTCGCCGCGCACGTCGCACCAACTCTCGCGGCAGCGCACCACGTCGGTCACAACGCCCGATTCGAGAATCGCCGTCACCCGGGCCGTTTCGTTTGCGTCCGCATGGGCATTGAAGCGCTCACCCTTGGCCCAAGGCGCCACAATCGCCGTGCGCCGTCCAGACAGGAGGCTCTGGTGGATCCAACCTTCCGCGCCGTCCGAATCACGCACCTTCCGCCAGGTTTCGAATTCCTGGATGATCTCGACCGGCAAACCGGCCCGCACGAATCGCCAGGCAATACCGTAGTTTTTGCCCGGCCCCTTGCGGACGTTGACGGCATTTGATTTCAAGCTGACGAAGCGTGGTAATGGATAGCCGCTCGGGCCCACTTTGGGGGCCTGCGCCCATCCAGGCTCGCCCGGCCAAGCCACGGCGAGCAGGGCCAAGACAAGAAGAAGGCTGAGACGAGAACGAAGGAAGAGGAGAGGGCGCATCATCTGCGGTCGGAAAATCACACCGGGAGGTGTTAGCGCCATTCCGCCGCGAGGCCAAGCGCCGCTTCGTTCCTTGTTTTTGAGCAGCCCTTTGCTAGAGAGATGTTAAAGGCAGCCGGTCGCTCCCGCGGGGGCCGCCGAGGAGAGGTGGTGCATGACCAAGGCGAAACCGCACGTCATCGTAACGCGCAAACTCCCCGATCCGGTGGAGACGCGCATGCGAGAGCTGTTTCGCGCTGACCTCAATCTGGATGACCGACCGCTGTCGCAGGCGGAGCTGGTGGAGGCGTTGCGCACCGCGGACGTACTCGTGCCGACGGTCACCGATCGGTTGGACGCCGCAGCGCTTTCCCAATCCGGACCGAACTTGAAGCTCATCGCCAATTTCGGCAACGGCATCGACAACATCGATATCGGGGCCGCCTATGAGCGCGGCATCACCGTTACCAACACGCCGAACGTTTTGACGGGCGACACCGCCGATATGACCATGGCGCTCATTCTCGCCGTCCCGCGGCGGCTGGCGGAGGGAGCCCAGATCCTGCCGGAAGGCCTGCCATGGCCCGGCTGGTCGCCGACCTGGATGCTCGGCCACCGCATCTGGGGAAAACGGCTCGGCATTGTCGGCATGGGGCGGATCGGAACGGCTGTTGCGCGCCGCGCCCAGGCCTTCGGCCTGTCGATCCACTACCACAACCGCCGGCCCGTCGATCCGAAGACCGAGGAAGAGCTGGAAGCGACCTATTGGGATTCGCTCGACCAGATGCTGGCGCGCATGGACATCATCTCCGTCAATTGTCCGCACACCCCGGCCACCTTCCACCTTCTTTCCCGCCGGCGCCTGAAGCTGATGCGCCCGGATGCCTATCTGGTGAACACCGCGCGCGGCGAGGTCATCGACGAGGCGGCCTTGATCGAATGCCTGGAGGCAAACTCGCTTGCCGGCGCCGGCCTCGACGTCTTCGAAGGCGAGCCTGCAATCGATCCGAAGCTCATCAAGCTCGCCCAGGAAGGCAAGGCGGTGCTTCTGCCGCATATGGGCTCGGCGACGATCGAGGGCCGCATCGAGATGGGCGAGAAGGTGATCATCAACATCCGCACCTGGATGGACGGGCACAAGCCGCCGGACCGCGTTCTGCCGCTTTCGGTCTGATCTTCGCGGGCCGATGCCGCTCCGGCTCAATGAGGCTCAGCGCTTGCGGCGCTTGTAGGTGATCGTCTCGAAGCGTTGGGAAAGGGCGTCGTAGAGGAGAAGCCGCCCGATCAGAGGCTCGCCGAAGCCTGCCGCGAGTTTCATGACCTCGAGGGCCTGGATCGACCCGATGACACCGGTGAGCGCACCCAGAATTCCCGCCTCCGCACAGCTCGGTAAGAGCCCCTCAGGCGGCGGCTTCGGAAAGAGATCGCGGTAACGCGGATTGTCGTCCTTGAAGGGCAAAAGCGTCGTCACCGAGCCGTCGAAGCGGCCGACAGCGCCTGTCACCAGCGGTTTTTGGGCTGCCGCGCAGATGTCCGGAAGAAGGAACCGCGTGGCGGAATTGTCGGAGCCATCGACGACAATGTCGTAGCCGGCGACGAGATCGGGCGCGTTCTCCTGCGTCAGCCGTGCCCTGTGCGTGTCTACGGCGACATGCGGATTGATCCGGGAAAGCGCTCTTTGCGCGCTCTCCACCTTTGCCATGCCGAGATCGGCGCTCGCATGGATGATCTGCCGCTGCAGATTGGAGAGCGAAACGACGTCGTCATCGACGAGGCCGAGCCGGCCGATCCCGGCGGCCGCAAGATAAAGGGCGACGGGTGAGCCGAGCCCCCCGGCTCCGACGATGAGGACGCGCGTGCGCTTGAAGCGTTTCTGGCCGGGGCCTCCGACCTCGGGCAGGACGATATGGCGCGCGTAGCGCGCGATTTCCTCCGCACTGAGATCCGTTTCCGCCGATTGGGGCGCACCGTCGGGGAGGGGCGTCTCCGGCATCGGATCAGGACGCGCCAGGCTGCGGCCCCGAATAGCCTTCCACGATCACGAGCTCCGCATCCGCCACCGCCACCCGGTGCTCGCGCGCGGCCTGGTATTCGGGCGAATGGTAGCAGGCGAGCGCATCGTCGACGGAGGCAAATTCGATGACCACGTTGCGAGCGCGCGAATTTCCTTCCAGTGAATGCATCGGTCCGCCGCGGACGAGAAACTTGCCCTTGAAACGGGCAAAGGCGGGGGCAGCGCCGGCGACATAATCCTTGTAGCGCTCGGGGTCGCGCACATCGACGCGGGCGATCCAATAGCCCTTCGGCATTCTTCCCTCCTTCAGCAATTCGCTTCGATTTCGTCCACAATCGCCTGGGCTGAGGCTTTCGGATCGGCGGCCTTGACCACCGGTCTTGCAACGACGAGGTAATCGGCGCCGGCCCGCAAGGCGTCGGCCGGCGTCATCACGCGTTTCTGGTCGTCGCTCGTTGCGGATGTCGGGCGCACGCCGGGGGTCACGATCAGCATGTCGGGACCGAGAAGCGCGCGCATCGCCTCCGCCTCGAGCGGCGAGCAGACGATGCCATCGATGCCGCTGGCTCTGGCCTGCGCGGCGCGGCGGCGGACGAGCTCGGCGGCACTTTCCGCATAACCCGCCTCGTCGAGATCGGCGTCATCCATGGAGGTGAGAACGGTGACGGCAAGAAGCCCGAGATTGGCGTCAGCGCGCGCCGCGGCGGCCGCGCGCATCGCCTTCGGGTAGGCATGAACGGTGGTGAGCGTTGCCCCGAGCCGGGCAAGATTGGCGATGCCTCCGGCGACGGTATTGTCGATATCGAGAAGCTTCATATCGAGAAAGACGCGCTTTCCCTCCGCCCGAAGCGGCTCGATCAGGCTGAGACCGCCCGCAAAGACCAACTCCATGCCGATCTTGTAGAACGTCACCGTATCGCCGAGCGTCTCCACCATGGCACGGGCAGCCGCAAGGTCGGGAAGGTCGAGACCGACGATCAGCCGATCGCGCGCATTGCGCGGGCGAATGTCGCGGCCTGCGGCAGAATTCTGGGTGTCGGGCATTGTCACAATTTCCTCAGCGCCACTTCATTCACCGAATGGTCGCCCGCCTTGCCGATGATGAGATCGGCCCGCGGTCGCGTCGGGCGGATGTTCTCGTCGAGATTGACGAGGTTGATGCGCTCCCAGAGACCCTCGGCGACGCGGCGCGCTTCGTCGTCTTTGATATTGGCGTAGCGGTGAAAATACGATCTCGGATCGGTAAACCGCGTTCCCTTGAGGCTCATGAAGCGGTCGATATACCAGCGCCGGATGACGTCGTCGTCTGCGTCGATATAGATGGAAAAGTTGAAGAAGTCGGAGACGAAGGGGACTTCCTTTCCGTCCCGCGGCAGGTCCCGCGTCTGCAGGACGTTGAGGCCTTCGAGGATCAGAATGTCCGGCTGATCGACGGTCAAAGTCTCGCCCGGCACGATATCGTAGGTGAGGTGGGAGTAGACCGGGGCTGTGACCTCACGCTTGCCGGCCTTGATGTCGGAGAGAAAGCGCAGAAGCGTCGTGACGTCGTAGCTCTCGGGAAATCCCTTGCGCTCCATCATGTCCTGCTTTGCCAGAACCGCGTTCGGATAGAGAAAGCCGTCGGTCGTGACGAGGGAGACGCGCGGATGGCCCGGCCAGCGTGCCATCAGCTCCTTGAGGATGCGGGCGGTGGTCGATTTGCCGACGGCCACGGAGCCGGCGATGCCGATGATGAACGGCATCTTGCCTTCTTTTGCGCCGAGGAATTTCGAGCGCACGGCATAAAGCTTGTCCTTGGCTTCCACGTGGAAGGACAGAAGCCGCGACAAAGGAAGATAGATCGCCTCCGCCTCGCTGATCGAGATCGGGTCGTTCATCGACTTGAGCGCATGGACCTCTTCCGCCGACAAGGTCATCGGCGTGTCGGCGCGCAGCTTCGACCACTCCTCGACGCTGAAATACCGATAGGGCGAGAGCGAGCGCGGCGACACTTGATCCATCAGCTCTTCCAGTCGGCGGTGGGGCCGCGCGAGCGCTTCTCATCGAGACCGCTCTGCCCGGTGCGGCTCTGAAGCTCGGCCTTGACCTCGTCGAAGGAGACACCTGCGGCGTGCAGGAGGACGAGGAGATGATAGAGAACGTCGGCCGCCTCTTTGGTGAGCGCCTGGTTGTCGCGCTCCACAGCCGCGATCGCGGCTTCGACGGCTTCTTCGCCGAGCTTCTGGGCGCATTTTGCGACGCCCTTGCCGAGAAGCCTTGCAGTATAGGAATTGTCGTCGCCCGAGGCGGCGCGCGCGCCGATCGTGGCGGCGAGCTTTTCCAGCGTGAAATCGGTCATGACGGGCCCATCCGGGCTTTCTCCTGCGGAAACGAGCGCACGGGAATGCCCGCGCGCGCCATATGGGCCTTGGCTTCAGCGATGCTATAGGTGCCAAAATGGAAGATGGAGGCCGCGAGCACCGCCGTTGCATGACCGTCGCGGATGCCTTCCACCAGGTGATCGAGCGTCCCGACACCGCCGGAGGCAATGACCGGAACGCGGACCGCATCGGCGACCGCCCGCGTCAGGGCGAGGTCGAAGCCCGTCTTCGTTCCATCGCGGTCCATGGAGGTGAGAAGGATCTCGCCTGCGCCCAGAGACACGACTTCGCGGGCAAATTCGATGGCGTCGATGCCGGTTGGCTTGCGGCCGCCATGGGTGAAGATCTCCCACCGGCCTGGAGCCACCGTCTTGGCGTCGATGGCGACGACGATGCATTGATCGCCGAACTTGTCGGCGGCCCGGCCGACGAAGCTCGGATCGTTGACGGCGGCGGTGTTGACGGAAACCTTGTCGGCGCCCGCAAGGAGAAGCTGGCGGACATCGTCAACGGTCCGCACGCCGCCGCCCACGGTGACCGGCATGAAGCATTGCTCCGCCGTTTTGGCGACAACGTCGAGGAGCGTGTCACGCTCCTCGTGGCTGGCGGTGATGTCGAGGAAGCAAAGTTCGTCGGCACCGGCCGCGTCGTAAGCCTTTGCGGCTTCCACCGGATCTCCGGCGTCGATGAGATCTACAAAATTGACGCCTTTGACGACGCGGCCGTCCTTGACGTCGAGACACGGGATGACACGGGCTTTGAGCAAGGAGTGCTCCGAAGGCTCTTCAGCTTCAGCGCGGATGCGCAACGGCGGCCCTTATAGCGGCGGCATAAGGTGCGTTACAACAAGCCATCGCGGATGGATTTTTTGAAGAAGACGACGATCCGGGCCCTTGGGGGCTCATCGTCGCCTCATACGTGGCGCTGTCAGGAAACCACAGTCAGGAAACCGGGGCGCCGTGCTCGCGGGCTCGATCGGCATTTTGGCCGCCGCGTTCCTCCGCATCTTTGCGGGCAAGGCTCGCCGCGGCTTCCGCCGATGCCGGCCGACCGAGATGGTAGCCCTGCAAGAAATCGCAGCCGATCTCTTCGAGAAAATCGAGCTGTTCAGACGTCTCCACGCCTTCCGCCGTCACGACCAGCCCGAGCGAATGGCCGAGGACGACGATGGAGCGGATGATCGCCGCCGCTCCATCGTCTTGCGACTCCATTGCGCGCAGGAAGGACTGATCGATCTTCACCTTATCGACCGGAAGCTTCCAGAGATAAGCGAGGGAAGAAAAACCCGTGCCGAAATCGTCGAGCGCCAGTTTCACGCCGAGGTCGCGGAGCTGGCTCAGTTGCTGCACGGCGTCGAGAGAATCGATCAACAAAACGCCTTCGGTAATCTCCAGCTCGAGCTTTTCGGGGGGAAGTTCGCTCTTGGCGAGGGCCTGACGCACGATCTCCACGATGTTGCGGGCATCGAACTGCACCGGCGAAAGGTTCACTGCGACTTTGTATCCCTCGGGCCAGGTCTTTGCCGCCTCGCAGGCCCGGTTGAGCGCCAGACGGCCGATGCGGTGGATGACACCCAGTTGCTCGGCAAGCGGGATGAACCGTGCCGGCGAGACGAAACCGCCTTCCCCGTTCGGCATGCGCAGCAGGGCTTCGAACCCGGTGAGCGCGTGGTCTTTTGCCGTGAAGATCGGCTGATAATAGAGTTCGAAACGCTCGTGCTCCACGGCGGCCCGCAGCACGGTTTCCAGATCCCGTCCCGCTTCGAGTTCCGCGCCCATGCGCCGATCGAAGATCGTGAGCCGGTCGCCGCCCTTCGCCCGTGAACGGCACATGGCGACATTGGCGCGCGACAAGGGGCTGCCGGGATGCTCGCCCTTCTCGGCAAGGGTGAGCCCTGCGCTCCCCGTGAGATTGATGACATGGCCATCGGCCACGAATCCCCGACGGATGAGTTTCAGGGCGCGCTCGGCAAGGCGCGCGCCCTCCTTCAAATCGTTGACGTTCATGGCGAAGGCGAATTCCGTACCGCTGACGCGGCCGACGATCGCTTCGGGCTCGGCCAGGCTTTTCAGCCTCTCCGCCGCTTCCAAGAGAATGTAATCGCTTCGCTCCGGTCCGAAAGCGGTGTTGACGGCGCCGAAGCGATCGATCCCGAGCGAGACGACCACGACGGGCTTCGGCTTGGCAAGAAGCTCACGCTTTCGGGCAATGAAACCGCTGCGATTGAGAAGGCCCGTCAGGCCGTCATGCTCAGCCGCGTATGCTGCCCGCGCATCGGCCCGGCGCTTGGCGTTGTAGCGCTGGACGAAGCCGAAGACCGGAACGCCTGAGGCAATCAGAATGATGATGGACAGAAGGATCGCGCTGCGGGCGACGGTCGCCTGAATGGCCTCGAATTCGTCCGTCTGGTCGACGTAGATCTCGGCGACGGCGATGGTTTTGCCGTCCTCGCGCAGAGGCACATAAGCTTCCGAATAATAGGCGGGACGCTCGGGCGGCGTGCCATGCGCGACTTCGATCCGTATCGCGCCTCCCTCAGCCGCCGCCGCGGCTTCGGGATTGTGCTGCGCCAAAGATGCCTTGTCCGCGGCTGAGAGCTCGTGATCGTCCAGGATCATGCGGAGCTTGCCGTTCGGCCCGAACAGTTTGAAGCGAAAGACCTCGGCCGACTCTCGCATCTTGTTGAGGGTCGCCAGCGTTTCCGGAGACGGTTCTGCCCCAGCCGCGATCTCCTCCAGATCAGCGATGCTGGTGGTCATATACTCTGCCCAGGCTGACGTCATATTGGCGGCGTTCAGCTGCAAGCCGCGTTCGATCGTATCCGACCCGACCCAGATCGCCGCGGCAACCGCCACGACGGGCAGGATCAGGAGCACGAAACCAGACAGGAAACCACGACCGGACGACATTCTGGCAACCTTACATTGCGCAGGCGAAAATGTCATACGCGCAGGGTGTAATTAATCGAATTGCCCGCTATGGCGTGGTGAATGAAAGGCTACGTCTCAGAGCGCGTTGAGCAGTTGAAGTGCAGCGTCAGGATCGATGCGGCCATCGTACAGTGCCCGGCCGGTAATGGCGCCTTCGAGGCTCGCAGCATCGGGCATGGTGAGGCGCACGATATCGGCCATCGAGGCGAGACCGCCGGAGGCGATGACCGGGATCGAGACATGCTCCGCAAGCGCGATCGTCGCCTCCCAATTGATCCCGGCGAGAACCCCGTCGCGTTCGATGTCGGTATAGATGATGGCCGCGACCCCGGCGTCTTCGAAGCTCTTGGCGAGGTCCTGCGCCTCCATGTCAGAGGTTTCCGCCCAGCCTTCCACCGCAACTTTTCCGTCGCGCGCATCGATGCCGACGGCGATGCGCCCTGGAAATTGCCCCGCCGCGTCCTTCACCAGGTCCGGATCGCGCAAGGCTGCCGTGCCCAGAATCACTCGCGTCACACCCTTTTCGAGCCAGGCCTCGATCTGCGCCATGGAACGGATGCCGCCGCCGAGCTCCACCTTGAGACGGTCGCCGGCGGCTGCCAGCACCGCTTCGACCGCCGCACCGTTGCGGCTTTCGCCGGCGAAGGCCCCGTCGAGATCGACCATGTGCAGCCAGGTGAAACCCATATCGGCGAAGGCGCGTGCCTGCGCCGCAGGATCGGCGTTGTAGGTCGTCGCCTCGCCCATCTCGCCACGCTTCAGGCGCACGCATTCGCCGCTCTTCAGATCGATCGCGGGAAACAGGATCATTGCGGCCTCACGGGCGCCAGTTGAGGAAATTGGCGATCAGCGCCAGGCCGAGCGCCTGGCTCTTTTCGGGGTGAAACTGCGTGCCGGCGATGTTGTCGCGACCGATCATCGCCGTGACCGGCCCACCGTAATCGGCCGTCGCCAGCACATGTTCGGGAACGGCCGCGACGACGTGGTAGGAATGGACGAAATAGGCATCGAGTGCCTCGTCGATGCCGGCGAGAAGCGGATGGGAATGGCGCCCGACGAGCTCGTTCCAGCCCATATGCGGGATCTTGAGTTCTGGATCTTTCGGGCTGATCTCGACCACGTCGCCCGGAATCCAGCCAAAGCCCGCCGTTGTTTCCTTCTCAAGCCCTCGTGTCGCCATCAGCTGGCAGCCGACGCATATGCCGAGAAAAGGACGGCCGACCTTCATGACGGCCTCTTCGAGCGCCGCCACCATTCCAGGAACGCCGTCGAGCCCGCGGCGGCAATCGGCAAAAGCGCCGACGCCCGGCAGAACAATGTGGTCGGCGCGCCGCACGACCTCCGGGTCGGAGGTGACGGCGACCTCACCGGCATAGCCGCTTTCGCGCGCAGACCGCTGAAACGCCTTGGCGGCCGAGCGCAGATTGCCCGAACCGTAATCGATAATCGCAACGCTCATCCGCCCCTCTCCGGAAAGAGCCCCATGACCTCCGGCGTGTCGCGATCGCCGGCGGCCGACCATGGACGCCCGCGCGGGCGGGCCGGCGCAACTTCGGGAACGACGGGCCGCGAGGCGGTGGTCGGCGCCGGCGCGGCGAATTCGTCTTCCCGCCCGCCGAAGAAGCGGATCGCGGCCTCGTCCTCAGAACGGCCACAGGCCGCCCCAGCCTCCCGCCAGCCGCGGCGCGACAGGGACCAGCGGCGGAGATTGTTGGCTTCGAGCGCGAAGAGGATCGCAAAGAGAAGGCCGCACCATTGCGCTGCCGCTTCCCCGAAGCGGAAGCCGAGTGCCGCAACGGCCCCGCTTGCTACGAGGTAGAGCAGGAGCGGCAGCCACATGCGCCGGTAGAGTAGCCACAGAAACGGGATGAAAAGCGCCGGCCAGTTCATCCCGTCCTTGATGAAGACGGCGCGCAGGGCCTCATCGACGCCCTCTTTTTCGGGCGGCAGATGCACCGTGTAATGGGTCGTCCTGGAAAACATGCTCAAGCCGTCAGCGTGCCCTTGGTGGAGGGAATCTCGTCGGCAATGCGCGGATCGAGCGCAAGCGCCTGTCGCAGCACACGTGCCACCGCCTTGAAGCAGGTCTCGGCGACATGGTGGGCGTTCTCGCCGTAGAGATTCTCGATGTGGAGCGTGATGCGGGCGTTCTGGGCAAACGCCTGGAAGAACTCCTTGAAGAGCTCCGTGTCGAAATCGCCCACTTTGTGGCGCGCAAAGCCGACGCGCCAGACGAGATAGGGCCGGCCCGACACGTCGACGGCCGCACGTGTCAGCGTTTCGTCCATGGCGAGATCGAGCGAGGCGTAGCGGGTGATGCCGCGGCGATCGCCGAGGGCGCGGTCGAGCGCCTGGCCGAGCGCGATGCCGACATCTTCGACCGTGTGATGCTGGTCGATGTGGAGATCCCCATCGGCCTTCAGCGTCAGATCGATCAGGGAGTGGCGCGAGAGCTGCTCCAGCATGTGATCGAAGAATCCGATGCCCGTCTCGACATCGTAGCGGCCGCCGCCATCGACATTGATGGCGAGGCTGATCTTGGTTTCGCTGGTGTCGCGGCTCAGCTCGGCCTTGCGCATCATGGCTCTCCTTCGCCGCCCGTCTTACCAGCGGGCGGGACCATTGCAAATGCGCTGTACGCACCCGACATGCCGCAGCGCGTTTGCAGGCCGGCCGCGCATGCCTAAATAGGGGCCAACCTGCACGAAAAGAGGGGGTGCCGGTCGAGGCCTCCACGGCTCACCCGCATCCGCTGACAAGGAGCAATCAGTGACAGAATTCGATCCCGCCGCCCCCTGGCACGGCACGACCATCGTGACCGTCCGCAAGGGCGACAAAGTCGTGATCGCAGGCGACGGCCAGGTGACCATGGGACAGACCGTGATGAAGGCCAATGCCCGCAAGGTCCGCCCGCTCGCCAAAGGCGATGTGATCGCCGGTTTTGCCGGTGCGACCGCGGACGCCTTCACGCTTCTGGAGCGGCTTGAAGCCAAGCTTGAACAATATCCGGGCCAGCTCATGCGCGCCTGCGTGGAGCTCGCCAAAGACTGGCGCACCGACCGCTATTTGCGGCGCCTGGAAGCGATGATGATTGTCGCCGACAAGCAGACGACGCTGGTTCTGACCGGCACCGGCGACGTTCTGGAGCCGCAGGAAGGTGTGGCCGCCATCGGTTCCGGGGGCAATTACGCTCTCGCCGCCGCTCGGGCGCTCGGCGATTTCGATCTCGACGCGGAGGACATTGCCCGCCGCGCCATGCAGATCGCAGCCGAGATCTGCGTTTACACCAATCACAACATCATCGTCGAAAGCCTCACGGCGGAGTCCGCCTCATGACAACCTTTTCCCCCCGCGAGACCGTTTCGGAGCTCGACCGCTACATCATCGGCCAGAAGGAGGCGAAGCGCGCCGTCGCCATCGCCCTTCGCAACCGCTGGCGCCGCCAGCAGCTGGAAGGCCCGCTGCGTGAAGAGGTTCTGCCGAAGAACATCCTGATGATCGGCCCGACGGGTGTCGGCAAGACCGAGATTTCGCGCCGCCTCGCAAAGCTCGTCAATGCGCCTTTCATCAAGGTGGAAGCGACGAAATTCACCGAGGTCGGCTATGTCGGCCGCGACGTCGAACAGATCATCCGCGATCTCGTCGAGGCCGGCATCGCCATGGTGCGCGAGATGAAGCGCAAGGAAGTGCAGGCAAAGGCGCATCTGCAGGCGGAAGAGCGGGTTCTCGACGCGCTCGTCGGCCAGCATGCGAGCCCGACGACCCGTGACAGCTTCCGCCACAAGCTGCGCGAAGGTCTCCTCGATGACAAGGAGATCGAGATCGAGGTGCGCGACGTCTCCAATCCGATGGGCGCCTTCGAGGTGCCGGGCATGCCGGGTGCTTCCGTTGGCGTCATGAATGTCGGCGAGATGCTGGGCAAAGCCTTCGGCCAGGGCCGAACCAAGACGCGCAAGACGCTCGTCAAGGATTCCTACGATCTCTTGATCGCCGAGGAATCCGACAATCTCCTCGACGACGACCAGATCGTGCAGGAGGCCATCCGCGCGGTGGAGGACGACGGCATCGTCTTTCTCGATGAGATCGACAAGATCTGCGCTCGCGATGGGCGCGCCGGCGGCGATGTCTCCCGCGAGGGCGTGCAGCGCGATCTCTTGCCGCTCGTCGAAGGCACGACGGTTGCGACCAAGCACGGGCCGGTGAAGACGGACCACATCCTCTTCGTGGCCTCAGGCGCTTTCCACGTTTCGAAACCGTCGGACCTTCTGCCGGAGCTGCAGGGCCGCCTGCCGATCCGCGTGGAGCTCAGGGCGCTGACGGAGGAAGATTTCCGCCGCATCCTCACGGAGACGGAAGCAAGCCTCGTGAAGCAGTATGTGGCGCTTCTTTCGACCGAAGGCGTGACGCTGGAATTCACCGATGACGCCATCGACGCGATCGCGCGGCTCGGTGTGGAGATCAACTCCAGCGTGGAGAATATCGGCGCAAGGCGGCTTCAGACCGTGATGGAGCGGATCCTCGACGAGATCTCGTTTACGGCGCCCGATCGCCATGGCGAGACGGTCACGATTGATGCTGCTTATGTCGAGGAGCATGTCGGCGATCTGGCGCGAAACGCCGATCTCAGCCGCTTCATTCTCTAGGCTTTTGTCCTGAGCTTCGCACCGGCCGGCCGGACGAAGCTTCGGGTTGCAATACGAGCGGGGCACGACATCAGATCGCGCCCCGCTTTTTTAGTCAGTCGATTGACTGATATTCTAAATATCTGAGCATAAAAGCGTTTATCAGCTTTGCAGGCTCAGGCTGGGAGCCCTGCCAACAAACGCTCTTGTTCCGCGAGGCTCCGAAGCGAGGCCTGAGGTCTCGCGCCGAGATGAGAAATGATCTCGCCCGCGGCGAGCGAGCCGAGCTCAGCGCAGCGGCCGAGCGGCGCGTTGCGGGCAAGACCGAAGAGGAAGCCGGAGGCAAAGAGGTCGCCGGCGCCGGTCTTGTCGAGGATCGTCTCGACCTCGGGTGCCGGGACGTTGATGCGTTCGCCTCCACGCACCACGAGCGAGCCTTCCGCGCCGAGCGTGACGGCGGCAAGGCCGACATCCGCCGCGAGCGATTCGATGCCGGTCGCAAGGTCGCTCGTCTCGTAGAGAGCCAGAACCTCATGGTTGTTGGCGAAGACGACGTCGACGACACCGCTGCGCATCAGCTCCAGGAATTCCGACCGGAAGCGGTCGACGCAGAAGGAATCCGACAAGGTGAGCGCCACCTTGCGGCCGGCGCCATGGGCGATCTCGGAGGCTGTGCGGAACGCTTCCTTGGCTTTCGGCGGATCCCAGAGATAGCCTTCGAGATAGGTGATTTCCGCAGCTTCCACCGTCGCCTTGTCGATGTCTGCCGCGGTGAGCTCCTGGCAGGCACCGAGATAGGTGCTCATGGTGCGCTCTGAATCCGGCGTGATCAGAATGAGGCAGCGCGCCGTCGGCGCTCCTTCCGCCAGCGGCTTCGCGGGGAAGGCGATACCGACCGATTGCATGTCGTGGCGGTAGAAATGGCCGAGCTCGTCGTCCGCCACCTTGCCGATGAAGGCTGCGGCACCGCCCAGAGAGGCGACACCTGCCGCCGTATTGCCGGCGCAGCCGCCGGAGATGAGCTGGCCCGGACCCATCGTGTCGTAAAGCGTCTCGGCGCGATCGGCCTCGATCAGATGCATGGAGCCTTTGACGAGTTTTTCGCTGACGAGAAAAGCATCGTCCGCCTGTGCCAGCACATCGACGATGGCATTGCCGATCGCCAGGACATCGTATTTTCGTTCGGCCATTCGCTCCCCTCCAAAAGGTTTTTGCGCGGTAGCCGATCGTGCGGTGCTTTGCAAATCTCGCCGCTTGCCCGGCCGTCGCGCTTTTCCTATCTCTTCGCGGCCATGTTCGACGACGCCCAACGCTCTCTGGAAGAAATCCTCTCGCCGCCGTTCCGCAACGTGTTGTGGAAGTCGGTCGGTCTGACGCTCGGGCTCTTGCTGGTCTTGTGGCTCGTTCTCGAAGGGCTCGTCGTGCACTTTCTGGCGCTGCCCTATCCCTGGCTCGAAACCGGTCTGACGATCGTCTCCGGCATCGGTCTCGTCGTCGGGCTTGCCTTCCTGGCGGCTCCGGCAACCTCGCTTTTCGCCGGCATTTTCCTCGACGAGATCGCTGAGGTGGTTGAGAAGAACCATTACCCGAGCGAGCCGGTGGGAAGGGCGCTCCCCTTGATGGAGGGCATTCTCACCACGTTGCAGTTCACGCTCGTGGTCGTCGGCGTCAATCTCGTCGCCTTGCCTCTCGTCCTCTTCGTCGGCTTCGGTGTCGTCATCTTCTTTGTCGCCAACGGCTATCTTCTCGGCCGGGAATATTTCGATCTCGCGGCGCGGCGTTTTCACGATCGGCGCGTGGCGAAGATCCTCAGGCTCCGGCATTCCGGCCGTATTTTTCTGGCGGGCCTCGTGATCGCGGGCTTCACCGCCGTTCCTCTCGTCAATCTCCTGGCGCCGCTTTTCGCCACCGCCTTCATGGTGCATGTGCACAAGCGTATCCAAAAAGCTGAGCGCAGACCCGGCGGGCTGCTCGCTCCCGCCTGAACGCCGGCTGGCGTACCTGCCGCCGCCTGCGCCTCAGGCTATCTCATTGAGGTCGCGCGCAAGATCGGCTCGGACGAGCGCCGCGACAAGGCGCGGAAAATCCTTGTGGGACACCTGTTTTGCGAGCTCCTCGGCGTCCTCGCCCAGGTCGAGCTTTTTGGCGGCGGCGAGCGCCTTCTTATCGGCGAACGGGAAAAGTTCGTCCCAGGCCGGCTGTACCTCGCGGAAGAAGATGTCGACGCCGACATCGCCAAGACCCTTGAACTCTTTCAGGAGCTTGCGTTCCCGGGCCGGCTCCTCGTCGGCCGCGTCGCGCAATTTCCTGAGATCGCCACGATATTTGTCGAGAAGGAGCTCCGAGGTCTCACCGAGCATCCGCGACGTGCTCTCGTCATAGCGGGCATAGCCATGCGAGGTGAGGACGTCGACGCGGTCCTGCCAGCTCGCGGCGGCCATTTTGTCGGGCGTGGTGTAGCCGGCGTCCGCCAACGCTTTTGCCGCACGTAAGGCGTTGTCGGCGCTGATGCGCGCGGAAAACAGGATCGAGGCGGTCAGCCATCGAAACAGGGGGGAGGGCGTATTCTTGGCGATCGGGATGCCAAGTTCGTCGCAATAGGTGGTGCCGTGACGCTCCAGGAGCGTCTTGATGCGCGCCGATTTCGATGCGGCCATCGTTATCTCCTCGGAATTGGCTCATGGGCGAAACCCGAGCCTCCTCTCGCTGTTCCCCACAATGTGAAGCCTCTGGAACAACGTCAAACTGCAAAAATACACGAAATGGCTGCATAAAAACGCGTCGGGCGCGCTTTCCGCCCCTTGCGGAGCCAGGTGGGGCGCCTACCTGCGAGGAATGGCGCCGCCTATTCGCCCAACAGATGGACCCGCAGACGTTCGGTGGCGTCGGGTCCGAACCCCGAACTTTGGGGGCTATGCTTGAAACTCAGCGACAACCAGATTGCCGCGGTCCGTGAGACCGTGGGTGCCGAACCCATTCCGGAAGACAACCCGGCTATGGAGCCGCTGAAGCAGAACTTCGGCGACCATACGTTTTACGTCGACAACACCGGCCTTCTCGTCCTGGAACCGGTGAACGATCCGAACCAGCCCGGCGAGCCGGCGGCGGTGATCCATATCGCCACCTGGACCGACGAGGAACGCAAGCAGCTGCAGCCGATCGAGCCGAAGGCATCGGGCGCAGTCCTGGATCTGGCCCCGGCCGGTCCTGCGAACGGTGCCGGCGGCACCGCCGCGTAACGGAAGCTTCGTTGTCGATTGCGGTCGACGCATGCCGGCCGCAGGATTGCACCGCGCCCGGTCTCGCCGATGAGGTGAGGCCGGGCGCGCGCATGTCAGACTAACGCTGCGCCATGTTGGCGCCTGTCCGGTTCGCTGACGATGCGGGCACTAGCTCGGCTGCCTAATGCGCCGCTTCCCAATTGTCGGCAGCCCGCGCATCGACTTGCAGCGGGACTCTGAGCGCCACGGCCGGCTCGGCCGCCTTTTCCATCACCTCGCGGATGACGGGAAGGCTCGCCTCCACCTCTTCCTCCGGCACTTCGAAAATCAGTTCGTCATGCACCTGCAGGAGCATGCGCGCGGAAAGCTTGGCCTCGGCGAGGGCATCTTCCATGCGGATCATGGCGCGGCGGATGATATCGGCCGCCGATCCCTGGATCGGCGCGTTGATCGCCGCGCGTTCCGCCCCTGACCTGATCGAATGGTTGGAGTGCTTGATGTTCGGGAAATGTGCGCGGCGCCCGAAGAGCGTCTCGACATAGCCCTTGTCGCGCGCTTTCTCCTTCGTCTCCTCCATATAATCGCGGATGCCCGGGAAGCGCTTGAAATAGGTCTTGATGTAGTCGCCCGCCTCCTCGCGGCCGATGCCGAGCTGGGCGGCGAGGCCGAAGGCCGAAATGCCGTAGATGATGCCGAAATTGATCGCCTTGGCGCGGCGGCGGATCATCGGGTCCATGCCTTCGATCGGCGTTGCAAACATCTCCGAGGCCGTCATCGCATGAATGTCGAGCCCGTCCTCGAAGGCGCGGCGAAGCGCCGGGATTTCCGCGATATGGGCGAGAATCCGAAGTTCGATCTGCGAATAATCGGCCGAGACGAGCCGGGTGCCTTCCTCCGCCACGAAGGCGGTGCGGATTTCGCGTCCCTCCTCGGTTCGGACAGGAATGTTCTGCAGGTTCGGCTCTGAGGAGGAGAGCCGGCCCGTCGTCGTGGAGGCGAGGGAATAAGACGTGTGCACGCGCCCGCGTGTGTCGAGATAGGAGGGGATGGCGTCGGTATAGGTGCCTTTGAGCTTGGTGAGCTGGCGCCAGGCGACGATCTTCATCGGCAGGGGATGGCCCTCGGCCGCGAGATCCTCCAGCACCTTGACGTCCGTCGACCATTGCCCGCCCTTGGTCTTGCGGCCACCCGGCAGGCCGAGCTTGCCGAAGAGAACCTCCCCGAGCTGCTTTGGCGAGCCGATGTTGAAGCTCTCGCCCGCCATGTCGACGATCTCCGCTTCGAGCCCTGCCGCTTTCTGGGCAAAGCGTCCGGAAAGGCGCGAGAGGATGTCGCGATCGACCTTGATGCCGCGCTCTTCCATGCGGGCGAGTACCGGCAGAAGCGGCCGTTCCAGCCGCTCGTAGACATTGGCGAGCCCTTCGGCAGCAAGGCGCGGCTTCAAGACCAGCCAAAGCCGCAGTGTGACGTCGGCGTCCTCGGCGGCATAAGAGGTGGCGCGGTCGATCGGCGCGAAGTCGAAGGTGACCTTGTCGCGACCCGTGCCGCAGACGTCCTTATAGGCGATCGGCTTGTGGCCGAGATGGCGTTCCGACAGAATATCCATGCCGTGCTGCTGGCCGAAACCGGCATCGAGCGCGTAGGAAATCAGCATCGTGTCGTCGTAACTCGCGATCTCGATGCCGCGGGCTTTGAGGAGCAGCCAGTCGTATTTGAGGTTCTGGCCGATCTTGAGGATCGTCGGATCTTCCAGGAGCGGCTTCAGGAGTTCGAGAGCCCTGGCTTCCCCGATCTGCGTATAGTCACTATCGCTTGAATCGGAAAAAGAGAGTGAGTCGGCACCGCCGTCCACACCGCCTTCCGCTGCGGCTTCACGAGCCTTTTCCGTCTCCGCACCCCCGCCAAACAGGTCGGAATGGGGGGCCGCATCGGGGCGGCGGTGTCCGAGAGGCACGTAACACGCCTCACCTGGCGCGACGGCGAGCGAGACGCCGCACAGTGTCGCCTGCAAAGGATTGAGGCTCGTCGTCTCCGTATCGAAGGCAAGACGCCCCGCCGCGTAGGCACGTTCGATCCAGGCCTCAAGCGCCTCGATCGTGCGCACGCATTCGTAAGAGCCTGGATCGATCTTCGGTTCAGTCGCCGTCTCGGCGCGCTGGCGCGCAAGATCGGCGGGGGCCGCCAGGAAGCCGCGTTCGTCGGCGAAGGCGCCGTCGACAGGCGCTGCAACACTGCCCGTGCCGTCCCCCTTCGTCTCGGCAAGGTCGGGGCCGTGCGCGGCGGGCCCTGCGCCCCACCCCGCGATCTCGAGTGTCGGCGCTGAGATCGCCGCCGCATCGGCCTCCATCTTTTCGGCGATGCGGCGCGTCAGCGTGTTGAACTCCATCGCCTTGCAGAAGCCGATCGCTTTCGCCGCATCGAGGCTTTCCACGGCGAGATCGCCGAGCGGCACCTCGAGTGGCACGCTCGTGGAAAGTTCGACGAGCTTTCTGGAGATGCGCGCCTGCTCGGCAAATTCGATGAGGTTCTCGCGGCGCTTGTTCTGCTTGATCTCCGATGCGCGGGAGAGAAGTGTTTCGAGATCCCCGTAATCGTGCAGGAGCTGTGCGGCGGTCTTCGGCCCGATGCCCGGCACCCCCGGCACATTGTCGGTCGGATCGCCGGTCAGCGCCTGCAGATCGATCATCTTGTCTGGGAAGACGCCGAATTTCTGCATGACGAATTCGGCATCGATCAGCTGGTCGCGCATCGTGTCGAACATGATGACGGTGGGCCCGATCAGCTGCATCAGATCCTTGTCGGAGGAGATGATGGTCGTGCGCGCCCCGGCCTCACAGGCGAGCTTCGCATAGGTGGCGATGAGGTCGTCCGCCTCCCATCCCTGCTGTTCGACACAGGCGAGGTTGAAGGCGCGCGTGGCGTCGCGGATCAGGCTGAACTGCGGAACGAGATCCTCCGGCGGTTCGGGCCGATGCGCCTTGTACTCGGGGTAGATCTCGTTGCGGAACGTCTTCGCCGAATAATCGAAGATGACGGCGAAATGCGTGGGTTCGTCGCCCTTTTCCGGCGTCGGCCCTTCCTGCAGGAGCTTCCAGATCATGTTGCAGAAGCCGGAGACGGCGCCGACGGGCAGGCCGTCGGATTTGCGCGTCAACGGCGGCAGGGCATGGAAGGCGCGGAAGATGAAGGCCGAGCCGTCGACGAGGACGAGATGATCGCCGGATGTCATGCCGGCGCCGGAGGCGGATTTTTCGGAGGAGCTCATGGCGCGGAGATTTGACTGCCGCGCCTCCGATTTCAAGCAGAACCGATCCGGCCCAGGCGGCATCCCCTGCGAAGAGGAGATTTACTCCGCCGGGGCGATCGCCGCCTTCTGCCCGGGTTTGCTGCGCCAGGGCTGGTCGATCCGGGCCCAGGCGGGCCGTACGAAGAGGAATGTGCCCCAGCCGGTGCGGCGGGTGAATTCATACAAGATGACCGGGCCGATGACGCCCGCCGCGGTGACGAGAAGCGAGATCGTGCCGATATCGGTGATGAGGCCGAGCTTCAAAAGGACGGTGCGGGTCACCACCATCGGCAGGAAGAAGGCGAGATAGACGACAATCGAATTGGCGCCGAGATAGGTGAGAGGACGCGAGACGAGCGTCTTCGCCAGCAAGACGGAGAAGGTGCAGACTGCGACCGCCCCCGCAAAACCAAGGCCGAGCGAAACGACGGGAAGCTTCGAGATGCCGCCGAAAACGCAGGCCGCGTTGAGGACGCCCCAGGCCGCGAGATAGCCGACACCGAAAAGGAGATGTCGGTCGGCACGGTCTGCAAAACGGAAGATCGCATCCGCCAGGATGAAGCCCGTGTAGAAATAGACGAAGCGAGAGGCGAATTCGTCGATCAGCATCGAGCCGGTGTCGATATGCGCGATTTCAAGCCCGGCCGCCACCAGCCAGACGAGCCAAGCCGGCACGCGGCCATGAACGAGGCGCGTCACAGCAAAAAAGATCGCCAGATGGTAGATGAACCAGAGCGTGCCGAAAGGCTCTACGAAGCTCTTCAGGTAGAACAGCAAAGCGCCGTCCCAGCCATAATCCGAGGCGAATTCGGGCGCCTTCAGAACGAACTGGATGGTGAGCCAGAGCACGTAAAAATAGGCGAAATGCAGGATCTTGCGGTCGACATAGAGGCGCAAGGGCGCGGTGATGCGGGCGGACAGAAAAAGCCCTGCAATCATGAAGAAGTCGGGCATCCGGAAGGGGCGGGCGAATTCGACGACGTAATTCATCCAGCCGTTGGCGCCGACCGCCTTCTCCACCCCCAGCGTCGAATGCATCATCACCACCATGATGATGCAAAACCCCTTGGCGACATCGACCCATGCGACGCGCGTTCGTGCTGAGGTGGTCGCTGTGCCGGCCGCATCCATGGCGCGATCCTTCTTTCGGAAGAAACCCCGTCTACTATGCGAAGCTTGCTCCGCGGCGTCGCGACATATTCTAAAAGACAGTTAAAATTGCAGGCATTGCGGCCAAAGGGCCGCTCCGCCAAGCCCGGCGGGCCGCATGCCGCAATCTTCGGCTATCAGAAACCGCCGGCGCCGGAGAAGGAACGGGGGGCTTCGTCGATCAGACGCGCGCCCGAGCCGGTGACCTCGTAGACGGCGAGCTGGCGCTGATTGGTGCCGTCCGATTTGAGCCGGAAGACGCCATCGACACCGTTGAAACCGTTCGCATTGGTGAGAAGGCTGGCAGAGAAGGCGTCGTTGGGATTCTGCCGCACCAGCCCGGCCGCCAGAACCGTGGCGTCGTAGGCAAGCGTCGCGTTGCGCGGCGGCTCCGAGCCATAGGCCGCCCGGTAGCGTGCGGCGAACCCGTCGAAGGTGCGCCGCGTCGGCGCCGGGAACCAGCCGCCGGCGAGCGCGCCATTGTTGAGGACGGCCGGATCGTTCCACTGGCCGCTGCCGAGAAGCTTGATATTGCTGCCGGCGGAGCCGAGCGCCTGCGAGATGAGGGCTGGCGCCTGGCCGGCGTCCGGAATGAAAAGCGCATCGATGCGCGAGGAAATGGCCGCAATATCGGCCGTCTTCGCCCGGATGTCGGTGTCGTTGAGGTCGTAATGCTCGATCGCGACGACCCGTCCGCCCGCATTGGCGACCGCCTGGCGGAAGGCCGCGTCGACGACGGTGCCATAGGCGTTGTTGGGCAGGAGCGCGGCGAAGGATTCCCGCCCTTCTCTCGCTGCATAGGAGACGATGCGTTCAGCATCCGAGCCCGGCAGGAAGCTCAGGAGATAAACGCCCGGGCCGGCAACCGCGGTGTCGGACGAGAAAGCCACCATCGGCGCATTGGCGCGGCGCGCCACGGGTGCTGCGGCGCTGACCGATGAGGCGAAAAGCGGTCCGAGAACGATCTTGGTTCCTTCCGAGACGGCCTTTTCGGCGGCCGCCTGCGCGCCTGCCGGCGTGCCGCCTGTGTCATAGACGATGAGGGAGATCGGCACGTTGGGGAAGTCGCTCATCGCCATCTCGGCGGAATTGCGGAAGGCCCGTGCGGCATTGCCGGCATTGCCCGTCGCCGTCAGCGGCAAAAGCATGGCGACCCGCGTGGTGCCGCTGCCGATGACCTCTCCGGTGGGTGCGGCAGGTCCCTGATCGACCGGCAGATTGCCGCCGCCATTCCCCGACATCGAGGTGCACCCTGCCAGAAACAGGAAAACGAGCGCTGTCGCGAACCAGCCGAAAAGGCCATTCGGCATCGAAAAATTTCGCCTGAACACGTCGTCTCTCCCGCCCGGAATGGTTGCCAGGCACCCTTTTGGATCCTAGGCATTTGTCATAAGCGGCGCGTGGCGCCGTCTCAAGGGCAGCCGCAGAGAATGGCCGGAGACAGAGATAGAATTTTCGTCATGCGGGGCCACGAACTGACGGCGCCGCATCTCGAGCCGGGCCTCTATGTCACGGCAACGCCGATCGGCCATCTCGGCGACATCACCATCCGTGCGCTGGAGGTTCTGGCCGCGGCCGATGTGATCGCGGCTGAAGACACCCGGGTCACCCGCAAACTCCTGTCGCGCTACGGCATCACCAGCCGCCTCACCGCCTATCACGAACATTCCCATCCCGATGTCGACGAGCGCCTCGTGAAGCTGATGGCGGAGGGCGAGGCCGTGGCGCTCGTCACGGATGCCGGCACGCCGGTCGTCTCCGATCCCGGCACGCGGCTCGTCGCGCGTGCGGTCGCCGATGGTGTTGCCGTCCATCCGATCCCGGGGGCCTCGAGCCTCACCGCGGCCCTGAGCGTTGCCGGGATTTCGGCCGAGGCGACGCTCTTTCTGGGGTTTCTGCCGGCGAAGGAGAAAGCCCGGCGCGACGCGCTTCGGCGGCTCGCCGATCTTCCCTTCGCCCTCGTTCTTCTGGAAGCGCCGCATCGGCTCCAGGCTTTCGCCCGCGACGCAAAAGAGATCCTCGGAGATCGGCCCGTCTGTCTGTGCCGGGAGATGACGAAGCTGCACGAGACGTTCCTTCGTGGTTCGCTCGCCGATCTTGCCGACGCGGCGGGCGAACAGGACAAAGGTGAGATTGTCGTCGTGATTGGGCCCCCAGCCCCCAGGGAGGCGGGTGAAGGCTTCGATGAGGCCGATCTCGACCGCATGCTCGCCGAGCGTCTCGGCACGATGGGGGTCAAGGATGCCGCCCGCGAGGTTGCGGAGGAAACCGGCCTGCCGCGGCGTGCGCTCTATCAGCGTGCGCTGTCGCTCGGCAAGGAGTGAGAGACAGGGGGCACTGAATGAGCGACAAGCGACGCCGGGCCTACCGACAGGGCCATATGGCCGAGATGGCGGCGGCGCTCTTCCTCATGATGAAGGGGTATAGGATCCTCGCACGCCGCTACCGGACGCCACTTGGCGAGATCGATCTCATTGCCCGTCGCGGCCGCACCGTCGCCTTCGTCGAGGTGAAGCTTCGCGGTGAAAGAGAGGCGGCAGACTGGGCGCTCACCCCACGCAGCGAAAGGCGCATCGGCGCCGCCGCAAGCGTTTGGACCTCGCGGCATCCCGCCGCCATGGAGTTCACGCAGCGCTTCGATCTCGTTCTCGTTTCCCCTTTTCGTTTGCCCCGGCATCTTGCGGACGCCTTTCGCCCTCCCAATTGATTGCCTCCGGCCACTCGATTGCATCGGGCCACTTGATTGCATCGGGAATGAAGCGCGGCTAACGCAGAAGCTATAAGAACGGAGAGACCAATGGCCCTTTCAGTCGCAGTGCAGATGGATCCGATCGCTCAGATCGATATTCGCGGCGATACGACCTTCGCGCTGATGCTGGAGGCGCAAAAGCGCGGCCACAGCCTTTTCTATTACGAGCCGCGGCACCTTTCGATGGAAGCCGGCCGCGTCTTTGCCCGCATGCGGGCGGTGAGCGTCGCCGACGAAGTCGGCCGCCATTACGAGCTCGATGAGGTGGAACAGCAGCTCGGGCTCGAAGATTTCAATGTCGTCCTAATGCGCCAGGATCCGCCCTTCGACATGGCCTATATCTCGGCGACGCATCTCTTGGAGCGGGTTCATCCGAAGACCCTCGTCGTCAACGATCCGGCCCATGTGCGCAACGCGCCGGAAAAACTCTTCGTCACCGAATTTTCCGATCTGATGCCGGAGACGCTGATCTCCCGCGACATCGCGGCGATCCGCGCCTTCCGCGAAAAGCACCGCGACATCATCCTGAAGCCGCTCTACGGCAATGGCGGTGCCGCGGTTTTCCGCATCAGCGAGGGGGACGAAAACCTGTCCTCGCTGATCGAACTTTTTGAGACGACCTTCCGCGAGCCCTTCGTCGTGCAGCGCTATCTGCCTGAGATCCGCAAGGGCGACAAACGCATCATCATCGTCGACGGCGAGCCCGCCGGTGCGATCAACCGGATCCCGGCGGTGGGTGATGCGCGCTCCAACATGCATGTCGGCGGCAAGGCCGTCGCCGCCGAACTCACCGATCGCGACCGGGAAATCTGTGCCCGCATCGGCCCGGAACTCAAGGCGCGCGGCTTCATCCTCGTCGGCATCGACGTGATCGGCGACGTGATGACGGAGATCAACGTCACCTCGCCCACAGGCATCCGCGAGCTGCAGCGTTTTTCGGATATCGATGCGGCTGCGATGGTGTGGGACGCGATCGAACAGCGCTGCGCGGGCTGACGGGGGCAGAACCCCCGCCCTCAAGTCTGGCTTAGACGAGAAGCGAGACGGCCGACGGCATCACCTCGCCGGCGACAAAGCCGTGAATGCGGGCGACGAAATCGTCGACCTTGCGCAACACCTTGCGCTCTTGCGAGGCGTCGGTACGCAGAAAGAAGGGATAATAATTGGTCGTGCCGAAATCGTCGATGAGGACGAGCCGGCGGATTTGCCCGTCGACGTCTTCCTGGACGAGAACATTGCACAACATGATTTTTCGCGTCGGCACGCGATACGTGACGAGATGGTCGCAAAACGTCTCGACGGCCGCCTGACATTCCGGCGAATAGCCGTGGATCGTCAGATAGCTTTCGAGCGTGCGTGAGATCTCGCCGTCGCCATCGCGAATGAGCTCCACCGAGAGCCCCATCCCGAGGGTCGTCGGCACGAAGCCGAACTGCCGCGCCACATGCGCGAAGGCTGCCTCGCCGCGGACCTGACCGAGGCGGCGCAAAATGTGCTCGTCCTGGCGGTTGTCGTCGAAGCGCACGAGCGGTCGCAGACGCTTCCATGCAGCCTTTGACCGGCGCTGGTCGGCGAGCGTGTAATCCGGTCGCCGCACCTTGATCCCGCGATCTTTGCGCGAGGGATCGACAAAGCAGAGCCGTCGGCCTCCGCGCGCAAACGGGATCGCCTGGCTGAGATTGACGGTGCCCGCCTCGGACCGCCGGTCCGCTTGCGCGCGCATCGTTTCCGGTCCGGCGACGAACGCCCAAACCGGCGCAAAAAACGCCCTTAGGCGCTCCGAAGCGCGCCTCTTTTCAATCGAATCGCAGACCATGTGCCCCGGCCGCCTGTTCGCACGCGCAGCGTCGATCCGCCGCGAATGTCATGTGTTTTTCATAAAGTCCCCAGAGATGGGCGTGACAAGGGCGGCTGGGTTGGAAACGCAAAGAAGTGACTGATGCGTTTCATATTGTTTCTCTTGCGCAACAGGTGCGCCTCCTGAGCCGCGTTCCTTTTTCGTTCTTGTCAACGTCTGAAAGCTGAGTCATTCTGCAATCAGAACGGGGGTGGGGATCATGGTTTCTCGCGTTACGACAGTGGCTTTTCGCGGGGTCGAGGCGATCCCCGTCGATGTCCAGGTGCTGATCGCGCCGGGGCGCACGCTCTTCAACATTGTCGGCTTGCCCGACAAGGCGGTGGCGGAAAGCCGGGAACGTGTGCAGGCGGCGATTCATGCGTCGGGTCTCGCGCTTCCGGCCAAGCGCATCACCGTCAATCTCGCCCCGGCAGACCTTCCGAAAGAAGGCAGCCATTACGATCTGCCGATTGCGCTCGCCCTGATGGCGGCAATGGGCGCCATTCCGGCCGATGCCGTCGGCGATCACGTGGTGCTTGGGGAACTCGGCCTCGACGGTCGCATCGAAGCGGTGGCGGGTGTGCTGCCGGCCGCCATCAGCGCCAATGCGCTGAAGAAGGGGCTCATCTGCCCCGCCACCTGCGGAGGGGAGGCTGCGTGGGCCGGTGAAGAACTCGCCATTCTGGCGCCGAAGAGCCTGATTGCGCTTGCCAATCACATCGCCGGCAGTCAGGTCCTGTCTCAGCCCAAGCCCGCACTTCGCGCCGCGAGCGAGGCCCTTCCCGATCTCTCAGAGATCCGCGGCCAGGAGAGCGCCAAACGGGCGTTGGAGATTGCCGCAGCCGGTGGCCACAACATGCTGATGATCGGCCCTCCGGGGGCCGGCAAATCGATGCTGGCGAGCCGGCTGCCTTCGATCCTGCCGCCGCTTGCGCCGCGCGAGCTCCTCGACGTGTCGATGATCTCCTCAATCGCCGGGACACTTGCCGGCGGGCGGCTGTCGAGCCAGCGACCCTATCGGGCACCGCACCATTCGGCCTCCATGGCGGCGATGGTCGGCGGCGGCATCAATGCGCGTCCGGGCGAGGTGTCGCTTGCCCATCACGGCGTGCTCTTCCTCGATGAATTGCCGGAATTCACGCCGGCCGTGCTCGATTCGCTGCGCCAGCCGCTGGAGACCGGCGAGGCCGTCATCGCGCGCGCCAATCACCGGGTCACCTACCCGGCTGAATTTCAGTTGATTGCGGCGATGAACCCGTGTCGCTGCGGCATGGCGGGCGAGCCCGGGCACACCTGCCGGCGCGGCGCCCGTTGCGCCGCCGACTATCAGGCCCGGCTCTCCGGGCCTTTGATCGACCGCATCGATCTCAGGATCGAGGTGCCTGCACTCTCTGCCATCGATCTGATCGGACCCGCCGAGGCGGAGCCTAGTGCGGCCGTGCGCGAGCGTGTGGCGACGGCGCGTGCGATGCAGGCGGAGCGCTATATGTCCCGCGGCCTGCCGGGCCTGCGCATCAATGCGCGCGCCGGCAGTCGCGTGGTGGAAGATGTCGCAGCTCCAGACGAGGCCGGTGCCCGTCTCATTCGCGATGCCGCGGAAGCGATGGGCTTATCGGCGCGCGGCTACCACCGCGTCCTCAAGGTCGCGCGCACACTCGCCGACCTCGACCAGGAGGAAAAGGTGCGCCGCATCCATGTGGCGGAGGCCTTGAGCTACCGCCAGAGCGCGTCTCTGCTTGCCGCGGCCGCATGAGGCGCGCAGCCGCGGAAAAGCCGCGGCAACCAAAGGCCGAGTGATGTCGCAAAGGGGCGCTCGAACCTCTTCCCGCGATCATCCGCAGAAGAGAGCGGCGCCATGCGTCCTCGCCCGAGCGGGATCGCCCGTGTGGCTCGTCCGCGAAAAACGGCCGGTCAGGCGGCTTTCTGCAGTCCTTCGTATCGAAGGGCCCGGCCGTTTGCGTCGAAGAGCTGCAAATCTTCGGCATTGGCAGCAAGACGCACGCTTTTGCCGCGCTCGACCGCCACTTCGCCTGCAAGTTTCGCCACCACGGGATCGTCTTGGCGGCCGATATCGACGTAGACGAGCGTGACCTCGCCCAGAAGCTCCACCAGCGTCACCTCGCCTTCGATCAGTGTGTGCTCGCCGGCTTCCGCGAGGCGGAGGCTTTCCGGGCGGACACCGAGATGGCCAGGGCCTTGTGAAATGGCGATCCCCTCGGGGCGTGGGAGAGTGAAGTCTCTGCCGCCTTCAGGCGCGACCCGCAGCCCATCCTGCGTGGTGCTGAAGGTGGCAGCTAGAATGTTCATAGCGGGCGAGCCGATGAACTTCGCCACGAACAAATTGTCTGGCCGGTGGTAGAGCTCCAACGGCGTGCCGACCTGCTCGACCTGGCCTTTGTTCAACACGACGATGCGGTCGGCGAGCGTCATCGCCTCCACCTGGTCGTGGGTCACGTAGATCATGGTCGTGTCGGGCATCTTCTCGTGCAAACGGGCGATCTCGATGCGCGTCTGCACGCGCAGCGCCGCATCGAGGTTCGACAAGGGCTCGTCGAAGAGAAAGACCGCCGGGTCCCGGGTGATCGCGCGCCCGATCGCCACGCGCTGGCGCTGGCCCCCGGAAAGCTCCTTCGGCAGCCGGTCGAGATAGGGCTCGATCTGGAGAATGCGCGCCGCCTCGCGAACCCGCTTGTCCACCGCATCGCGCCCGGCCCCTTTGTCGAGGCGGAGCCCGAAGGCCATGTTGTCGTAAACGCTCATATGCGGATAGAGCGCGTAGGATTGGAACACCATGGCGATACCGCGCTCTTTCGGAGTGCGGTCGTTGACAGTCTCCCCGCCGATCTCGAGCGTGCCGCGCGTGATGTCTTCAAGCCCGGCGATCACGCGCAAAAGCGTGGATTTGCCGCAACCGGATGGGCCGACGAAGACGACAAATTCCCCATCCTCGATGTCGAGGTTGATGCCCTCGAGCACTTTGACCTTGCCGAAGGCCTTATCGACGCCGCTCAGCCTGACATTGGCCATCGAAGCTCCTCCCATTTGACGACCGATCGCCGTTTAGCGAAGGCGCCGCCGGCCCTTCGCTGCAAGCAATTGTCTGGGAAACGCCCGATGGGGCGAGAGGCTGCAACTCCGTCCGGCGCAAAGCTCTCTTAGGCCGCTACGACTGAGGAACTGCAACCTGGCTTTCGTCTCAGGCGTCTGTCCGGCGTCGCACCCGCACCACGACCTCGACGGCGGTGATTTCCATGCCTTCTGGGGGCTCGGGAACCTGCGTCAGGCTCACCGGACCATCGATATCGATAAGGGAATTGTCCCCCTCGACGAAGAAATGGTGGTGGTCGGAGACGTTCGTGTCGAAATAGGTCCGCGCCCCATCGACTGCGACTTCTCGCAGCAGCCCGGCTTCGGTGAACTGATGCAGGGTGTTGTAGATCGTCGCAAGCGAGACCGGTACCCGCATCAGTTGCGCTTCCTCGTGCAGAAGCTCTGCGGAAATATGCCGATCACCCTTCTTGAACAGCAAGCCGGCCAGGGCCACACGCTGTCTCGTCGGCCGCAGACCGGCACGACGCAGCCAACGGGTCAGCTGCTCAGGCGAATTGTGGTTGTGTATAGCCGTCATCTCAGCTCGCTCTCGGCAGTCAAAGAGTTTATAGGACGCTGCCTTTAGCCCTATATGCGAATTTGTATCGTTCTGACAACTCTGACGCTGTGTCGCTGTTGCCGCGCGGCTCGGTTTCGCTACGCGGCGCGGTATGTTAGGTAGCGAGTTGTCGTTAAGGAACCCAAATGACCCGCCTCACAGAAAGACCAATGCAATGAATGAGCGGCGCAGCCATTTCGAGTATGAGGACCTTCTTGCCTGCGGGCGGGGAGAGCTTTTCGGGGAGGGCAATGCGCAATTGCCGCTGCCGCCGATGCTGATGTTCGACCGTATTTCGGAGATTGCTGACGAAGGTGGCGAATATGGCAAGGGGCGGATCCGTGCCGAGATGGAGGTCCGTCCCGACCTCTGGTTCTTTCCCTGCCATTTCCATGGCGATCCGGTGATGCCAGGCTGCCTGGGTCTCGATGCCCTGTGGCAGCTTCTCGGCTTCTTCCTCGGCTGGCTCGGTGCCCCGGGCAAGGGCCGCGCGCTCTCCGTCGGAGAAGTGAAATTCTCCGGTATGGTTCTTCCGACCGTCAAACGACTGGAGTACGGAATAGAGCTGAAGCGCATCCTGCGCTCCAAACTCACGCTCGGCATCGCCGATGGCTGGCTGAAGGCCGACGGAGAAGTCATTTACCGCGCAAAAGATCTGAAGGTCGGGCTGTTTACAGCGAATCAGGCTGTCGCCACCGCGTAAGGCGCGCCAGGACCGGACTATCAAAGGGAGAAGGTGATGCGACGGGTCGTCGTCACCGGTATGGGGATCGTATCCTCGATCGGCAACAATACGCAGGAGGTTCTCACCAGCCTGCGGGAAGCGCGCTCGGGGATCGTGTTCGCGCCGTCTTATGCCGAGCATGGCCTGCGCAGTCAGGTGCACGGCGCGCCGACGCTCGATGCCAGCACGGTCGTGGATCGGCGCGCCATGCGTTTCCACGGCGGCGGCACGGCCTGGAACCACGTCGCGATGGAACAGGCGATCGCAGATTCGGGCCTCGAGAAGGACGACATCTCCAACGAGCGCACCGGCATCATCATGGGTTCCGGCGGGCCGTCGACCCGTGCCATCATCGAGGCGGCCGACAAGACCCGTGAGGCTGGTTCCTCGCGAAAGGTCGGCCCCTTCGCCGTGCCGAAAGCCATGTCGTCGACCGCTTCGGCGACGCTTGCGACCTGGTTCAAGATCAAGGGCGTCAATTATTCGATCTCCTCGGCCTGCGCTACGTCCAACCATTGCATCGGCAATGCCTGCGAGCAGATTCAGTACGGCAAGCAGGATGTGATGTTCGCCGGCGGCTGCGAGGAGCTCGATTGGACCCTGTCGGTACTGTTTGACGGCATGGGCGCGCTGTCCACGAAGTACAACGATCGTCCAGCCATTGCCTCGCGGGCTTACGACAAGAACCGCGACGGGTTCGTCATCAGCGCCGGGGCGGGCGTCCTCGTGCTCGAGGAGCTGGAGCACGCCAAGGCGCGGGGCGCCAAGATCTATGCCGAGATTGTCGGCTATGGCGCCACCTCCGATGGTGTCGATATGGTCGCGCCGAGCGGCGAGGGGGCGATCCGCTGCATGCGCATGGCGCTGCAGAACGTCGGCGAGAAAATCGACTACATCAATCCACACGCGACCTCGACGCCGGTCGGTGACCTCAAGGAGATCGAGGCGATCCGCGAGGTGTTCGGCTCAGGCGATGCATGCCCGCCGATTGCGGCGACGAAGTCGCTCACCGGCCATTCGCAAGGCGCCACGGGTGTTCAGGAATCGATCTACACGCTTCTCATGATGCAAAACGGTTTCATCTGCGAGAGCGCTCACATCGAGGAGATGGACCCCGCCTTCGCCGACATGCCGATTCTGCGCGAGCGGCGCGACGGCGTGGAGATCAACACAGCCTTGTCGAATTCCTTCGGCTTTGGCGGCACCAATGCCACTTTGGTGTTTCAACGGCTCGGTTCCTGATGTCTCAAGTGAAAGGCCTGATGGAAGGCAAGCGCGGCCTCGTCATGGGTGTCGCCAATGATCATTCGATTGCCTGGGGCATCGCCAAGGCGGTTGCCGAACATGGCGGCGAGCTTGCTTTCACCTATCAGGGCGAACAGTTTGGCCGACGCGTGAAGCCGCTGGCCGAAAGCGTTGGTTCGACCCGCGTCTATCCTTGTGACGTCGAGGACGACGCCTCCATGGACGCCGTGTTCGCACAGATCGCCGACGATTGGGGACAGCTCGACTTCCTCGTCCACGCCATCGCGTTCTCGAACCGCGCCGAGCTGAAGGGCCGTTTCGTCGATACATCGCGCGAGAATTTCGTGCGCACGATGGTGATCTCGTGTTTCTCCTTCACCGACATCATGCGCCGGGCGGCGCCGTTGATGTCGCCGGGCGCTTCCGCGCTCACCCTGACCTATGCGGGCTCGACCCGTGTCATGCCGAATTACAACGTGATGGGTGTCGCCAAGGCCGGGCTCGAGGCCTCTGTGCGCTATCTGGCGAGCGATTTCGGCACGGCTGGCATTCGCGTGAACGCGATTTCGGCGGGCCCGGTGCGGACGCTTGCCGGTTCGGGCGTCTCCGATGCGCGGCTCATGTTCAACTATCAGCGGGCAAATTCGCCGCTGCGCCGGGCCGTGACGATCTCGGATGTCGGCGGTGCCGGCCTTTATCTGTTGAGCGATCTTTCGGCGGCGGTCACGGGCGAGATCCATTTCGTCGATTCCGGTTACAGCACCGTCTCCATGCCGCGGCTGGAGATGCTGAAGCGGGAAGAAGATATCATCGACGAGGAAGCGGCCTCCGAATAGGCCGCTTTCGGACCTCGAGGCTTAGTCGGCTTGCCATTTAACCGCGCCGATATCCCCGTTTCCCACAACCTCTCCCGGCCTCCATTTACGCTTCTCTAAGCGCGGTGACCTAGCTTCCCGACGATCGGATGGCATGGCCATCGCAGCGATGGGGAGTAAGGATGCGTCTGATCGGCAAGAGGCTCGTCTCTCCGCTTCTTGCGGTCCTCATCGCCGTCGGTGTGGTCGTCGGCATTTTCCTTGTCGGCCATTACCAGATCCGCTCGGTTCTGAAGAACGAGGCCACGCTCGTCGCCACCGCCTGGTACGAGAGCGCCCGCCACGGTCGAAGCGGCCTGGACGGCCTCCTCGATGGGCGCTCCGAAGCACTCAATGCGCCGCTTCTGCGCTCCTTCGCCATCGATACCCTGGCCGTCGACGATCCGCAGACGGGCGTCGTGACGGTGGTCGGCGACAAAGGCCGGTCCGAAAAAGAGCTTCGGCCGATCCTGGAGACGAAGGGGGGCCAGCTCGGAAACCAGCGTTCGGTTCACGCCGTCGACGAATCCCTGTTCCTTTCGCCGAAATTTGCGACCTGGGTCGTTTTCCCGGTCACTCCCGAGGGACGCCAGGTCGCCGTTCGTTTCGACCAAACGTTTGAGGCCTCCCAGCTCCTGACGACGTTCAACCGGCAACTCGTCTATCTGACCGGCATCGCCGTTGTGACGTTTTTCTCCTTCATGGCGGGCTACACCTATCGCACGCAGCAAATGCAGCGTGAAAAACAGGATCTCGTCTACATTGCGATGCACGACGAGCTGACCGGGCTCGGCAACCGGAAGAAGTTCGAACAAAGCCTCGGAGAAATGCTTGGAAGAGCCTCCGAAAAGACCCACAAGATCGGCCTCCTGATCCTTGATCTCGACGGCTTCAAGAGCATCAACGACACGCTCGGCCATCCCGTCGGCGACAATCTCTTGCGCGCGACGGCGGAGCGCTTGAAGAACTCGCTGCGCGACGAAGATCTGCTCTGCCGTCTCTCGGGGGACGAATTCGCGGTCATCGTCCCTGTCGTCCACGACAACCATGCTCTGCCCGCGCTCGCCGATCGCATGATCCGGCTGATCGAGCAGCCGTTTCGGATCGAAGGCCACGAGATCACCATCGGTTGCTCGATCGGCATCACCGTCGGGCCGGACAACGGCGACACCGCCAAAACACTGATCCGAAATGCCGATTTTGCTCTCTACCGGGCCAAGGCGGGGGGACGACAGACCTGGCGCTTCTTCGATCCGAAAATGGCAGAGGACCAGCGCTCGCGCGAGACTCTGGAAGATGGCCTGCGCTATGCCATCCAGAACGACCTCTTCACGCTCCTCTATCAGCCGCAATACGATCTGAAGAGCGGTGAGGTCGTCTGCTATGAAGCGCTTCTGCGCTGGAAGCTCACCAATCAGAATCTCGTCCCGACATCGATGTTCCTGTCGGTTGCCGAGGAGACGGGCCTGATCATTCCGATGGGGGAATGGGTGATCCGTCAGGTCGCCCGCGATTGCCGTGCCCTGCCGGCTGACGTTCGGGTGGCGGTCAATCTGTCGGCCGCGCAGTTGCAGCGCGACGGCACGGAGACCTACATCGCCGAAGCCTTGGCGAACTCTGACATTCCCCCAGATCGCATCGAAATCGAGGTCAACGAAAGCATCCTCGGACGCGGAGAAGAGGCGGCCTTTTCGCGGCTTGAACGGCTGCGCGAAGCCGGGGTCTCCCTCGTCCTCGACAATTTCGGTGTCGGAACCTCGAGCCTCGGCCTCTTGTCTCGCTATCCCTTCGACAAGATCAAGCTCGACCGAACGTTTCTGTCGCGCATCTCCGATCCGCAAAAGGCTCGCGCCGTCGTGTCGGCGGTATGCCGCCTCGGCCAGTCGCTCGGCATGGCGGTCGTCGGCGAGGGCGTGGAAAACGAGGCGCATCGCGACCTGCTGCGCGAAAGCGGTTGCAATCTCGCTCAGGGCTATTTCTACGGCGAGCCGGTCACCGTTGAAGAGGTGATTGGACAAGAGGCGCTGGCGACCGCCGCGCTCAGTTCCGCCGCGAAAACGGCGGCAGACGGTAGCGGCGATGGCTCGGCCACTCCGCCGCCTGGCCCGACACATGGGGGCGGGCGCAATATCCGGCTCGTTGCGAACGGCTGAGGATATCGGACCCGCCGCGAGGGGGGCCGGCAAAACCCGCCTCAGAAAGTCAAAGTCCCCAAAAAAAAGGGCGCCTCGCGGGCGCCCTTTCCTGTTCTTGTCGGCCAGTTCGCTTACGCGGCTTCCGGCTCGATCGGCTCGCCGGTCTCCTGGTCCACGACCTTCATGGACAGGCGCACCTTGCCGCGCTCGTCGAAGCCCATGAGCTTCACATAGACCTCGTCGCCTTCCTTGACGACATCGGTCACCTTGGCGGGGCGGCCGTTGTTGAGCTGGGAAATGTGCACCAGCCCGTCCTTGGAGCCGAAGAAGTTCACGAAGGCGCCGAAATCGACGGTCTTCACCACGGTGCCGCGATAGATCGCGCCCACTTCCGGATCGTCCGTGATGGAGCGGATCCACTTGATGGCCGCGCGGATCGATTCCCCGTTCGGCGAGGCCACCTTGACCGTTCCGTCGTCGGAAATGTCGACCTTGGCACCCGTCTTCTCGACGATCTCGCGGATGACCTTGCCGCCGGAGCCGATGACTTCGCGGATTTTGTCGACCGGGATCTTCAGTGTCTCGATGCGCGGCGCATATTCGCCGAGCTCCGGACGGGCCTGCGTCAGCGCCTTCGACATCTCGCCGAGGATGTGCATGCGGCCGTCTTTCGCCTGGTCGAGCGCGATCTGCATGATCTCTTCGGTAATGCCCTGGATCTTGATGTCCATCTGCAAGGAGGTGACGCCGCTGGTCGTGCCGGCGACCTTGAAGTCCATGTCGCCGAGATGATCCTCGTCGCCGAGAATGTCGGTGAGAACGGCGAACTTCTCGTCTTCCTTGATGAGGCCCATGGCGATGCCCGCGACCGGGTTCTTCAGGGGCACACCGGCATCCATCAGAGCAAGCGAGGTGCCGCAGACGGTTGCCATCGACGACGAACCGTTCGATTCCGTGATCTCGGAGACGACGCGGAACGTGTACGGGAACTCGTGCACCGGCGGCAGCATCGGGTGGATGGCGCGCCAGGCGAGCTTGCCGTGGCCGATTTCGCGGCGGCCTGGTGAGCCGATACGGCCCGTTTCGCCGACCGAGAACGGCGGGAAGTTGTAGTGCAGCATGAAGGCTTCCTTGTAGGTGCCTTCGAGGCTGTCGATCATCTGCTCGTCTTCGCCGGTGCCGAGGGTGGCGACCACGAGGGCCTGCGTCTCGCCGCGGGTGAAGAGGGCCGAGCCATGCGTACGCGGCAGGATGCCGACTTCGGCCACGATCGGACGGACCGTCTTCAGGTCACGACCGTCGATGCGCGCACCTTCGTCGAGAATGCGACCGCGGACGATCTCGCTTTCCAGCTTCTTGAAGATGTCGCCGACGACCTGCTTCGACGGGGCGTCCGGGTTGGTTTCGTCCGTCAGCGCCTCGACGGCCTTCGCCTTGGCGGTGTCAACCGCGCCCTTGCGCTCGGCCTTGTCGGCGATGAGATAGGCCGACTTCAGATCCTCCGCGACGATATCGCGGACCTGGGCGAGAAGGGCGCTCCGGTCTTCGACCTCATGGGCGCGTGGCGCCTTGGCGGAACGCTCCGCAAGCTTGATGATGGCGTCGATGACGGGCTGAAAGCCCTTGTGACCGAACATCACCGCGCCGAGCATGACGTCCTCGGGAAGCTCGTCGGCCTCCGATTCCACCATCAGGACGGCATCGCCGGTGCCGGCGACGACGAGATCGAGGCGCGATTCCTTCACCTCGTCCACGGTCGGGTTGAGAACGTAGCTGCCGTTGATGTAGCCGACGCGCGCACCGCCGATCGGGCCCATGAAGGGAACGCCAGAAAGGGTGAGGGCCGCGGAAGCCGCAACCATCGCGACGATATCGGGATCGTTCTCAAGATCATGCGACAAAACGGTCGCAATCACCTGGGTGTCGTTCTTGTAACCCGGTGCGAAAAGCGGACGGATCGGCCGGTCGATGAGGCGCGAGGTCAGCGTCTCTTTTTCGGTCGGACGTCCCTCACGCTTGAAGAAGCCGCCCGGAATCCGGCCTGCCGCGTAGTATTTTTCCTGGTAGTTGACGGTCAGCGGAAAGAAGTCGAAGCCCGGCTTCGGCTCCTTCTCGGAGACGACGGTGGCGAGGACGGTGGTCTCGCCGTAAGTGGCGACGACGGCGCCGTCCGCCTGACGGGCGACCTTGCCCGTCTCGAGCCGGAGCGGACGCCCGGCCCAATCGATTTCAACTGTCTGGTGATCGAACATGGGTGTTCTGCCTTTCGTATGGAGGCGAGAAGGACCATGCGCAAGATGGCGGGAAAGTCTCCGCTCCGGTCCCGGCAGCGAGACCATCCGGCGATCCTGCCATGGCCGTTCCAGCCTTGAACGTCAAAAGGCAGCGGCGGCCTTTGCCGTCCGCTGCCTGTATTAGGCGCCTAGCGGCGCAGCCCGAGACGGGAAATGAGCGCCTGATAACGCTCCGCGTCTTTGCGCTTCAGGTAATCAAGGAGCCGACGCCTCTGCGAGACGAGCTTCAAGAGGCCGCGCCGGGAATGGTTGTCCTTGGCGTGCGATTTGAAATGCTCCGTCAGGTTGGCGATGCGCTCGGAGAGGATCGCGACCTGCACTTCCGGAGAGCCGGTATCGCCCGACTTCGTGGCGTATTCGTTGATCAGTTCCTGCTTGCGATCGGGTGTGATCGACATCTCGTATCCTTTCGTGGTGATGCCATCAGCCGGGATGTCGTCCAGCCAAGGCCTTATAAGAAACGCCGCCCAGCGACCCGAAGGGCAGGCGGCGCCAGCGCCCATATAAGCGAGAATGCGGCAATTTTCCAGCTTTAAGCCGCTGCCGCGGGTACTACGGCGCGTTAAAGCTTGAAAACGCGCCGAGGATTCATTTCGCCGCCGGCAATATCGACGAGCGCGACAAGGCGACCTTCCGAAACCGTATAGGCGCTGCCGCCGATCGGGGCGTCCGCACCGCGCAGGAAAGCCGCCTGGCCGTTCCTGAGCCGCATCGCGGCCTGATTGTCGATCCGGATCGAGGGAAGATCGGTGAGCCCCGCTTCGACCGGTCGCAACAAGGCGCCCGGCGTCTCTGCATTTGCCTCGAGCTCCGAATAGGGCACCATGTCGTCTTCACCGAATGGCCCGACGACGAGCCGGCGAAGGGCGGAGACATGCGCGACCGTGCCGAGCTCTTCGGCCATGTCGCGCGCCAATGCCCTGACATAGGTGCCCTTGCCGCATTCGGCATGAAAGATAGCGTGATCGGCATCGGGACGATCGACGAGATCCAGCCGATGCACGACGATCTCGCGCGGCTCGAGCTCGACCGTCTCCCCGTCGCGGGCGAGATCATAGGCGCGTTCACCCGCAATCTTGACGGCCGAATAGCGCGGCGGCACTTGCGACAGAGTGCCGGTGAAATCGGGAATGAGGGCACGGATGTCGTCTTCGCTCGGCCGAACGTCGGAGCGCTCCACGACCGGCCCTTCGCGATCGTCGGTTTCCGTCTTCTCGCCCCAGCGCACGGTGAATTCGTAGACCTTGCGTCCATCCATGACGAAGGCGACGGTTTTCGTCGCCTCGCCGAGGGCGATCGGCAGACACCCGGAGGCCAGGGGATCGAGGGTCCCCGCATGGCCGGCCTTCTTCGCGTCGAAAGCACGTTTCACTTTGGCGACGGCCTCCGTGGAGGTCATGCCGACGGGTTTGTCGAGGACGAGCCAGCCGTCAACGTCGCGGCCTTTGTTGCGCCGACGGGACATGTCTAGCGGCCTTCCTCTTCATCGTCGTCGTGGAGATCTTTCTGTACTTCCGGCGAGCGCAGCAATTCGTCGATGCGCGCATCGTCCTCAAAGCGCGTGTCGAGACGGAATTTGAGATCCGGCATGGCGCGCATCTGGCGCAGCGCAGGCGTGATCCGCCCGCGCAGGAAACGCGCATTGCGGTTGAGCGCCGCAACGACGCCGTCGCCATCCTCGATTCCGAGGGGATGAATGAGAGCGGTCGCATGTTTGAGATCCGCCGACATTCTGACTTCGGCGATCGTGACAATGACGCCATCGAGGGCCGGGTCGTTGCTTTCGCCGCGCTGCAGGACTTCGGCAAGCGCATGGCGGACGAGCTCGCCCACCCGCAGCTGACGCTGCGAGGGGCCGGCGGAACGAGAACTTTCGAAACGGGACATGGTCTTCAAGGCAACGGCGTTGATGAGTGGATCGGCGGCAGCAGGGCTCGCGCGTTCCGACAACTATAGAACCGGGGTCGAGCCAAGTGAGCGTCAACGCCCCCGGCGATGCCGGAGGCGAAGCTCTGGAGACCCCGGCGAAGGGCCGACGCTTAAAGCGTGCGGGCCACTTCTTCCACGCGGTAGCACTCGATGATGTCGCCGACGCGCATATCCTCGTACTTTTCGAAGGCCATGCCGCATTCCTGGCCGCCAGGCACTTCGCGGACTTCGTCCTTGAAGCGCTTGAGCGTCGAAAGCCGACCTTCGTGCACCACCACGTTGTCGCGGATGAGGCGCACACCCGCTCCACGCTCCACCTTGCCTTCGGTGACGCGGCAACCGGCGACCTTGCCGACCTTGGTGATGTTGAACACCTCCAGGATCTCGGCATTGCCGATGAAGGTTTCGCGCCGTTCGGGCGAAAGCATGCCCGACATCGCCGCCTTCACGTCATCGGTGAGGTCGTAGATGATGTTGTAGTAGCGGATTTCGACGCCATCGCGGGCTGCCGCTTCGCGGGCCTGCTTGTTGGCACGCACGTTGAAGCCGAGGACCGCCGCATTGGAGGCCGCTGCCAGCGTGATGTCGGATTCGGTGATGCCACCGACGCCCGAATGCACGATGTCTGCCGCGACTTCGTCCGTGGAGATCTTGTCGAGAGCGCCGATGATGGCTTCGACCGAACCCTGCACGTCGCCCTTGATGACCAGCGGGAAGGTCTTGGTGCCTTCCACCTGCAGCTGGTTCATCATCTGCTCCAGCGATCCCCGCTGTCCCGTCTGACGGGCGACCGCCTTTTCGCGGCGCACGCGCTGACGATATTCGGAGATCTCGCGGGCACGGCCTTCGTTGTCGACGACCGCGACGCGGTCGCCGGCTTCAGGCGTTCCCTGGAAGCCGAGCACCTCGACGGCCCGAGACGGTCCGGCCTCTTTCACCTGGGCTCCGGTGTCGTCGATGAGCGCGCGCACACGACCCCATTCGGAACCGGCCACGATGATATCGCCCGAATGCAGCGTGCCGCGCTGCACGAGCACGGTTGCCACAGGACCGCGGCCACGATCGAGCTGCGCCTCGACGACGATGCCCTCCGCGCTGCGGTTCGGATTGGCCTTCAGGTCGAGAAGCTCCGACTGCAGCAGAATGGCTTCCAGAAGTCCGTCGAGATTCATCCGCTTGGTGGCCGAAACCTCGACCTCGAGCGTGTCGCCAGACATCGATTCCGTCACCACCGAATGCTGCAGAAGATCGGTCTTCACGCGCATCGGATCGGAATCGGGCTTATCGATCTTGTTGATCGCCACGATCATCGGCACGCCGGCGGCGCGCGCATGATTGATGGCTTCCACCGTCTGCGGCATGACGCCGTCATCGGCCGCCACCACCAGGACAACGATGTCCGTCGCCTGCGCACCGCGGGCACGCATTGCGGTAAAGGCGGCGTGGCCAGGCGTGTCGATGAAGGTGATCTTCTGACCGTTCTTCTCCACCTGATAGGCGCCGATATGCTGGGTGATGCCACCCGCTTCGCCGGCGACGACCTTGGTTTCGCGGATCGCGTCGAGGAGCGAGGTCTTGCCGTGGTCGACATGGCCCATGATGGTCACGACCGGCGGCCGCGGCAGCAGATCTTCCGTGTCGTCCGGCACGTCGAACAGACCTTCTTCCACGTCGGATGCGGCCACGCGGCGCACATTGTGACCCATTTCTTCGGCCACGATTTGCGCGGTGTCGGCATCGAGAATGTCGGTGATCTTCACCATCGTACCGGACTTCATCAGAAGCCGAATCACGTCGACGGCACGTTCGGCCATGCGGTTGGCGAGATCCTGCACGGAAATCGCCTCCGGGATGGTCACGTCGCGCGCGATCTTCTCGTTCGACGGCGAGAAGCCGGATTGCTGACGCTTCTCCTTCTCGCGCTTGCGCCGGATCGAAGCGAGCGAACGTTCGCGGTCGCCATCTTCGAGGGCGTTCGTCACGGTGAGGCGCCCACGGCGGCGATCACCGCCACCCGTCGTCTTCTTGGCGGGCTTGGCGACCTCGGGACGCTTCGGCCTCTGCACGGCACGGATTTCCTTGGGCGCCTCGTCGGCATTGCCCGCGGCTCCGCCGGCGGCAGCCGGAGCTGCCTTTGCGGCCTTGGCCGTTGCGGCAGGCGCAGACGTCGCGGCCGCCGGCGCTGAGGCTTGTTCCCCTGCGTCCGGTGTGGCCGCGTGCTTGCCGGCGGCCTCTTCGCTGCGACGGCGCGCTTCCGTTTCCGCGGCGCGGCGCTTGTCTTCTTCGGCCTGACGGCGTGCGGCTTCTTCGCGCTCCTGGGCGAGGCGCTTTTCTTCCTCGGCCCGTCGCGCAGCCTCGATCTCGGCCTGACGGCGTTCTTCCGCTTCGCGGACGCGGGCATCGGCCAGCGCCTGGGCGCGGGCGTCACGCTCGTCCTCGGTCAAGGATTTCAACACGAGGCCGGTGCGGCCACGCTGCTGCTGTTCGCGCACGGGTGGCGTGGGCGGTGGCGGCGGAGCCTTGGCGGCCTGCGTCGGTCGTGTCGTGGTCTGGATCGGTGTTTCGGGCGCATCGGGACGATCGCCGCCCCCGTGGCGGCGACGCTTCTTCTCCACCACGACTGCTTTCGATCGTCCGCCGGAGAAGCTTTGGCGCACCGTATCTGTGTCACGCCTCAAGGACAGCGTTTTACGGCCTCCTACGCGAAGCGTTTTGTCGCCTTTGCTTGTCGTCTCGCTCATGCCTATTCCCATTCATCGCCGGTCGGCGACGTCAATATCGTGTTCGCGCTCTGGCGGCTGCTGACAGATCTCGTTGTCGAAGCGGAGATTGCGCAGCGCCGCGTCATGAAAACTTCGTCCCGCCGCGCCATCCAGCACGGCAGCATGTATCACATGTGGCCGCCCCAATGCCAAACCCAATTCGGCGGTCGTCAAATGGGCGACGAGAAGGGGCTCGTCTGTGCCGGTCGAGGCCAGACCTTGCCGCGCGGCACCCGCCAGCTTGTTGCGTCCGTCATCAGCTGCTTCGACAGCATGGACGAGGCAGATTGCCTCTCCGGAACGCAGGGCCGCTTCGACCTTGGCAAAGCCGCACACCACCTGCCGCGCTCTTGCCGCAAGTCCGAGGCGGCCGAGAAGTTGGCTCTTCAAAAGTGCGGCGATCTGATCACCGAGATCGTCAGCGACCTTTGCCTTGGTCTTCAAAGCACGGTCGAAAACATGCTTCCGGCGGGCTTCCTCGATGATGGGTCGCCGCCCTTCAAGCCACATGCCGCGCCCGGGGAGGCGTGCTTTGAGATCGGCGACGACGTCGCCTTCGGGAGATGTGACGAAGCGTATCAGCCTGTCCTCCGGCAGCACCTGCCGGGAGACGGCACACATTCGCCTCCTCCCTATTTTGGGGCCGGAGTGCTTTTCTGCAAGAGCTGGAGCCGCCTCGATCACGCTGATGCCGTCTCCTCCTCCTCGGCCTCGTCGCTCTCCTGTTCAGGCTGAGCGAGATCGGCTTCGGTGATGATGCCGGCATGAAGCCTGGCGCCCATGACCATTTCCTCCGCCTCTTCGCGCGACAGCGAGAAGTCGTCGAGGATGCCGGCGAAGCGCTTCGTCTCGCCGTCCTTGCGTTCGGTCCAGCCGACGAGATCGTCGACGGCGCAATAGGCGAGATCTTCGACGCTCTTCACGTCGTTCTTGCCGAAGGCGACGAGCATGGCCGTCGTCACACCGGTGATTTCCTTGAGCTCGTCGGCGACGCCGAGCTTCTTGCGCTCCTCGTCCTGTTCGGCTTCGAGAGCCTCCAGGTATTCGCGGGCGCGCATCTGCAGCTCTTCGGCGGTGTCCTCGTCGAAGCCCTCGATGGTGGCGAGTTCGTCGATTTCCACGAAGGCGATCTCTTCCACGTCGGCAAAGCCTTCCGAGGCGAGGAGCTGCGCGACCATTTCGTCGACGTCGAGGGCATTCTGGAAGAGCTCGGTACGCTCCTGGAATTCCTTCTGCCGGCGCTCGGATTCCTCGTCTTCCGTCAGGATATCGATATCCCATCCGGTGAGCTGCGAGGCGAGCCGCACATTCTGGCCGCGGCGGCCGATGGCGAGCGACAGCTGGTCTTCCGGCACCACGACCTCGATGCGTTCCGCATCTTCGTCGAGCACCACCTTGGAGACTTCCGCCGGCTGCAAGGCATTGACGATGAAGGTCGCCGCATCGGGCGACCAGGGGATGATGTCGATGCGCTCGCCCTGCAATTCGCCGACCACGGCCTGCACGCGCGAACCGCGCATGCCGACGCAGGCGCCGACCGGATCGATGGATGAATCGTTGGAGATGACAGCGATCTTCGCCCGCGAGCCCGGATCGCGGGCCACGGACCGGATCTCGATGATGCCGTCGTAGATTTCCGGCACTTCCATGGTGAAGAGCTTCGCCATGAATTGCGGATGCGTGCGCGACAGGAAGATCTGCGGCCCACGCTGCTCGCGCCTCACATCGTAGACATAGGCGCGGACGCGGTCGCCGTAACGGAAGTTTTCGCGCGGGATCAGCTCGTCGCGACGGATGATCGCTTCGCCACGGCCGAGATCGACAACGACATTGCCGTATTCGACGCGCTTGACCGTGCCGTTGACGATTTCGCCGATGCGGTCCTTGTAATCTTCGTACTGCCGGTCGCGCTCGGCGTCGCGCACCTTCTGCATGATGACCTGCTTGGCCGATTGCGCGGCGACGCGGCCGTAATCGAGCGGCGGCAGAGGTTCGGAGATGAAGTCGCCCACCTGCGCTGCGGGGTTGCGGCCGCGCGCATCTTCAAGCGCAATCTGCGTGGCGAAATCTTCGGGCCTCTCGACCACTTCCAGAAGACGCTGCAGGCGGATGTCGCCGGTTTTCGGATCGATCTCGGCGCGCACATCCGTCTCCGCGCCATAGCGCGATTTCGCCGCCTTCTGGATCGCGTCTTCCATGGCGGAGATGACGATCTGGCGGTCGATGCTCTTCTCCCGCGCCACCGCGTCGGCGATCTGCAGAAGTTCGAGCCTGTTTGCACTCACTGCCATTGGACAGCTCCGTTTCCCGGCCCACCGGGCCTGTTATCCTTGCCCTTGCGGGCCTGAAGCGATCGGGACCGAAATCCCTGACCCTCGTTCGTCGTTCAGTCGCTCTGGCGGTCCGCCTGGGTCGCCGCGATCAGCTTGTCGGTCAAGATGAGCTTGCCATCGGCGACCTCGCTAAGCGGCAGCCACACGTCTTCGCTGCCGCCTTCGCTGGTCACCCGCATGCCCGTGGTGCCCTCGCGCACGCCGAGCAGGATGCCGCGGAAGCGCTTGCGGCCGTTCTGCAAGACCGCCATTTCGATCTTCGCTTCGTGGCCGGCCCACAATTCGAAGTCCTTCACCCGCGTCAACGGGCGGTCGATGCCAGGAGAGGACACTTCAAGATTGTAAGGCCGTCCGACCGGATCGTCGACATCGAGCGCCGGCGACAGGTCGCGGCTGATGGCTTCGCAATCGTCGACGCCCATCGTCCCATCCGGACGCTCGGCCATGATCTGCACGGTCATGCCGTTCTGGCCCAGCACTTTGACGCGCACGAGTTCGTAGCCGAGACCCGATACCACGGGCTCGGCGATGTGCGCGATACGTGCTTCCAGTCCGGTCTCGCGGATCAATCGCTCGCTCGACGGAGTGTGCATATCTGTGTCGGTCATCTTCCTCCCGAAGATGCGGAAACCCGCCTTGCAGCAACGGCTTTAGCCAAGTGGCGGCAATAAAAAAGAGCGGGACCCGGAGGACCCACTCTCGACGGTATTCGAGAATTGTTGTCGCCGATATACGATTTTACCGCCGCCGTTTCAAGCGCCCCGAGAAGACTTCGCCGAGACGCGGGGTCAGGCGCGCGAAAACACCAGGATCGCAGCGGCCAGATCTTCGAGTGCCGTTCCGACCGATTTGAACAGCGTGATCTGGTCGTAGAAGCGGCGGCCGGCCTTCTCGCCGCGTGTGAGCTCGAAGAGGTCCGCGGTGATATCGTCTGCTGTCAAGACGCCGCTTTCGAGCGGCTGCGCGATGTCGCCCGCTTCCTTCATCGCCCCCTCGCGCGTGTCGACGAAGACGCGGGCACGGCGGATGGCGTCGTCGTCGGTTTCGCGCATCTCCGGGCGGAAGCCACCGACGAGGTCGAGATGGGCGCCGGGCTTGAGCCATTCGCCCTTGACGATCGGATGGTTCGACAAGGTCGCGCAGGAGACAATGTCGGCGCCGCGCACGGCGCCTTCCAGATCTTCGGTGAAATGCGGACGGTAGCGCCGTGGGCGCAGCCTTTCGGCAAGCCGCTCCGCTTTTTCAGGGCGCCGGTTCCAGATCAGCACTTCCTCGATCGGGCGCACGGCCGCATGCGCTTCGATGAGGTAGGGGGCAAGCGCTCCGGCCCCCACCATCAACAGGCGCTTGGCATCCGGCCTGGCGAGATAGGAGGCGGCGAGCGCGGAAGCTGCCGCCGTGCGCCAGACCGTCAGCGCAGACCCGTCGATGACGGCGAGCGGCTCGCCGCTCTTGCCGGAAAAGAGGAGATAGACCCCGGCGACGGCCGCCTTGCCGCGGCTCGCATTGTCGGGAAAGACCGTGACGATCTTGACGCCGACATAGCCGCGCTCGGAATGACCCTGCTGGTCGAAGTCGTTCCACGACGGCATGAGAAGCAGCGTCGCTTCCGCCTGATCGGGAAACTGGATCGAATGATGGTGGCGGACCGGTGTCACCACCCCTTGCCGAAAGGCGCTTCTCAGCGTTTCGATGAGCTCCGGGAAGGTGAGGACATCCGCGATATCCGCTGCGGGAATGACGCGCATCACAAGATCCGCCGTCAGGCGCGCGGCGCCGGCCCTGCCAGAAGGCCGGCATTTTGATGTGCCTGCCGTTCCGATTTGTCGGCGCGAGCCCGAAGCGCCGCCGCTTCATGCCGCTTTTCGCGGGCCTGTCGGCGATACTTGCGCTGCCCGTTCCACATGACGATGCCGCCGCAGATGGCGCCGAGGGCAAAGGCCGCGAACGCCACCTGATACAAGGCCAGCTCGACCCTGAGAACGGGATCGTCGGCGTCGAACGGGTTGAGCCTGAGCGCCACCGTCTGATCGTTGGCGACGGCGAGAAGCGCGATCACCACCAGGATCGGAAGAAGGATGATCCACTTGATGAGCCAAGCGAGCTGTTGCATCGCCTTATTCGTCTCCGCCGTTGAGCCTGATCCGCATTTCCTTACCGGTCTTGAAGAATGGCACGTATTTCTCCGATACGGAAACGGCTTCCCCCGTGCGGGGGTTGCGGCCGGTGCGAGCAGGCCGGTTCTTCACCGAAAACGCGCCGAAACCCCTGAGTTCGACACGGTCGCCGCGGCACAGCGCCTCGACGATTTCTTCCAAAATGGCGTTCACGATTGCTTCCACATCCCGTTGATAGAGATGCGGATTTTTGTCCGCGAGCTTCTGTACGAGTTCTGACTTGATCACCGCCGGCCCCCTAGCGACCTGATCTTATTGAAGAATTACCCTGCCAAACGGATACGAGCCCGTCAACAGCGAGACGCTGCGGCAGAGTTCCCAAAAGCGCCTGAAACTGGTCCTCGAGACCGAGCGCCTTCATCACCACCGCCGCCCCGGCGGAGGTGAGACCGGAGAACGTCCCCTCATCCTTCTCCCAGTCGTTGAGTGGCAGGTCGGCAGAGACGTTGCGCTCTGCCGAAAGCCACGCTTTGGCTTCGTCTTCGCCCCCGACGGCATCGATCAGGCCGTTTTCGACCGCCTGGCGTCCGGTGAAGATGCTGCCGTCGGACAACCGGCGCGCGACATCGGGCTGAAGATTGCGACGCTCCGCCACGAGGCCAACGAACCAGTCATACGAGCTGTCGATGACCGACTGCACCATGGCGAGCGCTTCCGGGCTCGGCTCTTCGAACGGTGTCGGTTCGCCTTTGAGCGGGCTGCTCTTCACCTCGACGTAATTGACGCCGAGCTTGTCGAGAAGGTTTTCGACCGTCGCGAATTGCAGGATCACCCCGATCGAGCCGGTCAGAGCTGTCTCGCGCGCCACGATATGATCCGCGCCGATTGCCGTCATATAGGCGGCAGAGGCTCCGAGACCCTCGATCGTTGCGACCACCGGCTTCTTTTGCGCCGCATCGCGCACGGCCTTGTAGAGCGCTTCGCCCCCGGAGGCCGCGCCGCCGGGTGAATCGATGCGCAGGATAATGGCTTTCACGCTGTCTGTGTCGGCCGCCCGCTCCAGGAGATCCACCGCGTCGGGGCGCGTCGGGATGAAGCCCTCCACCGAGATGCGTGCGATCTGGTCGCTGGACCCGCCGACGACACCGGATTGCCGCACGAAAAACGCCACCGCGGCGATCGCCACGACGAAGGCGACGACCCGCCAGAAACTGGCGCGACGCCGCAAACGGCGGCGCTCGATAAGATCCTCAGTGTCCATCCGGTACTCCTTCCGGGCGAGGTAGCAGCAGCCAGACACCGCCGCAAGCGCTCCAATGCATTTCTGGCCGCTACATATTCGTCAATCCGCAAGCGTCGCGGCTTGGGAATCTTGGGGCCTTCCGCCCGGTCGATGTGGCATCGGCGCGGCGCTGTCGTTAAGCTTCGCGCATGCCGACCGCTTCCGCTACAAAAACCGCTCCGGCGTCGTCCCCGGTGCCCCGTCCTGCCGAGCCTGCTTCCAAGGAGGCCGGTGCGCCCAAGCTGACGCCGATGATGGAGCAATATATCGAGATCAAGGCGGCCAATCCCGATTGCCTCCTGTTCTATCGCATGGGCGATTTCTACGAGCTCTTTTTCGACGACGCCGAGAAGGCGTCGCGCTGCCTCGGCATCGCGCTGACGAAGCGCGGCAAGCATCTGGGAGAGGATATTCCAATGGCCGGCGTGCCGGTGCACGCGGCTGACGATTATCTGCAGAAGCTGATCGCCTCCGGATTTCGTGTGGCCGTCTGCGAACAGACGGAAGATCCCGCGGAAGCCCGGCGCCGCGGCTCCAAATCCGTCGTTCGACGCGAGGTGACGCGCCTTGTCACGCCCGGTACGCTCACCGAAGAGACGTTGCTCGACGCCAGGCGCAACAACTTTCTGGCGGCCGTCAGCCGGATCCCGGCCTCCGACGGGGAGGCCCCGGCCCATGCGCTTGCCTGGATCGACATTTCGACCGGCGAGTTCTGCGTCACGACCGTGCCGGCGGGCGGGCTGGAGCGCTGTCTTGCGCGGCTCGAGCCGAGCGAAGTCCTCGTCGTCGACAGACTGGCGAGCGATCGGGCGCTCTCCTCGGCCGTCGCCCTCGTCGGGGCCACTTTGTCGCCGCTGCCAGCCTCCTTTTTCGAGCCCGGGACCGCCGGCGCACGCATCACGACCTATTTCGGCGTCGCCTCGCTCGATGGGCTCGGCGATTTCTCGCGTGCCGAGACGGCGGCCGCCGCGGCCATTCTCGCTTATGTCGAAAAGACTCAGATCGCGGCGCGTCCGCCGATCGCGCCGCTCCGCCGCGAGCATGACGGCGCGGCGATGCGCATCGATGCGGCCACCCGGGCCAATCTCGAGCTCTTCCGCACGCTGCATGGTGAGAAGAAAGGGTCGCTGATCGAGGCGATCGACCGCACGGTGACGCCCGCAGGCTCCCGCCTTCTCGCGCAGCGTCTGGCGAGCCCGTTGACGGATCCGGCCGCAGTCAATCTTCGTCTCGACAGCGTCGCGACGCTTCTCGAGGAAGACGCGCTCAGAACCAGACTGCGGCGCGTTCTCAGTGAGGCACCTGATATTCTGCGCGCCCTCACGCGCCTGACCCTGGACCGCGGCGGTCCTCGCGATCTTGCCGCACTCTCCTCCGGCCTGCGGGTCGCTCTGTCTTTGGCGGATCTCTTATTCGAGCTCGATTTGCCTTTAGAATCAGAGCTTAAGGAGATCGCCGGACTTCTCTCTCAGGCGCCGCGCGAATTCAGTCAGTCGGTCGACTCAGCCCTTGCCGTGGAACTGCCGCTCCTCAAGCGGGACGGCGGTTTCGTGCGGGCAGGCTTCTCGTCCGACCTCGACGAACTGCGGCTTCTCCGCGACGAAAGCCGCCGCATCATTGCCTCGCTGCAGAAGGAATACAGCGACGCGACAGGCGTGCGCGGCCTCAAGATCCGCCACAACAACGTGCTCGGCTATTTCGTCGAGGCGAGCGCCGCCCAGGCCGCACCTCTGCAAAAGGAGGAATCGGGCTTCATCCACCGCCAGACGCTCGCCAATGCGATGCGCTTCACGACGCCGCGGCTCGGAGAGCTGGAGCGGGAGATCTCCTCCGCCGCCGACCGGGCGCTGGCGATCGAGTTGCAGATCTTCGCCGATCTCGCGCAGGCGGCCGGAGCGCTTGCCGGTGATATCCGCCGGACGGCCGAGGCTCTGGCGGCTCTCGATGTCGCCGCAGGCTTCGCCGAGTTTGCGGCAGCGGAAAACTGCGTTCGCCCCCATATCGATGCCAGCCGCGCCTTCATTGTTGAGGAGGGGCGCCATCCCGTGGTGGAACAGGCGCTCCGCCGCTCGGGCGATAGCTTCGTCGGCAATTCCTGCCACCTGGGCAACGCCGACGACGAGACGGGCCGCATCTGGCTCGTCACCGGCCCGAATATGGCGGGCAAGTCGACCTTTCTTCGCCAGAATGCCCTCATTGCGATCCTCGCCCAGACTGGCGCCTATGTGCCGGCAAAGGCCGCGCATATCGGCGTGGTGGACGGGCTTTTTTCGCGCGTCGGGGCTGCCGACGATCTCGCCCGCGGCCGCTCCACCTTCATGGTGGAGATGATCGAGACGGCGGCGATCCTCAATCAGGCGGGCCCCGGAGCCCTCGTCATTCTCGACGAGATCGGGCGCGGCACGGCGACATTCGACGGCCTGTCCATCGCCTGGGCGGCGGTTGAACATCTGCACGAGCAGAATCGCTGCCGGACGCTCTTTGCCACCCATTATCACGAACTCACCGCGCTCTCCGGCAAGCTTCCCCGCCTCGACAACGCCACGATGCGGGTGAAGGAATGGAAGGGCGATGTGGTGTTCCTGCATGAGGTCGTCGCCGGCGCGGCCGATCGTTCCTACGGCATCCAGGTCGCAAAACTCGCCGGCCTGCCCTCGCCGGTCATCGCCCGGGCTCGTGTCATCCTCGACAGGCTCGAGGCGGCCGACCGCAAGTCCAGCCCGGCGGAGTTGTTGAACGACCTGCCGCTCTTCGCCGCAAGGCCGGCGCGCGTCGAGATCGATGAAGAAACCACGAAGTTGTTGGCTTATATTGACGGGCTCGACCCTGACGAGCTCAGCCCAAGGCAGGCTCTCGACCAATTGTTTGAACTGAAACGCCTGCGTCGATCGGCAAAGACATGAGCGTGACTGAGACCGAACTCCGTTCTGCGATAGATCTCGATTTTTCCCGCTACGCGGATTTGCCGATCGATCCCGAGCGATTGGCAGAGGTGTTTCGTGCGCCTCTTGCGGAAGGCGATCCGGCGCGGTCTGATGCTCGGGCGCAGCTTCTTGCCGGGCTCAAAGCCGCCCTCGGCGAGGCGCGCGCCAAAGTGCGCGAGGATCTGGAGGAGGACGGCAAGGGGGTTAGGGCCGCACAGAGGCTTTCGACCTTCTTCGACGCCATGATCGTGGCTCTCGTCGATTTCGGCGGCCTCGTTTATCCGGCGAGCAATCCTTCTTCCGCCGAGCGGCTCACGGTTGCCGCCGTCGGCGGCTACGGCCGCGGCACGCTTGCGCCCGGCTCCGACATTGATCTGCTGTTTCTGTTTCCTTATAAATCCACCGCCTGGTCGGAGAGCGTGACGGAATTCGTTCTCTACATGCTGTGGGATCTCGGCCTCAAAGTGGGTCACGGAACCCGCACGGTGACGGAATCGATCCGAATGGCCAGGCAGGATATGACCGTGCGCACGGCGCTTCTGGAGGCGCGCTTCCTCTGCGGCGAAGACAGCCTGTTCAAGGATCTACAGGAGCGCTTCAACAAGGAGGTGGTGGCAGGCACGGCGCCGGAATTCATCGCTTCCAAGCTCGCAGAGCGCGATTCCCGGCACGCGCGCATAGGCACATCACGCTATCTGGTCGAGCCGCATGTCAAAGAGGGCAAGGGCGGCCAGCGCGATCTGCAGACGCTCTATTGGATCGGCAAATACGTCTATCAGACGCATGCCGGTGGCGAGGCGCTCGTCGAAGCTGGCCTCTTGAGCCGCGCCGAAAACCGTCTCTTCCGCAAATGCGACGACTTCCTCTGGGCGGTGCGCTGTCATCTGCATTTCATCACCGGTCGGGCGGAGGAACGCCTCTCCTTCGATCTCCAGCCGGAGCTCGCCCGAAGGCTCGGCTACACCCGACACCCCGGGCTCAAAGCCGTCGAACGCTTCATGAAGCATTATTTTCTCGTGGCGAAAGACGTGGGGGACCTGACGCGCATCGTCTGCGCAGCCCTTGAAGAGCGCCAGCAGAAGAAGGAGGCGCGCCTCAACCGTCTCCTGCGGACGTTCAAAGTGCGGCGGCAGGAGGCCGCTTTTCTCGGCGACTTCTACGTCGAGAACAACCGGCTGCGCGAGCGTGACGAAGCCGTCTTCACCCGCGATCCGGTCAATCTCATCCGCGTTTTTCATTATGCTGCGGAAGGCAGCCACGCCTTTCACCCCGATACGGTGCGCCTCATCACGAAGTCGCTGCGCCTGATCGGGCCGGATTTGCAGAACGATCCGGAAGCGAACCGTCTGTTCCTTTCGATCCTCTGTTCGGGAGAGAATACGGAGGTCATTCTGCGGCAGATGAACGAGACCGGGGTGCTCGGGAAGTTCCTGCCGGAGTTCGGCCGCATCGTCGCGATGATGCAGTTCAACATGTATCACCACTTCACGGTGGATGAGCATCTGATCCGCACGATCGGAACGCTCGCCGCTTTGGAAAGCGGTCGCCTCACCGAAGATTTGCCGCTGTGCACCGATTTCCTGCCGGAGATCGCAGACAAGACGGTGCTCTACGTGGCGCTGCTTCTGCACGACATCGCCAAGGGACGGGTGGAAGATCATTCCATCGCCGGGGCCCGCATTGCCCGAAAGGTCGGCCCTCGGCTCGGTCTCACCGCCCACCAGACGGAAACCGTCGCCTGGCTCGTGGAGCAGCACCTCACGATGTCGATCACGGCGCAGTCGCGCGATCTTGCCGATCGGCGCACCATCATGGACTTCGCCAAGGTGGTGCAGACGACGGAGCGCTTGAAGCTGCTCCTGATCGTCACCGTCTGCGATATTCGGGCCGTTGGACCGGGTGTCTGGAACGGCTGGAAAGGCCAGCTTCTGCGCACGCTCTACAACGAGACCGAGCTGATCCTGACCGGCGGCCATTCCAAGATCGCCCGCAACGAGCGCATCGCCCGCGCCCGCGCCGAGCTCTCCGCCAAGCTTTCAGACTGGCCGCAGGAGGAGCGCGAACGCCTGCTCGAACTGCATTACCCGGCCTACTGGCTGCGCACGGCCCTGGAAGACCAGGTCCGGCACGCCGAGTTCATCCGTCGCACGGGCGACGGCAACCGGCCTTTCGCCCATGAGGTGACGGTGCGCGATTTCGAGGCTGTCACCGAGATTTCCATCCTGACGCCCGACCATCCGCGGCTGCTCGCTTTGATGGCCGGGGCGTGCTCGGCGACGGGGGCGAACATCGTCGATGCGCAAATCTTCACCACCACGGACGGTCGCGCACTCGATACCATCGTCGTCTCCCGCGCTTTCGAGGCGGATGCGGATGAGAGGCGGCGCGCCGAGCGGGTCGCAGCCCTGATTGAACAAGCGCTGGCCGGGCATGTGCATCTGCCCGACATGCTCGCCAAGCGGCGTGAAGGTCCGGCCAAGCAGGATGCCTTCACCATCGAGCCGGACGTCAAGATCGACAATTCTCTCTCTGATCGGTTCACGGTGATCGAGATCGCCTGTCTCGATCGCATCGGGCTTCTCTACGATCTGACGCGGGTGATCGCCGATCTCAGTCTCGACATCGCCTCCGCCCATATCGCCACCTTCGGCGAACGCGCGGTCGATACGTTCTACGTGACCGATCTTCTCGGCCAGAAAATCACGGCGCAGGCGCGCCAGAAGCGCATCCGGCGCGAACTCGTTGCCATCATCGAAGGCGCTGCCGTGGATGCGGCGGCTTTGGCCGCCTCTTGAGGGCGGCCGCCTTGCTTCTCTTCTCCCCTCCGCGCTTTTTTGCAGAATGAGCCGCCGCCCGTGAGCCTCGTCAAAAAATTCGTCTCCGTCGGCGGCGCCACGCTCGCCAGCCGGGTTCTCGGTTTCGTCCGCGAAATGTTGATCGCCGCGGCTCTCGGCGCCGGGCCGGTGGCGGATGCCTTCTACGCCGCCTTCCGATTTCCGAACCTGTTTCGCAGGCTTTTTGCAGAAGGCGCCTTCAACGCGGCTTTCGTGCCGCTTTATTCGCGCACGCTCGAAGGCGACGGGGAGGATCGAGCCCGCCTGTTCGCCGAGGATGTGCTGGCGGCGCTCATGTTCGTGCTTCTCGCACTCACCGCCCTCGTGATGGTGGCCACCCCGCTCATCGTCACCATTCTGGCGCCGGGCTTCCGCGAGGATCCGGCCAAGTTCACCCTGACGATCGAGCTCTTCAGGGTGATGTTTCCCTATCTCGTCTTGATGTCGCTGACGGCGATGGTGACGGGCGTCTTGAACGCCCACCGCACGTTTTTCATTCCCGCACTCGCCCCCGTCCTGCTGAACGTCACCACGATCGCCGCTCTTGCCGTCACCTTCTTAAAGGATATGAGCGGCCCCGAGGTCGGCCGCATCCTATCCTGGTCGGTGCTGGTGGCGGGTGTGCTGCAGCTCCTCCTGGTCGCCTGGGCGGCGCGGCGCATCGGCTTTCATATGCGCCTGAAGCGGCCCAGGCTGACACCGAGCGTGAAGCGGCTTCTCTGGCTTGCTGCACCTGCCGCCGCCGCCGGCGGCATCACGCAGATCAATCTCTTCATCGGCCAGATCATCGCCTCCACCAAGGCGGGCGCCATTTCGATCCTGCAATATGCCGACAGGCTCTATCAGCTGCCGCTGGGTGTGGTGGGCATCGCAATCGGCGTCGTCCTCCTGCCGGAACTGTCGCGCACCTTGAAGGCAGAGCATTTTCGCGAGGCGACGCATGTGCAGAACCGGGCGCTCGAATTCGCCTTCTTCCTGACGCTGCCCGCGGCCGCCGCGCTGATCGCCATCCCAGAAACGCTGGTGAGTGTGCTTTTCGAGCGCGGCGCCTTTTCCGTGGAGACGCGAGAGGCGACGGCCGCAGCCCTGCGCGTCTTCGGTTTCGGCCTGCCGGCCTTCGTCCTCGTGAAGGTGTTCACGCCCGGCTATTTCGCCCGCGAGGACACCAAGACGCCGATGATGTTCTCCGCCATCGCCGTTTCGATCAACGTGGCGCTCGCTCTGACGCTTTTTCCGATTTTTGCCGAGGCGGGGATCGCGACCGCCGAGGCGGTTTCCGGCTGGACCAACATCACGCTGCTCATACTGACGTTGCGCCGTCGGGGCCATTGGACCGTCGACAGTGTCGTTCTGCGCCGGACGCCACGCATTGTCGCAGCGTCGGCCGTTCTGGGCGGCGTGCTCTACGCCGGCGCACTCTGGCTCGCGCCGCTGATGGCGCCGGGCGAACCCTTCCTCGTGCGTTTTGGTCTGCTGCTCGGCTTATGCGGCGTTGCCGCCGCCGTCTACTTCGCCGTGGCGCATCTGATCGGGGCGGCGGATCTGCGTGCGCTCGCCGGTCTCATGCGGCGCAGGGCTGCGTGAAGCGGCCTTGCGTGGTGGTGATCGAGCGGCGATAACGGCATCCGAAATTCCCACCGTTTCCTTCGGACAATCCCCATGACAAGCCATCCACACCGTGTCTTTTCCGGCATGCAACCGACCCATTCGCTGCATCTCGGCAATTATCTCGGAGCCATGGTGAACTGGGTGAAGATGCAGGAGACGCACGATTGCATCTATTGCGTCGTCGATCTCCACGCCATCACCCTGTGGCAGGATCCGAAGGAGCTGCGCTCCAACATTCGCGAATTGACCGCCGCCTATATCGCCGGCGGCGTCGATCCCGAGCGCTCGATCATCTTCAATCAATCGGCCGTGGCGGCTCACGCCGAGCTTGCCTGGGTGTTCAACTGCGTTGCCCGCATGGGCTGGCTCAACCGCATGACGCAGTTCAAGGAGAAGGCGGGCAAGGACCGCGAGAACGTCTCCACGGGCCTCTTCGTCTATCCCAACCTGATGGCCGCCGACATTCTCGTCTACCGGGCCACGCATGTGCCGGTCGGCGAGGATCAGAAGCAGCATCTGGAACTCGCCCGCAACATTGCGCAGAAGTTCAACAACGACTTCGCCGAATCGATCGCCGCTCACGGCTTCGCAGAGGAGTTTTTCCCGCTGCCGGAGCCGTTCATCACGGGACCCGCGACGCGCGTCATGAGCCTGCGCGATGGCACCAAGAAGATGTCGAAGTCGGACCCGTCCGATTATTCGCGCATCAACATGACCGACGACGCCGATGCGATCTCCCAGAAGGTGCGCAAGGCGCGCACCGATCCGGAGCCGCTTCCCGCTGAGATCGAGGGTCTCAAGGATCGCGCCGGCGCCGAAAATCTCGTCGGGATCTATGCCGCGCTCGCCGGCACCAGCAAGGAGGCCGTGCTCGCCGAATATGGCGGACAGGGCTTTGCCGCCTTCAAGCCGGCGCTCGCCGATCTTGCGGTTGCTCGCCTCGCGCCGATCGCCGACGAGATGCGGCGCCTGCTCGCCGATCCGGCCGAGATCGACGCGCTGCTCGCCCGTGGCGCCGACCGGGCGCGGGCCATCGCCGATCCGATCATGGATGAGGTGAAGGACGTGGTCGGTCTCTTGCGGCCGCAAGCCAAGAGCGGGTCTGCCGCATGACGGCGACGCCACGCTTGCTGACAGCTCCCGCCAATGGCAGCATGAGTGCATGATGCGGCCGAGACGCGCCCGGGCAGAGGGCCACAAGCGAAAATTCCTGGTGGTGATCGACGACACGCCGGAATGCGTGCGCGCGATGCGCTATGCCGCAAAGCGTGCGGAGCGCACCAACGGCGCCGTCACCATGCTCTTCGTCATCGAGCCTGGTGATTTCCAGCATTGGCTGGGCGTCGAAGAAGTGATGCGCGCTGAAGCCATGGAAGAGGCGGAGAATATTCTTGGGCGCTTCGCCTCGCGCATGGCCGACATGTCGCGGATCGAGCCCGAGCTCGTCATCCGCGAAGGCAAGCGCGCCGACGAGATCCGCAAGCTCATCGAAGAAGACGAGGATATCGCCATTCTCGTGCTTGCCGCCTCCGGCGGCTCGGAAGGGCCTGGCCCGCTCGTCTCCTCGATTGCGCAAAAAGGCGGTGCCGCATTCCCGATTCCGGTCACGATCGTTCCGGAAAACCTCTCAGACGAGGTGATGGACGAGATCGTTTGACGGTCTTGTTCTTGCTTTGATCTTCAACCTTCCCTCCGGGAAGGACAAAACAAAAACATCCGCCAACATCCTGAGATATCGGACGTTCTTCATCGGGAATCAGACGATTTCCACAGCTTTACCACAAGCTGTGGAAGATCTTGTTGGGTTCAACGCCGCAGCTGACCGCCGGTTGCCTTCTCCACGGCCTGAACGACTCGGCTGGAGACTGCCTCGATCTCTGCTTCCGTCAATGTGCGGTCTTCGGGCGTCAGTGTCACTTCGATGGCGATCGACTTGTAGCCTTCGCCGATTGCCGCGCCTCTGAAGACGTCGAAGACGTTGACCTGGCTAATCAGGCTCTTTTCTGCGCCCTTGGCCGCACGCACGAGCTTTTCTGCGGGAACATTATCTTCGATGACGAAGGCGAAGTCGCGCCGGACAGCCTGGTAGCCGGAAATCTTCAATGCCGCGCGTGCGGCACGCTGCGATTTCGGCACCGGAATGGCGTCGATGTCGATCTCAAAGCCGACGAGCGGTCCCGAGACATCGAAAGCCTCCAGGATATGGGGATGAAGTTCACCGAAGGTCGCGAGTTTGTTCTTCGGGCCGAGAGTGACCGTGCCGACACGCCCCGGATGATACCAGTCGGGCCCTTCGGCCTGCACCTGCACCTTGTCGACCGGTGCGCCGAGAAGTTCGAGAGCTGCGAGCACGTCCGCCTTGGCGTCGAAGAGATCGACGCCCCGCGGCGCCTGAAGCGCGCTGCGCGGTCCGGTGACGCCGAGGCGGATGCCCGTGGCGTGGAGGCGTTCATCCTCCGGGCGGTCGCCTGGATAGACCTGTCCCACTTCGCAAAGCGCTTGCGTTTCCGTGCCACGATCGGCGTTCCTAGAAGCGGCAGCGATCAGTCCGGCAAGCAGCGACGGCCGCATATCGGACAGCTCCGTCGAAATCGGATTATCGAGGGCGAGGAGGTCTTCGCCGCCGCCGAAGAGACGCGCCTGATCGGACGGCAGGAAGGACCAGGTCACGGCCTCGTTGAAGCCGCGCGAGGCAAGCGCGCGGGCCGCCTTGAACCGGCGCCGCTGCTGCACGGAAAGCTTCGGCTTCGTGACAGCCTCAGTGCGCGGCAGCATAACGTGAGCGATCTTCTCGAGCCCATGGATGCGCACGATCTCTTCCACGAGATCCGCCTCGCCATTGACGTCCGGACGCCATGAGGGGATCGCTGCGACGATCTCTTCGTCGGTCCCGGCAACGGCGAAGCCGAGGCTTTCCAGAATATCGACCTGGGTCCGTGGTGCGATCTCGACGCCCGCGAGCGTCGTCACGCGGTTCATGCGCAGGCGCGCATTGGCGTTTCGAAGCGGCGCTTCGCCGGCGATGACGATCTCGGAGGCTTCGCCCCCGCACATGTCGAGGATGAGCCGGGTGGCGATCTCCGCACCTGGCTCGGTGAAAGCCGGGTCGATGCCACGCTCGAAGCGGTAACGGGCATCGGAAAGAAGGTTGAGCTTGCGTCCGGTGGAGGCGGTGCGGATCGGATCGAAATAGGCCGATTCCAGAAACACGTCCGTCGTCGTCTCGCTGACGCCGGACACCTCGCCGCCCATGACGCCGGCAAGTCCTTCAGGTCCTGCGTCGTCGGCAATCACCGTCATCGTGTCGTCGAGCGTATAGGTGCGCCCGTCGAGTGCCTCGATGGTCTCGCCGGGTTTTGCCAGGCGCGCATGGATCGTGCCTTTGACCTTCGCGGCATCGAAGACGTGCAGCGGCCGGCCATAGGCGATGGTCATGTAATTGGTGACGTCGACAAGCGCCGAGATCGGCCGAAGCCCGATCGCCCGCAGCCGCTTTTGCATCCAGGCGGGAGAGGGACCGTTCTTGACGCCGCGGATATAGCGGCCGACGAAATGCGGGCAGGGGCTCGTATCGCCGTCCTCAAAACGGAGTTCGACGCCGATCGGGCTCTTGAAGGCTCCCTCGACCGGTGCGGCATCGAGCGGCTTCAGCGTGCCCATCCCGGCCGCGGCAAGATCGCGGGCGATGCCGTAGACGCCGAGAGCATCGGGCCGGTTCGGTGTGACGCCGATATCGATGACGGGGTCGTCCAGCCCCGCCCAGGTCGCATAGGGCGTGCCCACCGGTGCGTCGTCGGGAAGGTCGATGATGCCCTCATGATCGTCGGAGAGCATCAATTCGCGTTCCGAGACCAGCATGCCGTTTGAGGCCTGGCCGCGCAGATTGCCGGCCTTGAGCTCGATGCCCGTGCCTGGAACGTAAGAGCCTACGGGCGCGAAAACGCCGATCATTCCGGTGCGGGCATTGGGTGCCCCGCAGACCACCTGAATGGCCTCGCCCGTTCCTGGATCGACCTGACAGACGCGCAGCCTGTCGGCGTTCGGATGCTGCTTGGCTTCGAGCACCTTCGCGATGACGAAGGGCTTCAGCGCATCGGCCGGATTGGTGAGGCTTTCAAGCTCGAGACCGATCATGGTGAGCTTGTCGGCGATCTCCTCTGCCGAAGCGTCGGTGTCGAGGAAGGATTTGAGCCAGGAGAGAGTGAATTTCATGTTCGTCTTCGTCGCGATCGTTGCCGATCCCTAGACGCCTCTGCCGCACCAGGCAAGGTCGGCAGGCAGGCGAGGTGTCGCGACAGCAACGAAGCGCGACCGAGAAACGCTTGTCGGCAGGGTTCGGGAAGGCGCGATCCGTGCCGGGGAGAGCCTCTCTGTCATCATGAAAACCGGCGTCGCATGGAGGCGGCGCCGGTTTTTCTCGTGCCGCGAGAGGAGCGCCCGTCCCGCAGTGCGCGCATGCGTGTGGGTTTCGGCTCACCGCAGCAGCCCCCGGATCGCGAGGGCGGCCGAACTCCGCCGCCCTGGGCTGCTGGGCTCAGGCGGCCTGCGCCGTCTCCAGAAACTTTGAGATGTCGCCCTGCAGCCGGCCGAGCTCCCTGTCGAGGGTGTCCTTCGCCATCTTGACCCGATGGGCGACATTGGCGGCGTTCGTCGTGGAGGAATTGAGGATCTCCATGCTCTCCACCACCGAGCGCGCATTGTCCGCGGTCTGATTCACGTTGTTGGCGATATCAGCGGTGGCCGCGTTCTGCTCTTCGACTGCGGCCGAGATCGCCGTGGCCGTCTCGCTCACTTCCTCGATGATGCGGCTGATGTCGCCGATGGAATCTTCCGTCTCCTGCGTCGCGGACTGGATGGCAGTGACGAGCCCGACGATCTCCGTGGTCGCCTTGGCGGTCTGCCCGGCGAGCGCTTTCACCTCCTGGGCGACGACAGCAAAGCCTTTGCCGGCCTCGCCGGCACGGGCGGCTTCGATTGTGGCGTTCAGCGCCAGGAGATTGGTTTGCGACGCGATCTGGTTGATGAGATCGACGACGGCGCCGATCTGGCGCGCATGCCCGGCGAGCCCAGAGACCGATTGTCTCGTCGTCTTGGTGCCGACAACCGCACTTGAGACGATTTTCGCCGAGCGTCCGGCATGTTCGGCGATTTCGCGGACGGAGGCGGCGAGCTGTTCGGCGGCCGCCGCGCCTGCCTGCATGTTCGAGGCCGTCTGTTCGGCCGCGGCCACCACCTGTGTCGCAAGCGCGCTCGCCGATCCGGTCGTACCGTCAAGGGTTTCCGCACTTGTCGACAGGTCGAGATTGGCCTGGCGCGACACCGAGAGGCTTTCTTCCACGGCTACCGAGAAGGCCGTGATCGCCTCGGCGAGCGCAGCCCCGCGGCGCTGGCGCTCCTCGATGAGGACCTCTTCATAGACGGAGATGGCGATGTCCATGTCGAGCATCACCGCCTTGTTCATCGTGGTCAGCCAGTGGTTGCGGGTGCGGCGACCGACCCGGCCCAGCGACGTGATATGGCGGACGAGTTCGTTGAGAACGAAGGCGTAACCGCCGATATACCAGCGTGGCTCGAGCCCGATTTTATGATGAATGAGGCCGATGCGCCGAATGGAGGCGAAATAGGCATCGTCGAAGGCACCCGAAAAGAGGTGCCCCCAATGCCCGGCCTGGAGACCGACGAGCCGGTCCTGCTTGTTGCCCATCATCTCCTTGAGATGCGGGACCTTGCCGACATGGTCGTAGAACCGGTGAATGATTCCCGGCAGGGCCGGTTCGATCAGCGGCCACATCGCGTGCAGCTGATCGCGCTCCTCTTGTCCGATGTTGAGAAAGGAGAGCCGCTCACGCAGCGCGGATTCTGTTTCCATAATGTGATTTCCCATCGCTCTCCGCCGGGGGAAGGGCGGACTGCGCGGGAAAAATGCACATCGGCAGGTTGTGCGAAGCTTGCGACGCGACCAGAGGAGGAGTTTTATTGGATCACTTCGAATAGACAGCGTCGACACGAACCGCCGCACCGGTGCGAACGGTCCAATTGCCCACAGTGACGGCGTCCTCGGTCGCCGATGAGGGAGCCGGCGCAGTCTGGCAGGCTGTAAGGCTGAGGATCAGGCAGAAGAGGGGGAGAAGCCGCACCCCCTGGTGCTTCAACTCAAGCCCTCGGCAACGCTAGGCATGTCGAGCGCGGCAAAGCCATAATGCCGGAGCCATCTGAGATCCGCCTCGAAGAAGGCGCGCAGATCCGGAATGCCGTATTTCAGCATGGCGAGCCGGTCGAGCCCCACGCCAAAGGCGAAGCCCTGATATTTTTCCGGATCGAGACCGCCGGCACGGATGACGTTCGGGTGGACCATGCCGGAACCCAGAATCTCCAGCCAATCGTCGCCCTCGCCGATTTTCAGCTCCCCGCCTTCCCAATGGCAGCCGATATCGACCTCCATGGAGGGCTCGGTGAACGGAAAGTGCGACGGGCGGAAGCGCATCTTCACGTCGTCCACCTCGAAGAACGCCTTGCAAAAGGCCTCCAGCGTGCCCTTGAGGTGACCCATATGGGTCGTCTCGTCGATGACGAGACCCTCGATCTGATGGAACATCGGCGTGTGCGTGCGATCGGAATCGGAGCGAAAAGTGCGCCCCGGCGCAATGATGCGGATCGGCGGCGTCTCGTTTTCCATCGTGCGGATCTGCACGGGCGAGGTGTGCGTGCGCAGCACCATGCGCGATCCGTCTTCCTTCGGCTTCAGATAGAAGGTGTCCATCTCCTGCCGGGCCGGATGCTCCGGCGGAATGTTGAGCGCGCCAAAATTGTACCAGTCGCTCTCAATGTGCGGCCCCTCGGCGACCGAGAAACCCATATCGGCGAAGATGGCGATCACTTCCTGCCAGACCTGTGTGGTCGGGTGGATGGTGCCGCGCTGTTCGGGACGTGCCGGCAGCGTGACGTCGATCGTCTCGCTCTTCAGCCGTTCTGTCAGCGCCTTCTCTTTCAGAACGCTGCGCCGCGCCTCGATCTTCTCGGTGATGCGCGCCTTGAGGCCGTTGAGGGCGGGGCCTGCAACCTGGCGCTCCTCCGGCGTCATCTTGCCGAGCCCTTTGAGGCGTTCCGAGACGACACCTTTCTTGCCGAGCGAGGCGATGCGCGCGTCTTCCAGCGCCGCCTCGTTCTCTGCTGTGTCGATGCGCTCGAGGATATCGCGCTCCAGCGCGACGAGATCGTTGTCTTCGGTCATGGTGGGAACCGCTCTAGCGTCATCGCGCGCCGGAGAAAAGACCTCTCGCTTTTCTGACGCAAGCGTGGGCCGTTCGGAAACCGCCGCAACGAAAAAGGGCGGCCCGTGGCCGCCCTTGGATATCGAATGCTTGAACCGGCGTCAGCGGACGGCGGCCTCGAACTCGTTCGGCGTATGGTCCTTGAGATAAGCGAGCGCATCCTTCGCCTTGTTGGCGAGTGCCGTGAACGCTTCCGGCTCATGGATGGCGATATCGGACAGGACTTTGCGGTCGACTTCGATGCCCGCCTTGGTGAGCCCGTCGATCAGGCGACCATAGGTGAGACCGTTGAGGCGCGCAGCGGCATTGATGCGCTGGATCCACAAAGCGCGGAAATTGCGCTTCTTCGCGCGCCGATCGCGATAGGCGTACTGGTTGGCCTTTTCCACCGCCTGCTTGGCGGCGCGGAAGGTCGACTTCCGACGGCCATAATAGCCCTTCGCCTGCTTGATGACCTTTTTGTGCCTGGCGTGAGCCGTCACGCCGCGTTTCACACGTGCCATGATCCGCTCTCCTTAACGCTGGTAGGGCATGTATTTTTTGACGATCTTCGTATCCTGGTCGCTGAGCACCATCGTGCCCCGCGCGCTGCGGATGAATTTCGTCGTGCGCTTGATCATGCCGTGGCGCTTGCCGGCCGCGCCCACTTTGATCTTGCCGGAGGCGGTAAATTTGAAGCGCTTTTTAGCGCCCGCTTTCGTTTTCATCTTGGGCATTTTGCTCTCCTTTCCATAAGGAAGAGGCCCCGCCGGATGCGGAGCCCATCCCTGATCGGCTCATGTATGAGCTTTCTGGATCGCCACGGCATGCCCAATCCGCCCGAAGGCAGATAGCCGGGCGATCCGGCAGGCGCGCTTATAGATAAGCGCAAAATTAAAGGCAAGGGCGCCGCCCCTGCCGATTGTCACGAGAGGATCACTGCGGCTCCGCCGAGCCGTCAGCCGCCGCAAGCCGATGATGCGGCGGCCCGGCAACAGACATGCCGCACGCCGCCATAACCCCGGTTCTCGCTCGAAAGAAGCTGCCCGACCGCCGCACGCAGGCAAGATGGCCTTGCGGGGGCGTAGGGCCGGGTCTTTCGGTTATGCCTCGGCTGCCGCCTGAGCCGTCTGCCGATCGGTATCGTCCTCCGACTCCGTCTCGTTCGCCTCATCGGCGTCGAGCTCGGGATCTTCGGCCTCCATCTCAGGCTCTTCGGCGTCATCCGATGCGTTGCCGTCCCGCTGCGCGGCGAGGCGTTCCTCGCGCTTGCGAGCCTTCTCGGCTTCCTTCTGCGCCTTCTGCAGAGCGGCGATCTTCCGCGGATCAGGGCCGAGGATCATGATCATCTGGCGACCTTCCATCTTGGGGGCATGTTCCACCCTGGAAAGGTCTTCCAGCTCGTCACGAACCTGGTTGAGGACTTGCAGCCCGAGTTCCTGGTGCGCCATTTCGCGCCCACGGAAGCGCATCGTCACTTTGACCTTGTCGCCGTCCTCGACGAAGCGGCGCGCATTGCGCATTTTCACTTCGTAATCGTGCGTGTCGATGTTCGGCCGCATCTTCACTTCTTTGACGTCGACGGTCTTCTGCTTCTTGCGCGCCTCAGAGGCTTTCTTCTGCGAGATGTATTTGAACTTGCCGTAGTCCAGAATCTTGCAGACGGGCGGTCGCTGATTGGGCGAGATCTCGACGAGATCAAGCCCCGCTTCCGCGGCGATGGCCTTGGCCTCGTCCGTGGAAATGACGCCGTGATTAGTGCCTTCATGATCGATCAACTGGATCTCGGGAAGCCGGATCTCGTCGTTGACGCGGGGCCCCTCCTTCACCGGAGGTGGCGCACGATGGGGTCTGCGAATGGTCAGCTCTCCTTAGATAATTGCTGTCTTGCAGGCTTGGAGCGGGCTCGCAAGCCGCGCTGGGCAGGCACAATAGCATTTCGAGACGTAAATCGGAACGCAGGGCCGAGAAAAACCTCATCGAAACAAGGTCGCAGGGCCAACCCGCCGGAATCTGTCCTAGGTTTTTGCGCCTCTCGACAGAACTTCTTCGTAAAGCGCCAGCGTCTCCCGGGTCATCGCATCGAGGGAAAAACGCGACGCGTGGGATCTGGCGCGTCGTGCCAGATCGTCGATCTCCAGATGGGTAAGGGAAAGCGCGTGGTCAAGGGCGGCAGCAAGTGCCGTGGCATCGCCCGCCGGCACGCGCCAGCCGGTTCTCTCCGCCTCTCCCGCCTCCGGCGGCGCGAGCACCGTCTCCCGCGATGGGCCGAGATCGGTGACGATGGCGGGGACGCCCATGGCCTGAGCCTCCACCGCGAAGCGCCCGAAGGCTTCCGCCTCGACGGAGGCGACGACCGCGACCGAGGCGAGCGCAAGCGCTGCCGGCACGTCGTCGCAATGACCGGGAATGCGCACGCGTTCGCTAAGCCCCGCCTCCGAAACCTGCCGGCGCAGCCCTGCGAGATAGGCCTCTCGGCCTTGCGCGTCGCCGGCCAGAACCAGCAGAAAATCCTTGCTTTTTGCAAGCCGCGCCGCCGCCTCGATCAGGGTCGGCTGGCCCTTCCATTGCGTGATACGCGCGACGTTGAGGATGACCGGCCGGTCCGCGGGCAAGTCCCAGGTCCGGCGCAACGCCGCGATGCGCGCCTCCGGCACGGCCGCCGGGTCGAAGCGGGCAAGATCGGTGCCTCGGTAAATCGTGCGAATGCGCTCCCGCGGCGTGCCGTGGCGCTGCATGATGATGCGGGCGGTGAAATCGGAATTGGCGATGACCTCCGTCCCGCGCGCCATCACGGAATTGTAGAGGCCTTTGACGGCGCCGTTCTGATTGTAGATGCCGTGATAGGTGGTGACGAACGGCACGCCGGTCATGCGGCAGGCGAGAAGCGCCGACCAGGCGGGGGCGCGGCTGCGGGCGTGGACGAGGTCGACCTTCTCCCTGCGGATCAGCGCGGCGAGGCGGCGGGCATTGGCGGCCATCACGAAAGGGTTCTTCGAGGCGACCGGCAGCCGCACCACTTCCCCGCCCTTCGCCTGCAGCTCTTCTTCCATGCGTCCGCCTTCGCTGGCGACGAGGGCTCGCCCGCCGGTCTCGACGACGGCGGCGGCCATGTCGACCGCGGTGCGCTCTGCGCCGCCGGTTTCGAGCTGGGGGATGACCTGCAGGATGGTTTTGGGCATGAACGAAAGAGGCTGTGGACGGGTTGACGCCGGCACGGGCTCGGCGCACCTCCTGCGCCATAGTCCACAGCCGAGCTGCGAGGAGCGAGACTTAGAATGACGGAGACCGACTTGCAAAGCCTCGCCGTCGGGGAGGACGAAGAAAAGCGCCGGATCGCCGTTTTGCGGCGCAATGGCCGCAGTTCGGGCGCTCGCGCGCCCGGCGTCTTCTGGCTCGGCGGTTTCAGGTCCGACATGCGCGGCTCCAAGGCCGAGGCGCTCGACGCCTGGGCGGCGCAGCACGGCCACGCGGCCACCCGCTTCGATTATTCCGGGCACGGCGAATCGGGAGGCGCCTTTCGCGACGGCACCATCTCGCGCTGGCTCGAAGAGGCACTCGCCGTTTTCGAGGCCTTCACCGAAGGCCCGCAGATCGTCGTGGGCTCTTCCATGGGCGGTTGGATCGCCCTTCTTCTGGCGAAGGCGCTGGCCGAACGCGGCGAAACGGACCGGCTTCACGGCATGGTGCTGATCGCCCCCGCCGTGGACATGACCAAGGCCTTGATGAGTGATCATTTCGGCGAGGCGGAGCGGGCGCAGATGGCCGAGAAGGGCTTCATCGAACAGCCTTCCGGTTATGCCGACGAACCCTATATCTTGACGCGAGAGCTGATCGAGGATGGCGAAAAGCATCTGTTCGCCGCCGAGCCGATCGAGATCGGATGTCCGGTGCATATCCTGCAGGGGATGCGCGATACGGATGTCCCCTGGCGTCATGCCGAGGCGCTCCTCGACCGCCTCTGCTATGACGATGCGATCCTGACGCTGGCGCGTGATGGCGACCACCGTCTGTCGCGGCCGCAGGATCTCGCGCGGCTCGTTGCCGCGGTGGAGGCGATGGCCGCCGAACAGGCCTCCGGCAAAGGGGGATGAGGGGTCCCGAACCCTGGCCTTCAAACCCTGCCGATGTTGGACAAGACTTGGGATTCGTGCGACTGGAAGGCGATGAAGACAGAGGTCAAAATCTGCGGTTTGACGAAGCCTGAAGACATCGACGCGGCGCTTGCTGCCGGCGCCGATTGGATCGGCTTCGTCTTCTTCGCGAAGAGCCCGCGATCGCTGTCGGTTGCGCGCGCGGCAGAGCTCGCTGCGCCCGCCCGAGGCCGTGTGGGTATCGTCGCGCTGACCGTTGATGCGCAAGACGATCTCATCGAAGAGATCGCGCGCGATCTGAAGCCCGATTTCATCCAGCTGCATGGTTCGGAAACGCCGGAGCGCGCGACGGAAATCCGCTCACGTTTCGGTCTGCGCGCGCTCAAGGCGCTCGGTATCGGCGAGCGCGCGGATCTCGACAGGGCGTCCCTTTACGCCGGCCATGTCGAGCGCCTGCTCCTCGATGCGCGCCCGCCGAAAGGTGCGACGAGGCCGGGCGGCAACGGCGCCTCCTTCGATTGGCGGCTCCTGGAAGATTTTACGCCCGGAATGCCGTGGTTTTTGTCGGGCGGCCTCAATGGCGACAACATTGGCGCCGCTTTGGCGGCGACGAGAGCGTCGGCCGTCGATGTGTCCTCCGGTGTCGAGCGGGCGCCGGGCGAGAAGGATCCGGCCGAAATTGCGCGTTTCGTCGCGGCCGTGCGCGCCCATGATGCGCGCCGCGGAGACGCGAAAGATGCAAGGCCCGCGGCGAAAGCCGCCCCGGTCGCCGCGGCCTGAGCAACGTTTGACTGTGAAGGTATTGCCCTGATGGCTGAGCCAGCAATGAAGCCCAATTCCTACCGCACCGGCCCGGACGAGCGTGGTCATTTCGGCATTTTCGGCGGCCGGTTCGTCGCCGAAACCTTGATGCCGAATATCCTCGAGCTCGAAGAGGCCTATGAGAGCGCCAAGGCCGATCCGGAATTCAAGGCCGAGCTTGCGCATCTCGCCAAGCATTATTCCGGCCGGCCGAGCCCGCTTTATTATGCCGAGCGGCTGACCGAACATCTGCGCGAACAAGCGGGCGCCGGCCGGGGCGCCAAGGTCTATTTCAAGCGCGAGGAGCTCAACCATACGGGCTCGCACAAGATCAACAATTGCCTCGGCCAGATCCTGCTTGCCCGCCGCATGGGCAAGACGCGCATCATCGCCGAAACCGGTGCCGGCCAGCATGGCGTCGCCTCTGCGACGGTGGCGGCGCGCTTCGGGCTTCCCTGCACGATCTATATGGGCAAGACCGATACGGAACGGCAGAAGCCGAACGTCTTCCGCATGCGCCTTCTCGGCGCCGAGGTGAAGCCCGTCACCGCCGGCGCGGGCACCCTGAAGGACGCCATGAACGAGGCGCTCCGCGACTGGGTCACCAATGTCGAGGACACTTATTACATCATCGGCACGGCCGCGGGCCCGCACCCCTATCCCGAGCTCGTGCGGGATTTTCAGGCGGTGATCGGCAATGAGACGAAGGACCAGCTTCAGGACCTGGAAGGCCGGCTCCCGGATGCGCTCGTCGCCTGTCTCGGTGGCGGCTCGAACGCGATCGGGCTTTTCCATCCCTTCCTCGACGACCCGGCCGTTCAGATCTACGGCGTCGAAGCCGGCGGTCATGGGCTCGATGTGGAGAACGGTCATGCCGCCTCTCTGAACGGCGGCTGGCCTGGCGTTCTGCATGGCAATCGCACCTATCTTCTGCAGAACGAGGACGGCCAGATCCTCGAAGGCCACTCGATCTCCGCCGGCCTCGATTATCCGGGCATCGGGCCGGAGCACGCCTGGCTCAAGGAGACGGGGCGCGTCACCTATGTCTCGGCGACCGACCGCGAGGCGCTCGACGCCTTCCAGCTGTGCACACGCCTTGAAGGCATCATCCCCGCGCTCGAACCGGCCCATGCCCTGGCCCATGTGCTGAAGCTTGCGCCGCAGATGGACCGTGACCAGATCATCGTCATGAATATGAGCGGGCGCGGCGACAAGGACATCTTCGCTGTGGCCGAGCATCTCGATATGGAGATCTGAAGGGGGGACGATGACCTATTTTGAGATCTACCGTTCGCTGCAAAACCGCGATCATTACGTCGCCGTCCGTGCCGGCGACCATCGCGAGGAGGCTGAAGGCATTCGCAACAGCGAGAATCTCGTCTTTCTCCGTAACATTCCCGACGACGAAAACCCGCGCATCGCCTTCGATGCGGAAGTCGCACGCGAGCATATCGACCGCGACGGCTTCTTCGCTTTCGCCGTGACCTTCGAAGTGAGAGACCATGTCAGCTGAGATGTCTTCCGGCGGCCGGATCGCGCGCCGCTTTGCGGCCGTCGCTCAGGAATTGCGGCCGGCCCTCGTCACCTTCGTGACCGCCGGCGATCCCGACCTTGAAACGAGCGCGCGCATTCTCGCCGCTTTGCCCAAGGCCGGTGCCGACATCATCGAGCTCGGCATGCCCTTTTCCGATCCAATGGCCGATGGGCCTGCGATCCAGGCGGCGGGCCTTCGCGCGCTCCATGCCGGCCAGACCCTGAAGAAGACGCTCGCCCTCGTGCGCGATTTCCGCGCAACCGACGCCGATACGCCGATCGTATTGATGGGGTATTTCAACCCGGTCTACCAATACGGGCCGGAGAAGTTCGTCGCCGATGCCTGCGCAGCCGGCGTCGACGGGCTCATTGTCGTCGATCTTCCGCCGGAAGAGGATGACGAATTGTGCATCCCGGCCCTGAAGGGCGGGCTCAATTTTATCCGGCTTGCCACGCCCACGACGGATGACAGACGCCTGCCGGCGGTTTTGCAAAACACCTCCGGCTTCGTCTATTACGTCTCGATCAACGGCATCACCGGTTCCTCCGCCCCCAAGACGAGCGACGTGGCGGCGGCGGTGGAGCGCATCAAGGCGCATACCGATCTGCCGGTCGCCGTTGGTTTCGGCGTCAGAACGCGCGAACAGGCAGCCGCCATCGGCCGCACAGCCGATGGGGTCGTCGTCGGCTCCGCGATCGTGCAGGCGGTCGCCGGAAGTCTGGATGAAGAAGGCCACGCGACCGACGGCACAGTTGCCGCCGTCGAGGCGCTGGTGCAGGAGCTGGCCGAAGGCGTGCGTTTCGCGCGCCAGATGGCCGCCGAATAGGAGACACCGTTGAACTGGATTTCCAACGTCGTCCGCCCGAAGATCCGCGGTCTTTGGACCAAACGCGAAGTGCCGGACAATCTCTGGGTCAAATGCCCGGAGACTGGCACCATGGTCTTCTACAAGGATCTGGAGGCGAACCAGTTCGTCTTTCCGGGCTCCGGCTATCATCAGCGCATCGATGCGCGCACCAGGCTGCGTCTGTTTCTCGATTTTGCGCAATGGCAGGAAATCGAGTTCCCTGAGCCGGTCACCGATCCCCTGCGCTTCCGTGACGAACGGCGCTATTCGGACCGGCTGAAGGCCGCGAAGGCGAAGACCGGCCTGAAAGACGCGATCCTCGTTGCCGAAGGCAAGGTGGAGGGCGTATCGCTCATCGTCGCCGTGCAGGATTTCGAATTCATGGGCGGCTCGCTCGGCATGGCCGCGGCGGAAGCTCTGATTGCCGGCGCCGAAGCGGCGTATGAACGTGGCGTGCCCTTCGTGCTCGTCACCGCGTCGGGCGGGGCGCGCATGCAGGAAGGTATCCTCTCGCTGATGCAATTGCCGCGCACGACGGTCGCGGTCGATCGACTGAAGGAAGCCGGACTGCCCTACATCGTCATTCTCACCAATCCGACGACGGGTGGCGTGACCGCATCCTACGGCATGCTGGGCGACATCCATATCGCTGAACCCGGTGCCCTCATCGGTTTCGCGGGTCCGCGCGTCATCGAACAGACGATTCGAGAAAAGCTTCCCGAGGGTTTCCAGCGCTCCGATTATCTTCTCGAGCACGGCATGATCGACATGGTCGTCCCGCGTCAGGATCTGCGCCCCACGGTGGCGCGTCTCTGCCGCCTCCTGATGAAGCTGCCCGAACCTCCGCCCGAGCCGACGATCGACGAAGATACGCTTGCCGAAGAGGCGCAGTTGGCAGCGGTGGCCGAGAAGCCGGCAGAAGAGCCGGCTGCCGCATCCGGGCCGCAGCCGGCCTGATAGATGGCCTCACTCGAAGAGAGACTTGAAGCGCTTCTGGCGCTGCATCCGAAGCGTATCGATCTCTCGCTTGAACGCATCGCCCGGCTGCTTGAGCGTCTCGGCAACCCGCAGGAGCGCTTGCCCCCGGTCATCCATGTTGCCGGCACCAACGGCAAAGGCTCCGTGGTCGCGTTTCTGCGCGCGATGCTGGAGGCGTCCGGCAAGACGGCGCATGTCTACACCTCGCCGCATCTCGTGCGCTTCAACGAGCGCATCAGGCTCGGCGCGGCGGGGGGCGGCCAGCTGGTCGATGATACAACGCTCATGGATGCGATCGAGGCCGTGCGCGAGGCGAATGCGGGCGAGCCGATCACCTTCTTCGAGATCACCACGGCCATCGCCTTCAAGCTCTTTGCCGAACGGCCTGCCGATTTCGCCCTGATCGAGGTCGGGCTCGGCGGCCGCTTTGACGCGACCAATGTGATCGCCAGGCCGCTTGCCTCCGTCGTCACGTCGATCAGCCTCGACCATGCGGAGTTCTTGGGCACCGAAATCGCCGAGATCGCCATGGAGAAGGCGGGCATTCTGAAGGCTGGCGCCCCCGCCGTCATTGGCCGCCAGGACGAGCATGTGATGGCGCTTCTGGGGCTGGAGGCGGAAGCGGCGCATGCCGTTCCATTTCGGCACAATCAGGAATGGGCCGCCCACGGCGAAAACGCCCGCCTCGTCTATCAGGACGAAGACGGATTGCTGGATCTGCCTTTGCCGCGGCTTCTCGGTCAGCATCAGATCGACAATGCGGGAACGGCGGTTGCAGCCCTCCGCGCCATCGGGGTCGACATCAGCGCCGAGGCGATCGGCCAGGGCCTGCGCGAGGCACAATGGCCGGCGCGGCTTCAGCGTCTTTCCGAGGGCCCGCTGGTCGCTTCCTCTCCTCCCGGGAGCGAGGTCTGGCTCGACGGCGGGCACAATCCGTCCGCCGGCTCGGTCGTTTCAGCGGAAATGGCCTCGCTCTTCGACCGTGCGCCGAAGCCGCTCTTCCTCATCACCGGCATGCTGACGACGAAGGACCCGCACGGCTTCTTCTCCGCCTTCGACAGTCTCACCCAATATGTCTTCACGGTCCCCATCGAGGGACATGCGGGCTTCGATCCGCGCGAGCTTGCCGCGCGTGCCAACGAGGTCGGGCTGCCGGCGCGCTCTGCCCCTGACGTGCGGACCGCTTTGCAGGCGATCGGCGACATGGCGACGGAACCGCCGCGCATTCTCATCTGCGGTTCGCTTTATCTCGCCGGTCAGGTGCTCAAAGAAAACGGCCCTCTGCCGGTTTAGGCAAAGGGCCGTGAAAAACTCGCGCCGCCGATCGGACGGAGACGCAGCAGAAAAGGCGGCGGCTCAGGCGGCGCCGGCAATCCACTTCTGCAGATCGCTCTTGGCGCTCGCGCCGACCTTCATGTCGACGGGCTCGCCGCCCTTGAACATGATCAGCGTCGGGATGGAGCGTACGCCGTACTTGATCGCGGTCTGCTGATTGTCGTCGACATTGAGCTTGGCGATCTTCACCTTGCCCTGCATTTCGCCCGCGATCTCTTCCAGATGCGGCGCGATCATTTTGCAGGGACCACACCATTCCGCCCAGAAATCGACGATGACGGGTGTCTCGGACTTGAGCACGTCGGCCTCGAATGTGCCGTCGCTCACGGTTTCGGTGGTCATAAAGATTCTCCTGAGATTTCACGAGGAACGTAGGGAGGGCCTTGGGGTCGGTCAAGCGAGCGGCGTGCCGGAAGATGGACTGCCATGCGCGATGTCGAGAGGTGCGAGCGCTTCGGCGAGGCGCTCGGCGGACACCGGAAAAATGCGCGGACCGGCGGTGAAAACGAGCGCGGCCTGGACCTTTCGCCCGGGGTAAAGGGGCCCGAGAAGACGCGCGTAAAGAGCAAGCTGGCGGACCATTCCTTCGTCGACTGCAGCAAGCGAGGCGGGAGGCGACAGGCTCGTCTTGTAATCGGCGAGAAGGACGGTGCTCTCCGTCACCGCCAGGCGGTCGACGCGCCCGCCGACGGCGAACGTCCCGCGTGAGGTCGCGATCTCGCCCACGAGCGACACCTCCCCGCGGCTCCCCTGTGCGAAGAACCCGGCAAGGTCGGGATGCGCGAGGACGCCTGCAGCCTCCGACAGCGCGGCCGCAACATCTGTGGGCGCGGCCTCCGGCCAGTCCCGCGCGAGAAGCAGCTCCCCGCGCCGCTGCCTTTCATCGGCAGGCCAGTCGGGCATGAACTGCAAAAGCCGGTGGAGCGCCCGCCCGCGGCCGGCTGCGGCGCGCATCGCCGCGCTCCGCCCCGCAATGACTGGCGCTGGCGCGCTGTCGGGCGGGTCTTCTTCAGCGAGGGCACTGGAGGGGCGAAGCGGCTGCGGCGGACGCGGTGCCGGCGCGGCCGGGCGCTCTGCCCATTCCGGTAGGACGCGAGGAGTAACCGAAGGTGTCTCCACCCTCTCTTCGGGTGCGGGCGGCGGGCCGTCGCCCGGTTCCAGCCCAAAGAAGTGCAGGCGCTCGGCGAGCTCGTTGTCGGAACCGTCTTCCGCGTTTTCATCGTTCTCTGACGCGAGCGCATTCCGGATCGCCGCGTACCAGCCATCCTTGGGTGTGCGATCGCCCCTGATACCCGTGACATAGAGAACGTCGCGGGCCCGCGTCATCGCCACATAGAGAAGGCGGAAATATTCGTCGCGTGCGGCCTCCGCCTCCTTCGCCTCCACCTCGCGCTGCTGTGGCGTCGCGTCTTCTTTGCTTTGGCGCCAGATGAAGGCGGGATCGTCGTCGTCGCCGATGAAGGCGAGTGCGTCGCGGTGTTGGGGTGCCGCAATCTGGCCGCCGGTATCGGCGAGGAAGACGATGTCGGCCTCGAGCCCTTTCGCCCCATGCACGGTCATCACGCGGACGGCATCGGTTGTCTCCGAAAGCTCGCGCTTGATGTCGCCGCCGCCTTCACGAAGTGCGGCCGCCAGAGCCTGCAGGCCGGGCGGGGAGACGCGCTCCAGGCTGAGCGTGGCCGAGAGGAAAAGGTCGAGCACGTCGTCCGCCTCGCTCCCCATGCGCGCCCGGAAGGCCTTGCGCGCCCCCTCGGCCTCGACGAGGCGCGTATAGAAGGCGAAGGGCGGCATCTGGTCGGCCATCGCCATCCAATGCCGCAGGCGCTCCGCCGCCTGGCTGTAGCGGGGGTCCTCGCTCGCCCGAAGCCGCGAGAACAGGCTCTCTCTACCGCGGCCGATCGCAAGCGCCAGCAGATCGTCGTCGTCGAAACCGAAGAGCGGCGATTTCAGAAGGGCCGCAAGCTGCAGATCATCTTCCGGCAGGAGAACGACATCGGCGAGCGCCAGAAGGTCCTGCACGATGATGTGGTCGGCGAGCGCGATCCGGTCGGCGCCGGCCGTCGGCAGGTTGCGGGCTTTGAGCGCCCGCACCATGGCGCGGGCGAAACTGCCGCGCTTGCGCGTCAGGATCATGATTTCGCCGGCGGAGATCGCCTTGCCGGAGGGTAGCCGTGCCTCGCGGTGAAGCAGGCGCGCGACCTCGTCGGCAATCTCTTCTGCGAGCTTCCGCTCAGATTCCGCCGGCGCGTCGAAGGGCTGCCACCAATCCTCCGGCATTTCACCCTTCGGCCGGATGATGCGCGGCCAGATTTCGACGCGTCCGGGCACATTCTGCCGATAGGCCTGGTGCCGCTGATAGCCGAGACGGGTCACCCGTTCAGAGAGCGGCCCGTCGAAGACTGTGTCGACCGCGTCGAGCACGGCCTGCGTGGAGCGGAAGGAGACGCCGAGCGAGAGGGCGCGAAACTCCTGCGCGGTGGCCTCGGCGCGGGTTTTGAACTTGCGGCCGAGTTCGGCGAGAAGCCGCGGCTCGGCGCCCTGGAAACCGTAGATCGACTGCTTGTCGTCGCCGACGGCAAAAAGCGTCCGTGGCCGGCGTTCCGCGCTCTCGCCAGCGAAAAATTCTTCCGCCAGCCGCTCGACGATCGCCCAGGCGTCGGGAGAGGTGTCCTGCGCCTCGTCGACGAGAAGATGGCTGATGCCGGCATCGAGCTTGTATTGCACCCAGGCCGCCACGTCCGGCCGCTGCAGGAGATTGCGGGTGCGCAGGATGAGGTCGGAGAAATCGAGGAAGCCGCGCCGCTGCTTCAGGATGCGGTAACGCTGCAGGATGGCGCCTCCGATGAGGAGAAGCGCTTCCGTCGCTTCCGCCGTGCGCGCCAGCGAAAGACGTTCGCGCAAGGGCTGAAGGCGGGCGGCTTCGGCCGAAAAGAGGTCGTCGAGGTCTTTCCGGTTGCGGCGGAAGGCGGCCGAGAAACGCCGGCTCTCGCTGCGGGCGGACCAGCCTTCCGGCTTTGCCGTCAGGAAGAAGGCTGCGCGGAAATCAGCCTCAAGCGGTCCGCCCTCATGGGCGAGGATCGCCTCAAGAGCGGTCCGTGCCCCCTCGTCGGTGCGGTTCGCCGCCTCTGCCGAAAGGGCGTCGCACAGGCTTCGACAATCTCCCGATGCCCACCCCGAGGCGCGGCAGATCTCTGCGCACAGAGCTTCTTCGCTCTCGTCCGCTTCAAGCCCCAGCCGGCGCCGGAGGTCGGCAATCGCATCGTCGATGTCCTCGGAGGGGGGGTGGGTGTTTGTCGCCGCCCACGCGATCCATCGCTCCAGCCGGTCGCGTTCGGCCACGAGCGCCGCAAGGGCCGCCTCGATGTCCTGATCGGATCGCAGTGTCGCAAGCCGGGTGAAGGCGGTGCCGAGACGAGAACCGTTCGATTTGGCGGCGCGCAGGACGGCCTGCCGCGCTTCGAGGAGCAGCCCCTCGGCGGCCGTTTCGTCCAGCACCTCGAAATGCCCCGGCACGTTCGCCTCGAAGGGGAATTGGTGCAGGATCCGCTCGCAAAAGGCGTGGATCGTCTGAATGTTGAGGCCGCCCGGTGTCTCCAGCGCCTGCGCAAAGAGCCGGCGTGCCCGCGTCAGCGTTTCAGGTCGCGGCGTCTCGCCCTGACTTTTTGCGATCGCCTCCGTCAGCTCCGCGTCCGGAAGCGTCGCCCATTCGCCGAGCATCTTGAACACGCGGCCCGACATCTCCGCCGCCGCGGCCTTGGTGTAGGTGAGGCAGACGATGGCAGCGGGATCGGCCCCGGCGAGCAGCAGCCGGACGACGCGCTGGGTGAGGACATGCGTCTTGCCGGAACCGGCATTGGCGGCGACCCAGGCCGAGGCGGCGGGATCGGAGGCTTGCCATTGCTGGCGTTCGGTGGGGCTTGCCGGGCGTTTCATTCCTCGCCCTCGCCGAGCGACCATTCACCGATGCGGGCAAGATGATCGTAATCGCTGCCGAATTCCCGGTCCGAGCGCGGCACGCGGTTGGAAAGGTAGGGCGTCTCGGCCTGCGCAAAATGCGCGATGAGCGCGATGAGTTTGTCTTCCGTCGCCCGCAGGCATTCCTCCAGGCTGACGCCCGGCTCGCTTTTCGTCGGCTTGCGGAAGCCGCGCGCGTGCACCTGCCCGCCTTCGCCACGGCCGGAGAGATGGTAATAGAGGAGTTCGGCGGTTTCGCCGGACGGCGTGTCTTTGAAGGCGCCGCGCCGCGCCATCAGAGCCTCCAGCGGCAATTGCGGGCTGATCGACAGGACGGCTTTGGCACTCGGCGGCGTGCCGGTCTTGTAATCGATGATGGCAAGCCGCCCGTCATTCAGAAGATCGATGCGGTCGGCCCGGCCCGTCAGGCGGAATTCCGCGCTGAGGGCCCAGTCGCCCGTCGCTTCCACATGACGTTTCTGGACCTCCGTGCGGCCGCGCTCCTGGGCGAGGAACCAGTCGGCGATGCGTTGAAAGCGCGGCCACCACAGTGCCGCCACTTCCGGCCAATCCTCGTAGGCCGCGAAAGCCTCACGACCCACCTCTGCAAGGTGCGCCTTTGCCGCCTCGTCATAAGGGCCGGCGGGGCGCTCTTTGATGAAATTCTCCAAAATATCGTGGATCAGCATACCGCGCTCGGCCGCGCCGGCTGGCGAGGCGATCTCCTCGAAGGCGTTGAGGCCCAGCACATATTGCGCGTAGATCGCATAAGGATCGCGGATGAGCGTTTCGATGCGCGTGACGGAAAGCCGTTTCGGGCGGGCGGTGAGCGGCGGTCGCGGCTCTGGCGCGGCAAGGGAAATATTCGTCTCCGGCCGGTCGAGAAGGCGGGTCATGCCCAGGATCTCGTCGCCGCGTGCCCGCAATGCGTGTGTTGCTCTCTCGCCGGCGCGGGCGGTCAGCCGCTGCAGCCAGCGCGACGGCACCATCGGTTCCGCCCCCTGCCGCAATGCGCGGCTGAGATAGAGCTGCGGATGTCCGAGCGCCTGATAGAAATCATGAGCCGAGAGGCCGAGCCGGCGTTCGGGTGGATCGAGACCGATCGAAGCCGCCATCAGCCGCGACAGGAACGGATCGCTCTGTGAGGGGCGCGGCCAGACACCTTCGTTGAGGCCGCCGAGAATGGCGACGTCCACATTCTGCAAACGGGCTTCGAGCGCGCCCCAGATGTGCACGCGCGGATCGTTGCCGCCGCGCCGGCGCACCCGAACATCGCCAATCAGCGCCTCGAACAGCGCCGGATAATCGCCGTGAAAAAGCTCCGGACCCTCGGGTGCGGCCTCTGTCAGCGCGTCGAGGCGCGCGGCCATGGCCTCGCCCGCGTCGTCCTGCCAGAGCTCGCCAGGGCCGCTCTCCTCGTCGCGTCCGATGGCTGAGAGCGCCGCCACATGCGCCTCGAGGAGAGTTGAAAGGGGAGCCTCTCGCGGCACCTCCAGCATGGGCTGAAGCGCAGTCAGAAGCTCGGCAAGCAGCGCCTCTGCTTCGTCCCAATCGCGCTCTTCGAGCCCGTTGAGGGCTGCGCTCCGTGCCTCCTTCGCCAGCCACTCGGCACGGCGTTTCTGGAAGGCGCGTTGAAGCGGCTCCAGCCCTTCGGCAAGGACGGGGCCGCGCAGCACGGCGCGTTCCAGGACACGGGCGGCGTGCCGCACGCGTCCTGCCGGCCAGCCGAAGCGCGCGAGCGGATGTTTGAGGAGCGCGAGAAGCGGGATCGCGGCCGCACCGCGCCAGGCCACCTCTGCGACGAGCCGCGCCAGGATGCCGGGCGGGGTCAGAGACAGCGGCATGCCGCCGGAATCGTCGACGCGGATCTGCCAGCGTTCCAGCATGGCGGAGACGCGGCGGGCGAGCGCCCTGTCGGGTGTGATGAGGGCGGCGGTCTGCCCGTCTTCGACGGCCCGGCGCAGAACGAGCGCGGCGGCCAACGCTTCCTCGCGCTCTTCGGCGGCCTCGATCAGCGCGACGTTGTCGAGTGCGTCAGCGAGAGCCTCCGGTGAGGGCACCGTTTCTGCCCAGATATCCGTGGTGGCGGCCGGTCTGAGCGCGTCGGAGACAAAGCGCATGCGCCGGCCGAGGCCGGCGGGGGCGGATGCGAGCGAGATCACCGCGTCACGCGCGCAGCCGAGGCTTTCAAGCAGCTTCTTCAGCCCGAACTGCGGATGACCGGCATCGGCAGGGTCGTTGCGCGCATCGCCGATCGCCTCCCATCCGGCGGCGTCGAGCTCCTGATCGAGACCCGGCAGCACCACGGCGCCGTTCGGCAGGCGGGCAATGACGGCCAGGAGCTCCGCCGTTGCCGGCACCGAGCCGGTGGAGCCGGCGGCAATCACCGGGCCTTTCGTTCCCCGCTCGGCGAGACGGCGCGCCTCTGCCCGCAGAAGGAGGTCGTGCTGCGCACCCGGATCGGCGAGGCCGCGCTCGCTCAAGATCGAAGGCCAGGCGTCTGAGACGATCGTCAGGAATTCCTGTGTGATCTGCCAGTAGCGGGCGAGGTCGTCGGGTGCGAGCTGGCCGAGTGCCTGCCAGCGCTCCGGCGCAAGGCCGACATCGTCGAGAAGGGTTGCGAGTGAAGCGGCGAGGCGTGCGGCATCGGCGGGCGATGCCGGGATGAGGGACGGCTCGTCGCCAAGACCCGCCTTCTGCCGCGCGATCGCGCCCGACCAGCCGAGCACGAGCCGCGTCAAAATCAATTGCCGCGAAAGCGGCGCCATCACCGGGCGGGACAGATCCTCCGCATCAAGCCCGTCGAGCGCGCTGAGCGGTTCGTCTTCGTCGAGATCGCCGAGCGTGCGGATCTGCGGCAGGATGATGCCGGCACGGCTGCGGGCGAGGAAGCTGCCGCGGATGGCGCGGGCGGCGCGTCGCGTCGGCAGATAAAGCGTGAGGTCGGCGAGTGCCAGTGGGTCGTCGAAGCCTCCCACGCCCGGAAGACGCCCGTCATAGAGCGCCTCCACCAGCTCATCGAGAAAGGCGACACCGGCAGGCAGTGTGAAAACGTTGGGATGGTCCTGCGTGCCGGTGCTCGTCGTCATCGCTTCAGGCGGCGCTCTCCAGAATGGCCATTTCGGCGGCTTTGACGGCGTCCGGGTTTTCCACGTTGATCCACAGACCGTCGAGCTGCACGCCGAAAAGCCGGCCTTCTTCGAGGGCGCGATCGAAAAGCGCGTTGAGAGAGAAAACCTCTCCCGGCGGGTCGCGGAAGAGACGGGGCGACAGGATCGCAGCACCCGCATAGGCGAACGGCGCCACGGTGCGCTCGGCCCGCCGCGTCAGGCGCCCGTCCTTGCCGAGCATGAAATCGCCGGTGCCCGAATAGCCGGCCGAGGCGACGGTCGAGGCGAGAAGGAGAAGCCCGTCCATCTCCTCGTCGTTCCAGCCGCTGATCAGCCAATCGAGATTGGGCCGCACGCCTTCGAGCCAGAAGGAATCGCAATTGCGCAGAAGAAACGGACCCTCGCCCAGAAGTGGCAGAGCCTTGAGGCAGCCGCCGCCCGTATCGAGGAGCTTCGCGCGCTCGTCGGAGACGATGGTCTTGGGCGCGCGCCGGCGTCCGAGATGCGCCTCGACGAGGTCCGCCATGTAATGGACGTTGACGACGGCCTTCTCGATGCCGGCAGCCGCGAGGCCGTCAAGGCAATGGTCGATGAGAGCTTTGCCCGCGACCTCGATCAGAGGTTTGGGCGTGGTGGTGGAAAGCGGGCGCATACGCCGGCCATAGCCAGCGGACAACACCATGGCGGTGGAGAGAACGGCCAAGTGCGGCAACTCCGAAACGATCAGAGATAGGGGTCATAGCATCGGCGAAGCTCCGACAGAACCGGCCTCTCGAGGCTGCGACGGAGCCGCGCGCGGATGCGCGGGATATGGCTGCGATAGGCCGGCTTGCCCTCGTGTGCAAGCCGCGCGAAGGCCCCGAGCACTTTCGTAGCGCGTTGTGCGCCGAGAATGGCGCAGGCATCGCGGAAGGGCGCCTCGTCGAAGGCGGGATCGGCGGCGCGGCGGCCTCTGATATAGCGCGCGACGAGTGCTTCTTCCTCCGCCTCGTCGATGTCGACGCGCAGATCCTGTGCGAGCGATGCGACATCATAGGCGGGATCGCCCAAAAGCGCGTCCTGGAAGTCGATGACACCCACCCGGTCGGTCTCGTCGGCCCCTTCGAGCCAGATGATGTTCGGCGAATGATAATCGCGCAGCACGATCACCCGCTCACGGCCGGCAAGCCTGTCGAAAAGCGCGCGCCAGAGCGCCAGAAACTCATCGCGCGCCGCGTCGCTCATCTCCGGTCCCGCCTCGCGCCCGGCGAAATGCTCGGTGAAGAGGGCCGTCTCGATGAGAAGCGCCTCGGCGTCGTAGGGCGGCAAATCGGGTGCGCGGATACTGTGAGATGCCGAGGCATCCGCTGAGACCTCGCAAAGATGCAGGCGCAGGAGAAGATCGACCGCGGCTTCGTAGCGTTCGATGATCGGCCGGCGGTCGGCCGTGATGATCGGCTCGCTGCCGAAATCTTCCACCAGAAGCAGCCCGTCGCTCACATCCTGCGCCAGGACCTGCGGCACCCGCACGCCGCGCTCGGCAAGGAGCGAGCCGACATTGAGGAAGGCCGAGAGATCGCGCGCGCGATGCGCCACCGCGTCGTAACTCTTGCCCTGCCAGACCGCCGGTCCCTCGGGCCGGGCGGGCGCATTCATCAATATCGCCTCGGCTCCGTCGACGATGCGCTCGTAGCTGCGCCCGGAGGCATCACCGAGGATTGGATTGCGTGTGGCGCCGGCCCGTCCCGAGCGATCGAGAAATCGGCGGATCGCGAAGCTGCGTGTCAGCCGCTCGCCCCAGTCGCCACCGGCGACGACCACAACGTCGCGCCCTTCGGCCGCGAGCTCAAACGTGAGATTGGCGGCGTCCGGCCAAGCGAGGTCGCCGAGCTCCGGCCATTCGGCGAGAAGCACGGTGTCGTCTGCAAGGTCGAAAAGCCCGATCTCCTCCGCCTCGTCGGGGTCACCCAGCCGGTAAAGATCGGCATGCACGACCGGAAAGCGTGCGAAGGGATAATCGATGCGCAGCGGGAAGGTGGGGCTCGGCACTTCGAAGGTGGGATCGCCCGCGAGGCTGCGAATGAAGGCGCGCGCGAAACTCGTCTTGCCGCTGCCGAGATCGCCCGACAGGAGGATGCGATCGCCAGGTCTTGCGGCGGCCGCGAAATCTTCCGCCAGCCGGTTCGTCGCCTCCTCGTCGGCAAGGTGCGGCCTGAAGCTCGGCGCCGTTTCCGCCTCTTTCGGCTCGATCGCGCCCACGTCGGTCATTCGGCGGCTTCTTGAGCCTTGCTGATATCGGCAGGGAGCCGCACCCAGCTCGTGGTGCCTTCACCGGGTTCGGAATCGATGGCGATGTCGCCTTGATGCAGCTCGACGAGGCGCTTGACGATCGACAGGCCGAGGCCAGCGCCGCGCCGGCCGCCTTCAGGCGCCGTGCCTTCGAAGGGTTCGAAGACGTCGTCGCGGATCTCCGGCGGAATGCCCGGGCCCTGGTCGCGCACGACGAAGACGACCGAACCGTCCTGGCGCTGCGCGCGGATTTCCACGCGGCTTCCCGACGGCGAGAAATTGATGGCGTTGGAGAGGAGGTTGTAGAGGATCTGGCGCACGCGCGACGCGTCGGCGCGAAAATTCCCAAGCGTCTCGTCGGCCTGGATGAACAGGTCGATGTCCTTCTCCTCGATGCGGTCGCGCACGCCGACGACGGCGCCGTGCACGACTTCGCTGATGTCCACCTTGTCGATCTCGAGCTCCATGATGCCGGCATCGACGGTGGCGAGATCGAGGATGTTGTTGATGAGGACGAGGAGCGAATCTGAGGATTGCGCGATGTGGTCCATATATTCGCGCTGCTGGGCGTTGAGTTCGCCCGCCGCGCCGGCGGCCAGGATCTGCGCAAAGCCGATGATGGAGGTGAGGGGCGAGCGCAGCTCGTAGGATACGTGCTGGATGAAATCGGATTTGAGCCGATCCGTTTCCTCAAGCAGCCGGTTGCGCTCTTCCAGGAAGCGATGCGCCTCGGCCTTCTCCGTCACGTCGGCGAAGGTCAAGAGCGTCATGCCCTGCGGCAGCGGCACGGTGGAATATTCGATGATGGAGCCGTTTCGCCGCTCCATCCGCCCCGCGAGGCTCTCAGCCGCCTCCATCCGCGTGATGGCGTTGGAGATGTTCGTCCAGGCGCCCTGTTCGGGGAAGAACAGCATCCAATGCCCGATGAGGGTTGAGATATGCGGCTCTTCCTTGAGGAAGTCCGGTGACAGCTGCCACATCTCGGCGAGCACGGGATTGTAGAGCCTGAGCCTTCCGTCCGAGCCGAAGACACCGACGGCCTCGGTCAAGTGGTCGAGCGTCTCGCCCTGCATGCGCGACAGGGTGTTGACCCGGCTTTCCAGGGACAGGCGCTCGGTGACGTTCTCGTAGATATAGGTGAAGCCGCCCTGCTGGTTGGGCGTGGCGATCATGCGGAAGGAGCGCCGGTCCGGCAGGTGCCACATCTCCTCGCGCGGCTGCGGATCAGCGTAATGTTCAAGATGCTGGCGCCGCCATTCGCGGTAATTCGCCTGTTCCGGCAGGCGCCGCTCGGCCCGAATCTGGTCGAGAAGGACGCCCTCTTCGGTGCCGGTCGCGAGAAAGCGCGCCGGCAGATCCCACAGAGCCCGGAAGGCGGCATTGGCAAATTGCAGCCGCGCCTCGCCGTCGAAGACGGCAATCGCCGTTGAAAGCTGGTCGAGGAGGCGGGAGTTGACCTCGATGTTCTGCTTGAGCTCCTGGCGCGCGGTCTCGACTTCCGTAACGTCGATGGCAAGGCCGATCGTGCCGTTCTCGACCTTGATGTCGAAGATCTCCATCTGCTTTTCGGCACCGGCAATCTCGACCGGGGCCACCGCACGGTAGTGGGCCCCGTCGCGATGCGCCTCGCGCACGGCGCCGCGCGTTGCTGGCTCCAGCAATTCCGTGCCGCGCGTCGTCACCATGGTGAGATCGGGTGCGCCCACGGCCTGAACATAGGCGGAATTCACCCAGCTGAGCCGCCCGTGCTGATTGCGGCGCCACAGCGGGAAGGGCAGTGCCTCGGCGAGGCTGCGCAGCGCCGTCATCTCGGCGATGACGACGCCGGCCTGCTCTTTCAATTCCGCGAACGAGCGGCGTTCGCCGGTCAGCTCGCGCAGGCGCAAAATGACGCGGGGGCCGCTGGTGCGCCCGTTCGCCTCCAGGAAGCAATCGGTCTGCGTGCGCAGCGAGAGATGGAAGGCTTCTCCCGTCTCCCAGAGCTGGTCGAGGGCCCATTGCAGCTCTTCGGCACTGCGCGGTTCGAGCCAGGAGAAGAAATCGAGGAAGAGCTCGCCGGAGGTCGGCGCGCCGACATGGCTCGGCAACGTCCCATGTACGTCCGCCGCGGCGTCGGGACGGCTCCAGCACAGAGTCTTCTGGTCGTCACTGGCAAGGAGCGCTTCGGAGCGATCGAGCGCCTGCTTGAGCCGGGCGATCTGCTGTTGTGCTGCGGCGAGGCCGTTGTCGCGGTCGCGCCGCAACAAGAGCGACAACGCAATCGTGGCCGCGCCGGCGAAGCCCGCGGTAATGGCGAGCCAGAGGATCTGGGAAAAACCCGTCCCTTCTCCGAAAAGCGGATGGGCGAACGCACTGTCGGCGGAAAAGGCGAAGAGGGCGGCGGTCGCGACGCCGGGGATGAGCCTGCCCGAAGCTCGAATCGCTCTGTGCCGGGCCTGCCGGTTCAATATCGTCTCCGCCACGTCTGCTTGATACCGGGTGACCGCCCCGGCATTCACACCCGAATCGTACCTTACCCGCTTCGCCGAAAGTCGGAAAGGTTACCGCGAGTTAATAAACATTCGGGCCGGCCGCTGGGGAGCGGCCGGCCCGATGAAGCGCTTCGCTGAAACGAATCAGTAGCGGTAATGGTCGGCCTTGAACGGCCCTTCCGGCGAGACGCCGATATAGTCCGCCTGATCCGGCCGCAGTTTGGTCAGCGTGATGTTGAGCTTCTTGAGGTGCAGAGACGCAACCTTTTCGTCCAGATGCTTGGGCAGCACGTAGACCTGGTTCTCGTACTTTTCCGACTTCGTCCACAGTTCGATTTGCGCCAGCACCTGGTTGGTGAACGAGGCGGACATGACGAAGCTCGGATGGCCGGTGGCGTTGCCGAGATTGAGGAGACGCCCCTGCGACAAGAGGATCATCCGCTTGCCGTCCGGGAACTGAACCATGTCGACCTGCGGCTTGATATTGGTCCATGTCAGGTTGCGCAGTGCGCTGACCTGAATCTCGTTGTCGAAGTGACCGATATTGCCGACGATCGCCATGTCCTTCATGGCGCGCATATGGTCGAGCGTGATGACGTCCTTGTTGCCCGTGGCGGTGACGAAGATGTCGGCCTCCGGGGCCGCCTCTTCGAGCGTGACGACCTCAAAGCCGTCCATCGCCGCCTGCAGGGCGCAGATCGGGTCGACTTCCGTGACTTTCACCCGGGCGCCGGCGCCCCTGAGCGACTGCGCCGAGCCCTTGCCGACATCGCCGTAACCGCAGACGAGAGCGACCTTGCCGGCCATCATCACGTCGGTGGCGCGACGGATGCCGTCGACGAGCGATTCGCGGCAGCCGTATTTGTTGTCGAACTTCGACTTCGTGACGCTGTCGTTGACGTTGAAGGCCGGGAAGGGAAGGAGGCCCTTCCGCTGCAGGTCGTAGAGGCGCATGACGCCCGTCGTGGTCTCTTCCGAAACGCCGCGGATGGCGCTCCGCACCTTCACGAACCAATCAGGATCCTTCTCCAGCCGGCGCTTGATTACGGCATAGAGCGCCTCTTCCTCTTCGTTCTGAGGATCGGAGATGAGGGACGGGTCGTCCTTGGCGCGCGCGCCGAGGAGAACGAGAAGCGTCGCGTCGCCGCCGTCGTCGAGGATCATGTTGGCGGTTTCGCCGTTCGGCCACTCGAAGATGCGGTCGGCGTAATCCCAGTATTCGGGAAGCGTCTCACCCTTGATCGCATAGACCGGGATGCCGGCAGCGGCGATGGCGGCGGCCGCATGGTCCTGGGTCGAATAGATGTTGCACGAGGCCCAGCGCACTTCCGCGCCGAGAGCGACCAGCGTCTCGATGAGGACGGCCGTCTGGATCGTCATATGCAGCGAGCCGGCGATGCGCGCGCCCTTGAGGGGCTTCGATTCGCCGAACTCCTCCCGAAGCGCCATGAGGCCCGGCATTTCGGTCTCGGCGATTTCGATTTCTTTGCGGCCCCAATCGGCCAGCGAAAGATCTTTGACGATGAAATCTTCGTTCTGGGACATTCGGTTCTCGGCTTGTGGAAGATCAGTTGCTTGGCGCGCGGTTACCATGGTGGGCAGAGGCCAGCAAGTCGCGGGCTCTGCCTCTGTCGAGCGCCAGTTGACGATAGGGAACCTGCGCGGGGCTGTCTCGCAAAAGCTGGCGGACCCTGCACCGATACGAAAACGGCAGGAAGTCCGAGGCTTTTGTCGCGCGGTTTCAATATGCGCGCCGGTTCGGTGAAACTTGGCGAGCGTTGCATCGGGCGAAGCCCAGTTCAGCTTTCACGGGCGAGCTTGAGCGCAGCCGCACGCTGCATCAACGCCTGAAGGACGCCGTCGAGACGTCGCGATGCCGTGCGGTCCTTCAGCTCCTCACGCTCGTCGAAGGCGTTTTCGGCCTCCGGCAAAAGAAAATGCTCGGGGATCACGAGCGCGCCGAGCGCGCTTGCCTCGAGCACCTGCCGCAGAGCGAGAAGGCCGCAAAGACCGCCGAACCGATCGCTCGACGCGGATGCGAGTGCGAACACGCGGTCGCGGAAGGGCTTCACGTCCTCCCGGCCCATCCAATCAATGGCATTTTTCAAGAGGGCCGGGATGCCGGCATTGTCTTCCGGGCTAACAATCAGGACGGCATCGTGAGCCCGGAATTGCCGGGCGAGGGCGCGGGCTTTCTCCGGGACACCGCCCCGCAAGTCGACATCGCCCTCGTAGAACGGCAAAGGGTAATCGCCGAGCGACACCCGCGTCACCTCTGCACCGCGAAGAGCGAGCGTCTTGGTGGCGACGGCGGCAAGCCGGGTGTTGAGCGAACCGGAGCTCAGCGAGCCCGGCAGCACCAGCACCCGAATGGCCATCAGGCCGCCTCTTTTTCGAAGATCCAGACCCGCCCGGGAGGCAGGTTGAAAGCCACCCACGGCGACTTCTCCACCGTGAAGGAGCCGGGAACGGACTTCTGCGGCGATGTGAAGGAATAAGAAAGCTGGGTCAGATTTCCGCCCGGGCGGACGCGCGACAGGCAGTCTTCGATAAACCGGCGCCGTTTCTCTTCGGGAATGAGGAGCACGGGCACACCGGAGAGCACGGCCGAAAACTCGGTATCGGCAAATTCGCCGAGCGTGTTCTGAAGGTCGAAAGCGTCGCCGCGGATGAGATTGACCCTCGGGAAGCGCTTCTTCAGCAGCTCATAGAAATGCTGCTCGAACTCCACGCAGACGAGGCGTTCCTGCGGAATGCCGGAGCGGATCAGCTCCTCGGTGATGACGCCGGTGCCGGGCCCGAGTTCCAATGTCCAGCCTTCCGGATCGGGCCGGCCGTGCTTGATCATCATGCGGGCGAAGGCGCGACTGGACGGCGACACCGCCCCCATTTTCAAAGGGCGTTGGGCCCAAGTCTTGAAGAAGCGGAATTCGTCTTCGATCCGTTCCGCTAAAGGCGTCCCCGTTTGGACCATTTTTCGACCTTTCATGCTCTTGTCACGGCACACATAAAGTAATGCGCCGCTTCCCCCATTTCAGGCATTTCCATGAAACTTATGTGTCGCCGAGGGATTCCAGAAAATCCTTCACCCGGGCGAAGAAACCCGTGGATTCAGGATTGTTGTCTTCCGACTGCGCCTTTTCGAATTCCTCGAGGATCTCGCGTTGGCGCCGCGACAGGTTCTGTGGCGTTTCGACGACGATCTGCACATACATGTCGCCGAAATTGCGCGAGCGCAGGATCGGCATGCCCTTGCCCTTGAGGCGGAACTGCTTGCCGGTCTGGGTCCCCTCAGGCACCCGCACGCGCGTGCGCCCGCCTTCGACCGTCGGCACTTCGAACTGACCGCCGAGCGCCGCCGTGGTGAAGGACACCGGCACGCGGCAGAAAATGTCGGCTCCGTCGCGCTGGAAGAATTCGTGCGGCTTGATCGACAGGAAAATATAGAGGTCGCCCGCCGGTCCGCCTCTGAGGCCCGCCTCGCCTTCGCCGGCAAGCCGGATGCGCGTGCCGTCTTCGATGCCGGCTGGAATGTTGACGGAGAGGGTCCGCCGTTCCGAAAGCCGCCCGGAGCCCGAGCATTTGCTGCACGGATCGGAAATGACGGTGCCGCGGCCATGGCAGGTCGGGCAGGTCTGCTGAATCTGGAAGAAACCCTGCGTGGCGCGGATGCGCCCGGCGCCGCGGCAGGTCGGGCAGGTGGTCGGCGAAGAGCCGGGCTTCGCGCCGGAACCCGAGCAGATGTCACAGGTGACGGAGGTCGGAACTTCGATCTCCACCGTCTTGCCGTTGAACGCCTCTTCGAGCGTGACTTCGAGATTGTATCGGAGATCCGAGCCGCGCTCGCGTCCGCCGGAGCGGCGCCCGCCGGCCATGAACTCTCCGAAAATATCGTCGAAAATGTCGGAGAAGGAGCCGAAGCCTGCAGCCCCGGCACCGGCGCCGCCACCGCGGCCGAAGCCGCCGTTCTCGAAGGCCTGATGGCCGAAGCGATCGTAGGCAGCGCGCTTTTGCGGGTCGCGCAGCACCTCGTAGGCTTCGCCGATTTCTTTGAAGCGGTGCTCGGCCTCTTCATCACCCGGATTGCGATCCGGATGGTATTGCATGGCCATTTTGCGAAAGGCTGATTTGAGAGCCTTCTCGTCGGCCTCTCGACCGACGCCCAGAACTTCGTAATAGTCGCGCTTGGCCACGGCTCAGGCGCTCCTCTTGATTGATGCGAAAGGCACAACCCCCACCGGCCGCAAAGCGAGTTTGCCGCGGCTGCGTTTTCCCTGCGTGTAGCGGGCGCGCCGGACGGCTGCAATGCGAGACGGGCGCAGGTTGCGCCGATTGCTTTTATTTACCACTGCAAGTCGTGATGCCCGCCAAGCCGACGAAAAGCAAAGACGCTTTCCCTGCGGCGTTCCCGCGCGATTTTCTCCGTCATCCACGCGAAAGGTGCAGCGGAAGGGAGAAGTCGCGGCGGAGATTGCAGCAATGGCCATGGACCGGGCAAAAATGACGAGCCCGAGGCGATGCCTCGGGCTCTCGATCATTGGCGTTACGCGGACTTTTTCTGGTCGTCGTCCTGGATTTCCTCGAAATCCGCGTCGACCACATCCTCGTCCTTGTTGCCGCTGGCCTCGCCGGCGGCTTCCGCACCGCCTTCGGCACCGGATTCTTCCTGCGCCTTGTAGACGGCCTCGCCGAGTTTCATGGAGGCCATCGCCAGGGCCTGCGACTTCGCCTCGATGTCGGCCTTGTCGTCGCCCTTGGCGGCTTCCTTCAACTCGGCAAGCGCGGTTTCGATCGCCTGCTTGGTTTCGCCGTCGACCTTGTCGCCATGCTCAGACAGCGACTTCTCGGTGCCGTGGATGAGGGCTTCGGCCTGGTTCTTGGCTTCCACCACCTCGCGCCGCTTCTTGTCGGCGTCGGCATTGGCTTCGGCTTCCTTCACCATCTTGTCGATGTCCTCGTCGGAAAGACCGCCCGAAGCCTGAATGGTGATTTTCTGCTCTTTGCCGGTGCCCTTGTCGTGCGCCGAGACATTGACGATGCCGTTGGCGTCGATGTCGAAAGTGACCTCGATCTGCGGCATGCCGCGCGGTGCGGGCGGAATGCCCTCGAGATTGAACTGGCCGAGGATCTTGTTGTCGGCAGCCATCTCGCGCTCGCCCTGGAAGACCCGGATCGTCACGGCGTTCTGGTTGTCTTCGGCCGTGGAGAAGACCTGGCTCTTCTTGGTCGGGATCGTGGTGTTGCGGTCGATGAGGCGCGTGAACACGCCGCCGAGCGTCTCGATGCCGAGCGACAGAGGCGTCACGTCCAGAAGCAGAACGTCCTTCACCTCGCCCTGCAGCACGCCGGCCTGAATGGCCGCACCCATGGCGACGACCTCGTCCGGATTGACGCCCTTGTGCGGCTCCTTGCCGAAGAGGTTCTTCACCACTTCCTGGACCTTCGGCATGCGCGTCATGCCACCGACGAGAACCACCTCGTCGATGTCGCCGGCCGCGATGCCGGCGTCCTTGAGCGCCGCCTTCACCGGGTCGACCGTGCGCTGCACGAGGTCATCCACCAGGCTCTCGAACTTGGCGCGCGAGAGTTTCATCGTGAGATGCTTCGGGCCCGACGAATCGGCGGTGATGTAAGGCAGGTTCACCTCGGTCTGCTGCGAAGAAGAAAGCTCGATCTTGGCCTTCTCCGCGGCTTCCTTGAGGCGCTGCAATGCGAGGGGGTCGTTCCTGAGGTCGATGCCCTGCTCTTTCTTGAACTCGTCGGCGAGATAATCGACGAGGCGCATGTCGAAATCCTCGCCGCCGAGGAAGGTGTCGCCGTTCGTCGACTTCACCTCAAACACGCCGTCGCCGATTTCCAGCACCGAGATATCGAAGGTGCCGCCGCCGAGGTCATAGACGGCGATGGTCTTGCCGTCGTTCTTGTCGAGGCCGTAGGCGAGGGCAGCCGCCGTCGGCTCGTTGATGATGCGCAGAACTTCCAGACCCGCGATCTTGCCGGCGTCCTTGGTCGCCTGGCGCTGCGCGTCGTTGAAGTAGGCCGGAACGGTGATGACGGCCTTTTCGACCTTCTCGCCGAGATAGCTTTCCGCCGTTTCGCGCATCTTCTGCAGGATCATGGCCGAGATCTGCGACGGCGAATATTTCTCGCTGTTCGCTTCGACCCATGCATCGCCATTGTCGGCGCGCACGATCTTGTAGGGAACGAGCTTCTGATCCTTGGCAACGGTCGGGTCGTCGAAACGCCGGCCGATCAGGCGCTTGACGGCAAAGACCGTGCGCTGCGGGTTGGTGACGGCCTGGCGCTTTGCCGGCTGGCCAACGAGGCGCTCGTCTTCCTCCGTGAAAGCCACCATGGACGGCGTGGTGCGCGCGCCCTCGGAATTCTCAATGACTTTGGGATTCTTGCCGTCCATGACGGCGATGCACGAATTCGTCGTGCCGAGGTCAATGCCGATGACTTTCGCCATGTTCAATCACTCCTTTGTCGGCAGGCCGGCCGGACCCCTTCTGGCATCCGCACGAGGCAAAACGCCTTCACCAGCCCCCATGGTCTGACGTTCGAAAAACCTTTCGCGCTGGCTCTCCGCCGCGCGTTGACGGTCATATAAGAAGGGGGTTTCGGAGCCGCAAGTAAGAAGGGCCCTGAGGTTGCACAAGCCGAGCGGCCGACCGAGATATTGATGGCACCGCTGCCACGCGGTCTCATGCTCGCTGGCAAGCGTTTGAAAACACTGAAGGTCTGGATTGAAAGATTCGGCATGACGGCTCTTGAGGGTTTCAAATTGGCGCCAGGCTTCCTCGACCGGGCGCGCAGGAGCAGCTCGTCGAAGATCTTCGTGCGCTCCTGAAAGAGGCACCTTTCTACACGCCTGTCATGCCGCGCTCCGGCAAGCCCTTCTCGGTGCGCATGACGAATTGCGGCACGCTCGGCTGGGTGTCCGACCGCGCCGGCTATCGCTACCAGCCGACGCATCCCGAAACGGGCCGGCCATGGCCTCCGATCCCACAGGTTCTTCTGGATGCCTGGGCGGAACTCGGCGGCTATTCGAGGCCGCCGGAAGCCTGCCTCGTCAATTTCTATGCGTCGGGAACGCGCATGGGCCTGCATCAGGACCGCGACGAAGAGGATCTTGCAGCGCCCGTCGTCTCGCTGTCGCTCGGTGACGAGGCCGTGTTCCGCATCGGTGGCCACAGCCGCAAGGATCCGACCCGTTCGTTGCGCCTGAAATCCGGGGACGCACTGGTCCTGGGCGGCGAGGCGCGTCTCGCCTTCCACGGTGTCGACCGGATCATCGCCGGCACCTCGACGCTTTTGCCGAAAGGCGGGCGGATCAATCTGACGCTGCGGCGGGTGACGAAGAGCTAATAGGTTCGCCCTCGTAGGGGCCTATGCCAGATCCTTGCCGAAATCGCTCTTGCGGAAGAGAGCGTGGAGCGTGATGCCGGCCTGACGGAAAGCCTCTTCCGCCCCTTCCTGCCGATCGACGAGCGTCAACACGTGCTCCACCTCGGCGCCGGCCTCACGCAGGATCGAAATCGCCTGCATGGCCGATCCGCCTGTGGTGGTGACGTCCTCGACGACGAGAAGAGACTGGCCTGTGAGGCTCTCGCCTTCTGCGAGCCCTTCGATCTGGCTCTGCGTGCCGTGGCCCTTCGCTTCCTTGCGCACGAAGATCGCCTTCACCGGCGTGCCGGCAACTGCGCTCATCGCCGCCGTCGCCGAGACGAGCGGCACGGCACCCATGGCGAGGCCGCCGACATAGACGAGCTTCAATTCGTGCGCTTTTGCCGCGACGGCCGCGCCGATGAGGCGTGCGCCTTCCGGATCGAGCATCGTCGGTTTCAGGTTGAAGTAGATCGTACTCTTTCGCCCCGAGACGAGCGTGAACTCGCCGCCCTGGCGGAAGGAGCGTTCCTTGATGATAGAAAAAAGTGCTGCTTGATCGTCCATGTCGCCTCCGCCTCCCGAAAGGCAGGAAAGCCGGCGGCGGGTCAAGCCTTCAGCGTGTCGGGCAAGGATTTGTGCAGGCCTTTCGGCCGGCAACACTGCCGAGCGCGGGTCGCTCCGCCTGACGCTGCACAAAGAAAAAACGCCCCCTCTTGCGAGGAGGCGCATTGGTCAAATCCGGTGGGAATGGCGCTTATTGTGCCTCTGGCTTCGGCGCCTGATTGGCGGCCTTGTCCGGGGTCGGTCCGCCTTTGGCGACGCCGACGAGGGCCGCACGCAAAACTCGGTCGCCGATCATATAACCCTCCTGGGCCACCTGCACGATGGTGCCGGCCGGCACGCTCGGATCCGGGACCTCGAACATCGCCTGATGGCGATGCGGATCGAACCGTTCGCCCATTGCCGGAATTATCACGACCTCATGGCGCTCCAGAATACGGTCGAGTTCGCGCGCCGTCATCTGCACGCCTTCGAGCAGGGCCTTCAGCTCCGGATCTTCCGTGCCCCAGGCCTTTTCGTCGACGGCACCCAGCGCACGGCGCAGATTGTCGCCGACCTGCAGCATGTCGGTCGCGAATTTGGTCATGGAATAGCGACGCGCGTCCTGCACGTCGCGGGCGGCGCGCCGGCGAAGATTCTCCGCCTCGGCGGCAGCCCGCAAAAGCCGGTCCGTGAGGTCGGATTTCTCCGCCTCCAGCCGGGCTATCAGCTCTTCCACACTCTCTTGTGCGGCGGCGTCCTCGGCAGCCTGCGCGGCGGCATCTGCCTCTGCGGCCTCTGCTGCGCCCGCTGCATATTCGGCGCCAGCGCCAAGCGGCGGCTCGTTGTCCTGTCTCGGCGCTTCGTTGGTTTCGGTGTTACGCTTTTCGGTATCCATCGCGAAGCTTCGATCTCTCGTAGGTGATCTCAAGTCGAGCGGCATATCAGGGCTCACACGGGGAAAATCAACCCGCCGGCCCGCAACCTATGTCTAATCACACATTCTCAGCGGCGAATGAGCTGCGTCATCAGTTGCGCCGTGTAATCGACCACGGGAATGACGCGAGCATAGTTCAGCCGGGTCGGACCGATCACGCCGAGCACCCCCACGACGCGTTCTCCGCTGTCGCGAAAAGGCGCCACGACGAGCGACGAGCCGGAGAGCGAAAACAATTTGTTCTCCGAGCCGATAAAAATGCGCACTCCTTCGCCTTCTTCCGTCAGGTTGAGGAGCTGGATGATGTCCGTCTTGGTCTCAAGGTCGTCGAAGAGGATGCGGATGCGCTCCAGATCCTCGATCGCCCTGAGATCGGTCAGAAGCTTGGATCGGCCGCGCACGATGAGGGTGGCCGGCTCCTGTGCCGGGCCCGACCATTGCGCCAGCCCCTCCGAAATAATCGTCTCCGACAGGGCGTCGATGGCCTGTCGGCGCTCTTCGCGCTTGCGCTCGAGCTCGGCGCGCGCTTCCGCCAGCGTGCGCCCGCGGATATGGGCGTTGAGATAGTTGGAGGCTTCCGTCAGGGCCGAGGTCGGCAGGCCGCGCGGCACGTTGACGACGCGGTTTTCCACCGTGCCGTCATCGGCCACGAGCACGACGAGCGCCCGGTCCTGCTCGATGCGCACGAATTCAATGTGTTTGAGCCGCAGGTCCTGTTTGGCGGCAACCACCACGCCGGCGCCTTCCGACAGGCCCGACAGGGTCTGGCTCGCCTCCGTCAGCAGCGATTCGACGCTCTTTTCGCCGTCGCCGGTGCGCACCTGTTTTTCGATCGCCTGCCGCTCGTTGTCGCTGAGACCGCCGACCTCCAGAAACGAATCGATGAAGAACCTGAGGCCCATTTCCGTGGGCATGCGTCCGGCGCTCGTATGCGGCGCAAAGACGAGGCCCATGGATTCCAGGTCCGACATGACATTGCGCACGGACGCCGGCGACAAGGCCGTCGACAGAAGGCGGCTGATGTTGCGCGAGCCGACCGGCTCGCCGCGTTCCAGGTAACTCTCGACGATGCGTCGAAAGATCTCCCGCGAACGGTCGTCCAAAGCTGTCAGCATTTCCGATTTCATCATGGGACGTTCCCCGGTGCCGGGGCACCTTTGATGCCTCATATTGCTTCGCCGAGGGCATCACGCAAGGCACTCGCCTTGCCGTCGGCGGATGGAATGCGTAACAGGGCCCACATTCTTGAAGGAGGATTTCATGCGCCCATCGCGACGGGCCGCCGAGGAGATGCGCGCCGTCTCGCTTGAGCGCCGGGTTTCGAAATATGCGGAAGGATCGTGCCTCGTTCGCTTCGGCGACACGCAGGTGATGTGTCTGGCAAGTGTCGCCGAGCAGGTGCCGCCGTGGCTGCGCGGCGGTGGCCGCGGCTGGGTGACGGCCGAATATGGTATGCTGCCGCGCTCGACCGGCGATCGCATGCGCCGCGAGGCGAGCCAGGGCAAGCAGGGCGGCCGCACCATGGAAATCCAGCGCCTGATCGGCCGCTCATTGCGCGCGGTCGTCGATCTGAAGGCTCTCGGCGAGCGCCAGATCACCGTCGATTGCGACGTCATCCAGGCCGATGGCGGAACGCGCACCGCGGCGATCACCGGTGCCTGGGTGGCGCTGCACGACGCGCTCGAATGGATGCGCGCCCGCGACATCGTCAAGGCTCCGGTTCTCACCGACCATGTGGCGGCGATCTCTTGCGGCATCTATCGCAGCGAGCCGGTGCTCGATCTCGATTATGCGGAAGATTCCGACGCGGAAACGGATGCGAACTTCGTCATCACCGGCAGCGGCAATCTCGTCGAAGTGCAGGCGACGGCGGAGGGCAAGCCCTTCAGCGAGGAAGAGCTTATCGCCCTCATGGGCCTGGCGCGCAAAGGCATCGGCCGTCTCGTCGATTTGCAGAAGATGGCAGTCGAGTGATGGTGAAACTGGCCTTGGAGCCCGGACCTCTCGTCGTTGCGAGCCACAATCCCGGCAAGGTGGCCGAGATCCGGGCACTCCTCGACCCGTTCGGCTTCACGGTTCATTCCGCGGCCGATCTCGGTCTGATCGAGCCGGAGGAAACCGGCTCGACCTTCGCTGAGAACGCGATTTTGAAGGCACGCACCGCCTGCGACGCCGCGGGCCTTCCCGCACTTGCCGATGATTCCGGCCTCACGGTCGATGCGCTGAATGGCGATCCCGGCATCTATTCTGCCCGCTGGGCAGGGCCGGACAAGGACTTTGCCCAGGCGATGCGCAACATCGAGGAGAAGCTTCAGATGCAGGGGGCGGTGACGCCCGAGGCCCGCGGCGGAGCCTTCGTCTGCGTCCTGGCGCTCGCCTTGCCCGACGGAGTTGTGGAGAGCTTTGAAGGAAAAGTGGAGGGCACGCTGGTGTGGCCGCCGCGTGGCGAACATGGCTTCGGTTACGATCCGATGTTTCAGCCGGAGGGCCATGAGCGCACCTTCGGCGAGATGAGTGCGGAAGAAAAACACGGCTGGAAGCCCGGTGAACGCAATCCGCTTTCGCATCGGGCGCGTGCGTTCGAAGCGTTCGCCGTCGCCTGTCTCGGTCTCAACGGAGGCTGATGCTGCATGATCCCGGCCGCGGAGACGGAATTCGGCATCTATCTGCATTGGCCCTTCTGCGCGGCCAAATGCCCGTATTGCGACTTCAACTCGCATGTGCGGCACCAGAAAGTGGACCAGGCGGCCTTCGTTTCGGCTTTCCGCCGCGAGCTCGGCTTTTTTGCCGAACGCACGCGCGGGCGGCGGGTGACGAGCATCTTCTTCGGTGGCGGCACACCGTCCTTGATGGAGCCGGCGACGGTCGCCGCTCTTTTAGAGGCGGTCGCCGCGAACTGGCCGGTTGCGGAAAACGCCGAAATCACCCTCGAGGCCAATCCTTCGAGTGTCGAGGCGGAACGCTTCCGCGGCTATCGCAAAGAGGGGGTGAACCGGGTCTCGCTCGGCGTGCAGGCTCTCGACGATGCGTCGCTGAAGGCGCTCGGCCGGCTGCACAACCGCGCCGAGGCGCTTGCAGCTGTCGAACTCGCCCGCGAGATCTTTCCACGCCTCTCCTTCGACCTCATTTATGCGCGCTCGAACCAGTCGCTTGACGATTGGCGGCGCGAGCTCGGCGAGGCCATCGGCTTTGCGGCCGATCATCTGTCTCTTTATCAGCTGACGATCGAGCCGGGCACGCCGTTTGCGGCCCTCCATCAGGCCGGCAAGCTCACGTTGCCCGATCCTGACGCCTCGGCCGATTTCTACGAGCTGACGCAGGAGATGATGATTGCCGCCGGCCTGCCGGCCTATGAAATCTCCAACCATGCGCGGCCTGGGGCGGAAAGCCGTCATAACCTCACCTATTGGCGCTATGGCGAATGGGTCGGCGTCGGTCCCGGCGCCCATGGCCGCGTGCGCGGTGAGGGCGGGCGTTTTGCAACCGTGGCGGAGGCGCATCCGGAGACATGGCGCAGCCGGGTCGAAGAAGCGGGCAACGGCCTGATCGAAGACCGTCTTCTGAGCCTGGAGGAGGAGGCGGACGAGCTCCTCGTTATGGGTCTGCGTCTCGTCGAGGGCATCGATCTTGCGCGTTATCAGGCGCTTGCCGGCCGCCCGCTGCAGGAAAGCCGGATCCACGACCTCGTGGAGCACGGCATGATGCAGCTCGAACCGGACGGACGTCTGCGCGCGACGCCTGCCGGTCTCGTCGTCCTCGATGCCGTCGTGGCCGATCTTGCAGCGTGATGAGAGCCTTAAGGTCGTGGTTAACCCGGCCTTAAATTGCCGCTTTTAGCGTTACACCGGATCCTTATGGCAGTGCAGGACATCTGATGGCGGGGCGGAAGGCAAAGCAGCGCGTCGAGCCGCGGCTCGGCGAGAGCGGCGGCATCCGCGTGGAGGCGCGCGACCGGCCGGCCGGTGGGACGTCGCAGCGCAAACCGAAAGCCAAGACGGCAAAAAGCCGTTCCTCCGCGCCCCGCAGAAGAAAGGCGCGCGGATCCGGCGGCGGATTTCTGAGGCGGACGCTCTACTGGGGGTCGGTTCTGGCCGTGTGGGGCTTGATCGCCGTCGTCGGCATCATCGCCTGGTACGGCGTCCAGATGCCGCCGACGTCGGAATGGCGGGTGCCTGAGCGGCCGCCCAATGTTCGCATCCTCGCTGTCGACGGCGCCCTCATCGGTAATCGTGGCGACACCGGCGGCCAGGCGGTCAGGCTTTCCGAACTTCCCGATTATGTGCCCGAAGCGGTCATCGCGATCGAGGACCATCGCTTCCGCCAGCATTTCGGCGTCGATCCGATCGGTCTTTCCCGCGCGGTCGTGCGCAATCTCGTCTCCGGCGGTGTCGTGCAGGGCGGCTCGACGCTCACCCAGCAGCTTGCCAAGAACATGTTCCTGACGCCCGAACGCTCGATCCGGCGAAAGATCCAGGAAATGCTTCTGGCGCTCTGGCTGGAGCACAAATACTCCAAGGGCGAAATCCTGGAGATGTATCTGAACCGGGTCTATTTCGGCGGGGGCGCCTATGGTGTCGATGCGGCGGCCCATCGCTTCTTCGCCAAGGATTCAAGCAATCTCAATCTGGCGGAAGCCGCGATGCTGGCTGGTCTCGTCAAGGCGCCGTCGCATTATCAGCCGGACCGCAATTTCGACGCGGCCGAGGCGCGCGCCCGCCTCGTCCTCGATGCGATGGTGCGCGAAGGCTTTGTCACCGCCGCGCAGGCGAAGCACGCCAAGGAGAACCCGCCGCGCATCGCCTCGCGCCATCGCGTTCACGCGGAAAACTACGTCGCCGATTTCGTCATGGATCGACTCCCTTCCTATGTCGGTGCGATCGATGAGGACGTCACGGTCTACACCACCATCGATCTGTCGCTGGAGCGCGAGGCAGAGTCGGCGCTTGTCGAAGGCCTGAAGGCGAACGGCGACAAATATGGCGTGCATCAGGGGGCTCTGGTGGCGCTCGATGGCACCGGTGCGATCCGTGCCATGGTCGGAGGACGTTCCTACGACAAGAGCCAGTTCAATCGCGCGGTTCAGGCGAAGCGCCAGCCCGGCTCCTCCTTCAAACCGTTCGTCTATCTGACAGCGCTCGAACAGGGTCTCAGGCCGGAGACGGTGCGCGTCGACAAGCCGGTGCGGATCGGCAATTGGGAGCCGCACAATTATTCCAACAAATACGAAGGGCCGGTGACGCTGAAGACGGCGCTCGCCCGCTCGCTGAATACGGTCGCTGCGCAGCTTGCCGCCGAAGTCGGACCCCAGAATGTCGTCGCGACGGCCCACCGGATGGGCATCAGTTCTGACCTCAAGGCCAATGCCACGATCGCTCTCGGAACGTCGGAAGTGAGCCTGTTGGAGCTGACGGGTGCTTATGCGCCTCTTGCCAATGGCGGTTTCGCCGTCCTCCCGCACGCGATCGAACGTGTCGTCACCGATGACGGAAAAACGCTCTTCCAGCGTTCTAGCCCGGGGCTTGGACGTGTCGTGGATCTGCACACCGTTGCGATGATGAACGAGATGATGAAGGCGACGATCGAGATCGGGACCGGACGCAAGGCCCAGATCCCCGGCTGGCCCGCCGGCGGCAAAACCGGCACCAGCCAGGATTGGCGCGATGCCTGGTTCGTTGGCTACACGGCCAATCTGACGGCGGGCGTCTGGGTCGGCAACGACGACAATTCGCCGACCAAGAAGGCTTCGGGCGGTAATGTGCCGTCGATGATCTGGGAGGATTTCATGAAAGCGGCGCATCGCGGCGTTGCCGTTGAGGCCTTGCCCGGCGAGGGGCTTTATAGCCCTGCGATTGCTCAAAATCCGGGGGCGGGACAGCCTTCGGCCGCGGGATCCGGCGGCGATGCGCAATATCGTGACTGGATTCTCAACCGCGACAGCGACCGCACACAGACCGGTCCGTCGCGGCCGCAGCGCGGCAATGGCGGCCAGGGAGGCATTGGCGGATTCTTCGGCCGTATCTTCGGCAATTAGAAGGATTTATGTCATCGCGACAACAGGCGCGCCTCGCGCATGCAAAGCGACCTTGACGGCGACCTTCCTCCCGGGCAAGACCCACCGAACGACCTTCCTGCCCGTGCGGATCAGCCTTCGGGTAGCTCTCCCATATTAAAAGGAGGCGTGTGCGTGCCCCGAGAACATTTCCTGTTTACCAGCGAGTCGGTGTCCGAGGGCCATCCCGACAAGGTGTGCGACCGTATTTCGGACTGCGTGGTCGATGCCCATCTGGCAAAGTTCCCCGAAGCTCGCGTGGCCTGCGAGACGCTGGCGACGACCAACCGCGTCTTGATTGCCGGTGAAGTGCGCGGCTCGCCCGAGGTCGATGCAGCCGTCGTCGAGCAATGCGCCCGTGAGGCGATCCGCGACATCGGCTACCACCAGGAAGGCTTCCACTGGCAGAATTGTCAGGTCGACGTGCTCCTTCATGAACAATCTCCCGACATCGCCCAGGGCGTCGATGCGGGCGAGGCGAAGGAAGAAGGTGCTGGCGACCAGGGCATCATGTTCGGCTTCGCCTGCCGCGAGACGCCGGAGCTCATGCCGGCGCCGATCCTTTATGCGCACAAGATCCTCCACCTGATGGCGGAAGCGCGTCACGCCGGCCGTGCGCCGGAGTTGATGCCGGATTCCAAATCGCAGGTGACGGTGCGCTATGAAAACGGCGTGCCGGTCGGCGTGCATTCCATCGTAGTGTCGACGCAGCATGCCAAAGGCCTGACCTCCGCGGACGTGCGCAAGATCGTCGAGCCCTTCGTTTACGAGGCGCTGCCGGAAGGCTGGATCAACGACGAGACCACCTGGCACGTCAATCCGACGGGCAAATTCGAGGTGGGCGGCCCGGACGGCGATTGCGGCCTGACCGGACGCAAGATCATCGTCGACACCTATGGCGGTGCGGCCCCCCATGGCGGCGGTGCCTTTTCCGGCAAGGATCCGACCAAGGTCGATCGCTCAGCGGCTTATGCGGCGCGTTACCTCGCCAAGAACATCGTTGCGGCCGATCTCGCCGAGCGCTGCACGATCCAGGTCTCCTATGCGATCGGCGTCGCCAAGCCCTTGTCGATCTATGTCGATACGCACGAGACGGCGAAGAATGTGCGTGCCTCCGACATTGAACATGCGATCAACAAGGTGATGGATCTCTCGCCACGCGGTATCCGCCAGCACCTGCAGCTCAACCGCCCCATCTACGCCCGCACGGCGGCCTATGGTCATTTCGGCCGGGCGCCGGAGGCAGATGGCGGCTTCTCCTGGGAAAAGACCGATCTCGCCGACAGCATCCGCGACGCGCTCTGAGAATGGGTCGGCCGCGGACCGGCCGACCACAAGCTCGCTTCACGGCCGCCGCAAGGGAAAGAGGCTTACCGCCCATCGTGAGGCGCTCATGGAGCGCCTTTTGCCGCAGCTCGCCCTCGGTCTGAGCGAGCCGGCACCCGACAATCTGTCAGGGCTTTTTGCGGCTGGCGTCGAGGATCTGCGTCTGGAGATCGGCTTCGGCGGGGGCGAGCATCTGATCCACGAAGCCCGCAAGACGCCGTCCTCAGGCTTTTTCGGTGTCGAGCCTTTCGTGAACGGCATGGCGAAGGCCGTCGCCGCGATCGAAGGCGAAGAGCTGGCGAACATCCGCCTTTATGACGGCGATGCGGCCAACCTTCTCGATTGGTTGCCACCACAAAGCCTGTCGCGCGTCGATCTTTTCTATCCCGACCCCTGGCCGAAGCGGCGGCATTGGAAGCGCCGCTTCGTCAATGCCGAAAACCTTGCGCGCATTTATCGTGTGCTGCGCCCGGGCGGGGTTTTTCGCTTTGCAAGCGACATCCCTTCTTACGTCGATTGGACGATGATCCGCGTCCTGCGCCATGGCGGCTTCGCATGGCCGGCCGAGACGGTGGCGGACTGGCGCGAGCCCTATCCCGGCTGGCCCGGCACGCGCTACGAGGCGAAGGCGTTGCGGGAAGGGCGCCGGCCCGCCTATCTGACCTTCCGAAAAATCTAGCGCCTCAGGCGCGGGCGAAGACGCCGCCGCGACGTGCGTCGCCGGCACCGGAAAAGCGGCCTTTTCCGTCATTTTCGGCGACATGCACGCCGCCGAAATAAAGCGAGCGCTCGCGCCAGGCCCTGAGCTCCGGCTCGATGTCTCTGAGCCGTGCGAGATCGGCGCGCTCGCCGGCCGCCTCCACGTCGAGCTGCCCGTTCTCGAAATGCAGGCGCGGCGCCGACACGGCCGTGTCCGCATCCGCATGTTCCAGAAAGAGGTTGGCAGCGACGTTGAAGATTGCCGTGCGGATGCGCGAGGATCCTCCCGTGCCGAAGGCGGTGATCTCGCCATCCGGGCCGAGCGCCAGCGTCGGCGCCATCATGGAGGCAAGGCGCATGCCCGCCTCGCAGGCGTGGAAGCCCTTCGGATTGAGATCCTCCTCGCCCAGCATATTGTTGAGCATGAAGCCCATTCCCGGCACCATCCGGCCGTTGCCCTCGCCGTTGGAGACGGTCGCAGCGGCTGCCATGCCGGCGCGGTCGACGACGCTCACATGCGTCGTGCCGCGGCTGACGACGCGGCTTGTCGAACCATCGTCGTCCCGATCTGCAAGAAGCGCGTCGAAATTTCCGGAAAGACGCGCTTTCTCCATCTCCCTGAGAGCTGTCAGCCTGGCGGGCGCGTCGCTCCGGGCCTGCCGGACGAGCGCCTGGAGCGCGATCGCCGAAAGACTGCCTCCGAGTGATGGGGGCGGATTGAGGAAAAGCGTGGTTTCGCCGAGGGCAAGCGCAAGCGGATCGCGCTCCTGCACCTGATAGCGGCGGAAATCCGAGGTTTCGAGCAGGCCTCCATGCGTGGTGCACTGCTCGATCATCGCCGCCTCGAGCGTGGCAAGGCGCCCGGCTCCGACTTCCTGGAAGGCCTCGCCGAGCGCCTCGTTGCGGAAGACGTCGCCGGCCCGCAAAAGGCGCCCCGAGGGGGCAAAAAGCCGGCGCACGTCTTTATCCGCCGTGATGATCGGTTCGACGATCTCGAACATGCGCGCCTGCAATGGCTCGATCGTCACGCCTTTGCGGGCGACTGCGATCGCGGGCTCCACGAGATCATTAAGCGGCAGGCGGCCGAGCTTTTCTGAGGCGGCCGCGATCCCGGCAAGAAAACCGGGCGTTGCCGCCGCACCGGCGCCGATATGGAAGGACTGGGTGGTTTCACCAAAATCGGCATGGATCTCGAAAAAATCGATGTCTCCGTCGGGCGGCAAAGCGAGGGGCGCGTCGCAAAAGAAGTCGAAGAGATGTGGCTGCGCGCCGTCATAGGCCATGAGAAAGCCGCCGCCACCCGGCGCGGCAAGGATGGGTTCGGTGACGCAGGCGGTCAGCAGCGCCCCGATGCAGGCGTCCACGGCATTGCCGCCTTCGCACAGAATGGCGACAGCGGCGGCCGCCGTCTCACGATGGCCGCAGGCGACGGCGCCCTTTGCCTGCTCTTTGCCCATGAAGCCTCGCTAAGCCGCAGGTGAGACCGAAACGATGACCCGGCACAGGGATAAACTGGACGGGTCCCGAAGCCGGATACAAAACGGCCGGCGCACCGTTACGATACGCCGGCCGTGACAACAAAGATGACAGCGTCGCCTATTCGGCGGCGTCTTTCAGACGCGGGGCGGCGGCCAGAACCTCTGCATCGACGTCGCCGGCGAACTGCTTGAAGTTTTCGGAGAACATTTCCAGCAGCTTCTCGGCCTGACGGTCGTAGGCGGCCTTGTCGCTCCAGGTCTCTCGCGGATGCAGAACCTTGCCATCGACGCCTTCGAGCTCGGTCGGGATCTCGAGGCCGAAGACAGGCTCCTTCTCCATCGGCGCCTTCTCCAGCGTGCCCTCGAGCGCGGCTTCCAGAAGCCGCCGCGTCAGCTTCAGCGGCATACGCTTGCCGATGCCGTAAGGACCACCGCTCCAGCCGGTGTTGACCAGCCAGCAGGTCACGGCGTGCTTGTTGATGTGCTCGCGCAGAAGGTCGCCATAGACGGCGGGAAGGCGCGGCATGAAGGGCGCGCCGAAGCAGGTCGAGAAGGTCGCCTCCGGCTCCGTCACGCCACGTTCGGTGCCCGCCACCTTGGCGGTATAGCCGGACAGGAAGTGCACCATCGCCTGCTCGGCCGAGAGCTTGGAGATCGGCGGCAGAACGCCGAACGCGTCGCAGGTCAGCATGACGATGTGGTTGGGCTGGCCGCCCATGCCCGTCTCGCTCGCATTGGCGATATAGTCGAGCGGATAGGCCGAGCGCGTGTTTTCCGTCAGCGATCCGTCGTCGAAGTCGGGTTTGCGGGTGTCCTCGTCGAGGACGACGTTTTCCAGGACCGTGCCAAAGCGGGTGGACGCTGCGTAGATCTCCGGCTCCTGATCTGCGGAAAGCCGGATCGTCTTCGCATAGCAGCCGCCTTCGAAATTGAAGACGCCGTTCTCGCTCCAGCCATGCTCGTCGTCGCCGATGAGCGTGCGCTCAGGATCGGCCGACAGGGTCGTCTTGCCGGTGCCCGACAGGCCGAAGAAGATGGCGACGTCGCCATTGTCCGCCTCGTTGGCCGAGCAATGCATCGGCATCACGCCCTTCTCCGGCAGGAGATAGTTGAGAAGCGTGAAGACCGACTTCTTGATCTCGCCGGCATAGGCGGACCCGCCGATGAGGATGAGTTTCTTCGAGAAGTTGACCGCGATAACGGTTTCGGTGCGGCAGCCATGCCGCTCGGGATCGGCCTTGAAGCTTGGCAGATCGATGACCGTGAACTCCGGCAGGAAGGAGGCGCGGGTCTCCGCGTCCGGTACGCGCAGAAGGTTTTGAATGAAAAGCGAATGCCAGGCGAGCTCGGTGTAGACGCGAACATTGAGGCGATGCACCGGATCGGCGCCGCCGCACATGTCCTGCGCATAGAGCGTCATCCCGTCGGCATGGGCGAGAAAGTCCTCGCGCAGACGCTCGAAAGCCTCCGGCTCCATGGCGCCATTGCCGCCCCACCAGATGGTGTTTTCCGTCTTCTCGTCGCGAACGATGAACTTGTCTTTCGGCGACCGACCGGTGTGCTTGCCGGTCGTGGCGACGACCGCGCCGTCTGAAGAAAAGCGGGCTTCGCCGCGCCGGATGGCGTGCTCGGCAAGCTCCGCCTGCGGAAGATTCCAGAAAACCCTTTTGACCCTATCAAGCCCAACAGCTTCGACCCCGCATGCGGGGTTGCGCTTGCCACTCTCCTCCACCATTCACTCCTATATGTTTTTGAGCCGGACATCCCCCCGGAGCCGGCTACCCCTGTTTCTGCATAGACGGGTGCTATGCGCAGTCGCAAGAGCGACATTTGCAACTCTGATCCCTAATTCGCAGTTGTGTCCCTGCGACGGCAGGCATCTTTTAAGTTACGGAACCTTACAGATTTCTCATGTTCCGCAACGGCATTTTTTGTGCAACCTGCCACAATTCGTTCGCATTCTGTCACAAGAGCGGCGCAGGCGCAGTCTTTGGCGCCGCAAACCACCGGTAGGAGCATCACCCCATGGCGACCATCGCACTCGTGGATGACGATCGCAACATCCTGACTTCCGTGGCGATGACGCTGGAATCGGAAGGCTATCGCGTCACCACATTCAACGACGGCGCCTCCGCGCTCGATGGGCTGACGCAGGCTCCGCCGGACCTTGCCATCCTCGATATCAAGATGCCGCGCATGGACGGCATGGAGCTCCTGCGCAAACTGCGACAGAAGACCGACCTCCCGGTGATCTTTCTGACCTCGAAGGACGAAGAGATCGACGAGCTCTTCGGCCTCAAGATGGGCGCCGACGATTTCATCAAGAAACCGTTCTCGCAGCGTCTTCTGGTTGAACGGGTGCGCGCCGTCCTGCGCCGTGCCCAGCCGAAGGAAATGGGCCCTGCACGCACCGGCGACAGCTCGAAGACATTGGAGCGCGGCGCCCTTGTCATGGATCAGGAGCGCCACACCTGCACGTGGAATAACGAGAATGTGACCCTGACCGTCACCGAATTCCTGATTCTTTTTGCGCTGGCTCAGCGGCCGGGCGTGGTCAAAAGCCGCAATGCGCTGATGGATGCGGCCTATGACGATCAGGTCTATGTGGATGACCGCACCATCGACAGCCACATCAAGCGGCTCCGCAAGAAGTTCAAGGCGGTCGATGACGAATTCAACATGATCGAGACCCTCTACGGTGTCGGATATCGCTTCCGCGAGACATGAGAGCGCTTTAGCCCATGGTGGCTGAGACGCATCCAGGCGAGACGCACAGGCGCGAAGAGACCCTGCGGCAAAATGAAGCGCTGCGGGCGCGTCGGCGTTGGCGGCGGCTCCTGGTCTTGCCGTTCGCCAGAGGCCTGTCGATTCTTGCCCAGGCGAGCTTTTCGAGCGTCAGCCGCCGCATCGTCACCCTCAACCTCGCCGGCCTCATCGCGCTCGTCCTTGCGGTTCTCTACCTCAACCAGTTTCGCGCCGGCCTGATCGATGCCCGCGTCGAAAGCCTGAGAACGCAGGGGGAGATCATTGCCGCGGCGATCGCCGCGCAGGCGACCGTCGAAACCGACGCGATCACCATCGATCCCGACAAGCTCCTGGAATTGCAGGCGGGCGAAAGCGTCTCATCTTTCGATGTCGGCGAGACCTCGGCCGATTTTCCGATCAACCCGGAACGCGTCGCTCCCCTGTTGAAGCGGCTGATGACGCCGACGCGCATTCGCGGCCGTCTCTACGATCAGGAAGGCAACCTGATCGTCGATTCCAAGGGGCTTTACACGCGCGGTCAGATCCTGCGCTTCGATCTGCCGGCCCCGGAAGAAACCAGGTCGTGGTGGGAAAAGTCCTGGGACAAGCTCCGCCTCTGGCTGCGGCGCGGCGATCTGCCGAAATATCACGAGGTCGGTGCCGGCGACGGCCGGGCCTATCCCGAAGTGGTCAACGCCCTTTCAGGCCAGGCGGGGTCCGTCGTGCGCGTCGGAGAAGACGGCGGCCTGATCGTCTCGGTCGCGGTGCCCGTGCAGCGCTTCCGTGCGGTCCTCGGCGCGCTGCTTTTGTCGACGGAATCGGGCGACATCGATGCGATCGTCCATGCCGAACGCATGGGCATCTTCCGCGTCTTCCTGGTCGCTGCCAGTTCGACCGTCCTGTTGTCGATCCTGCTGGCGAGTACGATCGCGGGCCCCATCAGCCGCCTCTCTCAGGCTGCGGAACGGGTCGGGCGCGGCGTGCGCTCGCGCATGCAGATCCCCGATTTCGGCGAGCGCAAGGACGAGATCGGCCATCTGGCGCGTTCGCTGCGCGACATGACCAACGCGCTCTACAGCCGTATGGACGCGATCGAACGCTTTGCCGCCGATGTCGCGCATGAACTGAAGAACCCGCTGACCTCGCTCCGAAGTGCCGTCGAGACCCTGCCGATCGCGCGCAGCGAGGAGAACCGCGAGCGGCTTCTCGATGTCATCAAGCACGATGTGCGCCGCCTCGATCGCCTGATCAGCGACATCTCCGATGCCTCCCGGCTCGATGCCGAACTGGCGCGCGAGGACACGGAGCCGGTGGATATCGCCCGCCTTCTCGAGGCGGTGGTGAGTGTCGCGCGCGAGGTGCGCACGACCGATCCGAGCCAGCTCACCCTCAGCCTCAAGTCCGGAAAGTTCGGCAAGGACGCCTTCTACGTCCTCGGCCATGACAGCCGCCTTGGTCAGGTGTTCAACAATCTGATCGACAACGCACTGTCCTTCTCCCCCGACGAGGGCGTGGTGCGGGTCGTGGCCGAGCGCTTGCCCGGGCGGATCGTGGTCGTGGTCGATGATGACGGCCGCGGCATCCCGGAAGACAATTTCGAGCGCATTTTCGAGCGTTTTTACACCGACCGCCCGGAGAAAGAGGCGTTCGGCAACAATTCTGGTCTCGGTCTCGCGATTTCGCGGCAGATCGTGGTCGCGCACCGCGGCACGATCACTGCGGAAAACAGGCGCAACCGGGACGGCTCCGTGGCGGGTGCGCGCTTCACGGTCGTTCTGCCCGCAGCCGATTGAGGGGGCCATGTCGCTGCGGCTGCACGCAAGCTGTGTTGTCTGGCAAGGGGCTGGCATTCTCATTCGCGGCGCGTCGGGAAGCGGCAAATCTATGCTCGCCTGGTCGATCCTTGCGGAAGGTGGACGCCTCGTTGCCGATGATTACTGCGATTTGACGGCCTGCCATGGCCGCCTCGTCGCCACCCCGCCCGCAGCGACCGAGGGGTTGATAGAGCTGCGGGGCCGCGGGCTAGTACCGCTGCCTCATGAACAGGCAGCGGTGATTCGCCTCGTCGTCGATCTCATCCCGGAGGCGGCTCTCGAACGCTTGCCGGATGCCGAGGAGCTCATGACGGAGATCGCCGGGATAGGCCTGCCGCGCCAACCGGCTCCGGCACGGAGCCCTGCGACGCTGCTGCTCGTGCGAACAGCGCTTGCCGCAGCCCTTCAGCCCAGCGAGGGACTTGCAAGGTGACGCATTTTTGTGGCCAAGATGACAACCCTTGCACAATGGATCGGCAAACCCCGTATGATCGGATTAGTCCTCGTCACCCACGGCCAGCTCGCTTCTGAATTTCGCGCTGCTTTGGAACATGTGGTGGGGCCTCAGCAGGGCTGCGCGACGATCTCCATCGGCCCCGACGACGATATGGAGGATCGGCGCCAGGACATCGTTCAGGCGGTGCAGGAGGTCGACGCCGGCGATGGCGTGATCCTGTTGACCGATATGTTCGGTGGCACCCCTTCGAACCTTGCGATTTCGGTGATGGAACCTGGCCGCATCGAGGTCGTGGCCGGCGTCAACCTGCCGATGCTGATCAAGCTTGCGAGCATCCGTGGCGATGCGGAGCTCGACGAGGCGACAGTCGCGGCTCAGGATGCCGGGAGGAAATACATCAACGTCGCCAGCCGGATCTTGTCCGCCAAATGACCACGATCGCTCTGGAGAGCCTGCCTTTGCGACGCCTCACCATCTGCAACAAGCGGGGCCTTCACGCACGTGCTTCGGCGAAGTTCGTGAAGCTCGCAAGCTGTTTCGATGCAGAGGTGGTGGTGATCAAGGACGGTCAAAGCGTCGGCGGCACCTCCATCATGGGTTTGATGACGCTCGCCGCAGCCCCCGGCTGTTTCATCGATATCGCCGCCGTCGGGCCGGATGCGGATGCCGCACTTGAGGCGCTTGCTGCTCTCGTCGAAGGCGGTTTCGGCGAGGATGTGACCCGCGAGCCGCGCGACTGAGGCTGGAAGTGCCAGCCGTCTCTCCGTAATCTCAGGAGACGTTTTCAAGGCCGTTCGACCGGGGGCCGCAAGATTTGCGCCCGACGCCGGCGAAGCTCTGCGTGAGGACCACGAGGATGCAACAGCTGGGTGTCAGTCCGATTGCGGTGACGCGCCTCGCCAAGCGCTACGGCCCGGTCAGCGCCGTCGACGGCATCAGCTTCTCGGTGCCCGCCGCCTCCGTCACCGGCCTCCTCGGCGGCAACGGCGCCGGCAAGACGACGACGATCGCCATGCTGATGGGTTTGATCACGCCGAGCTCGGGGGAAGCCCGCATCCTGGGTGCCGACATGGCGCACCAGCGCTATCAGGTTCTCCACCGGATCAATTTCGAAAGTCCCTATGTGGAAATGCCGATGCGGCTCACCGTGCGGCAGAACCTCAAGGTCTTCGGGCGGCTCTACGGTGTTGCCGACCTCAAGGAGCGCATCGACGAGCTCGCCGGCGAGCTGGCGCTTCGGGATTTTCTCGACCGCCCGTCGGGCAAGCTTTCCGCCGGACAGAAAACCCGCGTGGCGCTCGCAAAATCCCTGATCAATCGGCCCGAGGTCCTCCTCCTCGACGAGCCGACCGCTTCGCTCGATCCCGACACCGCCGATTGGGTGCGCACCCATCTGGAGCGCTATCGCCGGGAACGCGGCGCCACCATTCTTCTCGCCTCGCACAACATGCCCGAGGTGGAGCGTCTCTGCGATGACGTCGTCATGATGAAGGGCGGCGTGATCGTCGATCAGGGGGCCCCGTCCGAGCTTATCTCGCGCTATGGCCGCGAGACCATGGAAGATGTCTTCCTCGATGTCGCCCGCGGCCGCAGGCAGGGCGAGGCGGCCTGAGGCGGTCTGAGACCTCTAGGAAAGCGAAGTCTTCGCGGCGAGCGTCTCGAGACCGTCCTTCACCTTGTCGAAGACACCGGCCGAGGTGAGGGCGGTGAGAAACGCTTCGTTGATGCCCCCAGGCGTCGCGTGATCCTTGGCGAGGCGCTCAAAATCCGGCTTGTCCTCGTGGAGCGAGCCCGCCACACCGGCGAAGACCGCCGCCATATACTGTGACGCGGCCTTCTGAGGCACGTTCTGAGCCGTGAGCCATCCGGCGATGGTGTCGAGATAGGCAAAATGCGCCGCGACCGTCGCAGAAGCCGTGGCAAAAGCCTCAAAGCTTTCCTCGCTCGGCAGCTCGACGGCGCTGCCGAGCCGATCGAACAGGGTTTTGGCTTCCCCTCCGGCCGGGAAGACGGGCGTGATGCCTGAGCGTGTGCGCACGGGCGGCAGCGGGATGGCTCTCGCGATCTTTGTGGCCGGCGCGACGAGCGAAGAAAGCTGCGCAAGCGGTGTGCGAGCCAACAGGCTGATGACCGGGCGCTCTTTGGGAAAGACGAGATCCTTGAGCGCCACCGCCGCGTCCTGAGGCCTGACGGCAAGGATCACGACCGATGAGCGATCGATGACGGCCTGATTGTCCTCCGCGACGGTGACGCTTGCGTATCTTTGCTCGAGATCGGCGGCAATCTCGGCATTGCGCGGCGACAGCACGATTGCGGGTGCGCCCACGTCGACGCTGCACAAGCCTTCCACGATCGCCTCAGCGATCGCTCCGACGCCGATGATGCCATAGACCATGAGGCTTCCTCTTCGCTGAATTTGTCGGCGAGGACCTTAGGCAATGATGGTCGCCGAAGGGAGGGGGCGGCGCGCGGAAAGGGGCGACGTGATGGGTCGGGGCCCGGTCAGCGGCGTTTTTCTCCGGCTTTTTGCCGGCTTTTCGCGCTGCGGCGGCGGGTCTACGATTGCCGGGCGGCCGCTTCGCCCAGCCTCTTTGCGAGCCTCTTCGCCGCCGGAACCCTCAAGGACGACACGATGCTCTCTGCCTCCCTCAACCGCATCTTCGCACTCGTTCTGCGCTACTGGTATCTTCTCAAAGATTCCTGGCCGAGGCTCCTCGACATCGTCTACTGGCCGACCGTCGAGTTGTTGATGTGGGGATTTTTGCAGGCCTATCTCGCGGAAAAGACGTCCGTCACCGCACTCGCCGGCGGCGCCCTCATCGGCTCGGTTCTTTTGTGGGACATCCTGTTGCGCGGTCAGATCGGCTTTTCGGTCTCCTTCCTGGAGGAGATGTGGTCCCGCAACCTCGGCAATCTGATGATGACGCCGCTCAGGATGTACGAGCTTCTGGCCGCCCTCGGAGTGATGAGCATCATCAGGCTCCTGATCGGGCTGGTGCCGGTGACGGTGATGGCGATCGTCTTTTTCGGCTTCAACCTCCTGGGGATGGGTCTGGCGCTCGCCGCCTTTTTCGCCAATCTGATCATAACCAGCTGGGCGGTTGGGCTGTTCGCCTGCGGCATCGTTCTGCGCAACGGGCTCGGCGCGGAGAGTTTCGTCTGGAGCGTCTCGTTCCTCCTGCTTCCGCTCGCCTGTGTGTACTACCCCGTGACGGTTCTGCCCGCCTGGCTGCAGCCGATTTCGCTCGCGCTTCCACCGACGCATGTTTTCGAGGGCATGCGGGCTCTCGTTTTGGAGAATCGTTTCGACGTTCGCGAGATGTTGTGGGCCGGCGGCCTCAATCTTGTTTATTTGACTGCGGCATCCGTTGCTTTTGCAGCGTTTTTGCGCTCAGGCCGCCGGTCGGGTGCGTTGCTTCAGCTTGGCGAATAACAGGTCCGCGCAAGCATCGCGCCCGAAGACTTTTGGCGTGCCGCAGTTGCCTTTGAAACTAAACGGCCTATTCTGCGATGCAGAAGACTATGCTGCGACGCCGCAATACCCCAGATGCCGGCGTCATGGCGAACGAAAGGGCGGGAAACGTGGGCATCTATCAGTTCTACGAGCTCAATCACGCCGTGCTTGCGCCGTGGCGGGCCATGGCCGATGTGACGCGGCTCGCCTTCCAGAATCCATTCAACCCGTTTGCGGAGACCCCGTTCGGCCGTTCGGTCGCGGCTGCGGCGGAGTTGTTTGAGCGCACGACGCGGCGCTACGGCAAGCCGGAGTTCGGCCTGAAAGATGTCGAGGTCGACGGCAAGACCGTTGCCATCGAAGAGCGCGTGGTGTGGTCGAAGCCCTTCTGCGATCTCCTTCATTTCAAGCGCGACCTGCCGCCTGACCGCCCGCGCGATCCGAAACTTCTGATCGTCGCGCCGATGTCCGGCCATTACGCCACTCTGCTTCGTGGAACGGTGGAAGCGATGCTGCCCTTCCATGAGGTCTTCATCACAGATTGGACCGATGCGCGCATGGTGCCCTTGTCCAAGGGGCATTTCGATCTCGACGATTTCGTCGATTACATCGTCGAGATGCTGCATCATCTGGGCTCCGGAACGCATGTCATGGCAGTTTGCCAGCCGTCCGTCCCGGTCCTTGCCGCAGCCGCCGTGATGGCGGAAGACGACGATCCCTGTCAGGCCGCCTCCATGACGCTGATGGGCGGGCCGATCGACACGCGGCGCAATCCGACTGCGGTCAACATGTTTGCCGACGGCAAGAGCGTCGACTGGTTCCGGCGCCACGTCATCATGAACGTGCCTTTCCCGCATCCGGGCTTCATGCGGGCGGTCTATCCGGGCTTCCTGCAGCTCTCGGGCTTCATGAGCATGAATCTCGACCGGCATGTGAGCGCCCATCACGAGTTCTTCCAGCACCTCGTCGACGGCGACGGCGACAGCGCCGAGAAGCACCGCGACTTCTATGACGAATATCTCGCCGTGATGGATTTGACGGCGGAGTTTTATCTGCAGACGGTGGAGACCGTCTTCATCCGCCACGATCTCCCGCGCGGAGAGATGCGCCATCGCGGCCGCCTCGTTCGCCCGGAGCTCATCAAAAAGACGGCGCTTCTGACGGTGGAAGGTGAGCGCGACGACATTTCCGGTGTGGGCCAGACGGAAGCGGCGCAGTCCCTGTGCTCCAGCCTGCCCGAGGAGATGAAGCACCACCACCTGCAGCCGAAGGTCGGCCATTACGGCGTCTTCAATGGCACCCGGTTCCGCAAGGAGATCGTGCCCGTCATCGCAGATTTCATCCGCCGCTTCGCGCGGGAGGACGCCAAGCCCTTGAACGGGGCGGCGGAGGCCGTGCGCAGCAACCCGCGCGAGGATTATCATGCGCGTTTTGCCGATGCGATGGGCTTCTCGGCGCTTGCCGTCGACAACCTCCCGGCGGTCGCGACGGATCTGAACGAAATTGTCGGTCTCGGACCGGCCGCAGCCGACAGCCTCAACGAATTCGGCATCTTCCAGGTGAGCCAGCTCGCCGAGATGACCAGCGAGGCGATCGAAGCCTTGCAAGGGGAGATGTCGCCTCACGCGGGCGAAGCGCTCGAGAGCTGGGTCGCACAGGCGCGGCGCATGATGGGCATGAGCGTCGAGACGCGGCACTGATCGGACGTTTTCCGTTGGCCGGAACCTCGCCGTCGACGCACTGAGCGGTCGAAGTGCCGCGATCGCCGTCGCGAGAGCTCGAGAGCTCTTTGGGGCGAACGGCCTCCGGTTTTTCTTGAATCCCGATTTTGCGCTCCCCATCTCCAGTTCATCCACTGCTTGAGGGGAGTTCGATGAACCAAACTGTTACTGCCAATCGGGCCTGTTCGACTCGGGGCCGCTGGTCACCGCTGAACATTCTTCTGATGGTGATCGGTTTTGCTCTGTTCTGGCCGCTCGGCCTTGCCATGCTGGCCTGGATGATCTGGGGCCAGGAATTGGTCCGGTTCGGACAGGACATGCGCAATCAATTCCGCAGCCAGTTCGGCGGCATCACGCGCCAGGCCGGATTCAGTGTCGGCGACACCGGCAATATCGCTTTCGACGAGTACCGTGCCCGTGAGTTGGAGCGGATCGAGGAAGAGCGCCGTAAGGTCGAAGGCATGCGCAGCGAATTTGAGACCTTCGTGAAGGAATTGCGGCGGGCGAAGGACAAGGAAGAGTTCGATCGCTTCATGGCCGAGTACCGCCGGCGCACGGACGACGGAACGCAGGGCGCGTTCTAAAGTCCAGGAACGGATTGCGAAGACAGCGGGGCCCGCAGGGCCCCGTTTGTCGTTTTGGGCGGTCGAAGATGATCTTGAGCGCTGAGACCGCCGGCTTGGCCGAGATGCGTGGCGAAACGAGCAACGCCTTTGGCGACGGCCGTAGACGAGGCATAGTGCGCGCTATGCGATTCTCCCGCCGCAAAACCCCCGAAACCTGCCGTCTTGCCTTTCAGGAAAGCGAGCTTGCCGTAAAGGTGCGCCGTTCCAGCCGGGCCCGGCGTATGATCCTGCGGCTCGACGCTGCGACAGGCGAACCGCTTTTGACGCTTCCGGCCTCCGTGCCGCTCTCGGCGGGCGAGCGCTTTCTGGCCGGCCACCGCGACTGGCTCGCCAAACGGATGCAAGCCCATGAAGGCGGCACCCCGTTTGCGCCGGGAGCGTACTTTTCGCTGCGGGGAGAACAATGCCTCATCAAGACGGGCCCATCTCGCGGGCTCGTGCGGGTGGCGGACACGGATGAAGGACGCGTCGTCATCGTTCCGGGCGATCCACGCCACCTGGAGAGGCGACTTTCCGATTGGCTGAAGCGCCAGGCGCGCCGCGATCTCGACGAGGCCGTCGCCGGCTATTGCACGGCGCTGGGCGTGCGGCACCGGCGCATCGCCGTGCGCGACACCAGGAGCCGCTGGGGCTCCTGTTCATCGACCGGAACGCTGTCGTTTTCCTGGCGCCTCGTCCTGGCGCCGCCGCGCGTGCTGCAATATGTCGCAGCCCACGAAGTCGCCCATCTGCGGGAAATGAACCATTCACCGCGCTTCTGGCGCCTCGTTGGCGAAGCCTATCCCGACTACGAAGAGGCGCGCGGATGGCTGCGTCGTCACGGCGCAAAGCTTCATCGCATCGGCCGGGCGGCCGCTCAGAGGTTGTGAGCGACCTCGACGCTGCTTTCGACGGAAAGACCGTAGAAGCTGGGACGCAGATCGCCGGTTGTGGCGGCGTCCGTCAGCTATTGCTGGCTCGGCTCGTCGCTTTGGTCGCGAGCGATTTCAGAAACCAGCTCGATCAGGCGGCGGCGAACCTTGCTGCTTTTGATGTGGGTGAAAGAACGGTTAAGTTCTACGCCCTCGGCCGTTGAGACGAAGTCCATCACGAAAGCAGTCTGACGCTCCGCGAAACCTTCCTCGCCGCCATTTCCTGTGTTGTCGGGGAGGAAATAAGACAGAGGACTTCCGAGAACTTCTGCGATCTGGAAGAGGCGGCTCGCAGCGATACGGTTTGCACCTTTTTCGTACTTCTGTATCTGCTGGAACGTGACGCCGAGCTGTTCGCCAAGCTTCTCTTGAGACAGGCCGGCCATCTTGCGGCGCATCCGGACCTGCCTGCCGATATGAGCGTCGATCTCGTCCGGCGACTTCGGCTTCCGCTTATCGTTCATGTTTTTCCTTACACGCTACGGCCAATTTTTCTCGGGCTGATCATGCCCGCGATTGGGTCGGTTCGTGGCGTCCGATCACTTCGTAACCTTAGGTCACCGTTTCTGCCGGGTGGACCTAGGAGTCAATGGTACGCGCGCGTTTTCTCGGCTGAGAGCCAAAAATCCGGCGGAAAAACAGATTAACAAGTGAACTAACGTTAATATGCCACCCCAGCGTGCGGCCAGGGGGATTTCAGCAGGTTCAGGGAGACCGCCGGTGATGAACGTCTTGGTGCCGAGTGCTGCGCTCACCCGAACGCGGCCATAGGCGTCGATGATCGCCGAAATGCCGGTATTGGCGGCTCTCACGACTGGTACGCCCTCTTCCACGGCACGCACGCGAGCCTGATGAAGATGCTGATAGGGCCCTGGGGTGTTCCCGAACCAGGCGTCGTTGGTGACGTTCAAAAAGAAACCCGGGCGATCCCCGTCCTCGGCGAGAATCTCACCAGGAAAGATAATTTCGTAACAAATCAGGGGGACGAAAGGCGGCGTCGACGGCAGAGCGAGGGTCCGTCGTCGGGTGCCAGACGAGAAGCCGCCACCAAGTAGAGACAGCTGCCGAAGCCCGATGCGATCGAGCAAATCCTGCAGCGGAAGGTACTCTCCAAACGGTACTAAATGCACCTTATCATACAATCCAACGATCGTTCCGTCGCTGTCGACAAGGTAGATCGAGTTGAAAACCCGGCGGCTTCCGTCCGCTTCGTTTTCAAGCCGCGCGGCGCCGGTGGCGAGATGTGCGCCCTGCGGCAGCAGCCTGCCGATGGCGGCAAGGGCTGCGGGCTCATCCGTCAGGATGAAGGGCAGGGCAGTTTCCGGCCAGACCACCAGCGTCTGCCCGTCGAGAGGATGGCCTCCCGGCTCGGCGCTCAGCGTCAGATAATCCTGAAAGACGCGGTTTCGGTTCTCGGGCAGCCATTTCTGGGCCTGGTCGACGGCTGGTTGGACGATGCGCAGATTGATGCCTGGGACGGTCGCATCGGAGGCAGAGCCGAGGCGCACAAGCCCGTAGCCCGCCAGTGCCAGAACCACAGCCACCGAGAGCAGTGGCGCCACGTATTTGCGTCGTTCGGCCGTCAGGAGCGTGACGGGCGCAGCGAAGACGACGACGGCGAGAAAACTCAAGGCATAGATGTTGGCAAGCGAAGCCGACTGCATCATCACTTCGCCGGCCGTCAGGGCATAACCGAGGGCGTTCCAAGGGAAACCGGTGAAGAGATGGCCGCGCAGCCATTCGGCGCTGCCGAGCCCAAAAGCGAGCGCGAAGATCCGCCAGCTGCTGCTCGACCAGATGAGCCGCGCCGCCACGACCCCGAGGCCCCAGAGGATTGCAAGGCCCGCAGGCAGAAGCACGACGGCGAAGGGCATCAGCCAACCGAACTGGTCAGCCTCGACGAGAAAGGCCGATCCGACCCACCAGAGGCCGGCGAGAAAATAGCCGAAGCCAAACCACCATCCGGCCCCGAAAGCGGCCATCAACCGGCCGGTGCGTCCGGAAAACCGCGACGACACGGCGCCGTCGACAAGAAGGACTAGAACCGGCAGCGTCAGCCACAGGAGCGGGAAGAGAAAGAAGGGCGCTTGTGCGAGGGCTGAAACCGCTCCGGCCGAAAAAGCGATGCCCCGTCGGCGCCACCCCCATGAAAGAATGATCGCCTGAGCGAGCCTATTCATGTGCAACTCGAATCGCTTGCCGGTGCGTTCGCGAGATGACGGCCTAAGCGGCACGAAATCAAGCCGGGCTTTCCGCGCCCCGCCCTTCAATCGTCCAATTCCCCGCGGACGGTGCGTTTTCGTAGCCATCGCCGGCCGATTTCAGCGCCAGAGCCCCAAAAGGTGCAAGGCGGCCGACGGAAGCCTGCCTGGAGCCTCGATGCTTTTTCAAAAAGCCCGTTCGCCCATTTCCTCTGTTTGCACGGCGCCTGTCCGCACCACACCTCTCCGTTGCGCTCTCGTCGCGGTTTTGAGCCTCGCTGGCCTCCTCGCCTCCGAATTCCCGGCCGCGGCAGCCATGCTGCGCACCGGCCAGGTGACGGCGGGCGGGGCGGAGAGCTTTTCCGGTGCGATGATCGACGAGCTCGAACGTGCGCTCCAGGACGAGAAGGCCGATCTCGTCTTGAGGCGCCTGGCGAGGGGCGAGGCAGGGGACGGAAAGCCGGAGGCCTTCGAGCCCGAGGCTCTCTGGGACCGGCTCGCAACCGGCCGCGTCGACGTCGCGGCTCTGCCGCTCGCTGCGGCCACCTCTTCTGATCCAATTTTCGGGGCGGCGTCGATGCCCGGTCTGGCGCGCCGGCATGCCGATGCGGACGCCCTTGCCCGGTCGGCCTTCATGGCCGACCTCAAGACCCATCTCGACAATGCCGGCATGATCGTTCTCGCCGATGCCTGGCTTGCCGGCGGTTTCGTCTCTTCCGGGGCCTGTCTTGAAGGGCCGCCATCGACGAGCGGCAAGACCCTGCATGCCGAGGGCGAGCCTCTGCGTACCGTCCTGACGAAATCCGGAGCATCGGTGGTGCGGGCGCCGCGTGCGCGTCTCGCTGCAGCCCTTGCGGGCGGGGTCATCGATGGCGCGCTTGCCTCGTCCTCGGTCCTTGCCGACCCCGAACTGGCGCGTGCCGCCAAATGTCTGACGGCGCCAGGCAGCGACGCTCTCTGGTTCAGCTACGAGCCGATCGTCATCGCGCGCCCGAGCTGGGAAGCCTTGAGTGAGGACGAACGCGCCGCCCTCAAAGCGGCGGGCGAAAAAGTCACGGCCTGGGCTGCGCGGGAATCCCGTGCGCAGGACGATCGACTGGTGCAGATGTACCGGAAGGCGGGCGCTGAGGTGGAAGAGATGCCGCGCTCCGCGCTCGACCAATGGCTGGCCGTCGCAGTGGAATCGAGCTGGCGCGATTTTGCGCGCGACGTGAAGGACGGCAAGCGTCTTCTTGCTGAGGCGATCACGGGCGATTGAAGGTCTTTGTGCCTGCGGCCGCGCCACCTCTTGTTCAAAAACGTGTGAGCTGCCTGAATGGCGGTCATGGATCGCAATCTCTATACCCGTCTCGCCGCCCTTTTTCCCGCCGCGACCAAAGCCGCGCCATTTGCGCGCCTGACGGACGGGCGAAGGCTGACCTATGCCGACGTGGAGAACGGCTCCGCCCGCTTTGCCAATGCGCTCGTCAAACTGGGGGTGAAGCCCGGCGATCGAGTCGCCGTGCAGGTCGAAAAGAGCATTGAGGCGGTGCTTCTCTATCTCGGGACCGTTCGCGCCGGGGCCGTCTTCCTGCCTCTCAACACCGCCTATACGCCGGCCGAGGTCGCGTATTTTCTGAAAGATGCCGAGCCGGCGCTCTTCGTCTGCGATCCCGCTAAAGCGGAGATCCTGTCACCGGTCGCGGAAGAAGCCGGGGCACGGCTTGAGACGCTCGGTGTGCGCAAGAAGCGCGAAAAAGCCTCGGGCAGTCTCGATCGCCTCGGTGTTTCGGCCGGCGATCAATTCAAGACGGTGGCGCGGGCCGACGACGACCTCGCTGCGATCCTCTACACCTCCGGCACGACCGGCCGTTCCAAGGGCGCGATGCTGAGCCACGACAACCTCGTCTCCAACGCCCTCACCTTGACGGACCTTTGGCAGTTTTCGGAAGATGACGTCCTTCTCCACGCGCTGCCGGTCTTCCACACTCACGGTCTTTTCACGGCGTGCAATGTCGTTCTTGCCGCCGGGGCGTCGATGATTTTCCTGCCCCGCTTCGATCTCGACCTGGTGATCGAGGCCCTGCCGCAAGCCACGGTGATGATGGGGGTGCCGACTTTTTACACCCGTCTTCTTGACGATCCGCGCCTTGTGCACAAACTGGTGCAGGAAGTACGACTTTTCATTTCCGGTTCCGCACCTCTCCTGCCTGCAACCCATGCTGCCTTTCTCGAACGGACCGGCCATGCCGTCTTGGAACGCTACGGTATGACGGAAACGAGCATGAACACGTCGAACCCTTATGAGGGCGACCGCCGACCTGGAACGGTCGGCCTGCCCTTGCCAGGCGTCGATCTTCGCATCGTTGATCCGGAAACGGGTTCGCCGAAGAAGATGAGCGAGATCGGCGTCATCGAGGTGAAAGGACCGAACGTCTTCAAAGGCTATTGGCGCATGCCGGAGAAGACGGCGGAGGAATTCCATGATGGGTGGTTTCGCACCGGAGATCTCGGCCTGATCGACGAAGCCGGCTATGTTCACATCGTCGGGCGCGCCAAGGACCTGATCATCTCCGGCGGTTTGAACATCTATCCGAAGGAGATCGAAATTGTCCTCGATGCCTGCGCCGGCGTCCTGGAATCAGCGGTGATCGGGGTTCCGCATCCCGATTTCGGGGAGGCGGTGATCGCGCTCGTCGTTCCCGCGCCGGGAGAAGCGCCCGAAGCGGAAAAGCTGAGCGCCGCCCTTGCCCAGAAACTCGCAAGCTTTAAGCAACCGAAGACCCTTATTTTCGTGGAAGACCTGCCCCGAAACGCCATGGGGAAGGTCGAAAAGAGCAAGTTGCGCGCGCAATTCAGTCACGTGCTGCAGGAAATTGAGGCAGGCAAGGACCGGCCGATTCCTGTAGGCAAGCAATCATAGGGTGGTTTTGCCCGAAGATTGCAACGCCACGAACACAAACGTCATTGAACCCGCCCGGCCGGTCAGCTGTCACGGCCCGTTGTGTGGGTGACAACTTGCCTCGAAGCGCAGACGCGCCGGGCGACAATCGCGAGGAGCGCGATCATGAATGCAGCGACAGCCGTCACTCTTTCGCGCCGCATCGAGGATGCGGAAGATGTGAAAAGGCTCATCATCGAGAAGCTGAAATATGCAGTCGGCAAGGATCCGGAGCATTCGGTCCGGCAGGATTGGAGCGCAGCGCTCATTCTGGCGGTACGCGATCAGCTGGTTGATCACTGGATGGCCTCCACCCGCCGTGCCTACGAGCAGGACCAGAAGCGGGTCTATTATCTGTCGATGGAATTTCTGATCGGCCGTCTGCTCAAAGACACGATCATCAATCTCGGGCTCGAGGCGCCGGTGCGCGAAGCGCTGACGGAGCTTGGCGCCGATTACGACGAGATCCTGCGCTCAGAACCCGACGCAGCCTTGGGCAATGGCGGTCTTGGGCGCCTCGCCGCCTGTTTCCTCGATTCCATGTCGACCCTGGGCATCCCGGCCCACGGCTATGGCATCCGCTACGAGAACGGTCTCTTCCGTCAGTCGGTTCGCGACGGCTGGCAGGCGGAAGAGCCGGAGGACTGGCTGGTCACCGGCCACAATTGGGAATTCGAGCGCCCCGAAGTCGTCTACAACATTCCCTTCGGCGGCGAGGTCATCACCACGCCGGAAGGCAAGGCAGTCTGGCATCCGGCAGAGGTCATGCTGGCCGCGGCCTACGACACGCCGATCGCCGGCTGGCGCGGGCGCCACGTCAACACGCTCAGGCTCTGGGCCGGCAAGCCCGCCAAGCGCGTCGATCTCGATCGCTTCAACCGCGGCGAATATCTCTCCGCGATGGAGGCGGCGGTGCGCGCGGAGACGGTCTCGCGCATCCTTTACCCGGACGACACCACCGAGGAAGGCAAGAACCTCCGCCTGCGCCAGGAATTCTTCTTCACCTCCGCATCGCTGCAGGACCTTCTGCGTCGCTACCTGTCCTCGCATGACGACATCACGAAGCTTCCGGAGAAGGTGGCGATCCAGCTCAACGACACCCATCCCGCGATCGCGGTTGCCGAGCTCATGCGCCTTCTCGTGGATGCGCACGGCCTGTCGATGGACGTCGCCTTCCAGATCACCCGCAACACGCTCTCCTACACCAACCACACCTTGATGCCGGAAGCTCTGGAGCGCTGGTCGCTGCAGCTTTTCGGCTCCGTCCTGCCGCGCCACCTCGACATCATTCGCTGGATCGACGAGCAGCATCTGCGAACAGCGGCCGCTGCCAAGCGCACGCTCGATCTGGAACGCGTGCGCATCGTCGACCACAACAACGGCCACGGCGTGCGGATGGGGCATCTCGCTTTCGTCGGCAGCCACCGCGTCAACGGTGTTTCGGCTCTGCATGCGGATCTGATGAAGCAGACGGTCTTCCACGATCTCGATTCGCTTTATCCGAGCCGCATCCTCGGTGTCACCAACGGTGTCACGCCGCGCCGCTGGCTGCATTCCTGCAACAAGCCGTTGAGCGATCTCCTGATCGAGACCATCGGAGAGGACTGGATCGGCGATCTGGAGGCCATCGAAGCGGTGGCGCCCTATGCGGAAGATGCCGCTTTCCGCGAACGCTTCCGGGCCGCCAAGCGCGAGAACAAATGCCGTCTGGTGGCGGAGATCCAGAGCCGCGTCGGCATCCATGTCTCGCCGGATGCCATGTTCGACGTGCAGATCAAGCGCATGCACGAATACAAGCGCCAGCTTCTCAACATCATGGAGGCGGTGGCGCAGTATTTTGCCATCCGCAACGATCCGGCGGCCGACTGGACGCCGCGCGTCAAGATCTTCGGCGGCAAGGCCGCGCCCGGCTACGAGATGGCGAAGCTGATCATCAAGCTGATCAACGACGTCGCACGGGCCGTCAACAGCGACCCCGTCGTCGGCGACCGCCTGAAGATCGTCTTCCTGCCGAACTACAACGTCTCGACCGCCGAGCGCATCATCCCCGCCGCCGACCTCTCCGAGCAGATCTCGACGGCAGGTATGGAGGCCTCCGGCACCGGCAACATGAAGCTGGCTCTCAATGGGGCCTTGACGATTGGCACGCTCGACGGCGCGAATGTCGAGATCTGCGATCGGGTCGGGCGCGAAAACATCCATATCTTCGGCCTGACGGCGGAGGACGTCGCCAATTATCGCATCTCCGGCTACGATTCGCGCGCCGTCATCGAAGGCAACGAGACCCTCAAGACGGTTCTCGATGCGATCGGCTCAGGCGTTTTCTCGCCGGAAGATCCGAACCGCTTCCGGGCCATTGTCGATCGGCTCTCCTATGACGATTATTTCTTCGTCACGGCGGATTTCGCCGCCTATCTCGAGGAGCAGCGCAAGGTCGATCGGGCGTTCATGGACACGGAAGACTGGACGCGGCGTACGATCTTGAACACGGCGCGGGTCGGCTGGTTCTCCGCAGACCGTGCCATTCGCGACTACGCCCGCGAGATCTGGAACGTCGAGACGCCTTCGGCGGAAGAGATCAATAGAGGCGGCGAGTAGCCGACGAGATGTGAAAGCCCGGCCGCGATCGGCGCGGCCGTGGCGCATCATATTCTGTTGGAAAGCTCCGCGCCGAGCCGTGCAACGAGCCGCTCCGCCACGGTCTCCTTGCTCATCCGCGGCCATTCTTCGTGGCTCGCGGGCCCGATGAGCTGCACGGCGTTTTCCGTGCCGCCCATGATGCCGGTGGCGGGCGAAACATCGTTGGCGAGAATGAAGTCGCAGCCCTTGCGCTGAAGTTTGGCGCGGGCATGGGCAACGACGTCGTTGGTCTCCGCAGCGAAGCCGACGACGAGGCGCGGACGCCTCTCGTGCCGGGAGAGCGTGGCCAGGATATCCGGGTTCTCCACCAAGGTGAGGGCCGGAGCGCCCGATTGCGTCTTCTTCAGCTTGCGGTCCGCTTCTTCCGCCGTGCGCCAATCAGCGACGGCCGCGGCAAGAACTGCGATGTCGACGGGAAGTGCGGCTTCGACCGCCGCAAGCATCTCCCGGGCGGTTTCCACCGCCACGAGGTCCACGCCCGCAGGCGCCGGGATCGTGACCGGCCCGGAAACGAGCGTCACATGCGCACCGGCTCTGGCAAAGGCGGCCGCGATGGCGTGCCCCTGCCGCCCGGAAGACCTGTTGGCGAGATAGCGCACCGGATCGATCGGCTCATGCGTTGGGCCCGAGGTCACGAGCACGCGCCGGCCCGAGAGCGGCCGGGCATCGGCCGCAGACGTTCCGGCCTCGCCGCCGAGGCGCCGTTCGATCTCCGAAAAGATCGCCTGAGGCTCGCTCATCCGGCCTTCGCCGCTCTCGTGTCTTTCCGCCATTTCCCCGGCTTCCGGGCCGATGAAGCCGTATCCGTCACTGTGAAGCTGCGCGACGTTGCGCCGTGTGGCCGGATGCGCCCACATCCTCGGATTCATGGCAGGGGCGAGAAGCACGGGCTTGTCGCTTGCAAGTAGCACCGCGCCTGCGAGATCGTCGGCAAGGCCCGTGGCAAGCCGCGCCAGCCGGTCGGCTGTCGCCGGCGCCACGACGATGAGATCCGCCTGCCGCGACAGGCGGATATGACCGATATCTTCCTCCGCCTGACGGTCGAAGAGTTCGCTGAAGACCGGTTCATGGCTCAAGGCGCCGACGGCGAGCGGCGTGACGAATTCCTGCGCCGCCTTGGTCATTACGGTGCTGACCGAGGCCCCCGCCTTCTTCAAGAGGCGGATGAGCTCCAGGCATTTGTAGGCGGCAATCCCGCCGCCGATGACGAGCAGGATGCGCTTGTCTTTGAGCTTCGTCATGCCCTGCCGCTCCCTCGAAAAGGCCGCTTGCTCAGGCCGTCTTAGCGCCACAGAGAGGCGGCCGCCATGACGACGAGCGCGAGCCCGCCGAGCCGCACCGCCCAACGCGTCCAGAAAAGCTCCTTGGTGCCGGCATCGGCGAGCCGGTCGACCGTCTGATCGTCGAGCTTGATGCCGCCGGCGGAGAACGCCGCGAGACGGTCGACGGCCGATTCCACGCGGGTCAAAGTGTCCGGCAGGTGCTCGACGAACTTGCCGATCTCGCGCAAGGAATCGGCTGCTTCCTCAAGACGCCCGACGGGGCCGAGATGGCGAGAGATCCACTCCGTGACGACGGGATCGGCGGCGGCCCACATGTCGAAATCTGGATCGAGACGCCGGGCGACGCCTTCCACCACGACCATGGTCTTCTGCAAGAGGATGAGCTCCGGCCGCGTCTGCATGTTGAAGAGCGCCGTCACCTCGAAGAGGAGACCGAGAAGCCGCGCCATAGAGATTTCACTCGCGCGCTGGCCGTGGATCGGCTCGCCGATCGCGCGCAACGCCTGGGCAAAATCTTCCGCCGAATGGATCGGCGGCACATAGCCGATCTCGATATGCAGCTTGGCGATCTTGAGATAGTCGCGCTTGATGAAGCCGTAGAGGACCTCGGCGAGGAAGCGCCGCTCCTTTGGCCCGATGCGCCCCATAATTCCGAGATCGACGGCGACGAGACGTCCTTCCCGGTCGACGAAGAGATTGCCCTCGTGCATGTCGGCGTGGAAGAACCCGTCGCGCAAGGCATGGCGCAGGAACGACTGCACGACGATGCGGGCGAGGTTCTGGCGATCGATTCCGGCCTCGATGATGCCCGCCGTATTCCGGAGCTTGATGCCGTCGATCCATTCCATCGTCAGGACGTCGCGGCCGGTATGGGCCCAATCGACGGCCGGTACGCGGAATTCCGTTTCCCCGATGATGTTTTCCGACAGCTCCGAATAGGCCGCAGCCTCGAGCCTGAGATCCATTTCCAGGAGCACGGTGCGCTCGAGCGATTGCACGACGGCGACCGGCTTCAGCCGTTTGCCTTCCGCCGACAGTCGCTCCAGGAAGCGTGCCCCCGCATAAAACGTCTCCAGATCGCGCTGGAAGCCGCCCCGCACATGCGGGCGCAGCACCTTGACGGCGACCTCCCGCTCTTCGCCGTCGACGAAGCGTGTGGCGTGGTGGACCTGGGCGATGGAGGCGGCCGCCACGGGCTCTGAGAAGGAGGTGAAAATCTCCTCCACTTTGCGGCCGAGATTGATCTCGATGATCGCCTTTGCCTCTTCCGTCGGGAAGGGAGGCATCTCATCCTTGAGGCCCGACAGGGCTTCGGCGGCATCGTTGCCGACGATATCCGGCCGCGTCGCCAGGAACTGTCCAAGCTTCACATAAGAGGGACCGAGCCGGTGAAGCCGGGCCGAAAGGCGCCGGCCGCGTTCGGTATCCGAGAGCCCGCGTGGCTCGAAAAGCCGCGCGAAACGTACAAAACGGGCCGCGACCGGCGGCACCTCGTCGACATCGACGAAGCCGAGCGCGCCGGCGCGGACGATATGAAAGCCCGCCTGTGTGAGGCGGATGAGATTGAGCACGCTGTGCGACCTTAGAACTTTATCGCGTTAGAGCTTCCAGCCCGAATGCAGGGCGACGACGCCGGTTGTATAGTCACGATAGCTGACGCGCTCAAAGCCGGCGTCGGAGATCATGCCGGCGAAGCGCTCCTTGTTCGGGAAGACGCGGATCGATTCCACCAGATACTGGTAGGATTCGCGGTCGCCGGTGACGACCTGCCCGATCATCGGAATGACGCGGAAGGAATAGGCCTCGTAGAGTTGAGCGATCACCGGCGTGGAAACCGGCGTGAACTCCAGACAGAGAAAGCGCCCGCCCGGTTTCAGGACGCGGTAGGCCTCCGACAGCGCCCTGTCGAGGCGCGGCACGTTGCGGATGCCGAAGGCGATCGTATAGGCGTCGAAGCTCTTGTCCTCGAAGGGCAGTTCCTCGGCGTTCGCTTCCGCATAAGAAAGATTGGTGTAGCCGTGCTTCTCCGCCCGCTCGCGGCAGACTTCCAGCATCGAGCCGTTGATGTCGGCAACCGTGATCTCGGCGTGACCGCGGGAGCGGTCGGAGATGCGAAAGGCGATGTCGCCGGTGCCGCCCGCCATGTCGAGCACCCGGTAGGGTCGTCCCGAATGGGGCGGCGCGAGCCAGGAGACCATGGCGTTCTTCCAAAGCCGATGCAGACCGCCCGACATCAGGTCGTTCATGATGTCATAGCGCCGGGCGACCGAATGGAAGACGTCGTCGACACGCCCCTGCTTTTCCTCCATCGGCACCTCTTGGTAGCCGAACTGGGTCTTTTCACTCATAGCTGATCCTCTGGACAAATCCGGAGGCGCCGGTGTTGCGGCGCGGTTGTCGCGGACCATAACGAAAGCGTTGGCGACACGCCATGCGGCGTGACGCGGAAAGATGAAGGATAAGTGGCGATGCCGGAATTGCCGGAGGTGGAGACGATCAGGCGCGGACTGGCGCCGGTCCTGGAGGGTCGCTCGATCGAGAAAGTCGAGTTGCGGCGTCCGGATCTGCGGTTTCCTCTCCCGCCGGGCTTCGCCGTCGCGCTCGAAGGCCGCCGCATCGACCATGTCGGCCGCCGCGCGAAATATCTTCTGGTGGAAACCGACATCGAGGCCGGTGGCCCGATTCTCATCATGCATCTCGGCATGACAGGGTCCTTCCGTTTTGAGGGATCCCTCAATCTGACGCCGGCCGAAGGGCGCTATTTCGACAACAAAAAGAAGACCATCCACGATCACGTCGTGTTCCATTTGGATGGCGATCTCGATCTCGTCTTCAACGACGCCCGCCGCTTCGGCTTCATGGCCCTCGGCGAAGCGGGCCATCTTGAGGAGCATCCGCTTTTCGCCCATCTCGGCCTGGAGCCGACCGGCAACGCTCTCTCCGCCGCGCTGCTCGCGACGAAGTTCGCCGGCCGCAAGGCGCCCTTGAAGGCGGTGTTGATGGATCAGCGCGTCATCGCCGGGCTCGGCAACATCTATGTTTGCGAAGCGCTTTGGCGTGCGCGGCTTTCGCCCCGGCGCGCGACCGGAACCTTGGTGCGCCAAGATGGGGAGCCGAGCGCGCGTCTGACACGGCTGGTGGAGGCGGTGCGCGCCGTCATCGCCGATGCGGTCGCCGCGGGCGGCTCCTCTTTGCGCGATTACGTCCAGGCCGACGGCTCCGTCGGCCGCTTCCAGGAGAGCTTTGCCGTCTATGACCGGGAAGATTTCCCGTGCCCGCGGCCCACTTGTTCGGGCGTGGTTTCCCGTATCGTGCAGTCGGGCCGGTCGACGTTCTTTTGCCCTGTCTGTCAGAGGTAAGGCCAAGGTTGCCTTGCCGGTTTTGTGCAACCGCTTTACGGCTATCGCCAGGGAAACGTCAGTCAGGAGGGGGCATGGCCTACGATTATATTCTGGTGGAGCGCCGCGGACGCGCCGGGCTCATCACTTTGAACCGCCCGAATGCGCTTAATGCTTTGTCGGCCGGTCTCGTCGCTGAACTCAATTCAGCACTCGACGAATTCGAGGCCGACGACAAGATCGGTGCGATCGTCATCACCGGCTCGGAGAAAGCCTTCGCCGCGGGTGCCGACATCAATGAAATGAGGGAGCTCGATTTCGTCACCGCCTATCGTGACGATTTCATCTCCGAATGGGACAAGGTCGGTCAGCGACGAAAGCCGTTGGTCGCGGCTGTCGCCGGCTATGCGCTCGGCGGGGGCTGTGAGCTTGCGATGATGTGCGATTTCATCATCGCGGCGGAGACGGCGAAGTTCGGCCAGCCGGAAATCAGCCTCGGCGTCATTCCGGGCTCCGGCGGAACCCAGCGTCTCACCCGCTTCGTCGGCAAGGCGAAAGCAATGGATATGTGCCTGACCGGGCGTCTCATGGAGGCTGACGAAGCGGAGCGCGCCGGCCTCGTCTCCCGTGTCGTGCCCGTCGGGGACGTTTTGGAAGAAGCGGTGAAGGCCGCTCAGAAGATTGCGTCCTTCTCTCTTCCCGCCGTCATGATGGCGAAGGAAAGCGTCAATCGCGCCTATGAGACGACGATGGCTGAGGGCATTCGCTTCGAACGTCGGATCTTCCAGGCCCTGTTTGCAACCGAAGACCAGAAAGAAGGCATGCTCGCCTTCACGGAAAAGCGCTCGCCGCAATTCAACAACCGCTGAACATCCCGCCGGACCGTCCTGGCGCCGTTATGCGCGCCGGGACAGGGCAGGATCGCGCAGCCGGCCTCTTCTCGTCAGTGAAGTCTCGGCTGCCGCGATTTCGCGGGTGATCATGCCCGACTTGGTATTTCGGTGAGTTGAAAAGAAGTCCTATTTGCGGGCAGCATTGCGGAAGGTCACCGACCCTTACCCATTCTGCCTTCCGGAGCCTCCATGGCCACTGATTCTCGTATTGCCATCCGTCGCGCGCCCTATGAAGACGAGGAGGCGGTGGTCAGAAGCCGTCTCGCCGCGATAAATCTCGACGAAGCGGCACGAAAGCGCGCCGGCGCCAAGGCTGCGGGGATGGTGTCGGCCCTGCGGGCCGATCCGGCGCCGCATCTGATGGAACGCTTTCTCTCCGAATATGGTCTCTCCACCGACGAAGGCGTGGCTCTGATGTGCCTCGCCGAGGCTTATCTCCGGGTGCCGGATGCGCATACGCTCGATGCCCTTATCCGCGACAAGATCGGCGGTGCCGATTGGGGCAGCCATCGCGGGCAAAGTGAATCGCTTTTGTTGAATGCCTCGTCCTGGGGCCTGATGCTGACCGGCCGCCTTTACGGATCGGAAGGGCAGGACGAGCAGACCGAGGCGCACCTCATCCATACGATGCGTCGCATGGTGCAGCGCGTCGGCGAGCCCGTCGTGCGCGCCGCCGTTGCACAGTCGATGAAGGTGTTGGGCGCGCAATTCGTGCTTGGGCGCAACATCGAGGAGGCCCTGCGCCGCGCCGAGCCGATGCGCGCCAAAGGCTATCGCTATTCCTACGATATGCTGGGCGAGGCGGCGCGAACGCACGAGGATGCCGAGGCCTATTTTCGCTCCTATTCGAACGCGATCAGCGCCATCGGCAAGGCCGCCAAGGCCGAGCGTGTCACGGACAATCCGTCGATCTCGGTGAAACTCTCGGCGCTCCATCCGCGCTATGAGACGGTGCAGAAGGAGCGGGTTCTGGCCGAGCTGGTACCGACGCTCGTCCAGCTGATGTGCCAGGCGAAGGCCGCCGGCATCGGTCTCACCGTCGATGCGGAAGAGGCCGACCGTCTCGATCTCTCGCTTCAGGTGATGGAACGGGCACTGTCGGAGTCCGAATTCGCCGATTGGGACGGCTTCGGTTTCGTCGTCCAGGCGTTCTCGAAAGCCTCTCTGCCGGTCCTTCATTGGATCGTGGATCTGGCGGAGCGTCTCGACCGCCGCTTCGCCGTGCGCCTCGTCAAAGGCGCCTATTGGGATTACGAGATCAAACAGGCGCAGATCCTCGGTCTTGCCGCCTATCCGGTCTTCACCCGCAAGCCATCGACCGATGTCTCCTATCTCGCTGGTGCGAGTTTTCTGCTCGCGCACTGCGACCGTATCTTCCCCCAGTTTGCCACGCACAACGCCCATACGGCCTGCGCCATTCTGGAAATCGCGCCGCCCGACGCGCACTTCGAATTCCAGCGTCTGCACGGCATGGGCGAGGCGCTGCACGAACGGCTAAGGAAAGAGACGGGCCGTCCCTGCCGCATCTATGCGCCCGTTGGCATCCACAAGGATCTGCTTGCCTATCTCGTCCGCCGGTTGCTCGAAAACGGCGCCAATTCCTCCTTCGTCCATCAGCTTCTCGACGAGGACGTGCCGGCGGAAAAGCTGGTCGAAGACCCGATCTCGCTGGTCGAGCAGGCAAAGCCCGTCGCCCATCCGCTGATCCCGCTGCCGCCCGACATCTATGAGCCGGAGCGCAAGAACTCCAAAGGCTGGAATCTCAACAATCCGCTCGATCTGGAGGCGCTGTCCGAAGCCATGAGGCCTTTCGAGGCGGCGGAATGGCGTGCAGCTCCCGTGATCGGTGGCGAGGAAAGCCATGGTAGCGCGCGAGATGTCTTCAACCCGGCGCACCCGGCCGAAAAGGTCGGCGTCGTCGTGGATGCGGATGCGGAAACCGCCAGACACGCCCTTGGCGTCGCCGCCGATGCGGTGGCGGCCTGGCAGGGGATCGGGGCGGATGCGCGCGCCCAGATTTTGGAGCGCGCCGCGACGCTTTATGAGGAGAACGCGGCCGAACTCATCGCGCTTGCCACCCGCGAAGCCGGCAAGACGCGTCTCGACGGTGTGTTGGAAGTGCGTGAAGCCGCAGATTTCCTGCGCTTTTACGCAAACGAGGCGCGCCGGCTCTTCTCCGAAGGCGGTGCAAGGCGGCACGGCCGCGGGGTTTTCGTCTGCATCTCGCCGTGGAACTTCCCTCTGGCGATTTTCACCGGTCAGCTTTCGGCCGCGCTTGTGGCCGGCAATGCCGTCGTCGCGAAACCCGCTGAGCAATCGCCTCTGACGGCGGCAAAGGCCGTGGCGCTTCTGCACGAGGCGGGCGTGCCGAAAGGCGTGCTCAATCTCGTGCCGGGAGAGGGCTCTGTGGTGGGTGCCGCGCTCACCTCCGATCCGAGGGTCGGGGGCGTCTGCTTCACCGGCTCGACGGACACCGCGATCTTGATCGACCGGGCTTTGGCGAAAGCGGGTCCCGTGCGCGCGCCGCTCATCGCGGAGACCGGCGGCCTCAATGCGATGATCGTCGATTCGACTGCGCTCCCGGAGCATGCGGTCCGCGATATCGTGCAATCGGCCTTCCAATCGGCCGGACAGCGCTGTTCGGCGCTTCGTGCTCTCTTCGTGCAGGAGGACGTCGCGCCGACGCTCTTGAAGATGCTGAAGGGGGCGACCGAAGAGCTCGTCATTGGCGATCCGTGGGATCCCGCGACCGATGTTGGCCCTGTGATCGATGAAGAAGCCCGGCAGACGATCGAAACCCATGTGGCAAAGTTAACAAGCGAAGGTCGGCTCCTCTTCACCCACGAGAAAATGCCGGGTGAGGGCAATTTCGTTGCGCCCGTCGCGCTTCGCCTCGATCACTTCGACGAACTCGAGCGCGAGATCTTCGGGCCGGTCCTTCACGTCATCACCTTCAAGGCGAAGGAGATCGACGCGGTCGTGGCGGCCATCAACGCGTCGGGCTACGGTCTGACGCTCGGCATCCATTCGCGCATCGACCAGCGGGTGGAGCGCATTTGCGACCATGCCCATGTCGGCAACATCTATGTGAACCGCAACCAGATCGGTGCGGTCGTCGGCGTGCAGCCCTTCGGTGGCGAAGGGCTATCCGGTACTGGTCCGAAGGCCGGTGGCCCGCATTATCTTGCCCGCTTCACACGGCCGGTCGAGGTGACCGCCGCTCCGCTTCGGGGCGACGAAGAGCGGCCGCAGGTCGCCGCCCTGGCTCCCGCCGATCTCGCGACCCTGCCGGATATGAGCGAGTGGGAGGCGAACTCCGCCCGGATCATGGTCCTGGCGAGCGCCGCCGGTGAATTGCCGGAACCTGCCCGACAAGTCGCGCATGAGGTGATTGAGGCAGCGCGGCCCGAGATTGCCGGCGTCGTGGCGTTGCCGGGCCCGACGGGCGAGGCCAATCGCCTGTCTCTGCATGGCCGCGGGCTGGCGCTTTGTCTGGGCGCGCCCCTGCCCGATGAAAACCCGGCCGATGAGGATGGAGCACGGTCGGGGGCGCTTCTGGCGCAGATCGTGACCGCACTCGCGGCGGGCAATCGCGCGGTCGTGCCGGCCGGTCTCGTCGATGCCGCCGTGGTGGCCTTCAAGACGGCTCTGGAACGTGTCGGCGCCCCGGCCGGTCTCGTCGTCGTGGTGGAGGGTGAGCCCGTGGCGCTTGCTGCTGGCCTTCAAGGGCTCGGCCTCGTCGCGTATGAGGGCGGTGGCACGCAGGCGAGAACGTTGCGCATCGCCCTGGCCGAACGCCAGGGCGCGCGGCTGCCGCTTCTGTCTCTCGCGGACGGCGTGGCGGCTTTCGCCACCGAGCGCGTCGTGTCGATCGACACCACCGCTTCGGGCGGAAATGCGACGCTTCTGACGCTCGCCGGCAGTTGAGGAGAGTTGCAGGCAAAACGCTTGCAACTCTCCACCGACTCCCTCGTTAGCCTAGACAACAGGCTGGACCTCGCTCCGGCCTGACCTAGCTCGAATTGTATCGCCGGCGGCCTTCCGTCGGTGGCGCCCTATGGAAACGTCCAAGCCGACAGGATCATGGAACAGGCTCTCAAACCCGCCGATCGCCTGCTGCACGCCCTCGCCGACAACCGCATCGCCATCGAGGCGGTGACGCCCGAGATCGACGGCGGCCGCTTTCCCGCCAAAGCCGCCATCGGGGAAGTCGTGGTCGTGGAGGCAGATATCTTTTCCGATGGCCACGACCTCATCGACGCAGCGCTTCTGACGCGCCGAAAGGGTGACAAGACGTGGTCTGAAACGCCGATGCGCCTCTATGAGAACGATCGCTGGCGCGCCTCCTTCGTACCCGTCGAGAACACGACCTACGAATATACCGTGATTGCCTGGCGCGATCTCTTTCGCAGCTGGCGTTCCGACGTGTCAAAAAAGAAGAATGCCGGTCAGGATGTGACCTCTGAACTCAAGGAGGGGCTGCATATTCTGAAGAAGGCGCTGTCTGAAAGCGACCGGCTCGATCCCGAAAGGCGGGCAAGGCTGCAGCGCGTCACCGAAGATATCGCCCGCCTTGCCGATCCGGCGCAGCAGTTTTCCGTGCTCATGGGCGAGGATCTTCTTGGTCTGATGACGGCCGGCGGACCGCGGAGCAACCTGTCGTATTACCTGCGGCTCCTCGATCTCTTCGTCGACCGCAAGCGCGCCGCCTTCTCAAGCTGGTACGAGTTGATGCCGCGCTCCCAGTCCGGGGATCCTGCCCGCCATGGCACCTTCGACGATGTCATCGCGCAGCTCCCGTACGTGCGCGATCTCGGCTTCGACGTGCTTTATTTCCCGCCCATCCATCCCATCGGCAAGACGAACCGCAAGGGGCGCAACAATTCGCTGACGGCGCGTGCCGACGATCCCGGCAGTCCCTATGCCATCGGCTCGGAGGAGGGCGGTCACAAGGCCATCCATCCCGAGCTCGGCACGTTTGAGGATTTCGACCGCCTGGTGAAGGCGGCCGCGGAGCACGGGCTGGAGATCGCGCTCGATTTCGCCATCCAGTGTTCGCCCGACCATCCCTGGATCAAGGAGCATCCGGAATGGTTTGATTGGCGTCCCGACGGCACCATTAGGTTCGCCGAAAACCCGCCGAAGAAATACGAGGACATCGTCAACGTCCATTTCTACCGCGATGCCATCCCGGGGCTCTGGCACGAATTACGCGATACCGTGCTGTTCTGGGTCGAGCACGGCGTCAAAATCTTCCGTGTCGACAATCCGCACACCAAGCCCCTGCCATTCTGGGAGTGGATGATCGCCGAAGTGCGCCGACGCCACCCCGACACGATCTTCCTGGCGGAAGCCTTCACGCGACCGAAGATGATGAAGCGTCTCGCCAAGGTCGGGTTCACCCAATCGTATTCTTATTTCACCTGGCGCAACAACAAGGCCGAGCTGACGGAATACCTGACGGAGCTCACCACCGGGGAATGCCGTCATTACATGCGGGTGAACTTCTTCACCAATACGCCGGACATCAACCCGTTCTATCTGCAGAACAGCGGGCGCGCCGGCTTCCAGGTGCGTCTCTTCCTGGCGGCGACGCTTGGCACGAATTACGGCATCTACTCAGGCTATGAGCTTTGCGAGGCCGCGGCGATGCCTGGGAAGGAAGAGTATCTCGATTCGGAGAAATACGAGATCCGTGCCTGGGATTGGGACAGGCCCGGCCACATCAAGGATGACGTGCGCCGCCTCAATGCCTGGCGCAGGGCTCATCCGGCGCTGCAGCAATTCAGCAATCTGTCGTTCTACAACGCCTACAACGACAACATTCTCTACTACGGCAAATACACCGACGATCTGTCGAGCTTCCTGCTGTTTGCCGTCAACCTCGACCCCTTGAACGCGCAGGGCGCGCATTTCGAGGTGCCGCTTTGGGAGTTTGGGCTGTCTGACGATGCGCCGATCATGGCCGAGGATCTGGTCCTCGACCGGCGCTTCACCTGGCAGGGCAAGATGCAACATGTCTGGCTCAACCCGTCCGAGCGCACCTATGCGGCCTGGCGCCTGATTTCGCCTCAAGAGCGGCTCACGTGAACGCAGGTCCGACAGAAAACATGCAAAAATCCAATCGTTCCGAGCGCCCCCATCATCGCATCGACGGAGTGATCGATCGCTCCGACACCGAATGGTACAAGGACGCGATCGTCTATCAGCTGCACGTCAAAGCGTTCCTCGATTCGAACGGGGATGGCGTGGGTGACTTTGGCGGTCTTCTCGAACGCCTCGATTACATCGAGAGCTTGGGTGTCACCGCGATCTGGCTCCTGCCGTTCTATCCCTCGCCCTTGCGCGACGACGGCTACGACATCGCGGACTACCGCGCGATCAATCCGTCTTACGGCACGATGCGCGATTTCCGCCGCTTCGTGTCGGAGGCCCATCAGCGCGGCATTCGGGTGATCACCGAGCTCGTCATCAACCACACCTCCGACCAGCATCCCTGGTTCCAGCGGGCGCGCAACGCGAAGCCCGGATCGGCGGCGCGCAATTACTACGTCTGGAGCGACACCGATCAGAAATACCAGGGCACGCGGATCATCTTCCTCGACACGGAGACCTCCAACTGGACCTGGGATCCCGTCGCGGAAGGATTCTTCTGGCATCGCTTCTATTCCCACCAGCCGGATCTCAACTTCGACAATCCGCGGGTGATGAAGGAAGTGCTGTCGGTGATGCGCTTCTGGCTCGATATGGGGGTCGACGGGCTCCGGCTTGATGCCATTCCCTATCTCGTGGAGCGCGACGGCACCAACAACGAGAACCTGCCGGAGACGCATGTCGTCCTGAAACAGATCCGCAGCGATCTCGACGAGAATTACTCCGACCGGATGCTGCTCGCCGAAGCCAATCAATGGCCGGAGGATACGCGTCCCTATTTCGGCGAGGGCGACGAATGCCACATGGCGTTCCACTTCCCCTTGATGCCGCGCATGTACATGGCGCTGGCGCAGGAGGACCGCCATCCGATCACCGATATCATCCGTCAGACGCCGGAAATTCCGGATCCCTGCCAATGGGCGATTTTCCTGCGCAACCACGACGAGCTGACGCTCGAAATGGTCACGGATACGGAGCGCGACTATCTGTGGCGCACCTATGCGTCTGATCAGAAGGCGCGCATCAATCTCGGCATCCGCCGCCGTCTGGCGCCGCTCATGCAGAACGATCGCCGCAAGATCGAATTGATGAATGCGCTCTTGCTGTCGATGCCGGGCACGCCCGTTCTCTATTACGGCGACGAGATCGGCATGGGCGACAATTACTTCCTGGGCGACCGCGACGGCGTGCGCACCCCCATGCAATGGTCGGGCGACCGCAATGGCGGTTTTTCGCGCGCCAATCCGCAGCAGCTTTATCTGCCGCCGGTGCAGGACCCGATCCACGGCTATGAAGCGATCAATGTCGAGGCGCAGCAATCCGACCCGTCATCGCTTCTGAACTGGATGCGGCGCATGGTGACCGTGCGCAAACAGCACAAGGTCTTCGGCCGTGGCGAGATGACGTTCCTCTATCCGGGGAACCGGAAGATCCTCGCCTATATCCGCAGTTATGAAGACGAAGACATTCTCTGCGTCGCCAATCTTTCTCGCTCCGCCCAGGCCGTCGAGCTCGACCTGTCGCGTTTCCGTCACCGGGTTCCGGTAGAGCTTTCCGGCCATTCTGCTTTCCCGGCGATCGGTGAATTGCCCTACATGCTGACGCTGCCCGGTTACGGTTTCTTCTGGTTTCTTCTCACCGAGGAGACGGACGTGCCGCAATGGCACACGCCCGCACCCGACGTCATGCCCGAATTCATCACCGTTACCACACGCGCCGATTTGAGTGCCGCGCTCTCCGGTCGCGACGGCCGCCAGCTCGAAGCCCAGGCGCTGCCTGAATTCCTGCAGCGCCAGCGCTGGTTCGCCGGCAAGGGCGGCACCATCGACGGGGTTTCGCTGTCGCCTCTGACGAGCGTGGCGGAGGGGCGCACCGCCATTGCGACCGTCGACGTGACGCTTCGCAACGAGGAGACGCAGCGTTACTTCCTGCCGCTCTCTGCGCTGTGGGGCGAAGAGAACCTGCATTTCGGAGCGCCGAAACTCTCTTACACGCTGGCCAAGATCAGACGGGGCCCGCGCGTCGGCGCACTTGTCGATGCGGCCTTTGACGAGGATTTCGCGAGAGCCCTGTTGAAGGCGATGGCGGCTGGTGAGCCGGTCGCCGCCAAGGACGGCGAACTCGTCTTTGCCGGCCAGGCCGATCTTGCAGAAGCAGCCGAGGAGACGGATGTCCGGCCGCTTGGCGTCGAGCAGTCGAACGTCTCCGTCATCATCGGCGACCGCGCGCTCCTGAAGGTCTATCGCCGGCTGCGCGAGGGCGATCAGCCCGAGGTCGAAGTCGCGCGTTTCCTCACCGATGTCGCCGGCTTCGACAACACGCCGCAGCTCCTTGGAACGGTCGAATACCGTTCGAACGACGGTGAGCCGGCGGCGCTTGCCGCGGTCTTCTCCTTTGTGCGCAATCAGGGCGACGGCTGGGCCGTTCTCGTCGATGCGCTCGACCGCGATCTGGAGGCGACGGCGCTCAACGCCGTGGCCGCCGCGGAGACCGCCCCGGCGGCAGCCCCGATTCCCTTCGGGCACCCGCTCGACCTGCCCATGAATATGGGGCTGCGCACGGCCGAAATGCATGTGGCGCTTGCCGCCGAAACCGATCTGCCGGCTTTCAAGGTGGAGCCCTTGGAGCAGGAAGATGTGGGCGCGATGGCCGTCGATGTCGCAAGCCTCGCCGATCAGGCGATCGAGCGGCTCGAGGCGATGGCGGCGACGCTGCCTGCCGAAACGCGCGAGATGGCGGCCGACCTCGCCGAACGGCGCGGGGCGCTTCAGGGCGAGCTGGAAGACCTCGCGTCAAGCCCCCCGTCGGGTGGCAAGTCGCGCATCCACGGCGATTATCATCTGGGCCAGGTCCTCGTTTCCCAGGCCGATATCGTCATCATCGACTTCGAAGGTGAGCCGCAACGCTCGCTCGCGGAACGGCGCGCGAAGTCCTCGCCCCTGCGGGACGTCGCCGGCATGCTGCGCTCCTTCGACTATGCCGCAGCCGCAGCCGAACGCCAGTTCCTGGCACGGCATATGGAGGTGCCCGAGGCGATCCGCGAACGCGCCCAGCAATGGCGCGACAAGGCTGTTGCTGATTTCCGCGCGAGCTACTTCGCCCGGATGGAAGGCGTGCCGACACTTCCGAACGACGAGGCGGCGGCAGAGCGCCTCTTGCGGCTCTTCCTCCTGCAGAAGGGCTTTTACGAGATCCTCTATGAGGCGGCAAATCGCCCCGATTGGATCGACATTCCGCTGCGCGGCGTTCTTAACCTGATCACCACTGAGGCAAAGCTATGAACACCTGGCGCAAAGAGATCCTGATCTCCTTTCCGGAGATCGACCGCTCTGCGATCGCTGCGCTGATCGAAGGGCGCCATGGCGACCCGTTTTCGCTTCTCGGTCCGCATCGGGCCTCTGCCGGCCTGAGCATCCGCACGTTTCATCCCGGCGCTGAGAGGGCCGAAATCCTCAGCATGGGGGGCGACGAGGTTCTGGCCCAAATGGAGCGCCTCGAGGCGGGCTTCTTTGCGGCCCTGCTCGAAGGGCAGGATCCGGGTCTCGCCTATCGCATCCGCTTCTATGCCGGCGATCAATCCTGGACCGTCGACGATCCTTATCGTTTTCCGCCGATCCTCGGCGAGCTTGATCTGCACCTCTTTTCGGAGGGGAACCATCGCCGCCTCTACGAGAAGATGGGCGCGCATCCGACCACGATCGATGGCGTTCAGGGCACGACCTTTGCCGTGTGGGCGCCGAACGCGCAGCGTGTGTCTGTCGTCGGCAGCTTCAACGAATGGGACGGGCGCCGCCACGTCATGCGCAAACGCGTTGAAAGCGGCGTCTGGGAAATCTTCCTGCCGGGTATCGGGCCGGGCGAATACTATAAGTACGAAATCCTCTCGCACGAAGGGCGGCTCCTGCCGCTGAAATCCGATCCCTTCGCCTTCTCTCAGGAAGTGCCCCCCTCGACAGCGTCCCGTGTCACAGGTCTTCCCGATCGCCAATGGCACGACGAGCACTGGATGCAGACCCGGCGCGCGCGCAACGACCGCGCCCAGCCGATCTCGATTTACGAGGTGCATCTCGGCTCGTGGCGCCGCGGCGACGGCAACGCCTATCTCGATTACGATGAGCTTGCCGATCAGCTCATCCCCTATGTGAAGGATATGGGCTTCACGCATATCGAGCTTTTGCCTGTTTCCGAACATCCCTTCTCCGGCTCGTGGGGCTATCAGCCGATCGGGCTCTATGCCCCGACCTCGCGCTTCGGCTCGCCGGAGGCGTTCGGTCGCTTCGTGGAGCGTTGCCACGCAGAAGGCATCGGCCTCATCATCGACTGGGTGCCGGCGCATTTCCCGACGGACGAGCACGGTCTCGCCCGTTTCGACGGCACCGCACTTTACGAGCATGCCGATCCGCGCCAGGGTTTTCATCGCGACTGGAACACACTCATCTACAATTTCGGTCGACGGGAGGTGCGCAACTTCTTGGAGGCGAACGCTCTTTACTGGATGGATGAGTTCCACATCGACGGGCTGCGCGTCGATGCCGTGGCCTCCATGCTTTACCTCGATTACAGCCGCGAGCCGGGCGACTGGGTCCCGAATGTCCATGGTGGCCGCGAGAATCTCGAAGCCATCTCGTTCCTGCGCGACACCAACACCAATGTCTTCGGGGGCTTCGAGGGGGCGACGACGTTTGCCGAGGAATCGACCGCCTGGCCGGGTGTGTCGCGACCTGTCGAAACGGGTGGCCTCGGCTTCGGCTACAAGTGGAACATGGGCTGGATGCACGACACGCTCGCCTACATCCACAACGACCCGGTGCATCGCCGTTACCATCACCATCAGATGACGTTCGGCCTGCTCTATGCGTTCTCGGAAAACTTCGTTCTGCCGATCAGCCACGATGAAGTGGTGCACGGCAAGGGCTCGCTCCTCGGCAAAATGCCGGGCGATGAATGGCAGCGCTTCGCCAACCTCAGAGCCTATTTCGGCTTCATGTGGACACATCCCGGCAAGAAGCTGATTTTCATGGGCTGCGAATTTGCCCAGGAGCGGGAGTGGAACCACGATCAGTCGCTCGACTGGCATCTCCTCGGCGGCGAGGGACACGCGGGCATGCAGCGGCTCGTGCGCGACCTCAACCATCTTTATCGCGATCTGCCCGCACTCCATCAGCGCGATTGCGAGCCTGCCGGTTTCCAGTGGATCGACGCCTCCGATGCCGATCAGAGCGTCTTTTCCTATCTGCGGCGCGGCGAGCGCGGCGAGGATGTCGTTGCCGTCATCTGCAATTTCACGCCGGTCGTGCGGCATGGCTATCGGGTCGGCCTGCCCTTCCAGGGACGTTGGGAGGAATGCCTCAACACCGATGCAGGCGTCTATGGCGGCTCCAATGTCGGCAATGACGGCGAAGTGCGCGCCGAGGATGTCGGGTGGCATGGTCAGCCGGCGTCGGCCGCTCTCACCCTGCCGCCGCTCGGCGTGATCGTCTTGAGATACCAGCCCTGAAACCTATTTCGACTTTCTTTTTAGAAGGATCAATGCATGTCGCGGCTTCGCGTGAGGCCCGGTACGCCCCATCCATTGGGGGCGACCTGGGACGGCTCTGGCGTCAATTTTGCCCTCTTTTCGGCGCATGCCGAAAAGGTCGAGCTGTGCCTGTTTGACCGGCAAGGACGACGCGAGCTCGAACGTATCCCTCTGCCCGAACACACGCATGAGGTCTGGCACGGCTATTTTCCGGACCTTCGTCCGGGCCAGCTTTACGGCTACCGAGTCTACGGGCCGTACGAGCCGAAGGCCGGCCATCGCTTCAATCCGCACAAGCTTCTGATCGACCCCTACGCCAAGGCGCTCTATGGCGAGTTGCGCTGGCATGAAGCCTGTTTCGGCTATCGTGTGTCCTCGTCGCGGGAGGATCTTTCCTTCGATCGGCGTGATTCGGCGCGTTCGATGCCGAAATGCGTGGTCATCGACCCGGCTGTGACCTGGGGCGCGGACGTGGCGCCGAAGACGCCCTGGTCCGACACCATCATCTATGAAGCCCATGTCGGCGGCATGACGGCCCTGCATCCGGAGATTCCGGGACCGGTGCGCGGCACGTTTGCGGGGCTCACCGATCCCGACGTCATCGATCACCTGGTCAAGCTCGGCGTCACCGCGATCGAGCTGATGCCTGTTCAGGCCTTCTTCGATGACGAATTCCTGGTGCGCAAAGGCCTGTCGAACTATTGGGGCTATAACACTGCGGCCTTCTTCGCCCCGGCACCCCGCTTCATCTCGCCAGGCGCCAGCATCCATGAATTCAAGACCATGGTGCGCAAGCTGCACGAGGCGAATATCGAGGTGATCCTCGATGTGGTCTACAACCACACCGCCGAAGGCAACCGGCTCGGCCCGACCTTGTCGTTCCGCGGCATCGACAATGCCAGCTATTACATTCTGGGCGACGATCCTCGCTATTATTTCGACACGACTGGCACCGGCAACACGCTCAATCTGCGCCATCCGCGTGTTCTGCAGATGGTGACGGACTCGTTGCGCTATTGGGTTGAGGAATGCCATGTCGATGGCTTCCGCTTCGATCTCGCGACGGCGCTCGGGCGCGACCGTGACACTTTCCACAACGATGCGGCCTTCTTCGATGCCATCCGCCAGGATCCGGTCCTGTCGCGCACCAAGCTGATCGCAGAGCCCTGGGATATCGGGCCGGGCGGCTATCAGCTCGGCAATTTTCCTCCAGGCTGGACGGAATGGAACGGCGCCTACCGCGATGTGGTGCGGTCCTTCTGGAAGGGCGACGACGGCATGCTGCCCGATCTCGCACGCAGTCTTCTCGGCTTTGCCGACCTCTTCGAACATCGTGGCCGCAAGCCGTGGGCGAGCATCAACCTGATCACCGCGCATGACGGTTTCACGCTGAACGACCTCGTCTCCTACAACGACAAGCACAACGAGGAGAACGGCGAGGACAGCCGCGACGGGCACGACGACAACCGCAGCTGGAATTGCGGCGTCGAAGGTCCGACGGATGATCCCGCCGTCCTGCAGCTGCGCGATCAGCAGCGCCGCAACTTCCTTCTGACGCTTCTCCTGTCCCAGGGAACGCCGATGATCGTCATGGGCGACGAGCAGGGGCGTACGCAGAACGGCAACAACAACGCCTATTGCCAGGACAATGAAACGAGCTGGATGAAATGGGCCGAGCTGCCCGAACGCGATCTTGCCTTGCGGGATTTCACCGCGGCCGCGATCGCCTTCCGCAAGGCCCATCCGCTGCTGCGCCAGACCCGCTTTCTGCACGGCGAGGAGGTTCCCGGCCGCGACATCCCCAACGTGCAGTGGCTGAAGCCCGAGGGCGGCTTCATGTCTGCGGAGGATTGGCAGGATGGTTTGCGCAAATGCATCGGCCTGATGCTGTGCGACGAAGGCACGAGCTGCGTGTTGATTATCATAAACGCGGCGCCGAACGATTTGAGCTTCCGGCTGCCGGAGGCCAAGGGCGTCGAGATGTGGCAGAGGCGGCTTGAAACGGTTCACGGCGAAGTTGGCGGCGCGGAATTTGCACCTGGCGCGGAGGTGACGATGACGGCGCGCTCGATGATTCTTCTTGAGGGCTGACCAAAGAGACCGGGGCTGACCTCGGCGAAAGGGCGAAGGAATGAGTGACACTCTCGACAGGCTGGCCGACGCCCTCGGGATCGAGACACGCTATTGGGCACTGTCCGGTGAAGAAGTCTTCGCGGGCGACGACACCAAAGAGGCGATCCTGACCGCGCTTGGTATCGACGCCGCGGAAACCGGCGAACGGCCAAGCCTGCGGCCGGCTCTCGGGGGGCTCGAGGCGCCGGAAAAGACCTGCTTCGTGCCCGGCTTTCTCGAAGACGGTCGCTGCTGGGGCGTCGCCTGCCAGCTTTATGGGCTGCGCACGGCTCGCAACTGGGGCATGGGCGATTTTGAGGATCTCGCACGGCTTGCCGAAATGCTCGCTGCCGATGGCGCCGACTTTTTGGGCGTCAATCCGCTGCATGCTCTCTTTCTGGCTCTGCCGGAGCGGGTGAGCCCGTTTTATCCTTCGAGCCGGCGCTTTTTGAACCCGCTCTATATCGCAGTCGACGACGTGCCGGGCTTCACGCAGGAGGACCGACCGCCGCAAAGCTGGCTTAATGAGGCGCGTGCCGCGACGCTCGTCGATTATCCGGGCGTGACGCGCCACAAGCTCTCAGCGTTGTGGCGGATCTTCAACCGCGAGCGCGAGCGGATCCTGGTCGATCAGGATTTCGCGCGGTTTCGCGAGCGTGGAGGCCAGGCGCTCTACGACCATGCCTTGTTCGAGGCCCTGTCGCTCGGGGGGCTCGCCTCACCGACGCCTGGCGGCTGGCATGTCTGGAGTGACGAGTTTCACAGCCCGGAGAGTGCTGCCTCTCGCGGCTACGCGGAAGAAAACAGCGATGCCGTGCTCTTTCAGATGTGGCTGCAATTCACCGCCGACGCGCAGCTGGCCGAGGCGCAGCGGCGGGCGCGGCGCGCGGGGATGCGGATCGGGCTTTACCTCGATCTCGCCGTGGGTGTCGCCCCCGACGGCTCGGCCACCTGGACCGACACCCGCACCACTGTGAACGGCATCACGGTCGGAGCGCCGCCGGACTATTTCAACGCCAATGGCCAGGATTGGGGGCTGGCGCCGCTCTCGCCCGCCGGGCTCCTGGACGACGATCTCGAACCCTTCCGGGCGCTGCTCGACAGCATGATGTGCCATGCTGGCGCGATCCGCATCGACCATGCGATGGGGCTCTACCGTCAGTTCTGGATCCCGCAGGGACTAGGCCCTGCGAAGGGCGCCTATATGCGCTATCCGCTGAAGGCGATGCTCGCCGTTCTCGCCGAAGTTTCGCAGGCTTATGAGAGCCTTGTCATCGGTGAGGATCTGGGCGTGGTGCCGGACGGTTTCCGCGAAGTGATGCGCGATACGGCGCTCCATGCCTACAAGGTATTCCTGTTCGAGCGCGCGGAGAGCCGTTTCCGGGGACCGCAGGAATATCCGCCGGCTGCGCTTGCCTGTGTCACCACCCACGATACGCCGAGCCTCCGTGGCTGGTGGACCGGGCATGACATCGACGTGCGCCTGGGGCTGGATCTCCTGCGCCCGGATCAGGCGGACAATGAAAGGCAGCAGCGGGCGGGCGACCGTCGGGCGGTGGCGCGGCTTCTTGCCGAGAACGGGCTTGGCGAGATCGACGCCGACGATGCGGAAGGTTCCGCAGGCGAGGCCGCCGTGCAAATCTCCAGGCTTTTGGCGCGAAGCCCCTCACGCCTTCTTGCCGTCTCCCTCGACGATCTCGCCGGAGCGCGCGACCAGCCGAACGTGCCGGGGACCATGGACGAACACCCGAATTGGCGTCGGCGTCTTCGCCTCGATCTCGACGAATTGCGCGCCAGTGAACTCTATCGGCGCACCATCGAAGCGCTCCGCGAAGAAAGGCCGCAGCCGTGATGCGGTGATGTCCTGGCGGGAACCCGATGTGCAGCCGTAAGACGTTCACGCAGAACGCGGTCTCGCCCTTGAGCCTCGCTTGCGTTCGGCCCATGGTGTGCCCGCGCGCCGGCGGGGGATGGTTCGGCGGGGGAGATTTTCAATGAGCAGAATCGATCCGGATGCGCTGGGCGGCCGCTTGGCCCGGCGCACGATGGCTTTTGTCCTGGCGGGGGGCCGGGGCAGCCGTCTGATGGAGCTGACGGACAATCGAGCGAAGCCCGCCGTCTATTTCGGCGGTAAGAGTCGAATCATCGATTTCGCGCTGTCGAATGCCTTGAATTCCGGCATCAAGCGCATCGCGGTTGCGACTCAATACAAGGCCCACAGCCTTATCCGGCATCTCAACCGGGGCTGGAATTTCTTTCGGCCCGAGCGCAACGAGACCTTTGATCTCTTGCCCGCCTCACAGCGTGTGGCGGAAGACAAATGGTATGTCGGCACCGCCGATGCGGTGACGCAGAATATCGATATCGTCGAAGACTATGGGCCGGAACTGATCATCATTCTTGCGGGCGATCACGTCTACAAGATGGATTATGAGATCATGCTGGCGCAGCATGTCGACAGCGGTGCTGAGGTTACCGTCGGTTGCATCGCCGTGCCGCGCATGGAAGCGACGGGCTTCGGCGTCATGCATGTCGACGCCGGCAACCGCATCGTGGATTTCGTCGAAAAGCCGTCCGATCCTCCCGCCATGCCCGACAACCCGGACCTCGCGCTCGCCTCCATGGGCATCTACGTTTTCCACACGAAGGTGTTGTTCGAGCATTTGCGCCGCGACGCCGACGATCCGGACTCAAGTCACGATTTCGGCCGCGACATCATTCCCCGGATCGTCAAGGAAGGCGGCGCGGTGGCGCATCGATTCGCCGAATCCTGCGTCATGTCGGGCGCGGAGCCCGAACCCTATTGGCGCGACGTCGGCACCATCGATGCCTTCTGGGAAGCCAATATCGATCTCACGGATTTCGTCCCCGGCCTCGACCTTTACGATCACAACTGGCCGATCTGGACTTACAGCGAGGTCACGCCGCCGGCGAAGTTCGTGCATGACGAAGAGGGGCGCCGCGGCTCGGCCGTGAGTTCGCTGGTTTCCGGCGGCTGCATCCTGTCGGGTGCGCGCATCGACAAATCGCTCCTGTTCACCGGCGTTCACGCCCATTCCTACAGCGAGCTTTGCCGCACTGTGGTTCTGCCGCACACCACGATCAACCGGCATGCTCGCCTCACCAACGTCGTCGTCGACCGCGGTGTCGTCATTCCGCGCGGCCTCGTCGTCGGCGAAGACCCGGAAGAAGATGCGCGCCGCTTCCGCCGCACGGAAAGTGGCATATGTCTGATCACGCAGCGGATGCTCGACCGCCTCGATTCCGAGGCATAGTTGTCGCCGTGAACAAAGTCCTTTTCGTCGCCTCCGAATGCTATCCGCTGGTCAAGACCGGGGGGCTCGCCGATGTCATCGGCGCCTTGCCGCTCGCGCTTGCCGGCGAAGGTGTCGATGCCCGCGTTCTGCTGCCGGCTTACCCGGAAGTTTGCGAAAGGCTCAAAGAAGCGGAAGCGCTTCCCTTGCCGGGCGGGAAGGTTCTCGGCCAGGACGGCCGCCTTCTCGCCGCGACGACGGAAGAGGGGCTCAAGGTCTGGGCGCTCGACGTGCCGGCCTTTTTTGCCCGCGTCGGCAATCCCTATGTCGGGCCAAATGGGCACGACTGGCCGGACAATCATCTGCGCTTTGCGGCCTTGTCGCGCGTCGCCGCCGATATCGCGGCCCGCGGCGTCGGTCGATGGCGACCGCAGCTTCTGCATATCCACGATTGGCAGGCCGGCCTCGTGCCGGCCTATCTCTCTGCGGATGAGATCGATCTGCCGACCCTCTTCACCATTCACAACATCGCCTTCCAGGGCGTCTTTCCCGCGGCCGAGATCACGCGCCTCGGTCTGCCGGGGCGCTATTACCACCGCGACCTGACCGAATTCTGGGGCCAGATCTCCTTCCTGAAGGCAGGCATTGCCATGTCGAGCAAGGTCTCGACGGTGAGCCCGACCTATGCGCGCGAGCTCGAAAGTCCCGAATTTGGCTGGGGCCTCGACGGCCTCATCCGCCACCGCCAGGCGGATATGTGCGGGATCTTGAACGGCATCGACGCCGGCGTCTGGGATCCGGCGAACGATCCGTTGATCGCGGCGCCCTATTCGGCCGAGAAGTCGGCGGGCAAGGCGCGCAACAAGGAGGCGCTGCAGGAGCGTCTCGGCCTTGAAAATGATCCGAACGCGCCGCTCCTTTGCGTCGTCAGTCGCCTGACTCAGCAAAAGGGCATGGACCTTCTTTTAGAAAATCTGCCCCAGCTCTTATGGCGGGGCGGGCAGCTTGCCGTTCTGGGCAGCGGTGAGGCGCATCTGGAAGCGGGCTTCCGCGAGGCGGCGTTCAACAATCCGGGCCGCGTCGCGACCGTCATCGGCTACAATGAACCGCTGTCGCATCTCCTGCAGGCGGGCGCGGATGCGATCGTCATCCCCTCGCGCTACGAGCCCTGCGGCCTGACCCAGCTCTACGGCCTGCGCTACGGCACTTTGCCGATCGTTGCGCGCACCGGCGGGCTCGCCGACACGATCATCGATGCCAATGCCGCTGCGGTGCAGGCGGGAACGGCGACCGGCTTTCAATTCGCGCCGGTAACCCCTGAAGGGCTGCGCCATACGCTCGACCGTGCCTTCGATCTGTGGGCCGACCGAAAGGCCTGGCGTGTTGCCCGGCGCGCCGCGATGCAATCCGATTTCGGCTGGTCCGCCTCGGCCCGGCTCTACAGAAACCTCTACCGGCGCATGCTCAAAGACGCGCGCCAGAAGAAGATGGGAGAGACAAGGTGAACATTGAGACCGTGTCGACAAAGCCGATCGCCGGACAGAAGCCCGGCACGTCGGGCCTCAGGAAGAAGACCGCGGCCTTTTTGGAGCCCGGCTATCTCGAAAACTACATCGCTGCGATCATCGAAGGCATCGGCGGTGTCGAAGGCGCCACGATGGTGATCGGCGGCGACGGCCGCTTCGGCAATCGTCAGGCGATCAAGACGCTCGTGCGGATGCTTGCCGCCGCGGGCGCGAAGCATCTCATCATCGGCCAGAACGGGCTTCTGTCGACCCCGGCCGCTTCCTGCGTCATTCGCAAGCGCCAGGCGACGGGCGGCTTCATCTTCTCCGCCAGCCACAATCCCGGTGGCGAGCACGGCGATTTCGGTCTCAAATACAATCTCGCCAATGGCGGGCCGGCCCCCGAAAACGTCACCTCCGCGATCTATAAGGTGACGCAGACGCTTTCCTCTTACAAGATTGCCGATCTCGACGAGATCGACCTCTCCAAAGTGGCGACGGTCGAGCATGACGGCCTCGTGATCGAAGTGATCGATCCGGTCACGGATTATGCCGCCCTCATGGAAGAGCTCTTCGATTTCGATGCGATCTCGGGTCTCTTCGCCTCCGGCTTCCGCCTCGCCTACGATGCGATGCATGCCGCGACCGGCCCCTATGCGAAGGCGATCCTGGAAGGTCGTCTGGGGGCGGCTGTGGGAACGGTGCGCAACGGCGAGCCGCTGCCGGATTTCGGTGGCCTGCACCCCGATCCGAACCCCGTCCACGCCAAGGCGCTTTTCGACCTCATGGCCGCGCCGGAGGCGCCCGATATGGGCGCGGCCTCCGATGGCGACGGCGACCGCAATCTCGTTCTCGGCCCCGGCCTGCCGGTCTCGCCGTCCGATTCCATAGCGGTCCTTGCCGCCAATGCGCATCTCGCGCCCGGCTACAAGCGTGGCCTTGCCGGCGTTGCGCGCTCCATGCCGACGAGCCGCGCCCTCGACCGCGTGGCCGAAGAGCTCGGCATTTCCCTCTACGAGACGCCGACCGGCTGGAAATTCTTCGGCAACCTTCTCGACGCCGGAAAAATCACCATGTGCGGCGAGGAAAGTGCTGGGGCCGGTTCCGACCATGTGCGCGAGAAGGACGGGCTGTGGGCGGTGCTTCTGTGGCTCAACATCCTCGCCGTCCGCCGTCAGTCGATTCCCGAGATCGTGCGCGAGCATTGGGCGCGCTTCGGGCGCAATTACTATACGCGCCACGATTATGAGGCGATCGAGACGGAGCGTGCGGAAACGCTGATGTCGGAGCTGACGGCGCGCCTCGGCTCTCTCAAGGGTGAGACAGCCGGCTCCCTCACCATCGAAGGCGCCGACGAATTCGCCTATCATGACCCGATCGATGGCTCCCTCGCCGAGCATCAGGGGCTTCGCATCCTCTTCGAGGGCGGCGGCCGCGCCGTCTTCCGGCTGTCGGGCACCGGCACGGAGGGTGCGACCTTGCGTGTCTACCTGGAGCGCTTCGAGCCGGCGGGCGGCGATCACACTCAGGAACCGCAGCAGGCGCTCGCCGAGATCATCGCGGCGGCAGGCGAGGTGGCCGGCATCGAAAAGCACACCGGCCGCACCGAGCCCGACGTCATCACCTGAGTGGTGACGCCTTTTTGTGAGGAGGAAAGCGCGGCCTGAAGCTCTAATCCCAGGCCGCGCCTTCGAGCGTATTGAGTGGAATCTTGAGATAGCGCCGGCCATTTGCCTCCGGCTCCGGCAGGCGCCCGCCGTTCATATTGATCTGCAGCGCGTGCAGGATCAGCTTCGGCATCGGCAGGCTTTTGTCGCGTTTGTTGCGCAGTTCCACATAGGTGGCCTGCGTCTGCGCCTGCTGCAGATGCTTGTTCTTCGCCTTCTGTTCGCCGACTGTCGATTCCCATTGCGGCTCGCGCCCGTCCGGCATGTAATCGTGGCCGGTGAAGAGGCGCGTCCCCTCGGGAAGCTTCAGGATCTCTTGGATCGAGGTCCAAAGCGTCGCGGCATCGGCGCCCGGAAAATCCGCCCGCGCCGTGCCGAAATCCGGCTGGAACAGCGTATCGTGGACAAAGGCCGCATCGCCGATCACGTAGGTGACAGAGGCAAGCGTGTGGCCCGGCGAGAACATGACGCGGCCTTCGATCTCGCCGATGCGGAAATCGTCGCCGTCGGCGAAGAGCCGATCCCACTGCCTCCCGTCAGCCGGAAAATCCGGCCAATTGTAGAGGTCCTTCCAGAGCTTCTGCACGTCGGTGACGTGCGCACCGATGGCGCGGGGAGCGCTGGTCGTTTCCTGCAGGTAATGGGCGGCCGAGAGATGGTCGGCATGTGGATGCGTGTCGAGGATCCATTCCGCGACGAGGCCTTCCCGTTCGATAAAAGCGAGGATCTGGTCGGCGTTGAAGGTGGCGGTTGCCCCGGATTTTTCATCGTAATCGAGCACCGGGTCGATGATCGCACAGCGTTTCGTTGCGGGATCTGCCACGACATACTGCACGGAAAAGGTTCGCTTATCGAAAAAAGCGGTGACGGCGGGCTTTGCGGAATGGCGCATCGTATCCTCTCTTGTTTCTGACGCCCACCACATGGATCACATTCAGAAAATTGCAAATGTGATGTCCGGCGTCTGCTCCCTTGACCCGCGGGACCCTTCCTGCAACGCCGTGCAACCGGACCTGTCTGCGAAGAGCGCCTACCGCCAGACGCGCCGGCGTCCTGTCCGGCCTCGGTGAGCCCTGTCCGGATTTGATGAGCCATGTCCGGCTGTGATGAGGAAGAATGCTGATGAGCGTCGATGCGTCGCCCCGCGTTGAAATCAAGATCCTGGATGAACGTCTCCGGGATTGGGGCCTGCCGCTCGCGCATTCCGCAATGGCGGCCGGCGTCGATCTCAGGGCGTGCCTCGAAGCGCCTCTCGCACTCGATGCAGGAGCGCCCGCGGTGCTCATTCCGGCGGGCTTCGCTCTTTCGATTGCCAATCCCCACATTGCGGCTCTGATCCTGCCGCGCTCCGGGGCCGGGCATAAACGGGGCCTTGTTCTCGGCAATGGTGTGGGGCTGATCGACGCGGACTATCACGGTCCGATCATGATCAGCGCCTGGAACCGCAACGCCTCGGGGAAGGCAATTCTGATCGAGCCCGGAGAGCGCATCGCGCAGATGCTTTTCGTGCCGGTCCTGACCCCGCGTTTGCAGGAAGTGGCAGAGTTTTCGGGCCTTAGCGAGCGGGGTGAGGGCGGTTTCGGCTCGACGGGCTGACCTCGCCGCATCGATTCAAAAGACCGCGCGCACTCGTTTCACGAGACGAAAATTGTTCCCGGATGCGCAATTTGTGCGCCACTCTTCGAGGCGGCGCACAGCCCCGGGAAGCCGCCGATCTTGGCTCCATTGAGGCGGAAAGATGGCAGCTAACTGTTGACTCGCTAGCCCCTCGGCCATACCTGTCCTGCTACCCAATCCTCTTTTAGTTGAAATCGCAAAGGACCAAGCGACTTGAGCGAAAGCGAGACGCTTGTTGTCAAAAATCTTTTTAAGGTTTTCGGCGACGACCCCGCAAAGGCGATCTCCCTCTACCGCGAGGGGCTCGATAAAGACGGGATTTACGAGAAGACGGGGATGACGGTCGGCGTCTGCGACGCCAGTTTTACGGTTCACGAGGGCGAAATCTTTGTCGTGATGGGGCTTTCCGGCTCCGGCAAATCGACGCTCGTGCGCATGTTGAACCGGCTGATCGATCCATCCGCTGGCGAGATCATCGTCAAGGGCTCCGACATTGCGGCTATGTCCGACAAGGAGCTCATGCATTTCCGTCGCAAGCACATCAGCATGGTGTTCCAATCCTTCGCACTGCTGCCACATCTCACTGTGGTGCAGAACGCCGCCTTCGGGCTGGAGCTCGCCGGCGTGCCACTGGCCCAGCGTGAGGAAAGAGCCCGCGCCGCGCTCGCCCAGGTCGGGCTCGAGGCCCGCGGCGACAGCTACCCCAACGAACTCTCTGGCGGCATGCAGCAGCGCGTCGGTCTGGCGCGCGCGCTTGCTGTCGATCCGTCCATCCTTCTGATGGATGAGGCGTTTTCTGCCCTTGATCCATTGATCCGCACCGAGATGCAGGATGAGCTGGTGACTTTGCAGGAAGAGCAGAAGCGCACAGTCATCTTCATCTCTCACGATCTCGACGAGGCCATGCGCATCGGTGATCGCATCGCCATCATGGAAGGCGGCCGCGTCGTGCAGGTTGGTACACCTGATGAGATCTTGAACAATCCGGCCGATGATTACGTCGCCTCCTTCTTCCGCGGCGTGAACGTGTCGAACGTCCTCACCGCCGGCGACGTGGCCGTGCGGGAACAGGTGACGACGGTGGAGCGCGACGGCCAGATCCGCAGCATTCTGCAGCGTATCGGCAAGGCCGACCGCGACTACGCCTATGTCCTCGATCGCCGCAAGCACTTCCACGGTGTCGTTTCCGCGGCCTCGCTCGAAGAGCAGGTGAAATCGGGAAAGCCCGAACTGCGGAATGCCTTCCTCCCCGATATCGAGCCTTTGAAGGCGGATACGCGGATCGGAGAGATCATCGGCGCCGTTGCGGCCGCGCCCTGCGGCCTGCCGGTGGTCGACGACGAAGGGCGCTATCTCGGCGTCGTCTCAAAGGCGCTGCTTCTGCAAGCCTTGGACAGGGAGACCGCGCAAGATGCCTGAGACCAGCAATCCATGGGCCTCGTCGGCCCAAAGCGGTGCTGACAGCGCGGCCTCTTCCGGCGCCGACGCTGTTGCACAGACACCAGACGGAGCCGCCTCCGGGGGCGCCGATGCGGCCACCGGTGCGGCCAATCCCTGGGGCGCGAGCGGCGGCACCGATGCCGGCGTTCCAGCCGGGGCGGGCTCTTCGACCCCGGATTGGTTGAGCCAGGCGGCCCCCCCGCCGCAGCACCATTTCGATATCATGCATCCGTTCGATCGGGCGATCATTCCGATCGAAGACTGGGTTGAGCACCTCCTCGACTGGGTGGTCGCCAATTTCCGCCCGATCTTCCAGGCCGTTCGCCTGCCGATCGACTGGGTGCTGTCGGCCATTCAAAGCGCGCTTCTCGGCGTGCCGGCGGTCATTATGATCGTCCTCCTCGGTCTGCTCGCCTGGCAGGCGGCAGGACCACGGCTCGGTATCGGCGCGGTGATCGCTCTGACCTTCATTGGCGCGATCGGCGCCTGGGATCAGAGCATGGTGACGCTGGCGCTGGTCTTCACATCCGTCTTCTTCTGCATTCTGATCGGGTTGCCGACTGGCATCTTCCTGGCGCGCAACGATCGCGCTGCTCAGATCATCCGTCCGATCCTCGATGCCATGCAGACGACGCCAGCCTTCGTGTATCTCGTGCCGATCGTGATGCTTTTCGGTATCGGCAACGTGCCTGGCGTCATCGTGACGATCATCTTCGCGCTGCCGCCTCTGATCCGCCTCACCAATCTCGGCATCCGCCAGGTTCCGGGCGATCTGATCGAGGCGGCGAAGAGCTTCGGCTCATCGAAGCGGCAGCTCCTCTACAAGGTGCAGCTGCCGATCGCCATGCCGACGATCATGGCCGGCGTGAACCAGACGCTGATGTTGGCGCTGTCGATGGTGGTGATCGCGTCGATGATCGCGGTCGGCGGCCTCGGTCAGATGGTTCTGCGCGGCATCGGCCGGCTCGACATGGGCCTTGCCACCGTCGGCGGCATCGGCATCGTGCTTTTGGCAATCATCATCGATCGGATGACACAGTCGCTCGGTATCACCAAGCGGGACCGCGGCAATGTCGCATGGTACGAAACCGGTCCTGTTGGATTGGTGCGCCGCCTCACCGGACGTGGCTCTGCCGCGTCGCGGGATGCGAAGACCGACCCCAAAGAAGCGTAGGCCCGGCGGCACCCAGCCGGACCTGCAGAACGGCCGTCCCGCGGCCACGATGAAAACCCCGAAGGGAGATCACATCATGAACTACCCGATGACACCGAAAGCCTTGCGCGGGCTTGCGGCTGCTGCCGGCCTCACGGCCGCACTCGCAGCGGGCTCTGCGCTTGCCCAGGACAAGCCGGGCGAAGGCGTGGAAGTGATTCCGCTCAAATCCTCCATCGCGGAGGAGACGTTCCAGACCGTTCTCGTCAACAAGGCGCTTGAAGAGCTGGGCTACGATGTCCAGCCGATCAAGGAGCTGGAATATGCGACGGCCTATGTGGCGCTCGCCAATGGCGACGGCACCTTCATGGCCGACAGCTGGGATCCGCTGCACAAGGATTTCTTCGAGGAAGCCGGCGGCAAGGATAAGATCTACCGCGAAGGCGTTTTCTCGCCGGGTGCGCTGCAGGGTTATCTGATCGACAAGAAGACGGCCGAAGAGCACAACATCACCAATCTCGGCCAGCTCAAGGATCCGGAGATCGCCAAGATCTTCGACCATGACGGCGACGGCAAGGCCGACCTCACCGGCTGCACCCCGGGCTGGGGCTGCGAGAAGGTGATCGAGCATCAGCTCGACGCGTTCGACCTGCGCGACACGGTCACCCACAACCAGGGCTCCTATTCCGCGATCATCGCCGACACGATCACCCGCTACAAGCAGGGCGAGCCGGTCCTCTATTACACCTGGACGCCTTACTGGGTGTCTGGCGTGCTCGTTCCGGGCAAGGACGTGGTCTGGCTGAACGTGCCGTTCTCCTCGCTTCCGGGTGAGCGCAAGGACGTCGACACCTCGCTGCCGGACGGCTCCAACTACGGCTTCCAGGCCAACGAGCAGAAGATCGCTGCCAACCGCGAATTTGCGGAAGCCAACCCGGCGGCTGCGAAGCTCTTCTCTGTCATGGAGATCTCGGCGAACGACATTTCCGCTGAGAACCTTCTGATGCGCGACGGCCAGGATTCCGAGGAAGACATCGAGCGTCACGCTGATGCCTGGATCAAGGGCCACCAGGAAGAGTGGAACGATTGGCTGGACCAGGCTCGCGCCGCGGCCGAGTAAGCGACAGCCCACCGGGATGCGGCCGCGTTGCCGCATCCAAGAATTCTGGAAGGCCGGCTCCGAGCGAGCCGGCCTTTTTCTTTGGCCACTTTCTTGGGTCGCGTGCGGGTTCTTTCGACCGCGGAGGGGTGGTCAAATCTCGGGACCGCGCTCTTTGCGGTGGCACGACGACAGGCTGAAGCGAAAAGGGGGCGACGCATGGTCGATTGGGTGAGACACGCCATTGCCTGGCATGTTTATCCGCTGGGTTTTGCGGGCGCAGAGGCGGAGAATGATCGCGCGGCGCCGGTGGCGCACCGCCTTCCGCGGCTCGAGACCTACCTCGACTATGCCGTGGAGCTCGGCGCGTCGGCACTTGCGCTGGGGCCGATTTTTCAGTCGGCCACGCACGGCTACGACACGCTCGATTATTTTGCCGTCGACCGCCGCCTCGGCGACGAGGACGACTTCGATCGCCTGGTCCACGAGGCTCATGCCCGCGGCCTCAAGATCATTCTCGACGGCGTGTTCAACCATGTCGGCCGTGACCACCCGTTCTTCCGCGATGTGATTGAGCACGGTCCGCAAAGCGACAAGGCAGCCTGGTTTCGCCTGACATGGCCGCAGGACTGGCAGCCGGGGCGCGAACCGCAATACGAGAATTTCGAAGGCCACGATCAGCTCGTCTCACTCAATCACGACGAGCCGGCGGTGGCAGAATACGTCGCCTCGGTCATGGATCATTGGCTGGCGCGCGGCGCCGATGGCTGGCGCCTGGATGCGGCCTATGCGGTGCCGCCGGCGTTCTGGGCAAAGATCCTGCCCGGACTTCGTCAAAAGCACCCGAACGCTTTCATCTTCGGCGAGGTCATTCACGGCGACTACCCGGCCATCGTCCGGGAATCGGGCTTTGATTCGCTCACCCAGTACGAATTGTGGAAGGCCTTATGGAGCGCCCTCAACGACCGCAATTTCTTCGAGCTGGCCTGGGCCTTGGAGCGCAATGATGCGCTCTTGGACGATTTCGTGCCCGTCACCTTCCTCGGCAATCACGACGTGACACGCATCGCCTCCAAGCTGACCGACGAGCGTCATCTGCCGCATGCCGTGGTGCTCCTTTTCACCCTGCCTGGCACGCCCTTCGTCTATTATGGCGACGAACAGGCCTTCCGCGGCATCAAAGAAGATCGGATCGGCGGCGATGATGCGATCCGCCCGGCGTTTCCCGACGGTCCTGCTGAGCTGTCGAAGCTCGGGGCGCCGATCTTCCGCTTGCATCAGGCGCTGATCGGCCTTCGCCGGCGCCATGCCTGGCTGCACGGCGCGCGGGTCACGGTGCACCACCTCGAAAACGAGGCCCTCGTTTATGAGAGCGCCGCGGAGGGAGAGAAGATTCTCGTCGCCCTCAATCTGCAGGAGGCGCCCGCCCGCCTGCCAGTCCCGACCGCGCGTGAGCTGCTTGCGGGCGAGGCGACCCTCGAAGGTGACGGCACGGACCGTGTCGCCGTGGTGCCGGCGCATGGCTTTGCAGTGTTCGGCTGCTGACCCGCCACGCCTCACCCGGGAGGAAACACGACGCTGGGAGCCCGGCCTTTCTTGCCCGGAAGCCCCTCGTGCATCCTTTTGGGCCGCCCGGCAGTTGGTATCGACAACCATGAGGCGGAAGAAAAGGAGCAGCCCTTGACCAGCACCATCAATGCCATGTTGGGCGGCCTCATCGGCGGCGCAATCGTGACCGCCGTGATCGCGGCCGGCCGTCAAAGCGGATTGGCCGACATCGCGCTTCCTGAAGAGGAGGAGGCGCTTTTCGATCGGCCCTCGCAGGCCCTCTCGCGCCGGCACGATGCGCGTGTCTGGGCATCGGCCCAGGGCAACCATCTCCTCGCCGCCGCGGGCTTCGGTCAGGCCTATTCGGTTGTGCGTGAGCGCTTTCCGACGGTCTCACCGGCGCTTCTCGGGGCGGGTTTCGGTGCGCTCCTGCATGTCGTGACCTCGGCGGGCCTCGGCCGTGCGGTCGGCATCGCCCATGGCCGCTTTCGCGCTCCCGAGGGTCAGGCCGGCAAGCGCTTCGGCATGCATATCATCTTCGGCGTGGCGACGGCGCTTGCCACCGACATGATCGAGCGCCGCCGCCGATAAGGCATCGTCGCGGGACGCCGGCGCCCTGAAACTTCAGTACGCATGTGTGCTTTGCCGAAATGGAATCTGGTGCTCCCCGCGGGTGTGTTTCTGAAATGGCGTTCTTTTGCAGCGGTCCGAATTGCGGAGCTGCACCTCGCCGGGAACAGCGGCGGGGCCTAGGTTGTTGGCCTAGAGATTTCCGAAATTTTCGATGGAGGACGCCATGAACGATCAGGCGCTTCAGCGCGACGTCACTGCCCGCAAGCCGGGTCGTGGTCGCATCTACAATTCGATTACTGAGACGATCGGCGACACGCCCATCGTACGCCTCGACAAGCTCGCCAAGGAGAAGGGCGTTCAGGCCAATCTTCTGGCGAAGCTCGAATTCTTCAACCCGATCGCCTCGGTGAAGGATCGCATCGGCGTGGCCATGCTGGATGCGCTGGAGCGCGAGGGCAAGGCAAAGCCCGGCGAGACGACACTGATTGAGCCGACATCCGGCAACACCGGCATCGCGCTCGCCTTCGCAGCGGCCGCCAAGGGCTACAAGCTGATCCTCGTTATGCCCGAGACGATGTCGATCGAGCGTCGCAAGATGGTGGCGCTCTTGGGCGCCGAGCTCGTCCTTACCGAAGGCCCGAAGGGCATGAAGGGCGCCATCGCCAAGGCGGAGGAGCTTCTCGAGCAGACGCCGAATTCCGTCATGCCGCAACAGTTCGACAATCCGGCCAATCCGGAGATCCACCGCAAGACGACGGCCGAGGAGATCTGGAACGATACGGGCGGCGCGATCGATGCCCTCGTGGCTGGTATCGGCACGGGCGGCACCATCACCGGCACCGGCCAGGTGCTGAAGGAGCGCAAGCCCGATATCCGCATTGTTGCGGTCGAGCCGGCCGACAGCCCGGTTCTGGCCGGCGGCACTCCCGGCCCGCACAAAATCCAGGGCATCGGCGCAGGTTTTGCCCCGAAGGTGCTCGACACCTCGATCTATGACGAGATCATTCCGGCGACCAATGACGAGTCCTTCGAATATGCCCGCCTCGTGGCGCAGCTTGAAGGCGTGCCGGTAGGCATTTCCTCAGGCGCGGCCCTGTCGGCTGCCGTGAAGCTCGGTCAGCGGCCGGAATTTGCGGGCAAGAACATCGTCGTAATCATCCCCTCCTTCGCCGAGCGCTATCTGTCGACGCCGCTTTTCGAAGGTCTCGGTGAGTAAGAGACAGGATCGACGCCAACACAGGCTTCGACCATATTCTCCGGGAAAGGCGGCCTTCGGGCCGCCTTTTTCATTGGCTGCTTTTTCGTCGGGGGGTGGGTGACAGGTGCCGGCCTTCCCCCTTTCAGAAACGAAGGAAAGAGCCGCGCGGTCACATCGGACCGCTTATCCCTTGTCCAGCACCAATCCGGCCGGCTCCGTCTTCGCCCCGTAACGGCAGAGATCGGCGATGACGCAATCGGGGCATTTCGGTTTGCGCGCCACGCAGACATAGCGCCCGTGCAGGATCAGCCAGTGATGGGCGTGGAGCTTGAAATCGTCGGGCACGACTTTTTCGAGCATCAGCTCCACGGCGAGCGGATCCTTGCCGGGCGCGAGCCCCGTCCGGTTGGACACCCGAAAAATATGCGTGTCGACGGCGATGGTCTTTTCGCCGAAGGCGACGTTCATGACGACATTGGCGGTCTTGCGCCCGACGCCCGGCAGCTTTTCCAGGGCTTCCCGGCTCGGCGGCACTTCGCCCTGATATTCGTCGATGAGCTGCTGCGACAGCGCCACGACGTTCTTCGCCTTGTTGCGGTAAAGCCCGATCGTCTTGATGTGCTCGCGCACGGCCTCCTCGCCGAGCGCCACCATCTTGTCCGGTGTCGGGGCGACGCGGAAGAGCTCTTTGGTCGCCTTGTTGACGCCGGCATCCGTCGCCTGCGCCGACAAAACCACAGCGACGAGCAGCGTGTAGGGGTCGGTGTGCACGAGCTCGCTCGTCGGCTCCGGCCGCTCCGCCTTCAGCCGCGAGAACAAGGTGACGATCTCGTCTTTGGAGAGGAGGGAGGCGGCGGGCGCCGCTTTCTTCCTTTTGACACTCGTGTTTTTGCCCATCTTCTCCCTATAATCATTCCAAATGAATGAGAGCAACGCGCCTGTCGCCACGTCCGGCGACGCGGAGATCTTTTCGGCCACGTTGACGCCGCACCGTTCGCTGGGCCCGCGGGGCTTCGTTGCGGTCATGGCGGTCTTCGGCGCGACCTGTTTTCTGTCCAGCCTGTTGTTCTGGCGTCTCGGAGCCTGGCCGATCGGCGCCTTTTTCGGCCTCGACTTCCTGATCCTGTGGTGCGCCTTCGCGCTCAGTTACCGCTCCGGCCGGGCCTTCGAGGACGTGACCGTGAGCCGCAGAGATCTCCTCATCCGCAAGGTCGCCCCGAACGGGCGGGCGCGCGAGTTGAGGCTCGATCCCTATTGGAGCCGGCTGGAGGTGCGCGAGCTCGAAGACGAAGGCGTGGTGCGCCTTCACCTCGTCAGCCGGGGCGAGAATGTGACAATCGGTGAATTCCTCAATCCCGACGACCGGGCGAGCCTTGCCGATGCGCTGCGCGACGCGCTCCATGCTGTCAGACGTCCGCCTGCCTTCGCCGAAACCATGGTGGAGGCGGGCTAGTCCACCGCCCGGTGCGCAAGAAACGGGTGGCAGCGGCGTCGAAGCGCGGTCATCGTACAGCCTGGAGGACCGCTATGACCATGCACAGCCCCCTTGCTTCTTCCATGACGAACCGCGACCCGACGAACCCCGAGACCGACTACGCAATCGTCTGCGCGGTGATCGCCTATCTCAGCCGGAATTACCGGGACCAGCCGGAACTCGAGGAGATCGCCGCCGAGGTCGGCATGAGCCCGACGCGCCTGCACAAGCTGTTCACGCGCTGGTGCGGCCTGTCGCCGAAGGGGTTTCTGCAGGCGGTCACCCTCGATCACGCCAAGCGGCTTCTCGATCAATCCGCCAATCTTCTCGACACGAGCTACGAGCTCGGCCTTTCGGGTCCTGGGCGCCTGCACGATCTCTTCGTCACCCACCATGCCATGACGCCGGGTGCATATAAGAGCCGTGGCGAGGGGCTGGAGATCGCCTATGGGTTCCACGCCTCGCCCTTCGGCAAGGCTCTGCTTTTGGTGACGGATTACGGCCTCGCCGGCCTCGCATTCGCCGATCCGGGCGAGGAAGAGGCGACACTTGCCGAAATGACGGGGCGGTTTCCGCAGGCCCGCTATCGCCATGCCCCGGACGCGACGGCGCGCTATGCCGAGCGCGTCTTCGAACCCTCGGCCTGGCGAGCCGAGGAGCCTCTGCGCGTCGTCTTCATCGGCTCCGACTTCGAGGTGCGCGTCTGGGAAAACCTCCTCAAAATTCCCGTGGGCGCGGCGACGAGCTACGGCGCTTTGGCGAAAAAGCTCGAACGGCCGAAGGCGGCCCGTGCCGTCGGTGCCGCTGTTGGCCGCAATCCGATTTCTTTCGTTGTGCCCTGTCATCGCGTCGTCGGGGCAAAGGGCGCGCTCACCGGCTACCATTGGGGCATCACCCGCAAGCGCGCCATGCTCGGCTGGGAATCGGGGCTCCTCACGAAGGATTGAAGCCGCCCGCAGGTCTCGCTCAGGCTGGACCTCGGGACAGCCCGCCAGCATAGTCTGAGGGCCGAGCGGGAGACGACGATGACGACAAAGGAATGGCAGGCGGTCGACAGCTATCTCGAAGCGACCGTCGTAGGGTCCGATGACGCGCTTCAGGCGGCGCTCGCAGCCAACGAGGCGGCCGGCCTCCCGGCGATCGATGTCTCCCCGGCCCAGGGCAAACTCCTTCACCTTCTCGCCCGCATGGCGGGAGCGAAACGCATTTTGGAGATCGGCACGCTCGGCGGCTATTCGACCATCTGGCTGGCCCGCGCCCTTCCGGACGATGGCCGTCTCGTAAGCCTCGAAGCGGCGGAAGAGCATGCGGCGGTGGCGCGCGCCAACATCACCCGGGCAGGGCTGGCGGAGAAGGTCGAGATCCGTGTCGCCCCCGCGCTCGAGACCCTGCCTGGCCTCGTCGAGGAGGGAGAAGGCCCCTTCGATTTCATCTTCATCGACGCGGATAAGCCGAACAACCCGGCCTATCTGGAATGGGCGCTGAAGCTTTCGCGGTCCGGCACCGTCATCCTCGGCGACAATGTCGTGCGGGACGGGAAGGTGAGAGACCCGCAATCCTCCGAGCCGGGTGTCGTCGGCACGCGCCGCTTCCTGGAGATGATCGGTGATGAGCCGCGGCTCTCGGCGACGGCGATCCAGACCGTCGGCGCCAAGGGTTGGGACGGCTTCGTTCTCGCCGTCGTTGCCTGACGGGCTGGCGCTTCGGCAGGTGGATCAGAGGTTTGCCGGAAGATGGCGCCGGTCGCGCCGCCCTTGACGAAGCGAGGCGCCGGGTCCATCTCCCGTCCACGATGTGAAAGCGCGCAATTTGTCGCGTGCGATGAGGTTTCGATGTTCATCCAGACCGAAGAAACGCCCAACCCAGCAACGCTGAAGTTCCTGCCCGGGCGGGACGTGCTGCCGGCCGATACGCGCGATTTCCGCACAGCGGAAGAAGCCGCATCCTCGCCCTTGGCAGAACGGATCTTCGCCGTCGACGGCGTTGCCGGGGTCTTTCTCGGCCAGGATTTCATCACCGTCACCAAGGACGATGCGGAATGGCAGCACATGAAGCCGGCCGTCCTCGGCGCCATCATGGAGCATTACCTCTCCGGCGAGCCGGTGCTCGCCGATGCACATGAGGAAGAGGACGGCGACGAATTCTTCGACAATGCCGACAGTGAGACGGTTGGCATGATCAAGGAATTGATCGAAACGCGGGTTCGTCCGGCCGTGGCCAATGACGGCGGCGACATCACCTTCAAAGGCTTCAAGAACGGCGTCGTGTTTCTCAACATGCGCGGCGCCTGCGCCGGCTGCCCGTCGTCGACGGCGACGTTGAAGCACGGCATCGAGAACCTTTTGCGTCATTTCGTGCCGGACGTTCAGGAGGTGCGCCCGGTCTGATCGGGTCAGCCCTTCGCTTTCTTCATCTCGACAGCGATTGCCCCCGTGAGTAGAGCGGGGGTGATGCTTCTCGCCCTCGACACTGCCGGACCTTTTTGCGCCGTCGCGCTCGCAACCCTCCAAGACGGCCAGATCAATTGTCATGCCCGCCGCGAGGTGGAGATCGGCCGCGGTCATGCCGAGCGGCTTTTCCCCTTGATCGAGGAATGCCTGGCTGACGCTTCCGTCGATTATTCCGATCTGACGGCGGTTGCGACCACGCTCGGCCCGGGCTCCTTCACCGGCATCCGCATCGGCGTTGCGGCCGCGCGCGGGCTTGCGCTCGCACTCCAAATCCCTGCCCTCGGCGTCGATGTCCTCGAGGCGCTGTGCGAGGGCGTGCGCCACGGCGAGGCCGCGCATCGTGCGGCAGGTCTCGTCGCAGCGATCCTTGATGCCGGCCGCGGCAACGTCTTCCTGCGCATGGAAGAGATTTCCTCTCGAGAGGAGATCATCGCCTCGCAACGGGAAGTGCAGGACGAGGCGGCCGCCTTTCTTGCGCCCTATGCGTTCGAGGGGCTCGTGGTTTGTGGCGCGGGCGCCAATGGTATTGCGGGGATGCTCGCAGCCGACGGTCTTCCCGCGATCGTCGCCGATGCGCGTCCCTCCGCCGACATCGCCATGGTCGCCCGTCTTGCCCTTTCAGGGCATGCGGTGAGCCCGCCCGCACCGCTTTATCTGCGTCCTCCCGACGCCAAACCGCAGACGGACAAATCCCTGAGACGGCGCCTTAAGACATCATGATACCCCGTATCGAGATCACCCTGCGCGAGGCGACGTCAGAGGACAGCCCGATTCTCGCCCGCATCCACGCCGACGCCTTCCGCCACGCCTGGACCGATGGCGACTTCGCGTCTTTCCTGTCTCAGAATGGCGTGAAGGCGCTGGTGGCGTTCCATACCGGCCGCGTGACGCGTCGGGCGCCGGCCGGCTTCATCCTTTATCGTCAGGCAGCGGACGATTCGGAGGTTCTGACGCTTGCCGTCCTGAACGCCTATCGGCGGCGCGGCATCGCCCAGAGGCTCGTCGAAGAGACGATGCGGCGGCTCTACCACGAGCGGGTGGCGACGCTGCATCTCGAGGTGGAGGCCGGCAACGCGGCGGCCGTCTCGCTCTACCGGAAGCTCGGCTTCGAGGAGGTCGGCAAAAGGCCGGCCTATTATGCCCGCGATGATCAGACCCGCCTGCCGGCGCTTGTCATGCGCCGGGATCTCCTCTAGCCGCAGCTCCGGAGACAAACCCATGCACGACACGCCGCGTTGCCCGCATCAGGCGAATGCCTGCCGTTGTGGCGGTCTCTCGTTACGCCTGGTGCGCGCCGTGACGGCGCCGATCGCAGGGTAGGGCTCGGATGTTTGCACATCTCCGGCTTGCCGCGGCGGCCTTTCTGTTCCTCCTGTCTCTGCCTTTTGCCATTCCGGCGCAGGCGCTGGGCCTCTGGCTCGGTGGCCGTTGGCCGAAGATCGTGCCGCTGTACTGGCACCGCTTCGTTCTGCGCCTCTTCGATATCCACCTTTTCGTGCATGGGAAGATCGCCGGCGAACGCCCGCTGCTTCTCCTCGCCAATCACATCTCCTGGCTCGATATCCCGGTCTTGAGCGCGATCGCCCCGGTCTCGTTCATCGCCAAGAAGGAGGTGGCCGACTGGCCGCTTTTCGGTCTCTTCGCCAAATTGCAGCGCTCCGTCTTCATCGACCGGGATAGGCGCCATCAGACCGGCAAGGCGGCCGATGAGATCGCGGGGCGTCTCGTCGCCGGCGATGTCATGGTGCTTTTCCCGGAAGGTACCTCGTCCGATGGCAACAAGGTGCTCGCCTTTCGCTCCGCCATCGTCGGTGCCGCCCAGCGCAGTTTTTCGGACGGTCGGCCCGTCACGCTGCAGCCGGTGGCGATAGCCTATACCCGCATGCTCGGCATGCCGTTCGGTCGTCAGCACCGGCCGTGGGTCGCCTGGTATGGCGGTATGGGTCTCCTGCCGCATCTGAGCCGCTTGATGTCACAGGGGGCCGTCGATGTGCATGTCGTCTTCCTGCCGCCCGTGACGATCACCCGCGACGGCGACCGCAAGCGTGTGACGCGTGCGGCGGGTGCGCTCGTCAAAGAGGTGGTGGCCGAGCTCAATGCCGGCCGCGATCCCCAAAAAGTGATGCGCATGGTCGAAGAAATATCGCTTGAACCTGAGCCTGAAAGGGCCTAGCGAGCGCGGCTCAATTCGGTTAAAGCTGGTATATGATGCGCTTGGCGAGGAGCACGCGCCGTTTTTCATGAACACGGCGAGACGCAAAGTTTTCATCAAGACGTACGGATGTCAGATGAACGTCTACGATTCCGATCGTATGACGGACGTGCTGGCACGTGACGGCTATGATGCTGTCGAGACGGCGGAAGACGCCGATCTTATTGTCCTGAACACCTGCCATATCCGCGAAAAGGCCGCCGAGAAGGTCTATTCCGAGGTCGGTCGCCTGCGCCCCTTGAAAGAGGCGGCGAAGGAGGAAGGCCGGCGCGTGGAGATCGCCATCGCCGGCTGTGTGGCGCAGGCCGAAGGTGAGGAGATCATCCGCCGCGCGCCGATCGTCGATGTCGTCGTCGGCCCGCAGAGCTATCATCGTCTCGGCGCCGCGCTTGCGCGCGCCCGTGAAGGCGGCGCGGCGGTGGAGACCGAATTCCCGGCGGAAGACAAATTCGACCATATTCCCTCGCGCGCCCGCGCACGTCCCGGGCTCGCGCTCAATCCGACGGCGTTCCTCACGGTGCAGGAAGGCTGTGACAAGTTCTGCACCTTCTGCGTCGTGCCTTATACGCGCGGCGGCGAATTCTCCCGTCCGGTCGCCAAGATCCTCGCCGAAGCGCGGCGTCTCGTCGGCTCCGGCGTGCGCGAGATCATGCTTCTCGGCCAGAACGTCAACGCCTATCACGGTGAGGCCGAGGACGGGTCCGACTGGTCGCTTGCCCGTCTCGTGCTTGAGCTGGCGGAGATCGAGGGGCTGGAGCGCATCCGCTACACGACCTCGCATCCGCGCGACATGGCCGACGATCTGATCGCCGCCCACCGCGACTGCGACAAGCTGATGCCGTATCTGCATCTTCCCGTGCAGTCGGGCTCCGACAAGATCCTTGCCGCCATGAACCGCCGTCATGGGCGTGACGAATATTTCCGTCTCGTCGATCGCCTGCGTGAGGCGCGCCCCGATCTTGCTCTGTCGGGCGATTTCATCGTCGGCTTTCCGGGCGAGAGCGAGGACGATTTCGCCGCCACGATGGATCTCGTCGCCCGCGTCGGCTACGCCTCGGCCTATTCCTTCAAATATTCGCCGCGTCCCGGCACGCCGGCGGCCGAGCGTGAGCAGCTGGACGAAGCCGTGAAGTCGGAACGTCTGCAGCGCCTTCAGGCGCTTTTGAGCGAGCAGCAGACGCGCTTCAATGCGGCCATGCGGGGCAGGGTGATCGATGTGCTCCTGGAAAAACCCGGCAGGCGCCCAGGCCAGCTCGTCGGCCGCTCGCCCTTCCTGCAGGCCGTGCATGTCGATGCGCCGGCGCATCTGATCGGCGAGATCGTATCCGTGAAGGTGGATGAGATCGGCGCCAACTCTCTTTTCGCCAGCCTGATGAGCCCCCCATTGGAAAGGCTTTCCGCCTGATGGCAGTGTCGCGTCCGCGGCCGAAGCGGGAAAGATCCGCGACTTCGGAAGAGATCGAACTCGTCTTCGACGACAACCGTCTGGCGAGTGCTCTTTTCGGCGAATACGACCAGAACCTTGCCCTGATCGAGCGGCGGATCGGCGTCGAAGCCGTCGCCCGCGGCAATGTCGTGCGCCTCATCGGCGAGCCGGACGAGCTGCGCCAGGCGCGCGCCATCCTCAACACGCTCTATCAGCGTCTCCTGGAAGGTCACGACGTGCTGCAGGGCGACGTGGAGGGTGCGATCCGCATGGCCGATACGCCGGGCGCGCAATGGTCGCTGCCAAGCCTGGAGACGGGCTCACGCGTGCAGCTTGCCCAAATCGGCACGCGCAAGCGCTCCGTCACCGCCCGCACGCCGCGCCAGGACACGTATATTCGGGCGATGGACCGTTGCGAGCTCATCTTCGGCATCGGTCCGGCCGGCACCGGCAAGACCTATCTCGCGGTCGCCTTCGCCGCCGCCCTTCTGGAGCGCGGCGACATCGAACGCATCATCTTATCGCGCCCCGCGGTCGAAGCCGGCGAGAGGCTCGGCTTTCTGCCGGGCGACATGCGCGAGAAGGTCGATCCCTATCTCAGGCCGCTTTACGACGCCCTCTATGACATGATGGCCGCCGACAAGGTGGAGCGGCTTCTCGCTTCCGGCACGATCGAGATCGCGCCGCTCGCCTTCATGCGCGGGCGCACGCTCTCCCATGCCGTCGTCATTCTCGACGAGGCGCAGAACACCACCGCCATGCAGATGAAGATGTTTTTGACCCGTCTCGGCGAGGGGTCGAAAATGGTGGTGACGGGCGACCCGACGCAGATCGATCTCAGGGAAGGCGACATTTCCGGCCTCATGGAAGCGACGCGCATCCTGAACGGCGTGGAAGGCATCGAGATCGTGCGCTTCGGCGCGGAGGACGTGGTGCGCCACGCCCTCGTGCAGCGCATCGTCGACGCCTATGACAAGCAAAGTCGTGCCGTCTCCAAGGGCGAGCTCTGAGGACATATGTCTCCCGTTGCGATCGACGTGATTCGCGAGACGGAGGCTTGGCCTCCGCAGACCGAGCTCGACCCGCTGATGGACAAGGCCGTTGGCGCGGCCCTTGCCGTGGCCGGCTGGACGCCTCCGCAAGGTGTCCTTGAGCCTGTGGAACTCAGCATCGTCCTGACCGACGATGCGACGATCGCGCGCCTCAATCGTGACTGGCGCGGCAAGGACAAGCCGACGAACGTCTTGTCCTATCCGCAGCCGCCGGGACCCCTTTTGGGCGACATCGTCTTCGCTTTTGAGACGATCGAGCGTGAAGCCGAAGAGCAGAAGAAAGCTTTTCTCGACCATTTCGCCCATTTACTTGTGCATGGCTGCTTGCATCTGCTGGGCCATGATCACCAAATAGACAGTGAAGCAGAGGAGATGGAAACGCTGGAGAAGGACGCGCTGGCCCGGCTCGGCATTGCCGATCCCTATCGTCAGGCCGATGCTGCCTTTCCGGTCCCAGGATCATGAACGACGACCGATCTCGAAGTCCTGCGGGACTTTCTTACGATGAATCTACGCCCGAAAGTGTGGGAGATCGCCTGCGCGCGACTTTCAAGGTCCTGATCGGCGGCAAGTCGAACGGCTCCGCGCGCTCCGAAATCGAGCATGTGCTCGCCGCCGACGAAGTCGACGGAGAAGCCTTTGCGCCGGAAGAGCGCGCCATGCTGCGCGCCGTCCTCAAGCTCGGGGATATGCGTGTCGACGATGTCATGGTGCCGCGTGCCGATATCGACGCGGTCGACCATGACGTGCCGCTCGCGACAGTCCTGATGGCCTTCAAGGAGGCCGGGCACTCGCGCCTGCCCGTCTATCGCGAAACGCTCGATGATCCGATGGGCATGGTCCATCTGAAAGACGTCGTGGGCTGGATGCTGGAGCATGCGCGCAAGGATCTGGAGCAGCCTGAAAGCATGGCGGCGGCCGAGGAGGAGACGGAACGCCGCTTCCGTTTCTCTGCCTCTTTAGATTTCTCGCCCGTCGATCTCAGCCAGCCGCTGCGCTCGTCCGGCATTATCCGCCCCATCCTCTTCGTGCCGCCTTCCATGCCCGCGCGCATGCTCCTGGAGCGGATGCAGGCGGGGCGCACCCAGATGGCGCTCGTCATCGACGAATATGGCGGCACCGACGGTCTCGTTTCGCTCGAGGATCTCGTGGAAACCATTGTCGGCGAAATCGAAGACGAGCACGACGACGAGGAAGATGCCGATATCGCCAAAGTGGCGGAAGGCGTCTTCGTCGCCGATGCCCGTGCCGAACTCGACGAGCTGGCCGACGTGATCGGCCCCGCCTTCCAGATGGGCGAGCTCGGCGAGGAGGTCGAGACCGTGGGCGGGCTCATCTATACGCTGCTTGGTCGCATCCCGGTCCGGGGCGAGATCGTCAATGCGCTCGACGGTTTCGAGATCGAGATCCTGGAGGCCGATCCGCGCCGCATCAAGCGGGTCAGGATCCGCGAGCGGCGCAAGGGACGGCTGGTGCAAAGGGTGAAGAGCCGCCAGGCTGCAGACCCCGCTTTGCCGGCCCCGTCCGGGTCCCCGCCGGCCCTTCAGATTGCCGATAAGCCGCGCGCGACGGAAAGTCCGTCATCAAGCGACACTTCCGATTGACTTCACCCCTCGCCAGGGCTTAAGGGGGTGCCCGCTCCCGAGCCCAGGTGGCGGAATTGGTAGACGCGCACGGTTCAGGTCCGTGTGCCGCAAGGCGTGGAGGTTCGAGTCCTCTCCTGGGCACCACAATTAGTCCCGCTGCTTATCGCAGTAGTGGGGCTTTTTGTTTCGATCCTCTATCGAAGCCGGGAAAGAGCTGAAGTCCCGTAAAATTGGTCGGGCCAGCCTAATCCCGAAGATCCTCAAACATTCCTCCCCTTCCCAGATGCCCAGAGACGCGCGAAAGACGCGGGATCGCGTGTCGGTGGATCGTCTAAGTCGGATCGTATTTCCCAAACAAGGCGCGTCCACAGTGCGTCATGTCTCTCCTGACGTTTGTTAGGATTAGAGGCCGCTATTTCATCTGTGAAGTCATGCAGAGCTTTGATGACGCCAAGAGTTCCAACCAAGTGGAGGTTATTCACGGCGGTTGCGAAGCGCATCTGAGCTGATTCGGGCGAATCAGCTCCAACGATATCGCTCGCTGCTTGTAGAAAAGCCTCATAGTAATCTAGTTTCTTCGCTCGCCAAATGGCATCGCGTTCCGCCCTTTTGGTAAGAAAAAACGTAGCCGCGGGTACTGCGATCGTTGCTAAGGCGGTGATAGCAGCCGCTAAAGCTATCCACATCGATCTGCGCCTTTTGTATTTGTTGACGGTAAAAAATATCGTTAATCTATAATATATAGAGATATTATATATTTCGAGAGAGGTGCTAGTCGAATTATCTCGGTTGGCAATATGCGTCAGAATTGCGAGCCACATCACAGCTAAAGCACTCCTGCGGGGCTAAGCTGAGCATGATGCCCGTGTGCTTGTCATCCCTACTTCTCGAAAAAATCTCTCAGCCGGTAATAGTTGATCATTGCCGTGGCGTAGATCGGGTGCAGGCCGTGCGCCGGCAAAGGCGTGATGTCGGTGAGCTTCAGCGGCAGGGGTGCTGAGCGGTCGAGAAGATGCGCGCCGATCGCCTGTCCGAGCGAGGTCGCAAGCCCGACGCCGCGGCCGTTGTAGCCGAGTGCCATGGTGAGATTGGGCGCCGGCTGATGCACATGCGGAAGGTGATCGCGCGTCATCGCCACGCGGCCGGCCCAGAAATAGTCGATCGCGAGCTCCCGCGTCTGAGGATAGTGCGTGTGCATGGCCGCAATCAGCCGGCGGTAATGGCCTGGCACTTCCGGGGCGCCGAAGGGGCCGCGCCCGCCGATCATGAAGCGGTTCTCCGGGCCGATGCGGAAATAATTGGCGATGCGCCGGCTGTCTGAGACGACGCTGCGCTCCGGCAGGATCTTGGCGAGAAGGTCCTCGGGAAGCGGTCTGGTGGCGATCTGGATGCTGGTGGCCGGCACCACCGTCGCCTTCAGCTTGGGCCACAGGCTGCCGGTATAGCCGTTGGTCGCCACGACCACCTCATTGGCGCGGAGCTTGCCCCTTGAGCCGACCGCGATCATCCAGCCGCTCTCTGTGCGTGTGAGCGAACGCGCCTCGCTGTCGCCGCACACGCGCACGCCGGCCGCGATCGCCGCTTTGGCAAGCCCGCGGGCGTAATTGAGTGGGTGCAGGCGCCCGGCGCGGCGATCGATCCAGCCGCCTGCGAAACGCTCACTGCCGGTCTTTTCCGCCATGCCCGCTGCGTCGAGCATGTCGACCGGTGCCCCACGTCGCTGCCACTCTTCCATGCGGGTGCGCAGAAGCGGCAGGTGGCTCTCTTTGAGCGAGGCCTGGATCCAGCCGTGCTGGGCGGCGTCGCAGGCGATGCCGTGTTTGGCGATGAGCGCGAACGTCGTGTCCGCCGTGCGTCCGGCAAACTCCGTCGTGGCCTCGCCGTAGAGTTTGTCGAGTGTATCGGGATCGTATTTGAGGCCGGGGATCACCTGCCCGCCATTGCGCCCGCTCGCGCCGAAGCCCGGCTCGTATGCGTCGATGACGACGACCTTGGCGCCGCCTTCGGCGAGCCTGAGCGCGGTGGAAAGGCCCGTGAAACCCGCGCCGATGACGGCGACATCCGCACTGACCTCGCCGATGAGCGGCGGTGTGTCCGGCGCCGGAGTGGCGGTGGCGGCCCAAAGAGAAGCGACATGTTCTGACATGGCAGTCTCCGAAGGTTCGATGATCAAACCGGATGGGTGACGCGGCGTAGAAAATCCTGGGTGCGTTCGTTCTTCGGCTGCCGCAGCACCTCGTCGGCCGCACCTTCCTCGACGATGCGGCCACCGTCCAGGAAAAGCACGCGATCTGCGACTTCGCGCGCAAACAGGATCTCGTGTGTGACGACGAGCATGGTCATGTGCTCTTCCGCCAGCGCCCGCATCACCTGCAGGACTTCTCCGACCATTTCGGGATCGAGCGCCGAGGTCGGCTCGTCGAAGAGGATCGCCTCCGGCTCCATGGCGAGCGCCCGGGCAATCGCCACGCGCTGTTGCTGGCCGCCGGAAAGGGCAGCGGGATAGGCGTTGAGCTTGTCGGCGAGCCCGACCCGCGTCAAAAGCCGCTCCGCCTTCTCCCGCACCGCCGCCCTGTCCTGCTTCAGGACGTAGCGCGGCCCTTCCATGACGTTCTCGATCGCCGTCCTGTGCGGGAAGAGATTGAAGCGCTGGAAGACCATGGAGACGCGCGTGCGCAGATCGTGGATCGAAGGCGCGGTGACGTCGACGGTCTCATCGTCGATGCTGATCCGGCCGGTCTGGTAGGTTTCGAGCCCGTTGATGCAGCGCAAAAGTGTCGATTTGCCGGAACCCGACGGGCCGATCAGGCACACGACCTGCCCCTTATCGATCTCCGCGTCGACGCCCTTCAGGACTTCATGATCGCCGAAGCTCTTATGGACGTTTTCGAGCTTGATCATCGCGCCGGTCCCATCTTCACCTCGACATAGCGCATGGCGAAATTGAGCGGGACCGTCAGGCACAGATAGAGAAGTGCGACGAGCGTGAAGACGGTCATGTTGTCGAAGGTGGAGGAGGCGAGCATCTTGCCCTGCATGGTGAGTTCGGCGACCGAAATTACCGACACCTGCGAGGAATCCTTCAGAAGCATCACCATGTTGTTGGCATAGGGCGGCACCACGATCCTGAAAGCCTGCGGCAGCACCACCCGCCGCATCATCAAGGGCGTCTTCATGCCGATCGATTTGGCGGCCTCCACCTGGCCCCGGTCGACGGCCTCGATACCCGCCCGGAACGTCTCGCCGATATAGCAGGAATAGGTGAGTGCGAGGCCCGCCACGCCCGCCTGGAAAGCGGTGAGGTCGAGGCCGAATTCCGGCATCACGAAATAGATGTAGAAGAGGACGACCAGGATCGGGATGCCGCGCACGAATTCCACCACGATGCGTGTCGAGATGGAAAGCCAGCGGAGGCCCGACGTGCGAAACAACGCCCAGACCAGCCCGAGCGCTGTGGCAAGCGCCAGCGACAGGAGCGTGACGGAAATCGTCAGCCACATGCCTTTGAGGAGGATGGGCAGGTAGGTTTGCGCACTGACGAAGAAGTCGCTCATGCGAGACCTCGCCGGTGAGGCGGCCCGAAGGCTGCCTCACGCATGAGAAGGATCATCATACCGCGACGTTCGAGAGCCTCTCTCACAGGCCGTATTTGGCGAAGATCTTGTCGAGCTCGCCGCTCTCCTTCAGCTTTGCGATCGCTCCATTGACCTTCTCGAGAAGGGCGGAATTTTCCTTGGAGACGGCCACAGCGACATCGCCCTTCTGCATGGGCTCGTAGCCCTCCACGAGGCGCACGCCGAGCTCCGGCTTTTGGGAGACCTGATAGGCGACGATCGGCTTGTCGCCGAAGCCCGCCTTGATGCGCCCGAGCTTCACGTCGCGCATGATGTCGGCGATGGAATCGTAGAGCTTCACCTCGCCGAAGGTGCCGAGAGCCTGAAGCTTGTCGGCAAAGGTCGTGCCGATCTGCGCGCCGACCGTCTCCCCCTTCAGATCATCGAGCGTGTAGTTCGTCGCATCGTCCGCCGCGACGAACATGGCGTCGCCGTAGGAATAGACGGGGGTGGAGAAGTCGACCACCTTCTTGCGCTCGTCGGTGGCGAACATGCCGGCCGAGATGAGGTCGATCTTGCCGCTGGAAAGTGCGGGGATCAGTGCGGAAAACGCCACCACCTTGAACTCGGCCTCGTCGCCGATATCCGCCGTGATGGCCTTGGCGAGATCGACCATCGCGCCCGTCGGCTCTTGGCTGGCCGTGTCGACGAAGGTGAAGGGAACGCCTGTCGTGGTGACGCCGACATTGACGGATTCGGCATAGGCAGGGGCTGCAAACGCCATCGCGAGACCGAAGGCGAGCGAGGCGACGTGTTTCATATCCATGAAATTCCCCATTTATTTCTTCCGCTGTGATCGATAAAAGCGCCGCAATTGAGCGAGGCTTGGCGATCGGACGCGTCAGGAAAACGCGCATACGTTCATTATCATGAAATCCGATAAACGCGCAAACCCGCGAATTGAATGATTTTGTGGCAGGGGTCCGCGTGTTCCTTGGCTTAGAGGAGTTGGAATGGCGAAGCCCGCCGCCGAACGGTTTCCCAGAAAGCAGAAATCCCATATTGTGTTCATGGTGATGAAAAAGAGAGCGCACGGATGATGGGTTCGAACCCGCGCGAAGCCCTGGCCGTCCAGGAACTCGACAACGAGCCGGGGGAAGAGGACCGTTCGCTCGGCTCGGCGGTCCGCGAAGCCCGCCGCGGCCGCGGTCTTTCGCTGAAGCAGGTCGCCGACGGCGCCGGCATCTCGGTCGGTCTCTTGAGTCAGATCGAGCGGGGCATTTCTTCGCCTTCCGTGCGGGCGCTGAGGGCGATTTGCAACGTGCTCGACATGCCGGTCTTCACGCTCTTCGGCGACATGGAGGCGAAGTCCGAACTCGAAGCCCGGCGCATCGTCCGTGCGGCCGAGCGCCGGCAGGTGGATTTCGGCGCCAAGGGCATGATCAAATCCTTCCTGACGACGAACGAAGAAGGCACGCTCCAGATGATGGAGATCGTTCTGGAGCCTGGCGGCGGCTCGGGCGAGGAAGCCTACAGCCACGATGGCGAAGAGACGGGCGTCGTGCTTGAAGGCCGCCTGGAGCTCTTCGTCGACGGCAGTGTCTACCGTTTGAAGGAGGGCGATGCCTTCGCCTTCGAAAGCCGACTGCCGCACCGCTTCCGCAACCTCGCAGAGGCGAGGACGCGCATCCTTTGGGTCACCACGCCGCCGGTCTGGTGAGGGGGGCGAAGCTCGGCCACCAACCTGCTCTCCGCGCGGAGGCGGCGCCCTTTCGGCCAAATCTTTCTCGAACTTAATCCTGTCTTCACAAGATCGCCTTTTCTGAGGCGTTGGTGACGCTGCGGCAGCATAAGCCGCACCGCCGGCGATCGCCGAACTCACCTTCGGCGGGGTCGGTGCAGTGAGACGTAAGGAGGATCCTTCATCACAGGAGATGACGCGGATACGGCGGGGCGCGCAGCGCTGTTCCCCTGGTCGTGATCTGGCGGAGGATCGAAGATATGAACGATAAAACGGCCCCACAGCCCCCTCAAGAACAGCCCCCTCAAGAACTGCCGAGGGGTGTGACGCCGGCTGAGGCGCCCCTGCCGGAGACCGATCTCAAAACCGGCCTGACGAGCGAGACGGCCCAGGAGCGGCTGGCAAAGTTCGGCGAAAACGCCATCAGCGAAGAGAAAACGAGCCCTCTCCAGCGTCTGATGCGCTATTTCTGGGCACCGATCCCGTGGATGATCGAGGCGGCGGCGATCCTCTCCGCAGCGCTCGGTGACTGGGCCGATTTCGCCATCATCGTCACCATGCTTCTCGTCAACGCGGCCGTGGATTTCTGGCAGGAGCGCAAGGCCGGCAACGCTATCGAGCTTTTGAAGGAAAGCCTGGCACTCACCGCCCGCGTCTTGCGTGACGGCACCTGGCAGACGCTGCCCGCTAAGGATCTGGTGCCGGGCGATGTCGTGCTTTTGCGCATCGGCAATGTCACCCCCGCCGATATCCGGCTCGTCGCCGGCGATTATCTGAGCGCCGACGAGGCGGCCCTGACGGGCGAATCCCTGCCCGTCGACAAGGCCGCAGGCGACACCGCCTATTCCGGCTCCGTGGTGAAACTCGGTGAGATGACCGGCGTCGTGACCGCGACCGGCATGAACACTTATTTCGGCAAGACGGCGCAGCTCGTCGCCTCCGCCGAGACGCGCTCGCACTTTCAGCGCGCCGTGCTTTCTATCGGCAATTTCCTCATTATGACGACGCTCGCCCTCGTTGCCATCATCGTGCTCGTGGCCGTATTCCGCGGCACGCCCTTCTGGGAAACCGTGCAATTCTCGCTCATTCTGACGGTGGCGGCGATCCCGGTCGCTCTGCCGACGGTCCTGTCGGTGACGATGGCGGTCGGTGCGGAAAAGCTCGCCTGTATGAAGGCGATTGTCTCGCGCCTCGTCGCGATCGAGGAATTGGCCGGCGTCGATGTCCTGTGCGTCGACAAGACCGGCACCTTGACGATGAACGCGCTCACCGTCGCCGACATCCTCCCCGAACAGGGGGTGGAGGTGGCCGACGTCGTCCTTGCCGCGCAGCTCGCAAGCAACGCCAACGACCCCGATCCGATCGACAAGGCGGTGCTTGCCGCCGAAGGCGCGCCTGCCGATGCGGGCTATGTGACCGGTGATTTCACGCCCTTCGATCCGGTGTCGAAGCGCACCATGGTGGAGACGACCTTAGGCGATCGAAAAGTCGCCTTCTCCAAAGGCGCGCCCCAGGTCATCCTCGATCTCGCCGCACCACCTGCGGAGAGCCGGGCGCGCATCGAGGCGGAGGTCGCCCGCCTCGCTGAAGAGGGCTACCGCGCCCTCGGCGTGGCGCGCCGAGAGGGCGATGCCTGGCAGTTCCTCGGTCTCGTCTCGATTTTCGATCCGCCGCGTGAGGATGCGGCCGCGACCATTGCCGAGACCGGGCGGATGGGCCTTGCCGTCAAGATGATCACCGGCGACCACGAGGCGATCGCCCGCCAGATTGCGGGCAAACTCGGGCTCCGCCGCAACATTCGCTCCGCCGACACCGTCTTCGCCGATGGCCGTGATGGCGAGGTCAGCGAGCGCATCGAACAGGCCGACGGCGTCGCGCGCGTCTTGCCCGAGCACAAGTTCAAGATCGTGCGCGCCTTGCAGGATCGCGGTCATATCGTGGCGATGACGGGCGATGGCGTGAACGATGCCCCGGCCTTGAAACAGGCCGACGCCGGCATCGCGGTGAGCGGGGCGACGGATGCGGCGCGTGCCGCCGCCGATGTCGTGCTGACGAGCTCCGGTCTCGGCGTTATCGCCTCGGCGATCGAGGAGGCCCGGCGCATCTTCGAACGTATGACGAGCTACGCCACCTTCCGCATCGCCGAGACGATCCGGGTTCTTGTGTTCATGAGCCTGTCGATCCTGATCTTCGATTTTTATCCGGTGACGGCCGTCATGATCGTGCTTCTGGCGGTCCTCAACGACTTCCCGATCATGATGATCGCCTACGACAACGCCAATGTCGCCGAAAAGCCGGCGCGCTGGAACATGCCGCGTGTCCTCACGATCGCGAGCTGCCTCGGTCTTCTGGGTGTGGCCGAAACCTTCCTGCTCTTCTGGTACGTCGACACCGTCATGCATCTGCCGCGCGAGGTCATCCAGACGGTGATCTTCCTGAAGCTTCTCGTCGCCGGCCACCTGACACTCTACGTCACGCGCAACCAGCGCTGGTTCTGGTCGAGGCCGTTTCCGAGCCTCAGGCTGTTCCTGACGACGGAGGCGACGCAGATTCTCGGAACGCTGGTGGCCGTCTACGGCATCTTCGTTGCACCGATCGGCTGGACCTATGCGCTGGGCGTCTGGGCCTATGCGCTCGCCTGGCTCCCGATCGAAAGTGCGATCGCGATCGCCCTGCGTCGGGCCCTCGACATGAAGGCTGAACATCAGACGAGCCATCTGGCACGGACCGAAGGTCGCGTCGCCGGGCGCTGAATGAGCCGATGAAGGGGCGGGTAGTGTTGCACACCCGCCTCGCTCGCTCTTACTTGCGGTGATAAGAATGTGATCTCTCTCGACAAATGCCGGTTTGGTCACATCTTCGCCTTGAAACGATGGCCATCCGCGCGGGGCGCGCGGCCCGCCGGCCACCACGGCCTGCTCCGTTTTTTGAAAGCGGGGCCCTGCCGGCCGAAGGCGTAAGAAGGAGAAAGAATTGCCGCACTGGATGTTTGAGAAAAGCCGCGGGGTGGCCGTGCGGCTTCCGGCCGCTGCTGCGCTTGCTTTGGCGTTGGCCGCTTGCACGACGACGCGCCCCGTTCAGCCTGAGGGGCCGCGTGTCGATCAGAGTTATGTTCGCATGTATGGGCCGGTGCAGGATGATGGCTGGAACGTCCCGGCCATTGACGTGTCGAAAGTCGACCCGCGCTATCTGCGCCAGATCGTTAATTACAATTCACCTTATCCGGCCGGCACCATCGTCGTCGATCCTTACGAGCGCTTCCTCTATCTCGTGATGGAGAACGGCAAAGCCATGCGCTACGGTGTCGGTGTGGCCCGTTCGGGAATGGAATTTGCCGGCAACGCGAAAATCGCCCGCAAGGCGGAATGGCCGCGCTGGACGCCGACACAGGCGATGATCAAGCGCGAACCTGAGAGATACGGCAAGGTTGCCGACGGTCTCGACGGCGGCATTTCCAATCCGCTCGGGGCGCGGGCGCTTTACCTTTACAAGAACGGTCGCGACACGCTCTACCGCATTCACGGGACGAACGAGCCCTGGTCGATCGGCAAGGCCGTTTCCTCCGGCTGTATCCGGCTGTTCAACCAGGACATCATCGATCTCGCCAGCCGCGTCCCCCCGGGGTCGCGCGTCGTGGTGCTGAATCGTTCGCAATCCGGTCAGGGCACGGTGCCGGATGGCCCGATGGCTGCCGGACCTCTGACGGGCGCCGCTTCGACCGGAGGGCTGAGCTGACATGCTGGACCGCCGCCATTTCATGACGCTGGCCGCGGGCGCGGCCAGCTTTGCCATGCTTCCGGGCTTCGCGCGGGCGCAGACGGGGCTGACCGTCGAGGAGGTTCTCTCCGATCCGACCGCCCCGGTGCGTGGCAATTCAGATGGCGATGTGACCCTGGTCGAGTATTTCGACTACCAATGCCCTGCCTGCAAAGGCAGCCATGACGAGGTGATGCGGGCGGTCGAGAAGGACGGCAAGGTGCGTCTCGTCATGAAGGACTGGCCGATCTTCGGCGAGGCCTCCGTCTACGCGTCGCATCTCGTTCTCGCGGCCGTGCCGAGCGGCGGATACGCGCATGCCCAGGAAGCGCTTTTGAACACGAAGGGAGCGCTCTCCCGCCAGGCGGTCGAGACGACGCTTGAGAAAGCCGGGCTCGATGTGGATGCGCTCCGCAGTGCTTATCGTGACCGCAAAGGCGAGATCGACGCACTCATCATGCGCAATTCGCATCAGGCCGAAGCTTTTGGCTTTCCCGGTACTCCGGCCTTCGTCGCTGAGACGACGCTTTATCCGGGCGTGATGGACGAAAAGGCGCTGCTGGAGGCGTTTGCCAAGGCCCGCGGCTGAGGCTTTTTCAAACGGACGTTTTTGCGATCGGTGGGAGAGATGCTCAGCGCCTGCTGAACTCCTCGATCAGCGCCGGAAACTCCTCGGGCGACGGGAAATGGGCGAAGCTGTGCTTTGCCGGCGTTGTGACCCAGTCGAGCTTTTCGGCCGTGCAGGTTTCGATAAACGGTTCCAGGCCGGCCGTATCCTCAAGCATCGTGCTGCGCACATTGACGACGTCACCCATCATGTCGGGAAAGCGTGTGAATACCCAGCTCATGCAGTGACCGCAGAACGAATGCATGAGCCCTTCCATTTCCTGCGCGCCGCCGATGACCGGCTCGCCAGAGAGAAGTCGGAATCCGCCTCGGGGCACCGCCACGCTCAAGGAAAAAGCGCTCGCACTCATCCGCTGGCATCCCTTGCAATGGCACGCTGCCGTGACGAGCGGGGGTGACGTGATTTCGAAGCGCAACCTGCCGCAGCGGCAGGAGCCTTGGCGCGTTTTCCATTCGGTCGAAGTCATGCACGGTGCCTATCAAGGGTTGTTGGAAGGGGCGGAAGGCAAGAGCAAGAGTCGGTGGTGCAGGAGAGGGCTGTGGCTGTGAGCCGCTTCTTCCTGCAATCGGCTTCCTGCACCGGCCGGCCTCGCTGATTTCAGATCGTCTGCAATGACGATGGCAGGAGCCGCGCTGAAAAGCATCAAGGCGCGGGAAAAATCCGCCGGGACCATGATGCCAGCGGAACGGCAACGGAGAGTGGAGCAGAGGGAGTGGGCTATTTGGGGCGTGCGTTCTGGGCGCCGCTTGGGCGGGCGATGCACCCGTCACCCATTGTCGGGGGCCGCAGATCATGTCAGGAGCTTTGCCAACGAAGAGGCTAAGACATGACCATCCGCTTTCACGAAGGCGATCTGCCGGATCTTTCCAATTACGGCGAATTCGTCGCGATCGACACCGAGACGATGGGGCTGCGGCCAGGCCGCGACCGGCTCTGTGTCGTGCAGCTTTCGCCGGGTGACGGCACCGCCGATGTGGTGCGTATCGCGCAAGGGCAGGACGAGGCGCCAAATCTGACGGCACTGATGGCCGATCAGGAGCGCACCAAGATCTTTCATTATGCCCGCTTCGATGTGGCGGCCTTGCGCTACGCCTTCGGCGTGATCACGACCCCGATCTGGTGCACGAAGATCGCTTCCAAACTCGTGCGCACTTACACCGACCGCCATGGTCTCAAGGATTTGGCGCGCGAGCTCCTCGGGCTCGAATTGTCGAAGCAGCAGCAGAGCTCCGATTGGGGGGCCGACACGCTGAGTGAAGCGCAGCTACAATATGCGGCCGCCGACGTCCTCCATCTCCACGCCATGCGCGAGGTTCTCGTCGAAAGACTGACCCGCGAGCACCGGCTGGAACTCGCCGAAGCCTGCTTCCGCTTCGTGCCCGTGCGCGCCGAGCTCGATTTGCTCGGCTGGGAGGATTCGGATATCTTCGCGCATGCCTAAAGGTTGGCGTCCGCCCATAAATCACCATGTTGGACGGCATGAAGTGTGGCGACCCCGACACCAGAAGGTGAATTGATGGCAGCTGCGACAGCAACCGCGACAACGCAGCCGCAGATTTTCGGGCGTGCCCGGCCTTCTGCGCGTGACAAGGCTTTCCGCAAGGCGAAGCGTCATTCGGCCTTCGTACGGTTTCTGCGCGTCCTTCTGCCGGTTGGCGGTGTTGCAGGCATCGCAGTCCTTGCGCTGGTCGGGCAGTTTTCAAGCGACGAGCAGTTCGACCTCTCGATCGCCAAGACGACGATCGCCAAGAACGCCATCATCATGGACAATCCGAAGCTCACAGGCTTCGATCGCAACGATCGCGAATTCCGTCTGGAAGCCGATCGTGCCATCCAGAAATTCGCCTCGCCCGACGCCGTGACGCTGGAAAACATCACCGCGCACATCAATTCGCCCGGCCGCGGACCGGTGGCAATCGACGCCGTCACGGCGGATTTCGACAATGCCAAGGGCGATCTTCAGATGGGCGGCAACATCGTCGTCGATTCCGCCGACGGTTACGGTATGAAGCTAACTGGTGCGCAGATCGACACGAAGAGCGGCACCCTCAAATCCGACAACCCCGTCTCGATCACCTATCACGACAGTGAAACCACCGGGAATTCGATCGACGCCACCGACGGCGGTCAGCGCGTCATTATCCAAGGTGATGTGCGCACGCGCATCATGCCGCCGAAACGTGGCCAAGCGGCGGCTGCCAATTGAGGTCTTTGCTGATGTCTTTGCGGCTTATGACGCTTCTCGCCGCGTTGTGTGTCCTGCCTTTGGCGGCGACGGCGCAGGCGCAGGATTTCGGAGAAACATTTTCCGGTTTCTCCTCGAGCTCCAACGATCCGATTTTGGTGGAGGCTGATCGTCTGGAGGTACGCGACAACGACAAGGTCGCGATCTACACCGGCAATGTGAAAGTGCGTCAGGCCGAAACCGTGCTGGAGACGGCCAAACTGACGGTCCATTACTCTGGCAATCCGAGCGAGAGTCTCAGTGGCGGCGCCAACGCGGGTAATGGGGGCAACAAAGGGGAGAGTGGCGGAAGCAGCGGCAACGCCGCGTCGAACGCCTCTGCAACGCCGGGCTCGTCCATCACCCGGATCGAAGCGGAAGGTGGCGTTCTCGTCACCTCCGAAAATCGCACCGCAACGGGCGACCGGGCGGACTTTGAAATGGCGACCGATATTGTCACCCTCTACGGCAATGTCGTCCTGACGGAGGACGACAACGTGCTGCGCGGAGAAAAGCTCGTCGTCAATTTGAAGACCAAGCAGGCGCAGATGCAGGGCGGGCGCGTGCAGACAATCCTCGCACCGGGTTCGTCCGGTCAAAGCGGACAGTAACGGAGCAATGCTGATGCGCCGCGCCGCGAATGGCGCCCCCGCCGAAACCGAGGCTGAGGGGGGCTCGCGACGAGGTCTCTTTGGCCTGTCGCGCAATTCCTCTCGCCCTGACGACGAGGCTGTCTCCCCCGCAGAAGCAGACGATTTGGGCAGCGACACCGGCATGGCCGGCGAGGAAACCGGAGGCGCCGAAGCCGTTGATCGCAGCGGCTGGCTCGTTGCGAGTGGGCTCATGCGCTCCTTCAAGGGCCGCACGGTCGTGAAGGACGTGTCTCTTGCCGTGCGCCAGGGAGAAGCCGTCGGCCTCCTCGGGCCGAACGGTGCCGGCAAGACGACGGTCTTTTATATGATCACCGGCCTGATCCGGGCCGAAGGCGGCCGCATCGAACTCGAGGGCCACGATGTGACGCGCCTGCCGATGTATCGGCGCGCACGTCTGGGCATCGGCTATCTGCCGCAGGAGGCGTCGATCTTCCGTGGCCTCAGCGTGGAAGACAATATCCTCGCCATCCTCGAACTGGTGGAGCCCAACCGCAAGAAGCGGCGGCAGGAGCTCGATTCGCTGCTCGAAGAATTCCATATCGGGCATCTGCGAAAATCGCCTTCGATCGCGCTCTCCGGCGGCGAGCGCCGACGCTGCGAGATTGCGCGCGCGCTGGCGAGCCGTCCGGCCTTCATGCTGCTCGATGAACCCTTTGCCGGCATCGATCCGATCGCGGTCGGCGACATTCAGTCGCTGGTGCGCCATCTCACCTCGCGCGGCATCGGCGTCCTCATCACCGACCACAATGTGAGGGAGACGCTAGGGCTCATCGACCGCGCCTATATCATCCACTCCGGCGAGGTTTTGACGGAAGGAAGCCCCGAAGCGATCGTGGCCAATCCAGAGGTGCGACGCGTTTACCTGGGCGAGCACTTCCGGCTTTGACACGCTCCAAAAGCCGGTTAAGCTTTCCCTGCAAGGAACGGGCCAGCTGCCTCCTCTGAAGGTCATTTGAAGGTCATCGGCAGGGTGTTGGCGTCTGGCCCCAAGGCGTGGGGCGTCAACGATGAACATGTCGGCGAGACTTCAGCTCAGGCAGTCGCAGTCACTGGTCATCACGCCGCAGCTCATGCAGGCGATCCGGCTCCTGCAGATGTCGGCGCCGGAGCTCGAAGACTTCATCGACCGCGAGATCGAGGAAAACCCGCTGCTTGCGCGCGACGAGAGCGGTGAGGGGAGCGCCGATGCGGGAGATGGCACAACCGGCGGCGCTGGGGAAACGCAAGAGGCGTCCGCCACGGAGAATGCGGGCGGCGAGCTCACTGCAGAGACGGCCGCTGCGTCCGTCAGCGATGCCGACGTCGCCCGCGAAGATCTTTACCCGGACGATGATCGCAGTCTTTCCGGGTCGAGCGATTTCGGCCGCTCCGGCCGAGGCGACGCCTCCGAATTCCCCGACGAAGACAGCTACGCGGCATCCACGCCCACGCTTCTTGCGGTTCTTGAGCAGCAGATTGATGCAGCCTTCTTCGACGCCACGGAGCGCATGATCGCGCTTACGCTTCTGGGAGAGATCGACGAAGCGGGATATCTGCGCGCCGAGCCGGAGATGCTCGCGGCGAACCTCGACGTGGCCTTGGAAGATGTGCTGCGCGTTCTATCCCGCTGCCAGGGATTCGAGCCGGCCGGCGTCTTCGCCCGTTCGCTCAAGGAATGCCTGAAGATCCAGTTGGCCGAATTCGATCGTTGCGACCCGGCCATGGCCGCGCTCATCGACAATCTGGAGCTTCTCGCCTCAGGCAACAGAGCCGCTTTGTGCAACGCCTGCGGCGTCGATATGGAAGACATGATCGAGATGATCGCCGAGGTGAGGGCGCTCGATCCGAAACCGGGCCTGCGCTATCTGAGCGATCCCGTGGCGCTTCTGGTGCCGGACATCGTCGTCAGGCCGGGGACGGAGGGCGCCTGGCTGATCGACCTCAACGATGCGGTTCTGCCGCGGCTTCTCATCGATCGCCGCTACCATACGGAAGTCAAAAGTCGCCGCCGCGACCAGGCGACGGAAAAGTTTCTCTCCGAATGCCTGCAGAAGGCGACCTGGCTCGAAAAGAGCCTCGATCAGCGCGCCCGCACGCTGCTCGCCGTATCGGCAGAAATCGTACGCTGGCAGGATCGTTTTCTGCATGACGGCGCGGCCTATCTGAAGCCTTTGACGTTGCGCATGGTGGCCGACGAGATCGGCATGCACGAATCGACGGTGAGCCGCGCCGTGGCCAACAAGGCGATGGCGACGCCGCGCGGCATCTTTCCGCTCAAGGCCTTCTTCTCCGTCGCGCTTGCTGCGACGGATGGCGGCGATTCCCATTCTGCCGAGGCGGTGCGCCAGCGCATTCGCGTCCTCGTCGCGGGCGAGGGCGATCGCGTCCTCTCCGACGACCAGATCGTGGCAATCCTCAAAGACGAGGGCATCGTCATCGCTCGCCGCACCGTTGCCAAATACCGCGAAGCGATGGGGATTCCATCATCCGTCAATCGCCGCCGCATGCAGCGCCAGAAACTCGCGTCCTGAAAGGGATGATGGCGCTATGGCAGAATGCTGTCGTCACGGGATGACGCGCTCTAGCCCTGCGCCGTGGCCTCTTCGACGGCCTTCTCCGTCGCCGTCACCACCTCTTGTTCCTGCGGAGGCGGGTCGCCCTCGCCCCAGATGAGTTTCTTGTATTTGAAGCCTCTTTCGAGTGTCGGCTTGACGATGGCGAAATAGGGGGAGAGATCGAAATCGCGTGGCGCGAACAGCGAATGATGGCGGATGAAATAAATCTCGCGCCGCCTCGCGCCCATGCCCCAGCGGCGCCTCTCTTCCGTGCGGATGATCGGCAGGATGGGATAATGCACGCGCTGATAGGCCTCTGCGATCAGCGAGGAACAGATTGCGCGCGTCGGATCGCCCGATCCGAAGGCGATCGCCCGGCGACGCCATCTCGCCGGCAGCGGCAGGGGAAAGAAATAGCGCAACAGGTCGAAGATGTTCTTCATGTCGTAGGAGAGGCCGATCTTCGAGATCATGAAACGCGTCACCTCCTCGCGATCGGCAGATGAGAGCCCGACCGGCCGGCAGATGCGAATGTTGTAGGTGTCGTACCGCGACAGGGGCAGGGAGATGCAGCCTTCGCCGACATCGACCTCGATGAGGCAGTGCGGTTCGCCGTCCGCTTCCTTTTTGCCGGGAATATCGCCGACATAAAGGGCTGAATGCGACCAGGTCGAAGTCGTCAGGTATTTTATGACCTGGGAAATATACTCCCGCCCCTCGACGAGGATGATGTCGCCGGGCTTCAGGACTTTGCGCAACGCCGTCGCATCGAAAGCCGCGTACGGTTCATAGTCGCGCGTTTCGGTGCGCAGCCAGCCTGCGAGGACGTGCCCCGTGCGCTCCAGAAAGGTATCAGCTTGCTGCGTCATGCCCTGCCAAGAAGAAGTATCCGGACCGGCTTGGTCAAGTGGCTCTTGAACTTGCGGCGACTGGCGCCCTTGCGCATGCGACGATTGCGCGCCATGGAGCGGACGAAAGGATCCCCATGCTGATCAACATGCAGCGCCGCCTTCGCTTCTCCGAGCTGGGAGAGAAGGAGATACTGGCCCTCGCCATCTCTGCCGAGGAGGAGGACAGCCAGATCTACAGCACGTATGCGGAGCGTCTGAAAGACGAATTTCCGCAGACGGCGGCGATGTTTGCTGCGATGAGCAAGGAAGAGGACGGCCACCGGCGCCTGCTCATCGATCATTTCCGGGCTGCGTTTGGGGACACGATCCCCCTCATCCGCCGCGAGCATGTGGCGGGCTTCATGCGCAGGCGCCCGGTCTGGCTCGTCGCCAATTTGAGCCTCGACCGGATCCGCAGCGAAGCGGCTGCGATGGAAGAGGAAGCGCGCAATTTCTACCAGAAGGCGGCTGCGCGCACGGCCCATGCGGAAACCCGCAAGCTCCTCGGAGATCTTGCCGTCGCCGAAGGCCACCACATCGCCACCGCAGAGCGGTTGGAGGCGGAATATCTGCCGGCCGAGGCGCGCTCGGAAGAAGACCGGGCGGCCCATCGCCGCTTTCTCCTGACCTATGTGCAGCCGGGCCTTGCCGGGCTGATGGACGGCTCGGTGTCGACACTCGCGCCGATCTTTGCCGCCGCTTTTGCCACGCACGACACCTCGCAGACCTTTCTCGTCGGTCTTGCCGCTGCGATCGGCGCCGGCATCTCTATGGGCTTTACCGAGGCGGCGAGCGACGACGGCGCGTTGACCGGCCGGGGATCTCCGCTGAAGCGGGGCATTTCTTCGGGTGTGATGACGGCGATCGGCGGGCTCGGCCATGCGCTCCCCTACCTCATTCCGCATTTCTGGACGGCCACGACCATCGCCTTTGTGATCGTGATTGCGGAATTGTGGGTGATCGCCTGGATTCAGCAGCGCTGGATGGACACGCCCTTCTGGCGCGCCGCCCTGCAGGTGATCTTGGGTGGTTCTCTCGTCTTTGCCGCGGGTATTCTGATCGGCAACGCCTGAGCCAAATCGCACCGGCGAACGGCTAAGATCGCCACTTTCCGCACTGCACTTTGTCGCCCACGGCTCTATGTCTCGCGACATGCGCTTGCGGAGAGGATTTCGTTTCATGCCCAATATCGACAAGGCCGGCACATTCAAGCTTGGCAGCCATACGGTCAAACGTCTCGGTTACGGCGCCATGCAGCTTGCTGGACCCGGCGTTTTCGGCCCGCCCAAGGACCGCGATGCCGCGATTGCGGTGCTGCGTCGGGCGGTGGAGGCGGGGGTCGACCACATCGACACCAGCGATTTTTACGGACCGCATGTCACGAATGAGATCCTCCGCGAGGCGCTTCACCCCTATCCCGAAGATCTCGTCATCGTCACGAAGATTGGTGCGCGCCGCGACGACAAGGGCAATTGGCTGCCGGCCTTCTCGCCTGAGGAGCTGCGCCAGGCCGTCCACGACAACCTTGAACATCTCGGGCTGGAACGACTCGAGGTCGTCAATCTCCGGCTGATGTTTGCCGAGGGACCGGCCGAAGGATCGGTGGAGCCGGCGCTCACGGTTCTTGCAAAGATGCAGGAAGAGGGGCTCGTCCGTCACATCGGACTGAGCAACGCCACGCCGACGCAGGTCGCGGAGGCACGCAAGATCGCGGAGATCGTCTGTGTGCAGAACCTCTACAATCTCGCTCACCGTTCCGATGACAAACTGATCGATGAACTGGCGAAGGACGGCATTCCCTATGTGCCGTTCTTCCCGCTCGGCGGGTTCACGCCGCTGCAATCCTCGTCCCTGAGCGCGGTGGCCGAACGCCTCGGCGCAACGCCGATGCAGGTCGCTCTCGCCTGGCTCCTGCAGCGTTCGCCCAATATCCTGCTCATTCCGGGCACCTCCTCGCTCGATCATCTCGAGCAGAACCTGGCAGCCGCCGAGCTCGATCTGCCGCAGGGTGTTCTCCAGGAGCTGGAGGACATCGGCGAGGCGGGCTGAATGGGTGGCGCATAGCCGCCAAGACCCCCGCTAGTATTCGCCGCCAGTATCCGTCGCTCGGACGGCGCCTGGCGGCGTTGCTACCTGTTGCCGCGGCACAACAGTTTAATCGAATTGGTAAGAATTCATCGGGCGCAAGCCCCAGGTCATCTTCTGTTCAGATATTCGGCGCTATCGCTTGAGCCATATCGAAAGGCTCCGCCCGCGCTTGAGGTCCGGTCGGACGGGAGAGTTAAGACCATGCTGCTGTTCAGAAAATGGGTTCGCCGCCTGGGTGACAGCACCCGCGCTTTCTTTTCCACCGCCTACCGGCCCGAAAAGCATTACATGCGCGGCGCCGGCCCCGCATGTGCGGCTCGCAACCAGCCCCGCAGCGCTTCTTTTTAGTTCGGTCACTCATCAAGCGCATCCGCAACTGAGTGGCCGGATCAAAAAGCGCGGGAACAGTCGTAGCGTCACCATAGCCATGGCGATCGCCAGAAGATATGGGGCGGGTCTACTTCACGCCGAGCTTTTCTTCCGTGCGATCGAGGATGAGGGGGACGATGATGTCCTCCTCGTCGGCGAGATGTCGGTGAAGGCCGGTTAAAAAACCGGTCAGTTCGCCGCTCATGGTTTCGGCGCTGCGCATTTGCGCGTCCCGGTCCCGGCTCAGACTTTCAACGAGCGCCTGTCCCGCTTCGCCCATCCGGACGAGATCGCGATGAATGATCTCGTGGTCGTTTTCCAGGATTTCGAAGCCACGGGTGAGGCTCGCCTCCGCCGCCATGAAGGCGGGGAAATAGGCGTGGTCCTCGATTTGGTGATGCCCGTTCAGCTGGTGCAGAAAGAAACGCATGCGCGGGGCGAAGAAGCCGCGGAATTCGGCCGGGTCGATACGTCCCTCCCGGAGATCCTCTGCCGATTTGGCGAGGATGGCACAGAGCTCGCGGAACATGTCGTGGCGGCCGAGCCAGAATTTTGCGAGCTCGCCCAGATTCTCGTGCTCCGGCCACACCTCCCGCGGATATTTCCGCAGGAGGGCGAGGAGATCGTCCGGCAGATGGGCCCGCGAACCGAGCTTGAGCGCCGGATCGATCGACGGGGCATCGGTCACTGCAAGATGACCTTTTCGGCGACGGTGGTATCGGCGTTGAGCCGGTAGACGAGCGGCACGCCAGTGGCGAGCTCGAGTTTGGTGACGGCGTCCGGCGACAGTCGGTCGAGCACCATGATGAGCGCCCGCAGCGAATTGCCGTGAGCCGAAACCAGGACCCGCTTGCCGTTCATCACGTCGGGCAGGATGTGGGTCATGTAATACGGCCAGACGCGGGCGCCAGTGTCCTTCAGGCTTTCACCTCCCGGAGGGGCGATGTCGTAAGAGCGGCGCCAGATATGCACCTGCTCCTCACCCCATTTCTGACGCGCATCGTCCTTGTTGAGGCCGGAGAGATCGCCGTAATCGCGCTCGTTGAGAGCGAGATCCTGCTGGCGCGGCAGAGAGCCTTCGCCGGTAAGCGGCACGCCGAGCTCTCCCAGGATGAGATCGAGCGTCTTCTGGGCCCGCGTCAGCGCGCTCGTATAGGTGAGGTCGAAGCTGAGGCCCGCTTCCTTGAGAAGCCGGCCGCCCTTGCGGGCTTCTTCGATTCCCTTCTCCGTGAGGCCGGGGTCTTTCCAGCCGGTGAAGAGGTTCTTGAGATTCCATTCCGACTGTCCGTGGCGGACGAGAACGAGAAGGCGATCCATATTGTCTCCCTCAATTAGGCAAATGGTTTCAGTGCAGCCCGAGAACGTCGGCCATGTCGTAGAGGCCGGGCTTCTTGTCGAAGGCCCACAAGGCGGCACGCAGCGCCCCGCGGGTGAAGATGAGGCGGGTCTCGGCGCGGTGGCCGATCTCGATGCGTTCGCCCTCGCCGGCGAGCACCACCATATGATCGCCGACGACCGAGCCGCCCCTGAGACTTGCAAAGCCGATGGCGCCGTCAGGCCGCTCACCGGTCTCTCCGTCGCGCCCGCGCACGGCGACCGTGTCGAGATCGACGTCGCGCCCCTCCGCCGCAGCCTCGCCGAGGAGAAGTGCCGTGCCGGACGGCGCATCGACCTTGTGGCGATGATGCATTTCGACGATCTCGATATCGAACTCCGGCCCGAGAGCCGCCGCAGCCCGGCGCACGAGCCCGGCCACGAGATTGACGCCGAGGCTCATATTGCCGGATTTGACGATGCGGCAATGGCGGGAGGCGGCGCGGAAGATCTGCTCGTCCTCCGGCTGAAAGCCCGTCGAGCCGATGACATGGACGATGCGCGCCTGGGCTGCGAGCTCGCTCAAGGCGAGGCTGGCTGAGCGGCCGGTGAAATCGATCAGCACGTCAGACTGCGCGAGGACGGAAAGCGGATCGTCGGAAATGGCGATGCCCGTCTCCTTGATGCCGGCTACCAGTCCGGCGTCCTGGCCGATTGCCTCGGAGCCTTCCCGCTCCAGCGCGCCGACGAGGCGCAAATCGTCATGTGCGGCAACGGCGGCGACAAGAGCGCGTCCCATGCGCCCGCTGGCACCCGCCACGACGGTTCTCAGCTGTGTCACTGGCCTCTCCCGTTCTGTCGCGCCGCCTATAGCATGCCTGGGGCGCAAGACCATCCTCGCCGGTTCCACCAAAACTCAAAGCCGTCTCGGTCGCGACGCACCGCGTGAGAGAAAGGCCTGCTTCAGGAAACGGTCCGTGAGAAAACCGATCCGACCGCTCAAATAAGCAGAAAACCGAGATAGATATTTTCGCGCCAACGAAGTCTTTGCGCGGCAGTAACGCTTTTTGGCGCGGTAACGCTGCTGGAGAGCGCGAAAATGGCGAAATTTAGCCTGCTGCATATTCCAATCGTGTGCAGTTTCGCTAAGAGGACGCATGCCCTTCAGCGACCCATCGAGCAAACTGACCCGCGAAGTTGGAATGGAGCGGGCTTTTTCGAGCCGCCGTCTCAGGTTGAGCACCCTGACGCGTCTGCGATGGCTTGCCATCGCCGGACAAACCGCCGCTGTGGTGCTGATCGGTTTTGGCCTTGGATTTCCGGTCCCCTTCGGCGCCTGCTTTGCGCTGATCGCTCTGTCCGCCTGGGTCAATATCGGTCTCAGGCTGACGTTTCCGGCAACGCGGCGCCTGCATCCAAACTGGGCGACGGTACTTCTCACCTATGACATCGTACAGCTTGCCGGGCTCTTGTATTTGACGGGAGGGATGGAAAATCCCTTCGCCTTCTTGATCATTTTTCCGGCGCTCGTCTCGGCGACGACGATGCCTCCGGACAAGACCTTGTTCTTGGGCGGTCTGGCTTTCATTAGTGCGACTTATCTCGTGTTTTTCCACGAGCCGCTTCCCTGGTCCGGCCCGCGCCTCGACCTGCCGCTTCTCTACGTCGTCGGCATGTGGGCCGCGGTCGTCTGCTCACTCGTTTTTATGGGCTTCTTCGCCTTCCGCGTCGCCGAGGAGGCGCGCCAGCTTGCCGACGCGCTCGCGGCCACGGAACTCGTCATGCAGCGCGAGCAGCATCTGTCCGCGCTCGATGGGCTCGCGGCCGCCGCGGCCCACGAGCTCGGCACGCCGCTCGGGACGATCACTCTGGTGGTCAAGGAGATGCTGAGCGAGGTCGATGCCGAAGACCCCTCTTCGGAGGATCTGAAGCTCCTGGCTACGCAAACTGCGCGCTGTCGCGAGATCCTGTCCAAGCTCACTTCACTCTCCTCAGAGCCGGAGGAGCATCTTGGACGTCTCGCTCTGCCGCGCCTTCTCGAAGAGGCGACGGCACCGCATCGCGATTTCGGCATCAAGCTGACGGTGGACAGCGATGGGAAGGGCCCGGAGCCCATCTTCCATCGCAACCCTGGTATTCTCTATGGTCTTGGCAACATTCTGGAAAACGCTCTCGATTTTGCCAAGAGCGAGGTTCGCGTCTCCGCGAGCTGGGACGAACGCTTCGTTCTCATCGCCATTTCCGACGACGGTCCGGGCTTCGCGCCGGAGATGATCGAGCGTCTGGGAGAGCCCTACGTCTCGACCCGCTTCAAGACGAGCCCTACGGAACGGGACAATTCCGGAGGCGGACTGGGTCTCGGCTTTTTTATTGCCAAGACGCTCCTTGAGAGGAGCGGTGCCAGACTGTCGCTTAAAAACCGGCCGGCCCCGGAGACGGGCGCGATTGTCACGATCGGCTGGCGCCGCCAGTCGCCGGCATTGGCGAGCGATGACGGGTCAGATTTACACTATGAGGTGTAACATCAATTTGACGATCGGGTTTGCAAACCCTGTGCTGAGGCATTAGCACAGATAGTGGAGCAACGAGTTAAATCAGGCGTTTCTGGGATGAACAGTGAAACCGTTTCGGAACTCGGCCTTGCCGATTCCTCCCTGCTGATCGTGGATGACGACCGCGCCTTCTTGCAGCGTCTTGCGCGTGCCATGGAAAAGCGTGGCTTTGATATCGTTACCGCCGACTGCGTGCGTGACGCCAAGCAGCAGGTGGCGAGCAAGCCGCCAGCCTTTGCGGTTGTCGACATGCGTCTGGAGGATGGCAACGGCCTCGATGTGATCGAGCTGTTGCGCGAGAAGCGGCCGGACGCCCGCGCCGTGATCCTGACCGGTTACGGCAATATCGCGACCGCGGTGACGGCGGTGAAGATGGGGGCGATCGACTATCTGTCGAAGCCGGCCGATGCCGACGACATCTTTGCCTCGCTCGTCCGCAATCCGGAAGATCGTGCGGATCCGCCGGAAAACCCGATGTCCGCCGACCGCGTCCGCTGGGAGCATATCCAGCGCGTCTACGAGCTCTGCGATCGCAATGTCTCGGAGACGGCACGCCGCCTCAACATGCACCGTCGCACTCTGCAGCGCATTCTCGCAAAGCGCGCCCCGCGCTGAGCCGTCCGTCCCTGGCCGCGACTCTGGCCTTTGGGAACACATCTGGCCTGAATGAACGCGCTCGATCACTCGCGGGTGCCATCCGGATCCTCCAGATCGTGCAGGCGGTTGGCGCCTGCACGTGCGATCCGCACCAGCATTTCCTTGCGCCGGGCGCCCGCGAGGCGCGTCTCGTCGCTGTCGCGTAGGATTTCGGCGCCGAAGGAATCGGCGAGGATGAGGCCGGCGTCTTGAGGAAAAACGTCGAGCGGAACATCCGCGGACGTCGCGAAATAAAACCGGTCGCAATAGCCAAAGTAGTCACGCCATTTGTGATCAGCCATGAAATCGGCGAGCGACGACTTGATTTCTACGATGACGATTTCGCCCTTGCTGCCAAGTGCCACGAGATCGGCGCGACGTCCGCTCGAAAGCGAGACTTCCGGCAAAAGCGCATAGCCTTCAGCTCGAAGCCGACGACACGTGCCGCGGCGGATGGCAAGCGCCGCCGCCGACTGACGGCCGTCGATGAGTGTGGGCTGGCTGTCGGTCTCGACGAGAACGGTGCGGATGGCGATGCGCGGCATGAGGCAAAGATAGCAAGCGCCACCGCGTCTGCAAACAAAAGATGAACACGAGGCCCGGCCATGGCGCACGACGGGGCCGAGAGACAGCCGGAACTCAGGGCGCGTTCTTCACATACCCATCGACATCGAATTTGCGGCGTAGGCCGCTTTGCGTCATCGGGCGCACGGTTCCGTAGACGGCGTTCTCCTGGAAAGGCCGGTCGTGGAGGCCAAACGCCCAGAGATTGTTGGCGAAAGAGTTCGGATCGCCGCCGTCGAGAAAGTACCGGTTGTTCAAGGCGATGATGGTTTCAAGCGCATATTGCGGGCTGGAGGCCCAGCGCAGGATCTGTTTCGCCCAGTACATTCTGAGATGATTGTGCAGATAGCCGGACGTCTTCATCTCCCGCATCGCGGCATTGAAGGCCTCGTCTGAGGTGTCGCCCGTCTCGATCTCGGCGGCCGTATAGCCGGGATCGCGCTTGTCGTCCGAATGGCGTTCAAGTGTGGCGCGCGCCCAGTCGGGCAGGGCTTCGTAGCGATCGTAATCGTCGCGGTAATGGCACCAATTGGCGGCGAGCTCCCGGCGTACGATGAGCTCTTCCAGAAATCCGGCGGCCTCCGCCTTCGCGGCCCGAGCCTTGAGCGCGATCTCGATGGGCGAGATCTGGCCAAAGCGCAGATAGGGCGAGAGATGCGAGACGCGGCATTTCGTGGGATCGCTGCGCTCGCCATCGTAGCGGGGAAGATCGTTGGCGAGAAAACTTGCAAGGCGCCGCTTTGCCTCGCTGTGACCGCCCCTGATCCAGTCGACCGGCTCTGGCCCGCGCTCACCGCAGACTGCGGCGAGCTCTTCCCAATCGTGAGGGGCAAGGCCCGCCGGAAGCGCAATGCCGGAAAAGCTCTTTTGCGGCCGTTCATCTGTCTGATCGACGAGAAAACGCTCAAGCTGCCGATTGATCTTCGGGCGGATGGTGCGCGCGGCGTACTCGGCCTTGTCGGACGCTGCACCGACCGGCACGACGAGATCGGTTTCGACGGCAATCGCCTGACAGGGGGCGTTGTCGCCGAGCCAGGTGCGGCGCTGACGGTGATGGCGGAGATGGCCGACATCGGTGACGGCAATGACCGCACGCTCGAGAAGCCCGCAAAAGACCTTGTCGTCTGCCTCCGCCAGAACGACAAATCCGGCCCCCATGTGGGAAAGTTCGTCCGCGAGTTCCTGAATGCCTTCTGCCATGAACTTCGCCTGGCGGCGGGTGATCGACGGCTCCTCGCCCCCGAGGCGCATGACGACAAGGAGCGGGCATTCGTGCCGGTTCGCCTGCCCGGCAGCGAAAGAGAGCGCGTGGTTGAGGCGCACACGCTGCGCCCGGTCCATCCAATAGAGCACGAACTGACCCTCCTGTGGGGTCTTTCCGTTCAAAGGCATGAGGCGGGGATCGTTGTCGGTCATGGAATTCACCGGCTGTTCGTCGTTCGTCGGGGTGATGACGAGCTTAGCGTGCTTTCGTTGCAATCCTCGCGCGATCTTGCGGCGCGGATGCGGAACACTTCACCGTGTCAAGAGTTGAGGCGGCAGCGAACAAGGAGAATTCTATGTCTTATGAAGCCGACCGCCACCACGGTCATCCGGTCGACCGCTCGACAGCAACGAGTGGCGACATCGTCCGCATTCTTCTGGCGATCATCCTGCCGCCACTCGGCGTGTTTCTTCAGGTTGGACTCGGTCTGCATTTCTGGTTGAACATTCTTCTGACGATTTTCGGCTATGTGCCGGGCATCATCCACGCCGTCTGGATCATCCTGCGTCGCTAACGACGGGCACCCTCTGTGCCCCGTCCCCGCCGCTGTGTTGGAATTGCAACGATTCGAATATGTTGCAGGTGAACGCCTGCTTTTTGACCTGTGTCAAATGGACGGGGCTGCGCGGCCCGCATATCAGGATCCTGTTATTTCGAACGCAGGGGACGAGAATGCGCGGGACGAAGATTCTGGGACGGGCTGCACTGGCGGCCGCGTTCCTCTCCATCGCAGGCGTGGCTGGGGCCGCGGATCTGCCGAGCCAAACCTACGAGCCCACCGCTGCGCCGGCGCCCGTCGCCTGGAGCCCGTGGCAGATTCGTCTGCGCGCATTGGCCGTCGTCCCGCATGATTCGGGCTCGGTCGACCAGATCCCGGGGTCTGATCTGTCCTATTCGAATTCGGTCACGCCCGAACTCGACATCACCTACTTCTTCACGCCGAATATCGCGGCCGAACTCATTCTCGGCACGACGTATGCCGAGGTTGAAGGTGACGGACCGATCAGCGGTCTCGACGCGGGCGACACCTGGATCCTGCCGCCGACCCTGACGCTGCAGTATCACTTCACGAACTTCGGTGCCTTCAAGCCCTATGTCGGCGCTGGCGTGAACTACACCTTCTTCTACGGCACCGAGAACGACGATCTCGCCGCCTTCGACATCGACAACAGCTTCGGCCTCGCGCTGCAGGTCGGTGCCGATTATATGTTCAACGAACATTGGGGCATGAACCTCGATGTGAAGAAGCTGTTCCTGTCGGCCGACTGGGACGGCAGCCTGCCGGACGGCACCTATGTGAGCGGCGACGCCGATCTTGATCCCTGGCTGATCGGCGCCGGTATCACCTACAAGTTCTGATCGCCATAGCGCTGAACAATTCGAGCGGCCCCGCTTGCGGGGCCGCTTTTCTTTTGCCTCAAAGCAACCCGTGCTCTCGCGACCATGCGTTTCGATTTCAGGGCCGCGTATTCTCACATCGGCCAAAGCCTGGGGACGTTTCGCGTCGAACGCTCCAAGTGAGTAAAATTGCGAGTGCTAGAAAAGGGACCGGCGCCACATTGACGTGCCACAAAGTGGTGGCGGCGCCGTTGATGAAGGAGATCGAGGCTAACCCCACCAGGAGGGCCGAGACGGCGACCCCTGGCCGCGCGCTTCGGCCGTGGCCGAAATAGAGCCAGAGCGCCACGAAGGTCGGGGCTGCGAGGTCGTAGTAAAGCACGTAGGGGAGCGTCAGATAGGTGGCCGTCACGAGCATGGCTGCTTTGGCGCCGCGCGGGGCGCTCGACAATGTCACGTAGATGAGGGAGCAGACCGCAAAGAGCGCGCTCATCCCTTGCAGGCCGGCGGCCGCTGCGAAATCGAGGCCGAAATATCGCGCAGCACCGTAGACGGTCATCTGCACGCTCAGGAAGGCGTCGCGCTCGCTCAGTAGGATCGCGCCCGTCGGATCCTGCAGACCGAAGAGGAAGGCTCGCCACGGCTCGATTCCGAAGGCGAGAATCGAGGCGCTGATGAGTGCCGTCGCCGTAGTGCTGGCCACCGCGATGACGAGGAAGCGGCGCTCCAAGAGAAGCACGAGCGGGATGAGAACGCCGAACTGCGGTTTGACGGTCAGGAGGCCGAGGAGAATTCCGGCGAGGATTGGCCTTTCATCCCAGAGATAGATGGCGCCGACAAAAAGCGCACCGACGATGAAGCAGGTCTGGCCGATGAGAATTCCGAGCGCCGTGACGGGCGCAATCAAAAGCCAGAGGGCGATGCTCCTGTCCCCCCACACACGCGCCGCCACGAAGAGAAACGCTGCGAGGCTGCCGCCCATGAAGAGGCCATAGGCGACGAGGTAGGGAAAGAGCCCGAGTGGCGCGAGAAAGAAGAGAAAATGCGGCGGATAAAGCCAGCGAACTCCGAAATCGGAGCCGTAAAGGTCGATGATGTAGCGCGAAAACTGGCCTGGATCGAAGAGGCCGGAGAGATGGCCCTCGAGAAGCATGCGAGAGGCGACCCAGAAGACGACGAAGTCACCGCCGCCTGGATGTGTTGTGGAATAGACCTCGCCCGTGCGGGTAATCCACCCCGTCAACATGCCGCGCGGAAAGCCGAGAAAGGTCACGAGGAAGGCGAAAGCGAGCCAGAAACGCCGATCGTTGAGGAGCGTGAAGCGGGAGCCCTCTTCGGCTGCACATGCCGGGTCGCTTGGCGTCGCGGCTTTCATTCCCGCCTCATATGACTTTTGCCTCGTCACCCGGGCTTTTTGTGAGGGGCCCCCGATGCGCCCGGCCATCGCGCCCGGTTTCCGCCCGCGCGCGCAGGAGAAGCGCGACCGCCAGGGCGAAGAAGGCGATGGGCCCGCAGCCGAATCCGATCGCCACGGTGGCGCCGTTCACGAAGGAGAGGCAGGAGACGAAGATGAGGAGGGCAGAGAAGAGAATGCCGGGTGCCTCCTCACGCCCTTTGCCGAAATAAAGCCACAGCGCCACGAAGGTCGGGGCGACGAGATCGTAGAAAAGCACATAGGGCGAGACGAGATAGGTTGCGGTGACGAGCATGGCGATCTTCGTGTCACGTCGCGCGCCCGACAGCGTCGTGGCGACGAGTGCCACGACGGCAAAGAGCGCGCTCAACCCTTGCAGCCAAGCTGCCGTCGCAAGATCGGCCCCGAGGAGGCGCGACGAGCCGAAGACGCTCATTTGCAGCCCGAGGAATTTTTTGCTCGCCGTCGTCAAGATGTCGGAATTGGCCCCGTCCATGCCGAACAGGAAGGCGTGCCAGGGGGCGGTGCCGAAGACGAGAAGGGACAGGCCGATCGTGACAAGGGCTGTTGCCGAAGCGACGCCGATGACGCGCCACCGCCGTTCCAAAAGGAGAACAAGCGGGATCAGGACGCCGTATTGTGGCTTGATGGTGAGAAGCCCGAGGAGAATGCCGGCGAGGATGGGCTTCCGATCCCACAGAAAAATGGAGCCGATCAGAAGGCCGCTGACAAGAAAACTCATTTGGCCGAGAAGCACACCGAGAAATGTCGACGGGGCGACGAGAAGCCAGAAGACGATGTCGCGCTTTCCCCAGACACTGCGGCCGATTGCGGCCAGAAAGGCGAAGCTCGCTGCCATGAAGCCCGCCCAGGCCGCGAGATAAGGCAACTTGGCGATCGGTGCGATGAAGAACAGGAAATGCGGCGGGTAGAGCCAGCGCATTTCGTAGTCGCTGCCGTAACGATCGATGATCGTCTGCGAGAATTTGGCTGGGTCGTAGAGGTCGCGAATGTGCCCCTGCAGGATCATCTCCGAGGCGACATAGAAGACGACGAAATCGCCGCCGCCCGGATGGTTCGTCGAATAGACGTCGCCGCTGCGGGTGACCCAGTCGGTCAGGATGCCATAGGGAAAGCCGAGCAGCGTGATCCCGAACGCAAAGAGCAGCCAAAACCGGCGATCGTTCAGGATGGTGAATTGCATGCTCGCCTGCTCCGGCCTGAGAGTTCCCGCATGTGGCTGCGAGTGGTGCAACGTCATGACGCCGCGCTTCCATTGGCGAGGACCGCCCGGTCGCCGGCTCGTGGCGTCGTCTCGTCCGGTTGGTGACTGCGCTGATGTTCTGGGACGTGGGCACTTTCCTCGCGGGCGCGGAAAAAGAGCGCCGTGGCAAGTGCGGCAAACACCCACGGCCCGGCGCTGAAGCCCATCGCGACCGTCACACCGTTGACGAAAGACAGGGTCGCCACGAGCACGAGGAGGATGGAGAGAGCAAAGCCCGCCCGCTTCTCAAGGCCATGGCCGAGATAGAGCCAGATCGCGATGAAGGTCGGTGCCGCAAGATCGTAAAACAATATGTAGGGAACGCACAGATACGTCGACGTGACCAGCATTGCGAGCTTGGTGTACCGCCTGGCCGATGAGCGCAGAGTGGAGATCAGGGCAATTATTGCTGCCGAGCCAACCGCGATCTGCGTGAGCATGGCGGTATACGGCTCAAAGCCCGCAAGACGCATTCCGCCGTAAACGCTCATCTGGATTTCGAGAAATGTCTTTGCATTGGCCCGGAGTACGTCGCCTTGCGGACCCGTGATATTCAAGATGAAGTCTCGCCACGAACCAAAACCGAAGATTAGACCCGACAAAGCTACCAATGCGCAGGTCGTCATCGTGGCGCTCGCGATCACAAGCCATCGCCGCTCTATAAGAAGCACGAGAGGGATGAGGACACCAAACTGTGGTTTGATCGTCAAAACACCGAGGAAAACGCCAGCCAGGACTGGCTTGCGACCCCAAAGGAAGATCGCACCGATAAATAGCGCGCCGACCAGAAGTGCGGTTTGCCCTACGAGCAGGCACAGGATGGATGTCGGTGCGAAGACCAGCCACAAAGACATTTCGCACCGTCGTGGGGCCAATATCCCAAGTGAGGCGAAAGCGACGAGGCCGATCGCTTGAAAGGCCGTGTAGGCGAGCGAGTAGGGCAAAGCGCCAAGCGGAAATATCAAGAGAAGGAAATGCGGCGGATAGAGCCACCGCATGTCGAAATCCTCCCCGAATTGATCGACCATGGCTCGCGAAAAGAACGACGGATCGTAGAGATTTCCGGCATGGCCGGAGAGGGCCCCCTTGGCGGCCACCCAGAAGGTGACGAAGTCTGCTCCGCCTGGGTGATTGAGGTCGGCAAGCGAGCCCGTGCGATAGATCCAATCGAGCAGAATGCCGCGGGGAAAACCCAACAGCGTCAGCGCAAAAGCAAAAAATAGCCAGAAGCGGCGATCGTTGAGGATTGTGAATCGGGGCATAGGTTCACGCAACGGCGCGTCCCCGGGGGAGTGGCACCCTGGGCAGGGGTTGCGCGGCCTCGCAGCCTTCCTGGTAAGCGCGCCTAAGCAGTGCAGCACATAGAATTGCGAAGACCACCGGACCGAGCGGAATACCGATGAGCGTGGTTGCCCCATTAATGAATGAAAGGGTGCCCACCCCGACCAAGAGGATGGAAAAGGCTACGCCCGGAACATTCTGTCGCTGACGCCCGAAATACAGCGATAAGGCCGTAAAGGTCGGGGCGGCCAGATCATAGAAGAGCACATATGGGATGAAGAGGTAGGTCGCTGCGATGAGCATCGCCGCCTTCGTGTCGGGCCGAGCCTGCAGAAGGTGCGTGGCGCTGAGAGCGACCGCAGAGAACAGGCAGCAACCCAGCTGGACAATGGCGGCAGTGGTCGGTGTGAAGCCAAGGAAGCGTGACGCCCCGAAGGGGGCCAGGTGAATCCCCATCAAGTCGGTACGATCGGCGAGAAGCACATCGTTGCTTGCGCTGAGAGGGCTGATGAAGAATTCCCTCCAGGGTTCCACGCCGAAAACGATCACAGAGGCGCCGATCAAGCATCCCGCGGTGGCCATGGCGGTCCCGATCACCCACCAGCGACGCTCGATCAGGAGCACGAACGGAATGAGCACCCCGAACTGGGGTTTGACTGTGAGAAGCCCGAGGAAGATGCCGGCGAGGATTGGGCGCTCGTCCCACAGATAGACACCGCCAATGAAGAGCGCGCCAACGAGGAAGCAGGTCTGCCCGTTGAGCAACCCAAGTGCCGTGACGGGCGCTATGAGTAGCCAACCGACGATTCCCCATCCTCCCCATAGCCGTCGTGCAATCGCGAGGTAGAGGAGAAGTGTCGCGCCCATGAAAAGTGCGAATGCAAGGCCGTACGGGAAAAGCCCTAGCGGCAGAATTAGAAGAAGAAAATGGGGTGGATAAAGCCAGCGATAGCCGTAATCCGTTCCAAACTGATCCGTCAGCAGCGCCGAGTAGCTTTGTGGGTCGAACAGCGCGCTCGCGTGCCCTTCCAAGGCCGCGCGAGAGGCGATCCAGAAGTTGATGAAGTCCCCACCGCCCGGATGGTTGTTGTTGCCGAAGACCCCGGTTTGGGTCCACCAGTCGTTGAACGCACCAATCGGATAGCCGAACTGGCTCACCAAAAAGGCGAAGAAGAGCCAGAAGCGGCGGTCGTTGAGGATGGTGAATTGCGGCATCGCCGGAAAGACTACGCAGTGAGGCTTGAATCCGCGGTTAAACCGGGCGCTCCCAGCCCTTCCTGCGACGAAAGACGCTGTCCGCGCCGCGCAATTTCTGCGGCAGGAGGGTCACGCCGCATCATCCGTGCTTGCGCCGGCCTGCGGCCATGCTACATGCGCGCTCCATGGCTGATCTTTCCCACATCCGCAATTTCGCGATCGTCGCGCATATCGACCACGGCAAGTCGACGCTTGCCGACCGTCTGATCCAGATGACCGGCACCTTGCCGGACCGGGAGATGAAGGAGCAGCTCCTCGATTCCATGGATATCGAGCGCGAGCGCGGCATCACCATCAAGGCGCAGACGGTGCATCTGCGCTACACGGCGAAGAACGGCGAGGAATATCACCTCAACCTGATCGATACGCCCGGCCATGTCGATTTCGCCTACGAGGTGAACCGTTCGCTCTATGCCTGCGAAGGATCGCTCCTCGTCGTCGATGCCTCGCAAGGGGTCGAGGCGCAGACGCTCGCCAATGTCTATCAGGCGATCGAGGTCAATCACGAGATCGTTCCGGTCTTGAACAAGATCGATCTGCCGGCGGCGGAGCCGGAGCGGGTCAAGGAGCAGATCGAAGATGTGATCGGCCTCGATGCCTCGGATGCGGTGATGATCTCCGCGAAGACCGGGCTCGGCATCGAGGACGTGCTGGAGGCGATCGTGCACCGCCTGCCGGCGCCGAAAGGCCTGCTCGATGCGCCGTTGAAGGCGCTCCTCGTCGATTCCTGGTACGATCCTTATCTCGGCGTCGTCGTGCTGGTACGCGTCATCGACGGCACGCTGAAGAAGGGCCAGACGGTGCGCATGATGGGCACCGGCGCGCGCTATGAGGTCAACCAGGTCGGCATGTTCACGCCGAAGATGGTGGAGACCGCAGAACTTCCGCCGGGCGAGATCGGCTTTCTGACAGCCTCCATCAAGGACGTGGCCGACACCCGCGTCGGCGATACGATCACCGAGGACAAGCGGCCGACCGAAAAGGCGCTGCCGGGCTTCCGGCCGGCCGTGCCCGTCGTCTTCTGCGGTCTCTTTCCGGTCGATGCCAACGACTTTGAGGATCTGCGCGCGGCGATGGGCAAGCTCCGCCTCAACGACGCGTCGTTTTCCTATGAGATGGAAACCTCGGCCGCGCTCGGTTTCGGCTTCCGCTGCGGCTTTCTGGGGCTTCTGCATCTGGAAATCATCCAGGAGCGTCTGGCGCGCGAATTCGATCTCGATCTGATCGCGACGGCGCCCTCCGTCGTCTATCAAATCCGCCTGACGGACGGCGAAGAGATCGAGCTTCACAACCCGGCCGATATGCCCGATCCGGTCAGGATCGAGGAAATCAAGGAGCCGTGGATCCGCGCCACCATCCTGACGCCGGACGAATATCTGGGCGGGGTGCTGAAACTCTGCCAGGACCGCCGCGGCATCCAGCAAGGGCTCACCTATGTCGGCCAACGGGCCATGCTGGAATACGATCTGCCCTTGAACGAGGTCGTCTTCGATTTTTACGACCGGCTGAAATCGATCTCCAAGGGCTATGCGAGCTTCGATTATCACATCACCGGCTACGAGCCGGGCGATCTCGTGAAGATGCAGATCCTGGTCAATGCCGAGCCGGTGGATGCGCTCTCGATGCTGGTGCACCGCAGCCAGGCCGATCGGCGCGGCCGGGCGCTCTGCGAAAAGCTGAAGGATCTGATCCCCCGGCACCTCTTCAAGATCCCGGTCCAGGCGGCCGTCGGCGGCAAGGTCATTGCGCGCGAGACGATCGCAGCCCTCAGGAAGGACGTGACCGCCAAATGCTATGGCGGCGACGCGACCAGAAAGCGCAAGCTTTTGGACAAGCAGAAAGAGGGCAAGAAGAAGATGCGCCAGTTCGGCAAGGTGGAGATCCCGCAGGAGGCCTTCATCGCCGCGCTGAAGATGGGCGACGAATAGGCCAACTCGACGGTCGATCTGGTCGCGGCCGCACCGCCGAGGAAGAGGGCACTGATCCGGTTGATGACACGCGCGGCTGCGGGCTTCTGCAGGAAACGCCGTGCCTGGCCCGCAAGCGCGATATAGCTGAGGTCGATCGCAGCGAGGACGAGGAGAAGGGTGAGCGACAGCTCGCCCCAGCCGACGAGGCTCAGGCTTTCGAGATCGAGAAGGTTGGGCAAGAGGGCGAGATAGAAGACCATGATCTTCGGATTGCCCATCGTCACCGCAAAGCCCGCAAGGAACATCTTGAGAGCCGAGCCGCGCGGCGACATCGCGGTGTCATCCGCTTCCGGACGCGTCGGCGCATTCCACATTTTGAAAGCGAGATAGACGAGATAGGCCGCGCCCGCGAATTTCACGACGGCGAAGGCCCAGAAGAAGCTCGCCGCGAGCGTTGCGAGGCCGAAGACGGCCGCCGCAAGCCACAGCACCTCTCCGATCCACATCGCGGCTGCAAAAGGCAAGGCATCGCGCCATCCACGGGTCAGAACACGCGAAACGAGGGCCGTGACGCTGGGGCCCGGCGTACCCGCATTGACGAGGAGGGCACCCGCGAAAAGCGCGAGGGTCAGCGGATCAAGGAGCATCGGGTCCTAGCGCTTTGTGACAGAGCCCTTAAGGCTAGCCGAAGTTCGCATGCCCGACGAGCCGGAAACTAGCCGTCTCAGCTGTTCCCGCCTCACCTGCGGAACCGCACCCGCTCGCTTCTCTTCCCCCTCGAGAACGAGGGAGAAAGCCATGAACGACAGGCACGACACTGAGCGTCCGCCGCAGGCACAGGAACATCAACCGGGCGATGAGCACAAGATGACGCCTGAGCCGGATTACATGCCCCGTTATCCGGGCTCCGGACGGCTCAAGGACAAGGTCGCGCTCATCACCGGCGGCGATTCGGGCATCGGGCGGGCAACCTCGATCCTCTTTGCGCGCGAGGGCGCCAAAATCGCCTTCCTTTATCGCGACGAGGACGAAGACGCCGAAAAGACGCGCCGGATGATCGAAGAGGAGGGGAGTGAGGCGATCGCCTTCCGCGGTGATATCGGCGACAAGAGCTTCTGTGAGGATGTGGTTGCGAAAACGGTGTCGAAATTTGGCGGGCTCGACATTCTCGTCAACGACGCGGGCGAGCAGCATATGGCGGAAGAGCTTGAAGAGATATCCGAAGCCCAGCTGACGCGCACCTTCCGCACGAACATTTTTGGCATCTTCTTCATCACGCAGGCGGCTCTGCCGCATCTGAAGAAGGGCGATGCAATCATCAATCTGACGTCGATCACCGCCTATCGCGGACAGCCAGTTCTGATGGATTATGCCTCGACCAAGGGGGCGATCCTGGCGCTCACCCGCTCCTTGTCGAAAAACCTCGCCGACAAGGGCATTCGGGTCAACGGCGTGGCGCCGGGGCCGATCTGGACGCCGCTCATCCCGGCGAGCTTTCCGCCCGACAAGGTGGCGAATTTCGGCGCCAACCAGCCCATGGGCCGCGCCGGGCAGCCGAACGAGGTGGCGCCGGCTGTGCTCTTCCTCGCCTGCGCCGATTCTTCCTACATGACCGGTCAGGTGCTGCACCCGAACGGCGGCGACATCATCGGCGGCTAGGCGCCGTCTGCCGCCCGCTGCCTGCCGACCATCGACGCCGGCAACAAAAGGGCCCTGCCGCGGCAGGGCCCTTCGTCATATCGGATCGCTCTGCAGGCCGCGCCAGGCACGGCCCGCGCAGAAACCCGTCCTTAAACTGCCACGGCGCCGACGCCCAGAAGCATCAGGACGAAGAAGATGACGGCGACGACCAGGAAGATGAAGAACAGGAAGCGCGCGATCGTCGCAGCGCCCGCAGCGATCCCGCTGAAGCCGAGTGCGCCGGCGATGACCGCGATCACGGCAAAGATAAGGGCCCATTTCAGCATGGTGGAAATTCTCCGGTAGGTTCAGGTGTCGTTGCACCTGTCGGAATTAACCGCCGTGTTGACGCCTTGTTCCGCCGGTCTGTGCGGTGTTTGGTGGCCTGCCATCGGTTTCTGGTCTCGACCACCGGCTGCAAACGGTGGCGCGACCATCAGAGCCGCAAAGGCAGCCGCATGGGAGCGTTTCCGGAGGATCGGCGTTTGTCCTTCAACTGAAACAAGAATTTTCCGATCTTTTTTGATGTCCATCCGCTTTGCCTGCAGCTTTGCCCTCCGGGTCTCTCTCGGTGTCGCCGCTGTTTCCTTTCTCATCTCGCCGGCCGTGTCGCAGGAGGTGCTTGAAGCGCCCCCCGGCGTTTCACCGGGATCTGTGCTCCTCGGGCCGGCCCCGGCGCCCGGCGAGCCGGCACCTCCCCCTCCTGCAGCCCCACCTCCGCCGGGAGTTCCCGCGCCGTCCGCGCCGCCGGTCATCGTCGAGCCTGCTCCGCCGTCTGTGGCTCCGCCCCCAGGCGTCGAGCCGCCTCCCGTCCAGTCGCCCCAGAGCCCGTCGCCGGCCCCATCCCAGCCTTCCGCGAATGACCCGGCTTTGGGCGACGCGCCGGCCGGCACCACGACAGAGCCGCTCCAAGCGGTTCCGCTCGGCGAGCAGGAGATGGCGGCCCCCGTGGTCACGCCTGACACGATCAATGCCGCGAACTTCGCCGACGATCATGTCTTCGTCTCCAAGCATCGCGATCCGTTCATCGTGAAGCTGCAGGTGCTTCTCGACCGGGCTGGAATTTCGCCGGGGGTGATCGACGGCTATTGGGGCGACAACGTCCAAAAGGCCGTGCAGAATTTTCAATTGTCGCGCGAAGAGGTTCCGGACGGGCAGCTGTCAGCGACGCTCTGGGCCGAGATCGCGCAAAACGACACGACGCCCGTCATCACCCAATATCGCATCACGCAAGAGGATGTGGCGGGTCCCTTCGCGCCTTCGATTCCGTCCGACTACCGCGAGAAGGCCGCGATGGAACGGCTCTCCTTCACGAGTCCGTCCGAAATGCTCGCCGAGCGTTTCCATATGGATGAGGATTTTCTGAAGGCGCTCAACCCGGAGGCCAATTTCTCTGTCGCGGGCACGACCATTGCCGTTGCTGCGCCGGGTGGCGATGTCAAAGGCAAGGTGGTGCGGATCGAAGCCGATAAGGGGCTTGCGGCGTTGCGTGGCTACGACGCCGCGGGCCGGCTCCTCGTCGTCTATCCCGCCACCATCGGCAGTTCCGATACGCCCTCGCCAAGCGGCACGGTCGAGGTGGAAGGTGTCGCCTTGGACCCGACCTACACGTATCGGCCGGACGTCAACTTCCAGCAGGGCGACAATCGCGATGTCTTGACGATCCCGCCGGGTCCCAACGGGCCGGTTGGGTCGGTCTGGATCGATCTGTCGAAGCCGACTTATGGCATTCACGGCACGCCCGCGCCCGAGGCGATCGACAAGACCTTTTCGCATGGCTGCGTGCGTCTGACGAACTGGGACGCCACCGAGCTCGCCCATATGGTGAAGCCGGGCACGAAGGTGGAATTTCTTGACTAGCCATCTTCCGGTCTGGGGTTTCGCGCTGATGCTGGCGCTAAGCGTCGGCACAGCGGGGGCCCAAACGCCGCCGCTGAAGCCTCAGCCACGCCCGGCGGAGGCGGCGGATGCGGAAGGGACTGCCGCAGCGGCTCAGCCGTCCGCTTCACCTTTTTCAGCGGGCAAGCCGGACGGCGCCCCCGCGGCCCCGAAGCCGCGGCCCGAAGGCTCGGGCGAGGACGTGGGCGCGGCCCCGCCCGTCCCGGATATCCGACCACAGGGTGAGGCGGAGAGGGCGGACGAGGGATCTGCGTCGCCGGCGACGGAAGACGCGCCCGAGCCCGAAAACGAGGATGGACCTGCGCCGCCATCTCCAGACGACACGCAGGCAGACCAGCCACCGAAGGACGAGGACGCCTCCCAGGCTGAACCAGCCACCGACGGCGAAGATGAGGCGCCTGCGGATGAGACGTCGGAAAAACCTGCGGGCGAGGCTGCTGGAAGCGACGCGCCCTCCCTCCCGGAGGCCCGCCCGGAAGATGCGCCGAAGCCGGTGGAGCCGCTGATTGCTCAGCCCCCCTCGGAGACGCCGTCTGAAGGCCCTGATGAACACCCTGCGGCGCCGGAGGATGAGTCCAGCGAAGAGGCCTCGAAGGTGCCGGAAGAGGACGAGGCGGCCAAGGCGGCTGCCGCTGAGGAATTTCGTCAATGTGTCTGGCGCCTCAGAGCTCTCGGTGTGGAGTTCGACGAGGAGCCGGCGATCACCGATGGCGGCGCTTGCGAGATCGCTCATCCGATCGAGGTCGAGGAACTTGCGCCTGGCGTCGCCATCTCGCCTCCCGTCACGCTCAATTGCGCGGCGACGGAGGCCCTCGCCACCTGGCTGAAGGAGGTGGTGAAGCCAGCAGCCAAAGAACTTCTCGACGGCGCTGAATTGCGCGGCGTGATCCAGGCCTCCGGTTATGTGTGCCGCACGCGCTACAATCGCCCGGGCGCGAAGATCTCAGAGCACGCGCTCGCCAATGCAATCGACGTCAGCGCCATCACCTTCAAGAGCCGTTCGCCAGTTTCCGTGAAGGAGCGGGAGGATGCGGATGCAGCCGCGAGCCGCTTTCAGAAGCGGATCCGCGAAGGCGCCTGCAAATATTTCACCACGGTCCTTGGACCCGGAGCCAACGCCGCCCATGCCACGCATTTCCATTTCGATCTGAAGGCGCGGAGCAACGGCTACCGCATCTGCCAATAACCCGCGGCGACGGCGGAAAGGCGGACCCGGCTACTGAATGGGGAGTGCCGGCACGCTCAGAAACAAGATGCGCTTCTGCTCGAGCCGCGACCGGCGCAGGCTCTCCAGAATGAGCCCGCAGGAGAGGGAAATCCCGGCAAGCACGAAGGCGCTCGCCGAAAGAACTGCGCCCGCCTGCACAGAATCTCCATCGAAGAGCGCCGGAAGCGCGGCGAGGAACCCGAAGAGGCCGAGAAGAAGGCCCGCGACACCGAAGAGGGGGAGCGGTCGTGCGACCTGCATGACACGCAGGAAGGTGGCGACTTCGCCCATTGCGTGCCGCACATTCTCTGCCGGCTTGCGCTCACTCGTGTTCTGACCGCCATCGAGCGACAGTCTCGCGACCGGCACCATGAGTTCGCTGGCATGCAGCGACAATTCGGTCTGCGGGGAAAGCCCTTCGGAGACCGGGGGGAAGCTTTTGACGAAGCGGCGGCTGAGAGCACGGTAGATGGAGGTGCGCGCCGATAGGCCTGTACCGAAGAAGCGCCGGTAGAGGTCAAAGACACTGCCGGCGCCGTGGCGCAGATCGTCGGCGTCGCAACCGCCGAGGGTCGCCGAGGTGCCGACCACCATATCGACGCGTTCCGTCAAAAGGGCATTGATCAGCGAACTCGCATCGGTCGGATCGCAGGACCCGTCGCCTGCGGCAAGGAGGTAAATGTCGGCGTCGATGTCGGCGAACATGCGCCACACCGCCTGGTTCGGCGCATGGTTCGGTGCATGGCTTGGACCGCGCAGAACGCGTGCGCCGGCCTTTCGCGCCTGACGGGCGGTGTCGTCGGAGGAATTCTCGTCGAAGACATAGATGCGTGCATCGGGCAAGGCTTCACGGAAGCCGCGCACCACGTTCTCGATGGTGGCCGCCTGATTGCGGCACGGCAGAAGCACGGCGACGCCGAGGCCCTCGCAGGCGGTGAACTCGCTCATTTCGACGCTTCCCCTTAATGCCGCGCAAACGCAAGCCAAAGATAGCTTCTAAAGCGTTAAAGGAGAGTAAGGCGCCGACTTCGGATCAGGGCATCGGCATGATAGCATTGGACAATGCTACGATTCGTCCCAAGACTGGTTTTTGCCTTCAGCGCCTTGTTCCTGGCGGGCTGGCCGGCCGCGGGTCTGGCGGACCAGATTCCGGCCAAGCGCTATTTCGGGGCCGCCAAGCTTCCCTCCGAAGGGCGCGCCGCGGCGGTCGGGTTTTATTCCAAAGGATGTCTGGCGGGAGGCGAGGCGATCACCATCGACGGCCCCTATTGGCAGGCGATGCGCCTGTCGCGCAATCGCATCTGGGGCCATCCGAATCTCATTCATTTCATCGAGTGGCTGGGGCGCGAGGCCGCCACCAAGGACGGCTGGCCGGGGCTTCTCCTCGGTGACATGTCGCAGCCGCGCGGTGGCCCGATGGTGTCAGGTCATGCCTCGCATCAGGTCGGTCTCGACATCGACATCTGGCTGCAGCCAATGCCGCAGCGCCGTCTCTCGGCGAAGGAACGCGAGACGATGTCGGCGATTCCCGTCGTGGAAGTCGGGCCGCACGAGGTCGATCCGCGACGCTGGACGGGCGCGCATGCAAGGCTCATCAAACGCGCTGCGTCCTATCCCGATGTCCAGCGCATCTTCGTGGCGCCCGGCATCAAGAAGACGCTCTGCGAGACGGCGACGGGCGATCGCTCATGGCTTGCCAAGGTGCGTCCCTATTGGGGCCATAACGAGCACATCCATGTGCGCCTCTTTTGCCCGGAAGGCTCGCCCGGTTGCGAGCCGCAGCGCGCGACGGGCAAGGACGACGGCTGCGGCGCACCGCTCGCCTGGTGGTACTCGAAGGAACCCTATCGCCAGGCCAAGCCCAGCAAGAAGCCGGCGAAGAAGCGCGAAACGACGCTCGACGATTTGCCCAACGCCTGCCGCCAGGTGCTGGCTGCGGGCGACAAGTCTGGCGCGATCACGGCACTTGCTGCCTATGGCGACGACGTTCCGGCCGACGTGGCGGCCAAGGCCGTTGCGCTTCGTCCTGATGTCGGAGCGCCCGGTGCGCCGTCGATGCCGCATACCCTGCCGCAGGCGCGGCCGGCCGTGATCCGCTGAAGCTCTTCCGACGAGGGGACACGCAGGAGCTCCGCCGTTCTCAGAACGGCGGAATTCGCAATCTCGTCTGATCAGGCGGCCGCATTCTCCGGCACGGAGGGGCAGGAGAGGCCGGTGCCGCCGAGGCCGCAATAGCCTCCAGGGTTTTTCGCCAGATATTGTTGGTGGTAATCCTCGGCGAAATAGAAGGTGGGCGCATCGACGATCTCCGTCGTGATCGGCCCGAAGCCTTTCTCTTGCAGAACCTTTGCATAGGCCGCCTTGGCCGTTTCGGCCTTTTGCCTCTGCTCCTCGTCGAAGACGTAGATGCCTGAGCGGTATTGCGTGCCGACATCGTTGCCCTGGCGCATGCCCTGGGTCGGATCATGCGCCTCGAAGAAGCGGGCGAGGAGCTTCGAGTAGCTGATGACATTCGGGTCGTAGACGACGAGCACCACCTCATTGTGGCCGGTGCGGCCGGTGCAGACTTCCCGGTAGGTCGGGTTCGGCGTGGCGCCGCCCGCATAGCCGACCGCAGTCACATAGACGCCGTCTGCCTGCCAGAAGACGCGCTCCGCCCCCCAGAAGCAGCCGAGACCGAAGATCGCCGTCTTGAGACCCTCCGGGTAGGGCCCTTTCAGAGCCCGGCCATTGACGAAATGCGTCTCGGCCGTGGGCAAAGCCTCGGTGCGGCCGGGCAACGCCTCTTCGGGCTTCGGGAGATCGGTCTTCTTGGCGAGCCGGTCGAAGGGGAACATGGGGGGATCCTTTTCTGGAGGTCGCGTTGTGTGAATTCGGCGGGGACTGGAGACCACCCCGTTTAAAGGTCGCGCTCATGCGCGAAGGTGAAACGCCGCCGCGGCCGGCCGAGCCAGAAGAGGAGCGCGGCCACGACGAGCAAGACGGCGAAGGTCGGTGCCGTCAGCACCACCTTCTCGAGAAACGCCCAGAGCCACGGCACCTTGTCGGCAACGGCATGATGTGCGGCATCGAGGCTCGCGGCCGCCCAATTCGCCCAGGTCTCGGCAAAGGGCGTGAGAACGAGGCGTGATTCGGCAATCGATTTCGCCGCGTCGATGACGGCCATGACGAGGCCTGCGGCAGCGAGCCAGATGGCCAGGAAACGAAGAAGAAAGCGGATCATCTGGCCTTGCGCAGCACTTGAGGTTTCATTCCTGGCTCATTAGGTAGGGCCGCGCCGGCTCGCGTGCAATCGCGCTCCGGCTTTTCGTCGACGCTCGGTCTTCGACGTTTCGCATCAGGCCTCGTCTGGGTGCCCGGTCACCGACCGGACGGCTTGGCGGGACCGCCGCGGCCGCTCCCGATCGCAAGATTGGGCGCCCGTCGCAGAAGGCCGAAACGACGCTGACCGCAACAGCGACGAATTCGTGCTCTCCGCCTTGCCCTCAGGGCGCGGCATCGCTAAAGGGGAGCCTCGCCGGAGGGATGGCCGAGTGGTCGAAGGCGCACGCCTGGAACGCGTGTAGGCGGGCAACCGTCTCGAGGGTTCGAATCCCTCTCCCTCCGCCATTTTCGTGCGCCGATTTGCGCCGCATGGCGACGATATGAAGTTCGCAGACTGTACCACCCGCATACCGCTTCCGCGTCTCTGACGTCAGAAGCGTTTGGCAAGTGATCCCGGAGATCGCTTGCTCACCTTCGCCCGCAGATTTCCGGGTGAAGCGTTGCCGCATATGCGGCTTGCGAACGCACGGTACTTGCTATGGCAAATGTCTTTGAAAGCCCCTTCAGGGGCATTACTCTTGATCGTCTCGTCACCAACCCGAACATCCAAGTCGGTCGCTACAGCTATTATTCCGGCTATTATCACGGCCACGGCTTCGATGAATGCGCTCGCTTCCTCTTGCCGGACGAAGGCGTGGACAGGCTCATCATCGGCTCGTTCTGTTCGATCGGTTCGGGCGCGGCCTTCATCATGGCCGGCAACCAGGGCCACAGAAACGATTGGATCAGCACGTTCCCGTTCTATTGGATGCCCGAGGTTCCCGCTTTCGAAGGATCCGAGAATGGGTATCAGCCGGCCGGCGATACGGTGATCGGCAACGATGTGTGGATCGGATCCGAGGCGATCATCATGCCGGGCGTCACGGTCGGAGATGGTGCTGTCATCGGAACCAGGGCGTTGGTCACGAAGGACGTCGAACCTTACGCCATCGTGGGCGGCAACCCGGCCAAGGTGATCCGCAAGCGATTTGACGACGCCGCCATCGCACAGCTCCTCCAACTCCGCTGGTGGGATTGGGACGACGAGGCGTTGAAGGACGCCATGCCGATCCTGACGAGCGGCGACGTCGCGGCCCTTCATCGCCATTGGCAGACGGTCATCGAACCGGCGGAGTGACGCGCCCTTTGCCCTTCTACACGTCCTCTTTTCAGAAGCGGACTGGCAGACCCCTCCGCATCAAGGGCTCTTTCGTGTTCCGCATCGACTCACCGTCCGCGTGTCTCGGTCCGATTGCCTGAGGACAATGCCTGCAGGGTAATCTTGGTGTCTGTGAGATCCTCACGAAAGATACGTTTCTACTTCCAGAATATCACGCCGGATAAAGATTTTCTGGGGGGTGAGACGTGCTGAACTGGGAACCCGAAAATTTGCGCAGTGTTCGAAGCTGCACCGAACACTTACAGCAAGAGCAATTTCGTGCCAGAAAACACCCGTCCAGACCTCCCCGCCGGCTCGCGTGCTGCCAAGGGCAGTTTCGCCGCCATCAAAGGCCATCCAGTCCATCCCATGCTTGTGCCGATTCCGATCGGTGCATTTCTTCTGCTGGTAGTTTCCGATCTCGTTTTCCTGGGAACAGGAGATGCGTTTTGGGCGCGGGCGTCGGTGACGCTTCTCATCGTCGGTATTTTGGGCGGCCTCGCCGCAGCCTTGATCGGCGCCATCGACCTGATGAGCATCAGGGCAGCGCAGAACCGCGTCGGATGGCTTCACGCCGGTGGAAATTCCGCGGCTTTGGTCTTGGCGATTTTCAATTGGAACATGCGCGCAGCTGATCCGGCGGCAGGCGTTCTGCCCTGGGGGCTGACGCTGACATTGGTCATGGCTGTCGGCTTGTTGGTGACGGGCTGGGCCGGAGGGCATCTCGTCTATGTCTACCGGGTGGGAATCCGCCCGGCTGAGGATACGTCTCACTCCTCCTGAGCGATGATCCTCATGCGCGCCCTCACGGAGCGGTCGGCCGGAGCCAATGGATCCGAGACAGTGATGTCATTGCGGCCCGAGGCCGGCATCGCCGTGACCGGCCTCGCCTGGGGATTTCGTCACCCTGGTGAGAGTTCCAAAAAAGTGCCGCGGCTACACCATTCGCCGGAGGGGCGCTTTGCGGGACGACCGGAGAACGCGTTTCACTCCGTCGACGCCGTCGGCTCCAGGGATTTGATCTTTCCCTTTTCAAGCGTCAGGATCTTGTTGCAGGTGCGCTTCAGGAGCGTCGGATTGTGGCTGGCGAGGATCATGATGCCGGCCTTTTCGGCAAGCGCGTTCATGCGGCTCGCCGCCTTGTCCTGAAAGCTCTTGTCGCCGGCGCCGATCCACTCGTCCATGACCAGGATTTCGGGTTCGAAGCTCGTCGCGACCGAAAAGGCGAGGCGCGCCGCCATGCCCTGGCTGTAGGCTTTCAGCGGCATGTCGATGAATTCGCCGAGCTCGCTGAACTCGATGATCTCGGGCATGCGCTCGGCGATCTCTTCCTTGCTCCAGCCGTTGATGAGGCCGCGGAGTTCGACATTGCGCCGGCCGGTCGCCTCGCCGCGAAAGCCGAGCGTGATGTTGAAGAGGGCATCGACGCGCCCGTCGATCTTTACGACGCCGCCGCTCGGCTCATAGACGCCGTAGATGACCTTGAGCAGCGTCGTCTTGCCCGCTCCGTTTGGACCGGCAAGGCCGAGCCGGTCGCCGGCCTTGAGATCGAGGCTGACGCCATCGAGCGCGGTGACGAAGCGTTTCGTTCCGCGGCCGCCGATGACGCCGCCGGGCGGGCTCAGCCTGCGGTCCGTTGGGCGAAAGCTCAGCTTGTGCCGGACGCGGTAGACGAGGCTGACATTGTCGAGATGAATGGAGGGCATCACAGGACGAAGATGATCTGCCGACGGAAACGGCCGAGGCTCCAGAGAGCCAGGAGCCACGAAACGGCGCCGATCAGGCCGCAGACATAGAAGGCATGCAGCGGCAAGATGCCGTCCGTGATCGGAACGCGCACGATTTCGAGGAAATAGGTGAACGGGTTCCAGAAATAGAAATGCCCGCGGATGGCGCCCTCGGCCGGATACCAGAAGATCGGCGTGAGAAAGAGACCGAGCCGGATGATGTTGCCGACGACGAACTGCAGGTCGGGGAAGAAGGCCCCGGCCACGGCAAGGACCGTGATCGCGGCCGGGGTGATCGCGATGATCAGAAGAATGCCGATAAGCGACCATATCCAGGCCACCGTGATCGGCGTTCCGAGAATGAAGAGCAGGCCGAGAAGGCCGATGAGGGCGTAGCCGGCGCGAATGAGCGACTGCATGGTCAGTCGGAACACGTAGACGGAGAGGGGCAGGCGCGTGCCCTTGATGAAGTTCTCCTCACGCACGAAGAGCGAGATGCTCTGGTTGATCACTTCCGACAGATACATCCAGACGAAGAAGCCGAGCGCGACATAGGCCGAAAAGCCGGCGCCGCGCGCATACCCGAAGATGGCGATGAACGTGCCCACGAAGGCGAGGTAGTTGATGAGAAGCCAGATCGGACCGAGCGCCGTGCGCCGGTGCTGATCGGTGATGTCCTCGCCCGCGAGCGCCATCCAGGCGCGGCGGAAGGCGATCCCTTCGCGCAGATCCGCAAATGCGGCCCACAGCCATTTCAGCATTGCCGTTGCCTCACGCAACGCCGTGCCGCCGGAAGTGCCTGAGCACGCCCCTGCGCCGGGGCGACCTCGGGCGCGCGTCGGCGCGACAGGATGGCAGCGTCATAGGCGATTGATGATGCAGCCGACATAAAGGCCGATATCTCCGTAGACGGTCTGTCGATAAGCGCCGGATTTCCAAAGCGCGGAAAGCCGTCGAGGCAACGGGCCGGAGCGCGCTTGTTCGATGCGTTCGATGACGTTTCGCGCATCCGGTGTCAAGAGATCCCAGCAGGCCCGAAGACCGGCGAGATTATGCGCGTTCCATCCCTGAAAGCCGCCCTTGGTGAGGAAGGTGATCCGGCGCAGACGGGCGGGCCAGGAGGAGTTGGCGCCGACGAGATTGCAGCCGTGCTGACGGTAGCCGATGCGCGCTTCGGGCGAGTAATGCACCCGTCCGCCGGCTCCCGTCACCATCATATAGCACCACCAATCGTGGCTCACGAAGTCGCTGCGGCGGGACGCTTCCCGCATCAGCTCGTGGGCGGCCCTGTTCATGACCATGGTGTTGCCGCCTGCGATGCTCTGCAGGATGGCGTTCTGGAAGCTCGGTGTGCGCGGGAACAGCGGTGAATAGCCAAGGAGACTGCCGTCCTCGGCGATGAGGCGCGTGCGGGTGCAGTAGAGCGCCGGCGTGTTCGGGTTCTCGCCCGCGAGCCAGGCGAGCGCAGCGGCGAGCTTGTCCTCGTCCCACAGGTCGTCCTGGTCGCAGAAGGCGACGTAATCGGCCTCGATATCGGGATTGGCGAGAAGCGCTCGGAAGTTTGCCGCGAAGCCATTCCGTGGCCCCGCCAGGCGACGGCAGGCTCCCTTGTCCCATTGCCGTTCCGTCTCCGTCAGGATTTTGTCGGAGCCATCGGAGGAACCATCGTCCGAGATCCAAAGGTCGATGGGCGTGACGGTCTGGTTTTTCAGGGATTGGATTTGCGGCAGCAGGAAACGCTCACCGTTGTAGACCGACAGGAGGACGGCGGTCCGCGGCGCATCCGGTTCAATTCGCGACAAGGACATCGTCTACGCCGCCCCGCTTTGGTGAAAATCCGGCGCTGCTCGCATTCGTGTGCCGTGCCGCTTTGAGATGGCGCTCATCGCGCCGAACCGCGATGCCGGAAGGCGGCACGCCCCTGCCTCACAGACGTCACCTTCGCGACGTCTCCCGAGGCGTCGATGCAGCGTCGCGATGCGAAGGAGTGCGGAGCGTCTGGCAGAACTGGCAAGCCGGCTGACCCTGGGTTGAAAATCGACGAGGCTCATGTCCGGCGCAATAGGGTGATTTTGAGGCATCAAGGGATCGACGGGCGGCTTTGGTCGGTCGCGGCCAAGGCATCATCGTCGTCGCGCGCTCTGTCAACCCTTCCGCGGCGCGCTCGGCGCGGAGCGCATGGCAGGCCGGCGCCTCGGTCCTGCAAGGTGTCGGATGAGACGGCGCGCTGGTCTCTCGAAGACGGTGAAGATCACGAAGGATTGGAGGATGGCAAGTGTGATGGCCGAAACCGCGAAAAGGACGGGATGGGTCTGCGGTTCGAGGATGTAGCGCAGATTGCCGATCGCCAGCATGTGCGTGAGGTAGAGCGAATAAGAGATGTCGCCGAGTTTGCGCAGCCAGAGCGTGCCGAGAAGACCTGCGGCGAGATCGCTGCGCAGGGTGAAGAAGAGGAGGAAGAAGACGGCTACAGCGATCTGCGGCTCCCACCACATGCGTGGGGTATGTCCGAACAGCCAGATGAACGGCATCGGAAAGAGGAATGCGATCATAGCGGCGGAGCCGAGGAAGCCCGCATCGTTGAGCTTCGGAGCGAAATGGATGCGTTGGGACAAAAGCTTCGTGGCCATGCCGATGACGAAGTAATGCCCGAGATGCATGACCGGCATGGAGAAGGGCGGCAGGAGATAATAGGCGAGCGCGATCGCCAGGCAGGCGACGAGGGCGAGATTGCCCGAGACGCGATAGAGGATCCAGAAGAGCGGGAAGAGCGCGTAGAAGCGGAGCTCGACCGGGATCGTCCAAAGCACGTTTTCGCCACGTCGCAGAAGCAGGTGGTCGATGAGATCGGCGCCGTCGATGGAATAGACAAAGGGATATTCGCCACTCTTCCACCGCGTCACCGCGTAGGAGAGAAAGACCACGGCGAGGAAAAGCGGCACGACACGGGCGACGCGGGCCACAAGATATTTGTAGAGCGCAGACGGCCGTGGCGGCGTTTCGAAATAGATATGCGCCATCAGAAAGCCCGACAGCGCAAAGAAGATCATGACACCGATCTGACCGCCGCCGCGCTGAAAATAGTCCTGCGCGATGCCCGTGGCGTTCGCCACATGCGAGAGCATGACGATGACTGCCGCCACGCCCCGCAGACCGTCGAGCGCCGGGATATGCGCGGGAACGGGGGCGGGACCTGGCCAAGGCTGGCTCTCGTCGCGGGCGGTCCGCAGGCGGTCGAACATGTCAGCCGCGCTTGCGGCCGATCAAGGTCGTGGCCGAGGCGAGTTCGAACTGGGCCGTCTCGCTCAAATCTTTGACGAAAGGCTGCTGGCGCGCCTTCCAGTAGCGGCTCGTCAGAATGTCGCGCACACTCATCTCGGCAAATTCCGGGCGCGCGTCCTCCGGCAGCCCCTGCATATAGGAGCGCAAGATCCATTGCAGCGAGCGGAACGGGTGCTGGTGGTCGTCGACGATGTGCTCTATGACCTCGATTTCCGCTCCGTAGAGCCGGCGATGACCTGAGCGCGTCATGTTGAAATAATGGTCCGGATAGCCGTGTTCGGGCTGCATGAAGGGGATGCCGGAAAACAGCAATCCGCCCGGCTTCAGCACACGCACGATTTCCTTTGCGCAAGTGAAGGGATCATCGACATGCTCGAGCACGGCGAGCGTCAGCACCATGTCGAAGGTGTTGTCCGCGAAGGGAAGAGCCTGGCCGACGGTAAGGAGGTCCGTCGACGGATAGTCGAAGATCTCCATGTAGATCACGTCGGGCCGCTCGATCCGCTTGAAGCCAGCGCCGAAATCGAGCGCCATGAAGTTTTCGTGCCGCGCCGCGGCAAGCTGGGTTTCGAGAAGGCTCGGATAGGGATGGTCGGAAACCCCGTCGGCCTTGTCAGCAAGCTTTCCGGAGAAGCCATAAGCGGGATCGAGCATATTGACGGCGCCGGAGGGTGGAAGCGGCGTGGAAAAGCCAGCCTGCGGAAAGACAAGCGCTTCGTCTTTCTCCACCCCGGCTTCACGGCTCTGCCAGTGCCGCAGATGGTCGACGAGCCAGTCCCGCTTGCGAAGTTTGGCAGAACGCGCCGCTGCGACGGTGTCGGCAAGATCGGGCGCGATCGTGACCTCAAGCGCGCCGGCCGGATTGCCATCCACTTCCGCAATGAGGGGCAATGGCGCGTTCAGAGCTTTCGCGTCGAGCCGCGTGAGATCGACATAGGCCCGAAAGCCGATCCCGCCTTGCCCGAGATCGGGGCGCACCACCTTGCTGACCGCAAGTGGCACGCCGGCAAGTCTGAGATCAAGGGGTCCCCCGGAGGAATGTGCAACCCATCCCTCGAACACGTCGTAAGGCGTCGAGAGCTCGGCAGTTGGGTGGCTGTCGAGGTGGATCATGGGGGCGCCTATACGAGTTGCGTGACGATCTTGTCCAGGCGAGACGATCCTCTTCACTGAGGTCGGCAGCGTGTGGCACGAATCTCTCATCGTTTCGCCGCAATATCGTCCGAAACGCTGTGCTTGTGAGACTTCGTTAGCATGTGCTAGCTGATAATCTATCCCAGATGCTATTGCAGGCATGGGTTTGAATAGAAGCGGTCTGGCATGCGACGGTGGCCGCTTTCCGGCGGCCAGGAACGACCCGGGACGCGGGTTTGGTTTCGGGAGTCTCCTTTCCATCTTGCGGAAAGCCGCTGACGGCTTCCGCAACGGGTGTTCGGCAGCGCAATGACAGAACTTGACCACGCGACCTCCAGTGTCCGCCGCGCCTTCATTGGCGTGTTCATCATGAGCGGGATCACCTCCGTTCTGATGCTGGCGCTGCCGTTTTACATGATGCAGGTGTTTCAGCGGGTGCTGCCGAGCCGCAGCGAGGAAACGCTGATTGCGCTTTCGATCCTCGCCTTCATCGCTTTTGCGACCTACGGCATTTTCGAGGCCTTGCGCATGGCGGTCCTGGCGCGGGCGGCCGCGCGATACGAAGCCATGCTCGCAGGGCCAGTCGTTTACGCGCATTTCCTGGATGGCAGCCGCGATGCATCCTCCGGCATGGAGCTCATGCAGGATGTGCGGCAGGTGAAGACTTTCATCGGCTCGCGCGCGCTGGCCGCGGTGGCCGAGGCTCCGTTCATCCCGATCTTCGTCGCCGTCCTCTTCATGGTCGACATTGCGCTCGGGATTTTGATCACTTGCGGCATGGTGGTGATGGTCGTCGTCGCCATCCTCCAGCAGCGCGCCATGAAGCGTGGCATCGAAGTGCAGAACGACGCCCAGCGCGGCGCCAACCGGATCCTGCAATCGCATATCGAACAATCCGAAACGGTGCGCGTCCTCGGCCTGCAGAAGACGGCGATCGCGCGCTGGGGCAGCCTCAATGCGCGCGGCCTCACCGCTTTCGTCAACCTGCAGACGGTCGGTGCGCTCTTCGGCGGCTTTTCCCGCTTCATGCGCTTCAGCCTGCAGGCCTCGATCCTCGGTGTCGGCGCCTTTCTGGCGCTCGAGGGCGATGTCGCGGCGGTGGTCGTCTTCGCCTGCATGATGCTCGGGGGCCGGGCCCTCGCGCCGCTCGACGGTCTCGTCGGCTCGTGGAGCGCGCTGACGAACGCCTGGTCCGCTCATAACCGCGTCCGCGATGCGCTGATCGGCTTTTATGTCGAGCCGGAAAGGACGGCCCTGCCGGAGCCCAAAGGCAATTTCATGGTCGAGAAGCTCGTCTTCGGCGTGCGCGGCTCCGACGAGGCGATCATCAAGCGCATCTCCTTTGGCATCGAAGCCGGCGAGACCATCGGCATCATCGGACCGAGCGGCGCCGGTAAATCGACCCTTCTGCGCCTGCTTGCCGGCGGTCTGATGCCGAATGCCGGCCATGTGCGCCTGGACGGTGCCGACATGCGCAACTGGAACCGCATCCAGCTCGGCGAATATATGGGCTACGTGCCGCAAGCGGTTGATTTCTTCCCCGGTACGATCGGCGAGAACATCGCCCGTTTCGATCCCGACGCGTCGGACACCGATATCGTCGAGGCGGCGCAGCAGGCGGGCATCCACGAGATGATCCTGCGCTTCCCGCGCGGTTACGACACGCGCATTGGCACGGGCGGGATGCAGCCGTCGGGCGGCCAGAAGCAGCTGATTGCGCTCGCCCGCGCGCTTTACCGCAATCCGCGGCTCATCTTCCTCGACGAGCCCAATTCCAATCTCGACCAGGAGGGTGACCACATCCTCTTGGGCGCGGTGAGCCGCGCCAAGGCGCGTGGGGCCACCATCATCCTCGTGACGCAGCGCCCGGTGCTGCTGCAGGTCGTCGACCGCGTGCTCTTGATGAAGAACGGCACGATCGAGAATTACGGGCCGCGCCAGGAAGTTCTGCCCAAGGTGGTGAAGCCGGCGAGCGTGGAACGGCGGCCCGTGCGCCAGATCCAGCAGCCGAAAGGCGCCGAGGAGGCGAACGACAAGACGGACGGCCAGGTCGCGGCCGGCGCGGGAGGGTCCGCATCGTGAAGGAATTGCAGGCGATCGGCATGTATGGCAAGCCGGCCCCAACGGCCCGCAAGCCCCGCAAGGACGACGAGCCCTTCTACCATGCCTGGCACCACGAAGTGCCGTTGAAGCTGACGCGCGCCTACCGGCTCGCCATCATCGCCATGTTCTGCTTCGTCGGGCTTGGCACCTATTGGGCCGTCTCCGCCCCGATCGACGGCGCCTTCATGGCCGATGGCCGCCTGGTGGCCCAGGGCAAGAACCGCATCGTGGAGCATCTGGAAGGCGGCATCGTCAACGAGGTGCTGGTGAAGGAAGGCGAGCAGGTGAAGGCCGGCGATCTTCTGGCTCGCATCGACGTGACGAGCGCGGAGGCGAAGCTTGCGACCGCGCAGATGCAGCGCGACGTCGCCCGGGTGAAGCTTGCCCGCTATCTCGCCGAGCAGCGGGGCGACGACGAGATCGTCCTGCCGCCGGATCTGGAGCGGCGCATCGCCGAAGAGCCGGAGCTCGCCGACACGGCGAGTTCGCAGCGCGAGGAATTCGAAGCCAAGACGGCGGAGATGACGTCGCTGAAAACGATCCTCAACCAGCGCATCGACAACAATCAGCAGCTTCTCGACAATCTGAAAGAGATGCTGACGGAGCGGCGCGAGCGCGTCGAGGCGACGCAGGAAGAGGTGCGCGTTTCGAGCGACCTTCTGGACAAAGGCCTGACGACGCGCGATCGCAATTTCGCTCTCAACCGCCAGCTCGCGTCCGACCAGGATAATGTCCGCCAGACGCTCATTCAGATGGACGACAAGCGCTCCACCATCAACGAGACGCAGGAACAGCTGAACCGGGCCCTGTCGCAGCGGGCCAACGAAGTCGCCCAGCAGATCACGGATCTGCGCTCCAACATCTTCGAGCTCTCCTCGAATATCCGCTATTTTTCGGATGTGACGAAGCGTTCGGAAGTGCGTGCGCCGGTTTCCGGCACGATCGTGAATGTCGCCGTCAACACGCAGGACCAGGTGATCAAGCCGGGTGATCCGATCTTCGAGATCCTGCCGGAAGGCGTGCCGATGAGCATCGAGGCGATGGTCGACCCTCATTACATCGATTCCGTGCGCCAGGGTCAGCACGTCTCGATCCGCTTCCCCTCGCGCGAGCGCTCCAAGGCGATCCAGATTCTGGACGGCGAGGTGAGCTACATTTCGCCGGACAGCGAGCAGGACGAAAAGACCGGCCGCTATTTTTACAAGGTGCGTGCCTCCGTCGACCCGGAGAGCCTGAAAGAGTACGGCAAGGTCATGCCGGGTAATGTGGGGCAGGTGTATTTCGAGCTCGAAAACAAGACCTTCCTGGAATATCTGATCGAGCCCTATCAGGACATGCGCGACAAGGCCTTCGTCGGCTGAGCCGCGCGCAGACACGAGAAGAAGCCTGAAGACGGGCGACCGGAGCGGGGCCGGGGGGAGAGAATGGGCGAGAGCGAGACGCCGGGCATGCTGGCCGACAGGCTTGCGGCGCAGCTGCCGATCACGGCGCGCCGCGTCCTCCTCGCCGGGCGGCCCGTGCCGGGGCTCGAGGCGCTGCTGCGGGCCCGCAACCCAAAAATCGAGATCGACCGCGCGGACAGCGCCACGCCCGCTGCGGACATGCCGGGCGATGCTTCCAGCTGTGAGACGGGCCCCTATGATGCCGCCACACTTGCCGCCGACACGCCCGATGAGGCGGAAGCCGCGCTGAAGGCGCTGGCGCCGCGCGTGCGCGACGGGGGTGTCTGCGCGCTGCTCGTGCCCAACCGGTTTTTCTGGCCGCGGTTGCAGGCCTTCCTCGCCGGCAAGAACGATGGCGCCAGAGCCGGTTTTGATCCCGAAGAGCTGCAGGAGATGGCGAAACGCGCCGGCGCACCGCTTGCACGCATCGTCGCGATCCAGGCGGGACCAGGGCTCGGCGAAGAGACGGCAAAGGCCGTGCGGCCGCTCTGCGCCGCGCTGAAGGTCGATGGCGAGACCGCGCTCCGGCGGCTCGCGGCGTCGCATTTCACCGCCCAGACGCGCCCGCGCCGAGTGCCGGACAGGATCATCCGCTTCACCGGCAAGACGCTCGCTTCAAAGCCCGATGCGATGGCAATCGTCCGTATGCAGGCGCCGCTTGCAGCGCTTGGCACGCTGCCCGAGTTCATGATCGACGATCTCGGCCCCACGCCCAGGCGCCCGAGCCAGGGGACGCGCGATGTCTTCGTCTGGCAGCGGCCGATCCTGACGCGCGAGGAATCGCTTCCCGTCTACAGACAGATTCTCGAAACCCACAAGCTCCTCGTGGTGGAGTTCGACGACAATCCGATGCGCTGGCCGGCGATCGCGGAAAACGGCCACCTCACCTTCCGCTCCGCGCATGCCGTCAGAACCTCGACGGAAACGCTCGCCAAGATCATCCGCGAGTGGAATCCGAACGTCTTCGTCTCGCCCAACCAGATCGAGGCTCTGCCGCCGTTTCGGCCCGTCGAGTCCCGGCAGGGGCCGGTCAGGCTTCTCTTTGCCGCGCTCAACCGCAAAGAGGATTGGGCCCCCTATATCGATGCCGTCAACGAGGTCGTCTCCCGCTATGGACCGGACAGGCTTCGCGTCGACGTCGTCTTCGACCGTGCGTTTTTCGAGGCGGTGAAGGCGGAGGACAAGCATTACCAGCCGGTCCTGCCGTTCAGGGAATACAAGGCGCTCCTGTCGAAGGCGGATATCGCCTGGCTGCCGCTCGAAGACAATCTCTTCAACCGCTGCAAGAGCGACCTGAAGTTCATCGAGTGCGGTGCTTATTCCGTCGCCGTCGTCGCGAGCCCGGTGATTTATGGCGATGTCGTCCGCCATGGCGAGACGGGGCTTCTCTACAAATCGGCGAAACAGCTCCGCGAGCATCTGCGGGCCCTGATCGACGATCGCGAGCGGCGCGGAAAAATCGCCCGGGCGGCCTATGACGAAGTTGCGTCACGGCGCATGCGCACTGACCACGCGAGCGGAGAGGCCGCATGGTACGCAGGCCTGTTGCTAAATCACGAAGCGCTCGAGGCCGAGCGCGTCGCGCGCCTGAGCGATGAGCCGGCCTGGGGCGAGCCACAAACCGAGCCGGCCTAGAGGGTGGACGACGTTATGACCGAAGATCTTTCCTGGCTTTATTCGCCGGTCGTCTTTCAGGTGCCTGAGCGGATCGGAGCCTCAGGCTGGCTGGAGCACACGCCCTTCGCCTTCTGGCTCATCGACAAGCTGCGCCCGGAGCGCCTCGTCGAACTCGGTACACATACCGGCATTTCGTTCTGCGCCTTCAATCAGGCGATCAAGCAGCTCGGCACGGCAACCGCCTGCCATGCCGTCGACACCTGGCAGGGCGACCAGCACGCCGGCTATTACGGCGACAACATCTACAACGAGCTGGCGCGCTACAACGAGGATCGCTACGGCAGCTTCGCGACCCTGATCCGGGCCCGTTTCGACGAGGCGCTCGCCCATTTCGACGACGGCGCCATCGATCTTCTGCATATCGACGGGCTTCACACCTATGAGGCCGTCGCGCACGACCACAAGACCTGGCTGCCGAAGGTGAAGGAGGGGGGCGTCATCCTCTTTCACGACACCAATGTCCGCAGGGGCGATTTCGGCGTGCACCGCTATTGGGCGGAGATCGCCGAGGGGGCGCATGCGTTCGAGTTCTTGCATGGCTTTGGCCTCGGCGTGCTCGTCAAAGGCGAGCCGCGGAACGAGGCGATCGCCGCGCTGTGTGCTGCGCGCCACGACCCGGAGGCGACGAGCGCCGTGCGCCGCACGTTCGCCTTCCTGGGCGGGGCCGTGACGAACCGCTTGAAGCTGGCGATGGCGGCGAAGAACGCGAAAGCTGCGCCTGCTAAGGCTTAGTCGCCTTCCGCTTCGGCCTCGCGGATAAACGTATCGATATCCGGTGAGAGAAGGGCGGGGATGAAGCGCCGGAGCTTGTCTTCCGGCCAGTCCCACCAGCGGATTGTGAGAAGCTTCTGTTTCTGCTCGCGCGAAAACCGTTCGGCGAGCGGTCGGGCCGGATTGCCGCCGACGATTGAATAGGGTTCGACATTTCGCGTCACCACGGCACGTGCCGCGATGACCGCACCATCACCGATGGTGACGCCGGAGAGAATGACGGCCTGGCCGCCGATCCAGACATCGTTGCCGATGACGACGTCGCCTTTGGTCGCGGGATGGCCGACGATACCCCGGGCTTCAGGCCATCTCTTCGCAAGCGCTGAAAACGGGTAGGTCGTCACCCAGTCGGTTCTGTGATTGCCGCCAAGAAAGATCGTCACGCCGTCTGCGATCGACGTATATCGCCCGATGATCAGGCTGGCTTTCTCGCCCCACCAGCGGATGGCGGGGCGGCCGTAGGTGAATTCACCGACTTCGAAGCCGTGGCGCGCGATGACGTCGGCAAGATGGTCGCGCGTGTAGAAAGGCGAAGACATTTTTGCGGTGCGTTCTGGAACGGGCGCCGACGTGGGTCGCAATTGGAAACGGCTGACAAAAAAAGGGGCGCCGAAGCGCCCCTTTCTCTCGCTCCTGGGGAACGATTAGATGACGATGAAGTCGTCCGACGAGATCTGAGACGCGTCGGTGTCTTCGAAGACGATCGTGACCGTGTCGGTACCATCAGTGTATGTGACAAGCACGTCACCCGGCTGGGTGGTCGTGTCGAAGGTGAAGTTCACCGTGTCACCGGTCTCAAGACCGATCACGTCGTTGCCGTCGTCGTCGAAGTCGGTGATGGTCACTGTGTCGCCATCGTCCAGACCCGTGAAGTCGAGGACGTCGTCGCCGGCACCGCCGGTCACTTCGTCAAGGTCGGCCACCTCAATCGTGTCGGCACCCGCACCACCGAAGAGGAACGCGCCGCCGGTACCGGCCGACCCGTCGATGAAGTCGTCGCCTTCACCGCCGTAGACAGAGTCTGCACCATTGACTGTGATCGTATCGGCACCAGCGCCGCCGCCGAGCACGTCGCCGCCCGTCGCGCCGCCGGTGATGAGGTCGCTACCGTCGCCGGCATAGATCTCGTTGCCGCCGCCCGTGGCGGTGATCGAGTCAGCGTCGCCACCACCGAAGACGGTGTCGTTGCCGTCAGCAGCTACCGAATCGATGCCGGCGCCGCCGTAGATCTCGTTGGCTGCACCGCCAGCGGTCACGACGTCGTTGCCGGCACCGCCGTAAACGACTTCGTCGCCAGCCACCGTGATCGAATCATCGCCAGCACCGCCGCCGATCAGGTCCGTCGTGGCGCTACCCGTGATGATGTCGTCGCCGGCACCGCCGAAGAGAGAATCAGCGCCCGTGCCGCCGGCAAGAACGTCGACGCCTTCGCCGCCGTACACCAGGTTATCGCCCGAGCCGGCCACGAATGCGTCGTTGCCGTCAGCCAGGAAGACGACGTCGTTGCCCGCACCGGAATCGATGGAGTCAGCACCGGCACCGCCGAAGAGCGTGTCGGCACCGCCGCCCGTCTCGATCGTATCGTCGCCGTCACCGCCGCCGATGATGTTGACCATGTTGCCGACGCCAGCACCGCCGACAGAATCCGCGCCGGCACCGAGGTAGATTTCATTGACTTCGCCGGACACGCCAAAGGCGATCGATTCGGCGTTCAGGTCGACGGTGTCGTTGCCGTCGCCGCCCAAGACCGTGTCGCCAAGGCCATCGGGGGCCATCGTCATGACGTCGTTGCCGGCACCCAGGAAGACCAGGTCGTGCTCGCCGCCGTCGCTCACGACGTCGTCGCCGGCCATTGCGTAGATTGAATCCGCAGCAGCGCCACCCACCAGGGTGTCATCGCTGTTCGTTCCGAAAATTTCAGCCATGTGTTTCTCCAGTAGAGCTTCAAAACACGCGCGTGTGTTGTATCCCCATCCCCACGCCATGTTTGCGCCGCGGCGGAGGGTAACGCGGACCGCAGCTTATTGCGGAGGCCCCTATCGGTGTCAACCTGCGAAAGCCGCGGCGGATAAATTTCCGCGGGGGTTGCTAAAATGCAATTGTCGCGTCGTAGAAAGGGCTTAAGTGAAAACGCCAGCTGGGGAAAGCTTCTTTTAAAGAAACTTAAGAGTACCTGAAAAAAATGGCGGCGCCTTTGCCTGTCTGCGGGCGCCTCTCGTGCGGCGCGGCAGGTTTTGTGCCAGCCTTTGCAGAGCTGTTGTGGTACGCCACGGTTTCCTTCGCCCATTCGCCGCCGTTGGTGTCGCTCGACGCGCGAATGACATCTCTGAGCTCCCCTAAGTCCTTGGAAAACAAACGTGTGGAGCGCCGTTCTCGGCGTGTGGCAGATGCGACACGTCTTTCGCCGGTCTGTCGCTGATGCAAGGCGGCGGGGCGTCGCAGGGCCTGTCGATCCGGCGATCTGGCTCTTGAGAGCCTGTGGAGCGATGGCCTGGCGGCACCGCGGCGCGCCCCTCTCCCGAAGGGCGGCGGCCCGTGCGGCCTTCCGGTGAGCCATCCCTGAGGCCGGCCTGCGGCTCAAGATCTCGTCGGTGCGTTGGCACGGAAGTGTTGCCCGTCTGCATCATGTCAAGCGGCCGGCGCAGGCGGCTTTTCCGCCGTTTCGGGTGCCTTGTCGGCGGCATTTTCAGCGCGGCGCGCACGCCTCGGCGATTCTTAAGACCGCTTCCACCTCGATCCGCCAGTTCGGGTGGGCCGGTGCCGGGCCCGGCGACACGATCTCACCGCGCAGGAAGCCATGGGCGAGACCGAGGCTGCGATAAAGGCTCTGATGCATGGGACGGAAGCCGCCATGCGGCTCGAGCTCCAGGATCGTCGTGCCCGGTCGGCAGAAGACGCAGTTGAAGAGGCCGGAGCCCGACGGGCCGATGACGATCTCGGCTTCCTGAAAGGCTGCGATGCGGGCGCCGAGCGGCAGGGTCTCGGGCCGGATCTCTTCAAAGCCGAGGGTGCCGAGGCGGGTGACGATCTCGTCCTCGTTCATAAGAATGCGCCGCGGTGCCGTCTTCGACCAGCTTCGGCGCGAGATATAAAGCCGGCGCCCCGCGCCGCGCGGCGAGGATGCAGGGCCGGCCAGCCGCGCGGCGAAGGCGGTGAGAGCCCGGCGCAGCTCGGACGGAAACACGTTGCCGGGGGCGGCGAGCGAAGGGGCGAGGCCATCGGCAAGGGTTGTGACCGCCGTCACGTCCTGCGCGATGACGTCCCGTCCGGGTGCCGCGGCCGCCACGATCTCGCGCATCCACTCCGCCTCCATCGGCACGAGGAGCGCGCGCCCCGCCGCTTCGGGGATCTCATCGAGGAGCAGGAGTTTTGGCAGGATGCGGAAGAGCCAGGAGCCGTAATTGCGCGATTCGGTCGAGCCGAGCGCGACCACCGGCGTGTCGATCGGCGGCGCAAGATGGGCGTCGGCCGCGATGCCGAGCCTTTCGCCGGCGCGGCTCACCCCGTGCGTCATGCGGAATTCGTGCGGGAAAGCGGACAGCGGGCGAGCATGATCGAAGAAGGGCGCGGGGAGAAGCAGAACGTCGTTGACGAGGACAGGCTCTGCCGCGCCGCTCTCGGCGATGTCCGGATCTCCCGGATCGATCAGCGCCCGCTGGCCGGCGAGGAGGACGTTCTTTCCCGCAACCACATAGCGCGGCCGCGCCTGAAGCGGTTCGCGCTCGATCTCCGATTCGGGCGGCGCGCCGAGGGGAAGCCGCGGCCCCTCATCGCCGAGCGGTGCAGCGCCCGCAACGGCCTTGGCCCGCAGCCGCGGCGAGAGCGGATGCCACGCGTCGGGCCGCGTCCAGAGATCCGGGCCGCGTGCCGGCGCGACCTCGCGCCCGGCAAGGCCGCGCAAGATGGCTGCGGCATCCTCAGCCACGTGTGCTGCCGTCCGGATCCTTTGCCCGCTCGGCCTCCAGCTTTTCGATGCGTGTCCGCAAGGCCTGCAACGTCCGCTCCTGGCGGGAGACGAGATCGACGAGCCGGGCCGTCACATGTTCGGCGTCGCGCGCCTCGGCTCCGGCGGACGCTTGCGTCTCCTCGATCGGCGCATCCGCCTCGTCGATGACGGCGAGCCCCGTCCTGTCCGGCATGAAGCGGGCGAGGATCTCCTGGTTGCGCACTTCGTAGCGGCGGCGCACGAGATCGAAGAGGTTTTTCGGCAGCTTCAGCTTTTCCGTGCCGCCGCCGGAGCGGCCCATCGCAAGGACGTCCATCGGCCGGTCATCGTCGAGGCTCTCGAAGAGGCCGGAATGGCGGGAGAGAAAGCGCAGCAGCCGTGCGTCCGGGCTGACATTCTCATTGGCGACCGGGGCGAGGCCCTCGGCCGGCGTTTTGAGAAACTCCGCGAAATCGGCGAAGAGATCGCCGCGCGTCAGAAATCGCGGATCGAGAAAGCGCAGGTGGAGCGCGCCTTCTCCCGCGATCTCGCTCCATTCGGCGATCGTCGTTTCATAATCGGGAAGCCCGGAGTTCATCCGATAGGCGATGAATTCCGGCAGAGACAGCCCGCGCTTCAGCCCCCATTGCCGCCACGCGGCGAGAAGCACGCGATCCTGCCGGCGGATGTAATAGGCGACGCGCACCGACATCTCGCCGAGAAGCGGGACGAAGAGCGCCGCATGGCCGGGATTGAAAAGGATCTCGGTGGAAAGAACGAAGCGGGCGTCGGGCGCCGTAATCGCCGCCATCCTGGCGCGCAAATGGTCCGCAAAAGCCTCGGGCGCGATCCCGGCATTGGCGCGGAAATAATGCAGCGGATTGCCGGAAACCTTGTTGTGCGGATCGAAGCCGAGATCCCCGCCGGCGATAAAGAGACCGCGGCGCGCAAGCTCCTCCGCATTCCGGGCGAGAAACGCCTGGAGCGTCGACGAGCCGGTCTTCGGGTGGCCGATATGCAGAAGAAGTTCGCGCATCAGGGGTGGCTTTTCGGCTCGTGCCTCAATGCGGCAGACGGTGGCCGAAGGCCGCCTCGACCGCCGCCTCGTCATAGGCTTCGCCGAGGAAGTCGAAAAGGGCGCGCAGGCTCGCCCGGTCTTTGACGTAATCGTCGTAGCGCACGAGGAAGCTCGTATCGGAATGCGCGGCGACGTAATCCGCGTATTGCCGGTCGAGATCCTCCACCATCTCCATCACTTTTTCGGTTTCCACATCTTTCCACCACGAGGAGCGCGCGACATCGGCGGCGCGCCGCGTGTTGAAGACGAGTCGGCAGGGCGGGAAGAACTCGCGGATGAAATCGAGAAATTCCGGCATCTCGCCGGGCTCCGCATCGTGGAAGCGGATTTCCTTGAAACCGAGGACACGCGTCTGCGGTGTGGGCTTCAGGATCTCGCGCACGAAGAGGCCGGCGAGTTCCTCGCCGAAGCGGCGCGGTACGATCTCGTCGGCGCCGTACCACGGTCCGTGCGCCGGGATCGCCGCCTGTCCCTGATTGTAGCGTGTGTTGTGCGCCCGCTTCCACGCCCGGAAGAGCGGATAGAGAAGGTTGTTGTTTTCCCCCCGGATCATCGCTCCGCGGATCGTCTGCAGGGCCGTCTGCAAAAGCGTGGAGCCCGAGCGGCCATAGGTGACGATGACGATGAATTTCTCGAAGTCGGGCCTGGCGGTCATAGGGGTCTCCGCGGGTTCAGCGAATGGGACGGCCGGCGCATCAACGGGCGAGCCGGCTCTTGATCGTGAAGGCGAGCGCTTCCGTGGGCACGAGGCGGCTCGACGGCACGCCGCAATTGGCGAGCGCCTTGCGCGCCTTCACCCCGGCGGCGATCACATGATGGGCGTGTTCATAGGCGGCCGCGACGGTGACGGGATCCCGGCCCCGGACGGTATCGCGTTCGACTAGGATGTCGTCGAGGGCGAGGATGGTGAAGATCTTGTCGCCCTTGGCCTCGCCGGCAAAGGGCAGGAAATCCGTGATGCCGAAAGTGATGAGGGCGTCATGGCCGCGCGCCAGCGCCATCAGGCGCGCATGCTTGGAAGGGTCTTGGACCGGGATGTCGCTTCCCATGAAGCCGAAATCCGACGGCGGCGGCGCAGGCACCGGATCGAGAAGGATGTTTTCGAAATCGGCCGCCCGTGCGGCGCGCGCGAAGGCCGGGTTTGCCGTCTGTCCGTCGAGCGCGAGCGACAGGCGCAGGCCCGCCCGCGACAGGCGCTCGCAGAAGCGGCCGAATGCGTCTTGCAGAGCCTCATCGGCTAAGCTCGCCGGGGCGACGGCGACGAGGCAGCGCTCCCGGCCTCTCGCGATGAAGGGGAACGGCTTGAAGGGGGCGTAGCCGCAGAGATCGTCGGCCATCAACTCGCGCACATCCTTCACGATCGGGCCGCGATAGAACCGGCTCGCATGGTGGAGGGGACGCGCCTGCGAAACGCGTGTGAATGGCCTCAGAAGGGCCGAAAGCCGCGCAATCCGCCGCTTGTGCCCGACATGGCCCTGAAACGGCGGCACCTGCTCGAGCGTCGGAAGGCTCCAATGCTCGACGCGCGTCACGTCGCGCAGGAGGGCAAGACCCGGCCGCTTCGGTCTCTCGAAGGCAAGCCGCGACAATTCGTTGAGCGGGATGAGGGCGATGAGAGCCTCGGCGGCTTCGATGTCCTTGCGCGCGCGCCGCGTGTCGCCGACGAAGCGGCTCGCGTGATCGGCGGCACGAATGGAAAGGATGTGCGGGCCGGAAAGGGGCTCTGCCAGTGCTTCGAAGAAGAGGCTGCGCAGATGCTGCGGCCATTCCATGTCGGCCGCGGCGCGCCCGTGATGGGCAACGAGAATCGGCGGAACGTCGTGCTCGTGAATACCGGAGAGATGCTTTTCGAAGAGGGTCGCCGCTTCCCGCAACTTCAATGTGCGGCCGGGCAAAAGCGGGTCCGATGTCGCCCGGATCTCGCCGGTCTCAAGGTCGGCCATCAGGAAACAGGGCGCTTCCTCGTGCTCGTCGGCAAGGATCGCCGAGCGGGCGAAGAGATCGGAATGCTTGCGCTGCATCCCCGCCATGATCTCGTCCGTCTGGCGGCGCGACTGCGCGACCATGCTTTCCGGACGCACGCGATAGAGAAAGCCCGGATCGGTGACACGCACGCCGTGAAAGCCGGCTTCGCGGGCCGACAGCCAGAAATCCCAGTCTTCGAGGCCGAATTTCATCGTCTCGTCGTAGAAGACGCCGGCGCGAAAAACGTCAGACCGCACCAGACTGCCCGCCTCGCTGATATTGCCGCGACGATGCCGGAGCGCGGAATCGGCGAGCGTGGTTTCGCGCACGTCGACGCCGTCGACCATCGGCGTCAGGCCGAAAGCGTGCACGTCCGGAAAGGCCCAGCCGGCGCCGTCCTCCGCGCCGAGGGCGGCCGCATAGGCGGCAAGTGCGTAATTCTCCAGCCTGTTATCGGCATCGAGAAAGAAGATCGCGTCGGTATCCGGAAAGAGCCCAAGAAGCGTGCGCACGCCGGTGTTGCGGGCCGCCGACAGGCCGCCATTTCTCTGGCGCAGGCTGATCACCCGCCCCGGGTAGCGCGCCCGACAGGCCGTCAGCGCATGCTGGGTTTCCGGGTTCGGACAGCCGTCGTCGACGACGGCCACCACATGGGGTGTCGCAAGCATCTGCTCGCAGGCGCTTTTCACCGCTTCGACGGCAAAGCGCGAATGGCCGTAGACCGGCACGACGACGCCGATCCGCCGAAAGCCGGACGGCCCGTCATTGCCGGTGAGGAGCGGGCCCCGCATCACTTCTCCGAACGAGGCTTTGCCTTGCCGCCGGTGAGCTCAAGGCGATGCGCGCCCTTGCCGGCGACCGTGAGATCGAGCCCATACCAGCGGCACCAGGCAAAGCTGATATGTCCGGAAAGACTGCGGATGGTGCATAGAAGGTCGGCAGGCTGTGCGAGCGGCGTCTGAAGCTCGATGGCAAAATCGTGCCGCTCATTGGGCTTCGTGTTCACCTTCGCGGATGCGATGACGAAATCGGGCCGGGCGGTGTCGCCGTCTTCGACGAAGCGCTCCATCGCCCTGGCGAAGGCGGCGGGGTCTTCCTCGCCCGCACCGCGCTCGATAAGGAACAACCCGTATTCCGCATCGGGTCCCAGACGGTGGCTCGTCATCACCCGCGCGCCGACACGAACTAGCCCCTCGGGCAGGATGCCGACACCGCGCGCCCCCGAAAGCCCGTCGGGCAAAGGATGCGTTTGCATGAAGTTTTCGACGTCGGAGATCTCGAAAACCGAAAACCCGAGGCCTTCGGATGCGCGGCGACCTTCGCTGTCGCCGAACATGTAGCTCATCCGGCTTTTCAGTTCCGCGAAGGGGATGCGCCGGGCAAAGGGCGGTTCGAGTTCGCTCCGCAGCGCCTCGATCTTTTCGACCTCCATATGCGATGCGCTCAATGCGATCTCGACGCCTGAGGAATTGCGGAGCGCCAGGACGACGTCCATCGGCCGCTCGGTCGGTCCCGCGAATGTCAGCCGCAATGTCGTGCGCGTCGCCTTCGGCAGGCGTCGGGTGAGCGAGGCCGGCAGGTTCGCTGTCGTGCCGGCATCCTGCGCGAAAATCGCTTCGACGACCTGACGCAGCTCGTCCGCATCGCGCAGAAGGAGATCCTGGCTCGGGATTGCAAGGATGGCGGTTTCGATCTCTTCATCCACATCGTCGGCGGCGCGCGCGAGATCGACGGAGACGGTGAGCGTGCCGGGCTTGATCGCATTCGCGAGCCGGAAGCCGCCGATCTTTCCAGGAAGGGTGCGCAGGCCGATCTGACCATTGCTGTCGGTTGCCGAAAGCGGGCCGCCCTTGCTCGTTTGCCGAAGGATCGCCTCTTCGGCGGCGCCGAAGATATAATGCAGCCGACGAGAGAGCCCTGCCGTATCGAGCGGGGCACGGGAGATCCGCAAAGCCGCACGGTTCGCTGCCGGAAACGCTTCGGGCGAAAGGCCCTTCCAGACCTTGAGCGCGAGCGAACCCGCGCCGTCGGGATCGATCAGCCCGAAACGGTCGGTCGTCTCGTCCGTGAGCGACAGGAGCGGTGCGGCAACCTTTGCGTCTCGGAGGAAGGAGACGGTGAGGACGCCATCGCCGTGGATCGGACCGACGGCCTTTTCCAGAACGATATCGTTCCAGCCGGCCTTCAAATCCGTAGCGGCAATCTCCGCCCGGGCGAGGCTCTGCCGCAGATCGGGGGGGCCGAGCGTGACGATGATCTGGCCGGAGGTCTTCATGGGCGTGACGACATAAAGACTGACGGCGTTGATGCCCGCGAGATCGACCGGCAGGCGTTGGACGAGCGAGGTCGCCTCCACGTCGCCGCCAGGGCCGATCGTGTGATCGCCGTCCGGCACCTCATAGGCGAGCATGCGGGTGGAATAGCCGAGCGCCTCGACCATCTCGCGGCCGAGGCGAAGCTGCAGCTGTTGCCACTCGGCGTGCTGGCGCATCTCGGCAAGCTCGCTCTCGCGCCGGCCGAGGACCTCTTCCTGGATGGCGAGGCGATGGCTCATCGCCGGCAAGAGCGCATGGGTGAAGTGTAAGAGCGCCGCATCGGTCTCGGTCGCGTCGATGACGGCAAGAGAGGGGACGGGCCGCGCGTCGTGCCGCTTGAAGAAACCGACGAGCTTTGCCGCGATTTCCTGTTCGCCGTCGCCGCAGGCAATCAGGAAGACGCCGTGCGGGATGGCGTCGATGAGGACATGGGCGGCCGCGCCCGGATGCGATTCCGAGGATCTGAGCCGGCCATCCTGATCAAACAGCGTGACGGAAGTCGGAAGATGCGACAGGTCTCCGAGACGTTCGGCAAGGCTTTCGGAGACGAACACCTGGCTCGACGCTCCGAAGATCTGCTGGGCGCTGTCGGGATCGACGAAAATCCCGCTGGAAAAGGCGGTCGGGTCCGGCACGTCAGGCGACCTTCTTTCTGCGCCACCGCTCGAGATGGCCCTGAGCCTCTGGGCCCCCGGCGAGATAGCCTTTCAGACGGGCTTTGTTGAGCTTGTGCCGATACGCGATCTCCTCGTCGGCGATCCCGTGGGTGCGTCCCCAGGCGGTGTCGGCGGCATTGAGGGCGGCGAGCGTCTTCTCGAGAGTGGCGGCATCTTCCATGAGGACGTAGCCGAAATGCTCGTAGAAGAACCGCGCCTCGATCATCGAACGCTCTTCGGTCTCCGCTTCGTCGTAATCATGCGAATGATAGACGACGGCATTCGGTGCGAAGACTTTCTGGTAGCCGGCCGCGACGATGTCCTCGGCGTAGAGCTGGTCTTCGCCGAAGGGAACGTCGCGATAAGGGATTTTCTCCCAAACGGAACGCCGCAGGCAGGAATTGTTGTCGCTGTAATAATGCAGCTGCTGCCGCCATTGGATGTCGCCCGCCGCGTAGCGTGCGGGATCGAGATCCTTGGAGACGGCGAGCGGCATCTCGAAGAATTGCCGGAAATGCTGGTCGATGTCGCGCTTGGTAAAGGCGGTCGCGGCTTCCCAGGCGAGATGGTGACCGAAGGCGCCGGCGGCATCCGGATAATGGTCGAGCATCATCACGAGATTGGCGAGCCAGCCTTCGTTCGTCGGCAGCGCATCCTGGGTGAGAAAGGCGATGTAATCGCCGCTCGTCAGCTCGACGCCGAGATTGCGCGTGCGGCCATGGCCGAACTCCGATTTGTCGATGCGGTGCAGCATGACCGAATCGTCCGCCTCGATGCGCTCCATCGTGCCGTCGCTCGAGCCACTGTCGATGACGAGGATCTCGAACGGCTCGTGCAGCTTCTGCGCCTTCACCCGCTCGATGACGTCGAGGAGGAGCGGCCCGCCGTTGAGGGTCGGGATGACGACGGAGGCTTTCGGTGTGGCCCGCGGGACTGCCGGCGCAAGCCGGGCGTGCCCGAGTTCCTGAAGCCGGTCGACGATGCCTTTTTCGATGACGTCGGCAGCGCGTTCCCAGCTGAACTGGGAGACCCAGTTGAGGGCCTTGCGCGCCTGTGTGGCGCGGTGCTCGCTATCGAAGAGCAGCGCTTCGATGGCATCGGCGAGAGCGTCGGGATTGGCGCCCGCGCGCGACACCACGCCCTCGGGATAGATCGCCTTGGTGCTTTCCACATCGAGCTCGACCACCGGCAGGCCGCAGGCCATCATTTCCTGCGGAACGAGCGAGTAGTTCGTCGCCGAGAAGACGACGCCGATCGTGGCGGAACGGTAGAGCCGGCTGAGCTCCTGCGGCGGCAGCGTCCCATGCTGCACGAAAGGGAAGGGCGCTGTCTCGATCGGCTCTTCGGAACCGAAGAAATCGACGATGAATTCGTGTCCGCGCCGCGCCAGCACCTCGAGCGCCAGAAGGCCGAGATCGACAGCGCGCCTGGCGGTGAAGCGGCGGGCGTAAAGCGCGATCCGCGGAAGCGCGTCCGCGTTGGCGGCCGGCGTCGAGCGCGGGCTTGCCGGATAATAAACATCGCGATCGGCCGCGAGGTGGAAATGGCGCGTCCAGCGGCCGAAATTCTCCTCAAGCGTTTGCGACAGCCACGGGCTCGCGCACAGGCAATCGACGTCACTTCGATAGGTGGTTTCCGCCAAAAGCGCTTCGGCGCCGCGGGCAAAGAAGAACGGCTCGTAATCCTGCACGAAGTAGAAGCAGCGCTTCACCTGCTGCATCGAACGGGCCGGCCACACCGACGCCCAGTCGGTCGCGATGACGGCATCGCCTTGAGCATCGACGAAACCCTCCTCGTCGATGAGGCGGATGTCCGCGTCGATCGTCTGATAATGGCGCACGACGTCGTCGTAGGTCCCGTCGAGCGGCTCTTTCGGATCGCGGTTATGGATCCAGACCGTCTGGCGGTGACCGCGCAGACCGAGGGCACGCACCATCCGGAAGATGGTCATATGGCCGCCGCCGCCGGTGCCGAAATCCGGGATCACCCAATGCAGGACGAGACGGTTCGGTATGAAACTGCCATGCGCATCGGCGGTCTCGGCGGGCCGGTGATCCAGCGGGTAACGCAGAAAGCTTCCCTTGCAGCAATGCGCGTCCCGCCGCCCGAGATTGATGCGATGGCCCGGCTTTGCGGGATCGACCGGCCTGAGCGCGGGCGCCTGCGGCAGCCCCTCCTTCATGAAGCGCGCGATCGGCTCCCCATCGCGTGGCGACCAGCCGGTGAGGTCGCCGTAATGCGTGAGACTGAAAGCCACCGACGGGTCGCAGCCATTCTGCCAGCCATGGCGCAGATAGTGCAGGATCGGAGGCAGGCCGCGCAGCGCGTAGCGGTGCTCCTTCGTGTACCAGGTCGGGTCGAAATATGGATTTGGGCTGCGGCCTTCGCGGATGCCCCAGTCGATGTAATGTCGAAGCGGATCGGGCACGGCGACGACGTCGGGATATTTCCCGCGATACCAGGTCTCGTGCAGAAGCCCGCTTTCCGAAATCTCGTCATAAGCGCCGCGCGGGATCGTCATCGGCTCGCGTTCGACGTCTGCACGGCCGGTGGCGACGAGAAACTGCTCGTAGGCCGTGAGCTTCTTTTGCGAGAGGTCGGGGTGGTCGCGCAGATAGGCGGCGGCGTCGAAGGTGGGCGAGGGGTTGCGGCCTTCGGTGCAGCCGACCTGAAGGTAATGGATGAGAGGGTTGATCTCCGCGGCCCGAATGTCGGGGTAGGCAGTCAAATAATAGGTGACGTCGAAATGCTCCGACGGATTGCGCCCCTCTTTCCAGCCGATGCGATGAAAATGCTCGATCGGGTCGATCTCGGCGCGCGCCACATCCGGATTGTTCTCAAGGTACCATTGCCCGTTCATCAGGATCGGATGCGCCCTGAGGAGCCGCATCGATCCCGTGAAGGGCAGCAGATAGCGTTTCAAAGTCCGCTTGAGTGTGGCGTTCACGAACGCGCTCCCAGGGCAATACGAAATGCCAGGCCGGCATGATGCGGCTGTGTGGCTCGGATGGATGGCACAGGTCGCGCCAAATCGAAAGGACGACCGGCTCAGCGACAGGTCTTGGCGCCAGAGGCGACATCGACCATGAGCTGCCGGTGACAGGGCAGAAGATGCTTCATGGCATAGCGCTCCAGGACCGTGCGACGTGCGGCCGCGCGCAACGGCACGAATTTCTGCTGCCCGGCGAGCGCCTCCTCCATCCGAGCGGCGATCTTGTCGGAATCGAAGAAGTCGACGAGGAGGCCGTTCTTGCCGTCCTCGATCATCTCCCGGATGGGGTCGGTGTCCGAACCAAGCAGCAGGACGCCGGTGCTCATCGCCTCGATCATCGACCATGACAGCACGAAGGGCACGGTGAGATAGACGTGCACGGAGGAGATGCGGAAGACCGTACGCAGCTTCTCCAACGGCACCAGATCGAGAAAGTGGATGCGGCTCAGATCGAGATCGAGCGTTTCCAGGGCATGTTCCTTGTAGGTCTTGCCGTCGGAGCGTTTGGAGCCGTAGGCGACGCGGTCTCTGCCGACGACGATCGTCTGCATGTTGGGGCGCCGCTTTTGCAGCTTGGCGACCGCCTCCATGAACTGCGGAAAGCCGCGGTAGGGCTCCATGCCTCGTGTGGCATAGGTGACGATCTCGTCTCCCGCCCGAAACGTCTTGTCGCCGATCGTGAGCGTGTCGGAGCGGTCCGGACACATGAAATCCGTATCGACGCCGTCGTGCAGAAGCTCGATCTTGTCGCGGAACATGGCCGGAAACTGGCTGTGCTGAAACCGCGTCGGACAAATCCCCCAATCCATGATCGAGAGATCGGCAAGGAAAGGCGCATTCTTCATCTGCATGCGCACGCGCTCGTCATAGGGGGCGGGTTCGCGGCGCAGGAAGTCGGTATCAGCGCCCGTCGAATTGTACCACCACTCGTAATAGGTGAGCATGCGTGTGTCGGGCCACAGTTCGCGCAGGAACATCGTCGGACCCCAGCCGGAATGGCCGCAGATGATATCGGGCTTCCAACCCGATTGCTTCACGCTGACGAGTTTCTGAAACACGTTCTGCGCATTGATGACGGCAGACTCGAAAGAAACGACCGCAGGATGAATGCCCTTTGTCACCGGGCGATGCGGTTTGTACAGGACCTTTTTCAGAGGAAACTTCTGCTGGTTCGTCTCCAGCGTAACCGCGATCATGTCCTCGACCAGTGGGTCATCCTTTAAGAAGTTGATGAGACGTCGATACTGGCCAGGAAAATTGTTGTGCAGGAAGAGTATTTTCATGAGGCGGGAAAATCCGAAAAGGTGCTTGGCAAGCCAGGCGTCGTGCCGGCAACGGGGTTTTCGAACCCTGCACGAAGGCAATGCGGGGGCGCGGCTGCGCTGTCAACACGCAGGATGGAAAGGCGCCAGAAAGCCGCTCGTCTCAAGCTAGGCAAGAGCGTCGACCCGTGCCCAGGCGGTGACGGCATGCTCGCTGGCTTCCGGTACGTAAGCGAAGCCTTGTTTCGACAGCCCGTCCATGACGGCTTTGACGCCCGGAAGACCATAAATGTCCGGGTGAAGTTCAAGGACGAGCGCGCGCAGCTTGTACGGCAACGGGTCTGCGAGAAGCTCAAGCTCGGCGCCTTCCACATCCATGACGACGACCTGCGGGTCCCACTCATCGAGACGCTTGGAGATGGCACGTGCTGGGACCTCCACCCGACGCGCCTCCGCTCCCGGCCGTGTCGACGAGGCCCAGAAATCCCTGGTCACGTAAAAGTCCGCCGTGCCGTCCTCGCGTGCGGCGAGCTCGTGGTGGAGGGTCGCGCAGGTCACGCCGTTCAGGCGGTGATGGTGTTCGATGAGGGCGAGAAGCTCCGGATTGGCCTCCACACACTCGATCGTGATGTCGGCATGGGTAAGGGCCATGAAGCTCGAGATGAAGCCGCAGCCGCCGCCGAATTCGACCACGCGATCGCCCGGCCTCACCATGATTTCGCTCGCCCGCGCCTCCGCGCCTTCATACCAGCCGCGCTCGACGGCCCGCCGCAGCTTTTCGGTGAAAAGGGGATGCGACAGGTCGAGGCGGACACCCCGGCATTCGACGATTTCCGGGCTCGTGGCCGGCTGCATCTCTCGCTCCTTGTCCTCACGCTGCAGAATAAGCGTCGGTGGTCGGCTTATCCGCACTCGCCCGCCGCGGCAACCAGTCGCCGAAGCCGCCCCGAACGTCTTCCCAGGGTGCATTTTTCTGTGCAACCCATGTCAGCGTGTCGTATTTGACTGGCTTTTTGCAGACGCGTGTCTGCAAAAGACGCAGACTGTCTCTGGCATAACCGGCTGCATCCGGTCATACTGGGGCATCTCCAGATAGAGACCGACTCCGTAGGTCCCAGATGCACTGTCATCTGGGACCTCTTTTTGAGAACCCTATTCGAGCGTTGCCGAGAAGGGTTTCTCAAGGATCGTTTCCCCGTCCCGCTCGACACTATAGACGGCTTCGTAGCGCCCGGCCGGCCAACCCTGAGACGGCCGTTTGCGACCGGCGAAGACGAAGACCTGGGCCTTGTTGGCTTCGAGCGGGTCGACGGCCTGATCGACCAGAACCTGCCCTCCAGGCGCGGTAATGCGCATGTGCTGGATGTCGTCTTTCAGAAGGCCGATGGCGCGGCCATAGGCGACAAGCACGGGCGCGCTCGTGTCGGGATCGTGCAGCATGCCGCCTTCGATATCGACCATCTTGAGGTCTGCGCGGTCGCTGAAGCCGACATTGAGGATGCTGCCGGCCGTATAGGCGAGGTTCGCCCGGAGGTCCTTGGCCCAAAGCGAGGTGCCGGCGATTTCGTTCTTGCAGGCCGCCTCACCTTCCATGGCGGCAACATCCGGCTGGTAGCTGAACGGGTCGACGATCGTCCCGTCCTTCGTCAGCTGAAGATGCACATGCGGAAATTCTGTCTGTCCCGACAGGCCCACCTGGCCGAGAACGGCGCCCGCTTCCACCTGCTCGCCCGGCCGCACCACGATGCTGCCAAGGCGCATATGGCAATACTGCGTCTGCCAGCCGTCGCCGTGATCGATGACGAGGCCATTGCCGCATTCGGAGCCTTTGACGTTCTCCACCCCGATGCGGCGCACGGACACATCATCCATCTTGTCGCGCACGCGCAGCACTTTGCCGGGGGCCGCTGCCAGCACGTTGACCCCCTCGCGCATCGCCTCAAGCGTCGGAATGCGAAAATCCGTTCCCTTATGGCCATCATAAGTGAGGCTGCCGCAATGATAATCATGCGCACCCGAGGTGCCGTCGCGGTCGACGTAATGCTGGATGAAGCAATCGGTCCCAGGCGTGCAGGCGAGAGGCAGTTCGAGTTCGAAGGCGGCCGCCGATGCCGTGAGCGGCGCAAGAAGGACGAGTGCGAGCGCCGGAGCGCGAAGCCGCCCCACTGCGGTCAAAGCGGGCATCGCACGGCTTGATGAGGCGACGGAGAGATGGCCATGCCACGCGCACATGGGCGTTCCTTTCCTGATGAGACGGCCCGAAGAAAGGTCGCAAATGCGACCGCTTCGTGACTGGGGCAGGGGTAAGACGCGCTTTCGAGCGCGATCTTAGGAGTCCCAGGCGGGAAAGCCTGTCACCGTGACCCGCCGATACTGTGGCTGGTGCTCATGACCCGCTCGACCATCTCTGGGTCGTACTCCTCGCCGAGGAAGGCGCACAATTCGGCGAAGTAGGAATGATCGCGGCAGACGGTGTCATAGTCGAAGGAGAAAGAATGTTCGGGGTGGTCCCGGGCATAATCTTCCATGCGCGTTCGCATGACCGAGATCGCCCGCTCCGCATCGCCTGGCTCGTAATCCGGCCACCAGCCGCTCTTCAGCGTATCCTCGACATTGCGGAAATTGAAAATGAAGGCGGCACCGGGGAAAGCTCGCCGGAGAAACCGGAGATAGGGCACGAAGTCCCCGTCGCTCAGCGTCCTTCTATCGTAGCGAATTTCCTTGAAACCGCAGCATCTTGCGCCGACCGAAGGTCTCAGAACGGAGCGAAAGAAAGCATCCGCGCAACCGGCCACGAACATGTCGGGCTCGATGAGCTCGGCGCCATACCACGGGGTCCCCGGCGTGGTCGCGTCGTTTCCCCACTCAGAGCGCGTGTGCCGCAATCGTCTTTGCGTGCGGAAGAGTGGGACGAGGGCCGCGTTGTTCTCGCCACGGATGTGATAGCCCGGCAGCGCGTTCAGCAATCCCTGCAGCAAGGTCGAGCCCGAGCGGCCATAGGTGACGATGAAAAGGAAGGGAAAGCGCGCGAGCTTCGGTTGCCGGAGATAGTCTTCGAGCGATCGCAATCGTGGCTCCTGATCTTGCCGGGATCGACGCGCCGGAGCCTCTCGGCGCGCCCCCGTGTTTGAAGGATGCTGCCAGCGGGTGAGAACCTTTTGAAACACGCCCTGCCGACGCCGCCCGCCTAGAATGCGTTTTTGCGCGAACTTCGTTCAAGCCCTCAGGCCTCATACATTCTGCGCTTCATCCTCGGCCAGGCCGAGAAAGCGACGCCGTGAGCGGCGCCGGGCATTGTCGTAAAGCTGCCGGTCGAAACGTACGAAGGTCTCATAAAAATCCCGGACTTCGCCTTCCTGCAGATCGATTGTCTCCGACAGCATCGCCTCGTTGGTGCGCGGAATTGACCCGAGCCCGGGGATCTTCCTGGTCAGCTTTTTGTGTGCCGTCGCCATGTCGTCGAGGGCGAAGAAGAAGTCGAAATGTTTCAGATGTCCCATCGAAAAGCGGCCCTGCTCCTCACCGATGCGTCCGCCGATGGAGCGGGTCATGTAGCGGGTCTGCGTGTTGTCGAAGAGGGAGATGGCGGTCGGCGAGGCAAGGATCGGTTCGAGCCTGGCGACGTCGTTGAGATCCGTCTCCCAAAGGGCGAGCGACAGTTCGGCGATGTTTTCCGGAATGAGACGACGGCGGGCCTCACCATCGGGCCGTCCATAGGCCTTCACCCATTTGAGATGCGAGAGGAGCTGCTTGAGCGGCTCGCGGAAGATCGTGATGGTGAAGACGTCGGGCCGCATCACGAGGTCGCGCACTCTCGAAAAGGGGAAATGTCCGGACGCGTAGAAAGGTTGGCCGTCGCTGACGACGGAATAGAAGAGTTCTCGCTGGCTCTCCATGTGCTCGAAATGCCGTCCGTCGGGGACGGCTTTTTGGAAGGCGAGGTTGAAGGCCGAACCTGCCGTTTTCGGAATATGCAGGAAGAAAATCTTGTCGATATTCTTACTTTTCCTGCTCGTCACGATGCTGCGTGAGAGCGGAAGAGCGTTCTTCAGGTCCTGGAGCTTGCGCATCGGCTCAATCAACTGCGAAGTGAGAAATCTTCGTGCTCCCGGCTCAAATTGGGAGAATAGAAGGGGTCGCGCGCCAACAGGCGTTGCCATTTTTTCTGCATGTAGAGCGATTCTTCGAAAAATCGGGCCTGTTTCTCGGAATTGTCCTCATGTCCGCGCGAAATGCTTTCTAGGTGGTACATCTCCGCATAGGGCGTGAAGACGTTCGCAAAGCCGAGCTTTTGGACGGCAAGGCAGAAATCGACATCGTTGAAGGCGACGGCGAGATGCTCTTCGTCGAGGCCGCCCACAGCCTCATAGACTTCCTTGCGCACGATAAGGCAGGCCGCCGTCACCGCCGAAACGTTCTGCAGGATCTTGAGCCGCCCGAAATAGCCGGGCTCCTCGCGCGGGAAATATTTGTGGGAATGGCCGGCAACGCCGCCAATGCCGAGGATCACGCCGGCATGCTGGATCGTATCGTCGGCATAGTAGAGTTTGGCGCCGACGCAGCCGATATCCGGCTGAACCGCCCAGGACACCATTTCCGTGAGCCAATCGGGCGAGATTACTTCGATGTCGTTGTTGACGAGGCCTAAAATGGCGCCGTTCGCTTGGGCGGCGGCGAAATTGTTGATTGCCGCGTAGTTGAACGGCTTGTCGTAGGAGATGACGCGGATTTTCGGATCTGCGCGCAGCTCCTCGAAATAGCGATGCGTCTCAGGTTCGACGGAGCCGTTGTCGACGATGAGGATCTCGTAAGCGTCGTAAGTGGTCTTGGTGAGGATCGATTCGATGCAGCCACGCAGAAGTTTTGCGTGATCGCGCGTCGGGATGATGAGGCTGACGAGAGGGCGGGGCTCCGGCACTGAGAGCTTCAGCCGGTAGAAGGGCACGCCCGGCGCCGGCTCGACCTTCGCCGGCAGTCCGGTGCGTGTGACATGATCCTCAAGGGCGCGCTGGCCGGCAAGATAGGCATAGTTCTTCTCCCCGCCGGCCATGGCCGTTGAGCCCTCCACCGCGCGCCAGTGATAAAGCACTTTGGGGATGTGCCGGATTTTCGCGGGAGCGACGATCTCGGCGATGCGCAGATTGAGGTCGTAATCCTGACTGCCCTCGAAACCCACGCGCCATCCGCCGACGCGACGGATATTTTCCGCCCGATGCACGGTCAGATGGTTGAAATAATTCTGTGAGCGTAGAAGCTCGCGCGAATAGTCCGGCTTGAAATAGGGCTCGTAGCGTAGCCCGTCCGAGCCGAGTTTGTCCTCGTCGGAATAGACGATCTCAGCGTCCGGATGGCGCCCGATTTCGACGGCGACTTCGCCGAGCGCGTTTTCCCGCAGGACATCGTCATGGTCGAGGAGGGCGATCCAGTCGCCCATTGCGACGGCCAAAGCGGAATTGGTGGCGGCCGAGATGTGCCCGTTGATCTCTCGTCGAACGACCTTGATGCGGGTATCGTGCTCCGCCCATGCCTCGAGGCGGCTACCGATCTCCGGATCCGACGAGGCATCGTCGGCGATGCACAATTCCCAATCCGGATAGACCTGTTCCACGACGGAGCGGATGGCGGCATCGAGAAGATCGGCCGGAGGGTTGTAGACCGGCATCAAAACGCTGATGACGGGGCGCCTTTCGAGCGCCTTGATCTGCGTCTCGAGCCTCTTGCGATCGCGCTCCGGCTGGTAATCGTAGCGCTTGATCCAATCGGGATAGCTGCCGCCACCGGGGCTCAGCCGCGACGGTGTGCGCACGCCCACGAAATGCGGGCGGCGCAGATAATGCCAGTATTGCCGAAACCGGCGCACAAGGCGCATCGGATCTCGCCAGAGGATCTGGAGTGCGTGGCTGGCAAAGAAGAGAAGCGTTTCCGCCCGGTTGCGGCGCTTGATGCGGAGGCGGCCGATTTCGAATTTGCCGGCGCCGTCCGCGGGGTAGAGGCAAAGCTCGTTCGCCGGCTCGGGCAGATAGAAATCGGCTGAGAAGCGGTTTCGCCGCCGGTCGCTTTTGAGGCTCACCCGATAAGTGGCGAGAAAACCCTTGCCCGTGTCGATGACGATCTGCGGTGTGACGACGGAATTGCCCGAGATTTCAAAGGCGCAATGATACCAGCCGGGCTCGAACGGACGGACCGGCCGAAAGCGGATCTGCGGGTCGTCGGAGGTCGCAGTGTAGACGCCGTCAGCGCCCGAAACGTTCACATATTCGCACGCCGCACAATCCTGTCGAAGGTCAACAGCGCGCACTTTTTCGGTTCCTCGCTTTGATCATCTTGCGCCGGTCCGGTCTCATGCCGGGGCGCTTGCTCGTCTCTCAGTTCGGCGAGCCATCTCGGTCGCGCAAGAGGGTGTTCACCACGCGGGCGACGCTTTCCTGCCAGGGCGGTGCCGCATGGCCGAAATCCGTGGCGAAACGGCGGCAGTCGAGCCGGGAGTTCTTGGGCCGCGCCGCCTTTGTCGGAAACTCCGCCGTCGTGATCGCCGCAACCTCCGCCGTTGGGCCGGAGAGCGTTCCGCTCACACGGAAGATTTCTCGCGCGAACCCGCACCAGCTCGTCTCGCCGCTGCCGGCAAAATGATAAAGCCCGTTCGGGCGGGCGGCCCCGGCCTTCTGCCAGTGCCGGGCGATTGCAAGAACGGCGTCGGCGATGTCCTCGGCCGAGGTCGGATTGCCGATCTGGTCGTCGACGACGGAAAGCTGATCGCGGCCTTCGGCAAGCCGGAGCATCGTCTTGACGAAGTTCTTGCCGTAGGGGCTGTAGACCCAGGCGACACGCAGGATGAGATGGTTGGCATTGGCGGCGGCAACCGCCTGTTCGCCGGCAAGCTTGCTGGCGCCGTAGACGCCCTTCGGGCCCGTCGCTATCGCCTCGTCATAGGGCTCGGCGCCCTCGCCCGAAAAGACGTAATCCGTCGACAGATGGATGATCGGAACACCGAGCTCGCGTGCGGCTCGCGCCACTTCGCCTGCACCTTTCTCGTTGATGAGAAAGGCCTGGTCCGGCTCGTCCTCGGCCTGGTCGACCGCGGTATAGGCGGCGGCGGAGACGACGACATCCGGCCGAGCGGCGGCGATTGCCGGCGCGATCGTCTCAGGCCGCGCCAGATCGAGCTCGGGGCGGCCGACGGCGATGATTTCGGTCGCATCAGATCGGGTGCCCGCTGCGATCAGGGCGCGTGCGACCTGCCCCTCCTTGCCGGTGACGACGATCCTCATCCGGCCTTCGCTTTCTGATGGGCATGGCCGAGACGTTCGCCCTTGTAGCGCTCGGCGCGGAGCGGGCCCCACCACCATTCGTTTTCGAGATACCAGTCGATGGTGCGGGCGATACCCGTCTCGAAACTCTCTTGGGCGCGCCAGCCGAGATCGCGCTCGATCTTTGAGGGATCGATCGCATAGCGCCGGTCGTGACCCGGACGGTCGGTGACGAATGTGATGAGGTCGCGGTAGCTCTTGTTGCCGTCGCGCGGCCGCCGCTCATCGAGGAGATCGCAGATCGTCTCGACGACCGACAGGTTGGTGCGTTCCGCGCGTCCGCCGATATTGTAGCTCTCGCCGATCTCGCCCTTGCCGACGACGAGGGCGAGCGCCCGCGCATGGTCCTCCACGTAGAGCCAGTCGCGCACATTGGCGCCCTGGCCGTAGACCGGCAGCTCTTTCTCGTCGAGCGCGTTCAGGATGACAAGCGGGATGAGCTTTTCCGGGAAGTGGTAGGGCCCGTAATTGTTGGAACAGTTGGAGAGGACGACCGGCAGGCCGTAGGTTTCGTGCCAGGCGCGCACGAAATGGTCGGACGCCGCCTTCGAGGCCGAATAGGGCGAAGAGGGCGCGTAGGGCGTCTCCTCGGTGAAGATGCCGCTGTCGAAAGGCAGGTCGCCGAAGACCTCGTCGGTCGAGACGTGATGGAAACGGAATTTTTCCTGTGCCTCTGACGAAAGCTCGCGCCAATAGGCGAGCGTCGCGTTGAGAAGCCGGAAGGTGCCGACGACATTGGTTTCCACGAAGGCTGCCGGGCCGTCGATGGAACGGTCGACATGGCTTTCGGCGGCGAGATGCATGACGGAGTCGATGCGCTCCGCCTTCATGACGTCGAGGAGCGCCGTGTCGTCGCAGATATCGGCCTGAACGAAGACGTGGTTGGGCGCATTCTCGATCGCGCGCAGAGACTGCCGGTTGCCGGCATAGGTGAGCTTGTCGACGTTGACGACGCGCTCCACGCCCTCCTGCACGAGATGGCGGCAGACCGCAGAGCCGATAAAGCCCGCCCCGCCCGTCACGAGTATTCTCATCTCTTGGCCTCCGGCCCGATTAATCGAAGATATCCGCTTCGGCGAGGAAGGGCGCTCCCTGATCCTTCGCCGACAGCGTGAGCGCATCGCCAGATAGCGGCCAGTCGACGCCGATCTCCGGATCGTCGAAGCGCAGCGAGCGGTCGTGCTCGGGCGAATAGACGTCGGTCACCTTGTAGAGGACCTCCGTATCCGGCTCGAGCGTCAGAAATCCATGCGCGAAGCCGGCCGGGATCAGGATCTGGTTCCATTTCGCAGCGGAGACTTCGAGGCTGACCCATTGCCGGAAGGTCGGCGAAGAACGTCGGATGTCGACGGCGACATCGAGGATGCGCCCGCGCGTGACGCGCACCAGCTTGTCTTGCGCCCGCGGCGGCAGTTGATAATGCAGCCCGCGCAGAACCCCGACCGCCTTGGAATAGGAATGGTTGTCCTGCACGAAGGTGAGCGGGATACCCGCTTCCGCGAAGCGGTCGGCATTGTAGGTCTCGGAAAAGAAGCCGCGATCGTCGCCGAACTTTTTCGGGACGATTTCGACGACGCCTTCGAGGCCGAGAGGCCTGACCTCGATCATTGGCTGCGCTCCTGAATGCGGCGCATCAAATATTGCGCGTAATGGGTTTTGCCGAGCTTCTCGGCGCGGGCGGTGACGGCCGCCGCATCGAGATAGCCGAGCTCGAAGGCGATCTCTTCCGGGCACATCACCATGGTTCCCTGCCGGTGTTCGATGGTGCGCACGAAAGCGGCGGCTTCGTGGAGGCTGTCATGTGTGCCGGTGTCGAGCCAGGCATAGCCGCGTCCAAGCCGCGAGACTTCAAGGTCGCCACGTTCGAGATAGGCACGGTTGACGTCCGTGATTTCGAGTTCGCCACGGGCGGATGGCTTCACGTCGGCTGCGATGTCGACGACGTCGTTGTCGTAGAAATAAAGCCCGGTCACCGCCCAGGAAGATTTCGGCTTTGTGGGCTTTTCCTCGATCGACTGCGCCATGCCGGTTTCGCGATCGAAGGAGACGACGCCGTACCGCTCCGGATCGTCGACGTGATAGGCGAAGACGGTGGCGCCCGTGTCCTTGCTGGCCGCGTTCTTGAGAAGGCCCGAAAGGCCGGCGCCATAAAAGATGTTGTCGCCGAGGATGAGGGCGGCAGGGTCGTTGCCGACGAAATTGCGCCCGATGATGAAGGCTTCGGCAAGGCCGTTCGGATGCGCCTGTTCGGCATAAGACAAGGACACGCCGAAAGCGCTGCCGTCGCCCAGGCATTCCTGGAACATCGGCAGATCGCGCGGTGTGGTGATGATCAGGATGTCGCGAATGCCCGCCAGCATGAGCACGCCGAGCGGGTAATAGATCATCGGCTTGTCATAGATCGGCAGCAATTGCTTGGAGACGGAAATGGTGAGCGGATAAAGCCGCGTGCCGCTGCCGCCCGCCAGAATGATCCCCCGCATGGCTATACCTCAGCTGAAAAGTCCACAGGCCTCTAGGATAGGTAGGCCGCGCGTGCAAGCGCACGCCAGCCTTGCTTCAGGGCGCGCCGAGGCGCCCTGGCAAAGAAAGACGCTGGAGGGAAGCTCTTAGGCGATCGCGATCTTCGGGTCGAGGGGGCCGCACTTGGATTGTGTGGTGGCGATGCCCCTTTGGGACCCGGCCGGTCCTGACAGCTGCCCGATCGCTCGGCTCATCCGGCGAGCTGGGGGAAAAGCCCAACGAGTCCCACGATGATCAGATAGAAGGCGATCACGTAATTCAGGATCTGCGGAAAGACGAGGATGAGAATGCCGGCGATGAGAGCGACCGCCGGCTGGATGAGGACGATGTCCATGGGTGAGGTCTCCTGGATAGGGGCGGGGGATGGGGGCTGTCCGCGGTCCGCCCTCGTGACTGTCGCAAAACGTAGAAGAGCGAAGAGCGTTGCTCACGCTTTGAGCGAAAGAGCGAAGTTTATGCGGGGCATATCGAACGAAAATCGCCGCGATGGACAATCTCTCGACAAATCGCCATGACAAGCATCTGAGACAGCGTTCAGCTCGATGGTCCGCTGAACGGAGTCGTGGGCCGGTCATGAACATCCGTGTCCGGCGGTTGCCAAATCTTGGAGGTGCCTCGATGAACATGCTGGCCGAGCCTTTGCAGAAATTCGCCACCAATTCGCTGGAGAGCCATTGGCTGCCGTTTACGGCAAGCCGCGATTTCAAGGCCGAGCCGCGCCTCGTTGTGAAGAGCGAGGGCATGTATCTGTGGGACCACAAGGGCGGCAAAATCATCGACGGGTCGTCGGCGCTGTTCAACGTGGCGGCGGGCCATGGCCGCAAGGAGATCATCGAGGCGGTTCACGCTCAGATGCTGCAGAACGATTACTCGCCGCATTTTCAGCTCGGCCATCCGGGCTCTTTCGCCCTGTCCGCCAAGCTCTCGCAGATCCTTCCTGAACCGTTCAATCACATCTTCTTCGTGAATTCCGGTTCGGAGGCGATCGATACGGCACTGAAGATCGTCATGGCCTATCACCGTGCCCGCGGGGAGGGGCAGCGTCTGCGCTTCGTGTCGCGCGAGCGGGCCTATCACGGCGTCAATATCGGCGGTGTGTCGCTCTCGGGCCTGATGAAGAACCGCGAGGCTTTTCCGGGCGTGATCCCGAATGTGGTGGCGATGCGCCATACCTGGGATTCTGAAAACACCTTCGTGCGGGGACAGGCGGAAACAGGCGCCGAGCTCGCCGACGACCTGCAGCGCTTCTGTGACATGTACGGCGCTTCGACCATCGCGGCGGTTTTCGTGGAGCCGGTCGCAGGTTCCACCGGCACGCTCGTGCCGCCGAAGGGCTATCTGGAACGTCTGCGCGAGATCTGCGATGCGAACGGCATTCTGCTGGTCTTCGACGAAGTGATCACCGGTTTCGGCCGCCTCGGCGCGCCTTTTGCCGCTCAGGCCTTTGGCGTCACCCCCGACATCATGACGATGGCGAAAGCGATCACCAACGGCACCATTCCAATGGGCGCCGTCGCTGCACGTGACGAGATCTATGAGACGATCACCAATTCCGCACCAGAGAACGCCATCGAGTTCTTCCACGGCTACACCTATTCCGCCCATCCGGTGGCGTGCGCCGCGGGGCTGGCGACGCTCGACATCTACGAGCGCGAAGGGTTGTTTGACCGGGCGGCCGATCTGTCGGGCTACTTCCTCGACGCCATCTACTCGCTGAAGGACATTCCCGCCGTTCGCGACATCCGTGGCTATGGAATGATGGCGGGCGTGGAAGCCTGGCCGGAAGACGGAAAGCCGGGTGTGCGCGGCAACAGGCTGCAGAAAGAACTTTTCTGGAAGGGTCTGCACGTGAAGTTCACGGGCGATACCGCGATCGTCGCGCCCGCTCTGATTGCCGAAAAAAGCCATGTCGATGAGATGGTTGACATTCTGCGTCAGACGCTGAGTGTGCTCTAGGGCTGCCGCTAAAAAAGGCGAGTGGCCAAAAAAAGCGGCCACTCGCCGCAGGAAAGTGCCCGCTCTTTGATCCAGATCACGGGTATGTCAATCTGATGGACGTATCGTCAGTGTCAGGCCTGCTTGACGGTTACGCGGCGAAGCGCCGCTAGCCAAGCACGGTTCGGGCTGATTATTGTTCGAGCGGCATCGACCGGGGAACGCTATGTTCGATTATCATTCTCATTTCGAAGCCGCCATCGCGGCCTTGCGCAACGAGCGGCGTTACCGCGTCTTCGCCGATCTGGAGCGGCAAGTCGGGCGGTTCCCGCGGGCCATCTGGCGACGCGACGGCCAGGCGGAGGAAGTCGCCATCTGGTGTTCGAACGATTACCTGGCGATGGGGCACCATCCCAAGGTCGTTGAGGCCATGCGCAATGCGGCACTGACGATGGGCGCAGGCGCTGGTGGCACGCGAAACATTTCCGGCACCAATCGGCCGCTGGTCGAGCTCGAAAATGAGCTCTGCGATCTGCATCACAAGGAATCGGCGCTCGTCTTCACCTCGGGCTTCGTCTCCAACGAGGCGGCGATCTCGACGATCGCCCGGCTTCTGCCGGACTGCCTCATCCTGTCCGACCAGCTCAATCACGCCTCGATGATCGAAGGCGTCAAGCACGCTGGCACGCAGAAACAGATCTGGCGCCACAACGATCTTGCGCATCTGGAAGAGCTCCTGAAGGCTGCCGGCAAGGATCGCGCCAAGCTGATCGTCTTTGAATCGGTATATTCGATGGATGGTGACGTCGCGCCGATCGAGAAGATCGCCGATCTCGCCGACGAATATGGCGCGCTCACCTATATCGACGAAGTGCATGCCGTGGGCATGTACGGCGAACGCGGCGCGGGCATTTGCGAGCGCGACGGCGTCATGGACCGTATCGATATCATCGAAGGCACGCTGGCGAAGGCTTTCGGCACGCTCGGCGGTTACGTCACCGGACCTGCCGCGATCATGGATGCGGTCCGCTCCTACGCGCCGGGCTTCATCTTCACGACGGCTCTGCCGCCGGCGATCGCTGCGGCCGCCTGCGCCTCGATCCGCCATCTCAAGACGTCGCAGGAAGAACGCGCCAGACAGCAGCGCCAGGCTGCGCGCACCAAGGACGTGCTGCGCAGGGCCGGCCTGCCGGTCATGCCGAGCGAGACGCACATCGTTCCCGTTCTCGTCGGCGAGCCGGAAGCCTGCAAGGCGGCGAGCGACCGGCTGATGGAAAAGCACCGCATCTACATTCAGCCGATCAATTATCCGACCGTGCCGCGCGGGACTGAGCGCCTCCGCATCACGCCGACCCCGATGCACGACGATCAGCTCATCGATCAACTGGCCGAAGCCTTGGTGGAGACGTGGCTGGCTCTCGATTTGCCGCTCAGTCGACCCGACATGGTAGACACGGCGCCGGCGCGCGCCCAGATCTTCGCGGCTTCGGGCGGCTGAGTGCCGCGGCCGGCTGCGGCCTCCAACTGCAACAGATAGCGCGACGCCAGACGTCGCATCAGAACGCGGGCCGAGAGGCCCGCGTTTTCGTTTGGGATGGCTGCAGGCTTAAAGCCACGCCTCTTTTCGGATCGGTACGCCGAGGTTCCGCGGCGGCTACTTCTTCTTCCCGCGTTCGCTGCGTCCGCGTTCCCAGGGTTCTTCGGGATCGGGGGCGGCGTGCCCCTGCTGCCGCATCAGCCAGCGCGCAAGAAGAGGCACTGCGAGCGCAAGGGCTGCGAACCGCACCACGTGATGGGCGGCGACATAGGCCGGGTCCACATTCATGGTGAAGGCGAGGATGGTCAGCGCCTCGAGCGCGCCCGGCGCAAAGGCCATGAAGGTCTGCAGCAGCGAAATGTCGAGGATCATGCTCGTGATCGCCGCGCCGATCGCGGAAACGACGACGGCGATAGCGAAGGAAGCGCCTGCGGCCGCCAAGATCTTCGGCAAAAGCGGTCGGTCTTCGGGTCTCAGCCTGCAGCCGGCGATGGCGCCGATGCCGACAAGGCTCGGGATCAAGATGAAAGCCGGGATCGTCGTCTCGACCACGCCGGAGACGCAAAGCACGGCCGCCGCGAGGAGGCCGCCGAGCATCTGCCCGCCCGGAATGCGCAGCTTGTAGAGAAGAAATCCGCAAACGGCCCCGGCGGCGAAGAGCAGAAAAAGCTCGCCCCAATCGACGGAGGCGACGCCGCGGGCGCTAACCGCACTCGGATGAACGCCAGCCAGGAAGGCGGCAAGCGGCAGCGCCTCGAGCAGGATGATGAGCCGAAGGCTCTGCGCGATGGCGACGCGTCGAAGATCGGCAGAGGTCATCTCGGCAGCTGCCAGCACGAAGGAGAGCGCCCCGGGCAGAGCTGCAAAAAGTGCGCTGTGGCGGTCCCATCGGAACATGCGCACCAGGAGAAGGTAGCTTCCGACGGTGACCAGGATCACAGTGATCGCAAGGGCGAAAAAGCTGACCGGCCAGCTCGACACTTCGTTGAGCGTTGCCGGCGTCACCCCCGTTCCGGAAATCACGCCGAGTACTAGGAAGACGATATTGCGCAGTCCGCTCGGGATCTCCGTATGGAAGCCGCCGAGACTGGACGCGGCGACGAAGAGCATGCCACCGGAAATCCACGCGGCGGGTAGGCCGATCAGCGCAAACAGAGCTCCACCTGCCGTCGAAAGGGCAAGCGTGGCCGCGACCCGAACGAGGGTTTCGCGAGAAGGAAGGACAAAGCCGCCGGCCTCGCCACTCACCTCGCGAGCCAGCTTGCGAGCCGCCGCCCGGCTTCGGCCATGTCCTCAGGCTTGCGCGCAAAGCAAAGCCGCATGAAAGCCTCGCCCGCCGCTCCGAAGGCTGTGCCCGGCGCCACGCCGACATTTGCCTCGTCAACGAGACGCAAACCGAGCTTTCCCGTCTCCTCTTCGCCTTTGATCGAGAAGAAGAGATAGAAGGCGCCGTCGGGCCAGGTGAAGCGTGTGCGCGGCGAGGTTTGCAGCGCCTCGCAGATCACCTTTCGGCTTTGGCGGGCGCGCTCCACCTGCTCGACAATGAAGGGTTCGCCTTCTTCCACGGCAACGGTCGCCGCGCGCTGCATGAACACGGCGACACCGGAAGTCGAATATTGGATGAGGTTCTCAAGCACCCGGCCGAGCGCGGGTGGTGCCCCAATCCAGCCGACGCGCCACCCCGTCATCGCCCAGTTCTTCGAGAACGTGTTGACGAAAAGAATCGGGTCGTCGTCCCGTGCGATGTCGTAGAAAGACGGCGCGCGATCACCCGCGAAGAAGAAGCGGTTATAGACTTCGTCGGCGATGATCCAGAGCTTGCGCCTGCGGGCGAAATCGAGAATCGCCTGCAATTCCTCCCGCGTTGCGGTCCAGCCGGTCGGGTTCGACGGCGAATTGAGGAAGATCGCTTTCGTCTTCTCGTTCGTGGCGGCAAGAAGCTCGTCGATATCGAGACGCCAGCCGGCATTGTCGGTGAAATGCATCGGCACATGCACGGCCGTCGCACCGGCAAGGCCGGTGGCCGCCGCGCAATTCGGCCACGCGGGTGTCGGGATCACCACCTCGTCACCGGTCCCGGCAACCGCTGCAATCGCGATCTGGATCGCCTGCATTCCGGAGCCCGTCACGAAGAAACGCTCGGCTGAAAAATCTCGCCCGTAAAGCCGCTGATGGTAACGCGCGAGCGCCTCCCGCAGAGGCGGGATGCCGCGCTGCCACGTATAGAAGGTCTCGCCAGCGGCGAGCGAGCGCGCTGCTGCCTCGCAGATGAAATCCGGTGTCGGAAGGTCGCCTTCTCCAGCCCACAGCGGGATCATACCCGGCCTTTCACGGCCGTAATTCATCACCTCCACGATGCCGGAATCAGGCGCGGCAAGCGCCTCCTGGCGGAGCGTGGAAAGAAGTTGCGTTCCGGGTTCGGAGAGATCGGAGGGAAGGGCGCTCATGCGCAATTTGTAGCGCCCGTTCACCGAGCCCGTCTAGCGCCTTGATGAGCTCAAATGGTGGGATGCCTGTCTTTCGCTGCGGGAGTGCGCGCCTGCAGCGCATCGCGGATTTCGCGAAGCAGCCGGATGTCTTCCGGCACTTCGGGAGCCGCCGCCGGCTTTTCCTCACGCTTGCGCATCAGCCGGTTCACGACCTTGACCAACAGGAAGACGGCAAAAGCGACGATCAGGAATTTGACGAGGGCATTGATGAAAAGACCGATGTTCCACGTGACGGCGCCGGCCTGCTTCGCCTGCGTGATGGTGTTGAAGGTGCCGTCACCCTTCAGCACGAGGAAGAACTGGGAGAAATCCACGCCGCCCAGAAGAAGGCCGATCGGCGGCATCAGAATGTCATCGACGAGAGACGACACGATCGCCCCGAAGGCCGCGCCGATGATGATGCCCACCGCCATATCGAGGACATTGCCTTTGAGGGCGAACTCACGGAATTCCTTCAGCATTATACGTCCTTCGAGGTCGTTCTGGGAGCTTTCGCCACTAGGCCCGATCGTTGCAACCGCACGAGGGCTGCTGCGCAAGGCGTGGGCGAAGCGATCGCGTCAAGGATACAGCGGGCGGCCGAGACGATTGCTTCGCGGGCCTTGAGCGCCCACCGCGAGAGCTCGTTCCGTCGCGCGCCTCGGGACCCGAGGCAGGGGAGGCGAGCCTCACCGTCCGCGGGCGAAACTCTGGCGCTGCTGGATCTGGCTGCTCGCCTGCTCGAAATTCGTCGCCGCGTCGCCGACCGAGATCACCTTCTCGCAAATCGGGGAGCAGGACAGGGTCTGGCGTTCCGAGCCGTAGAAGATGGTCGTGAGCTGCCGGTCGTTCGACACCACCTGTAATGTCGCGTTCGCGACTTCGTGTCCATCTTGATCGAGTGCGATCAAGTTGGTCGTGCCGGCCGCCTTGCCCGTGAGGACGAGGGTTTGTTCATCCTCCACCGTCGCATCCGCGATTCCCGGATTGCCGATCACGATTGTTGACACCGGTTTGTCGAGCTTCATCACCTTGGCGAAATCGATGGTGAGCGCGATCGTATCTGCACGCGCGGGAAGGCTCGTGGCGACGAGAAGGAGAAGGGGCAGCAGCCCTGCCAGGATGCGAGCGGCAGCGGCTCGATTCGTCCTGGTGCGCACGCCTTGCATGAGATCGTCCTTACCAAATTCATCAGCACACTACGTAAGAAGGGTGAACGAAGTGCAAATAACTTCGTGCAAAGGCTCCTCGCTGTTCCGCGTCGCGCGCCGGGTTGTTCAAATTTGTTTGGAAAACATTAGGTCTCGTAAGTGCATGATTTATCGATATAAAATTCTGAAAGTTTGGCGGGCCTAGCCCAATTCCGTATCTTGAGGAGATCTCGGCGCATGCTTCGCGCAAGGTTCGTTGTGCAGCATCGCGCTGGCTCTCTGGACGATTGAATTAAGATTGCCGCAAACAATTGTTGCTAGGCATTGTCCCTAGTTCCCGGGCACCAAAGACCGCAACGGCGGGCGTTCGGGGTGACGACAGAAGGAGCAGAGAGATGAAGAAGCTTGTGAACCGCTTCGTGAAAGACGAGTCCGGTGCGACCGCTATCGAATATGGCCTGATCGCCGCGCTGGTTTCGGTCGTGATCATCGCCGTACTGACGACACTGGGCACCAACCTGACGAGCACGTTCAGCTCGGTGGCGAGCGGGCTTGGCGCGAGCTGAGGGCTAAAAGCGAGATTTAGCCTTCGCATCGGGCGTAAATGCAACGGAGGGCTATCGCCCTCCGTTTCTCTTTTTGGCACCGTAGCGATCAGGAATTGTCGGGCCTATGACCTCCGGGAGAATGGCGTGTCCGCAATCTCTCTCCTGAAATACGGCGTTCTGTTTCTCTTCCCGCTGCTGATGACCTATGCGGGGATCATGGACCTTTTGACGTTCAAAATCCGTAACGTCCTGGTCCTACTCCTCCTCATTTTGTGGCTGATTGCTGCGCCGCTTGCCGGCTTTACGCTGCATGAGATGGCGCTGAGCCTCGCTGTCGGGCTCGCCACCTTTTGCGCGACCTTCGCGTTTTTTGCTGCCGGATGGATTGGTGGCGGTGATGCCAAGCTTGCCAGTGTAGCCGCCTTGTGGTTCGGCTGGGCCGATGTCCTCCCGTATTTTGCCCTGGCCTCCGTTCTGGGAGGCGTGCTGACCCTCGTCGTGCTGCAACTGCGAATGGGCCGCATCCCCTTCCCCAATTATTGGCCTGACTGTCTCAGCCGGTTCCGCGATGGAGAGAGCGGCGTGCCCTATGGCGTGGCTTTTGCTGCCGCAGCCTTGATTCTATTTCATCAGACCGACTGGCTCCCTCGGCTCACATGATCATCAAGGCCAATTCAATTTCTGAGTCAGGCTTGATCTAGGGAGGTGCAATCTTTGGTTGGGTCCCGGAAAGGGACAGATGGCCGGGCGCATTAACCATACCTTGACCATTCCCGATGAAACTCCGGCTTGAGCGCCCTTAGGCGTAAATTGCGTCAGCCGAGGTTCTCCACGCGATGGCCCCAATCCGATTGATCGTCCTGGTCGTTGCCCTCCTTGCCGGAGGTGCCGCCGCCTATCTGGCGCTCAACCTCGACACTGGGCCCTCGAACGAACCCGCTCCCACGCCGGCTCCACAGGACGCGACGCGCGACATCCTGGTCGCCTCCGCCGATCTCCTGCAGGGCGCCACGCTCAGCGGCTCGAACATGCGTTGGCAGCCCTGGCCCGAAGACAGCATCAATTCGGCCTTCATCGAGAAGACGGCGCGACCGAATGCGATCGAAAAGCTCTCTGGCGTCGTCGTGCGCAACCAGTTTTTGAACGGAGAACCGATCCGCGATGGCAAGCTCGCCACCGCAGATTCGGGCTTCATGTCGGCGATCCTGCCGGAAGGTCAGCGCGCCGTTGCCGTTCGCGTGTCGGCCGAAAGCGCGGCCGGCGGTTTCGTCCTTCCCAATGACCGCGTCGATATTCTTCTGACGTCCTCCGACGAAGGCGGTGAATCCCGCAGTCAGGTCACCCGCACGATCCTGAGAAACATTCGCGTTCTGGCCATCGATCAGACCGTGCAGGAGCGTGAGGGCGAGCCGGTCGTCATCGGCAAGACGGCGACGCTGGAAGTGAGCCCGCGCGAAGCCGAAGTCGTGACGGCGGCGGAAGGCAGCGGAACCTTGTCGCTCGCCCTTCGGAGCATGGCGGACGCCGACAGCACGGATACGGCCGTCGACCGCAACCGCTCGAGCACGGTCAAGGTGATCCGCTTCGGCGATGAGCAGCTGGTGAAGACCCAATGAACGCCTGTCGCATCCCCAGAAGGAGAGTGAAGATGGTTGGGCATGCGCGCATATGGGCGCTGGCGGTGCTGACTTTCGTTGCGCTTTCCTTGCCATTGGCCGGAATTAGCAAGGCCGCCTCCGATTTTCCTCGCACCGTCACGCTGAGCGCGACCGGTGCCGCACAGAATCAGCCCCTGCGTCTCGGCGTCAACAAATCCATGGTCGTGGAGCTTCCCCGCGCGGCGGGTGACGTCCTCGTCTCGAACCCGGAGATCGCAGATGCGGTGTTGCGCACCTCCACCAGGCTTTATCTGATCGGCGTCAAAACCGGCCAGGCGAATGTCTTTCTCTTCGATGCGGCCGGACGGCAGATCGCCAGCCTCGATCTTTATGTCGAAACGGATCTGACGCCGCTGAATCGGCTTCTTCGCACGGCCATTCCCGACGCCCAGATCAATGCCGAAGTGATCAATGGCTCCATCGTTCTGACGGGCTATGTCCCGTCGTCCAGCGCATCTCAGAAGGCCGAACAGATCGCCAGAAGCCTGATCCAGTCGTCGAGTGGCGGCGGCATGAGCGCCGGGTCCATCACCATCAATACGGGCGGCAACGGGGGCTCTTCCGACGATGGCCCCGGCATCATCAACCTTCTCAAGATCACCGGTCAGGAGCAGGTCAATCTCCGCGTTACGATTGCGGAGGTGAATCGCGAGATTGTCAAACAGCTCGGCATCAACACTCAGGCCGTTCTGCAGGATGGCAATCTCGGCTTCGGCGCCATCAGCAATGGTGCGGTCAGTGGGGTGAGCAGCCTTTCGCCGTTCAATTTTCCAATCAACACCAACACCGATCCCGCCTCGGGTGGCTTCGCCTGGAACAACAACGGCAACAGGCTCTCGGCGAGCATCAAGGCCCTTGAAGAGGCGAGCATGTTGCGCAACCTCGCGGAGCCCAACCTGACGGCTGTCTCCGGCGAGACCGCGAACTTTCTGGTGGGCGGCGAATTTCCGGTGCCGGTTGCGGTCGACGAAGACGGCAATATTTCGGTGGCGTTCAAGCAGTTCGGCGTCAATCTTGCTTTCACGCCCGTCGTTCTCGACGGTGGCCGCATCAGCCTCAAAGTGCGCACCGAAGTGAGCGACCTCGCGACCGAAGGCTCCTTTTCGACGGCCGCCGGCATTACCATTCCCGGGATTACGGTGCGCCGAGCCGAGACGACGGTTGAACTCCCCTCTGGCGGCGCTTTCGCCATTGCAGGCCTCATCCAGGACGAAACCCGCCGTGCAGTTTCCGGTCTGCCGGGACTGCAGCACTTGCCGATTCTCGGGGCGCTGTTTTCCTCCAAGGATTTCCTGCGCTCCCAAACGGAGCTCGTCGTCATCATCACGCCCTACGTCGTCAAACCGGTTTCGCCACAGAAACTCGCCCGCCCCGACGACAATATGGCGATGGCCAATGATGCCGAGGCCTATTTTCTCGGCAGTCTGGTCAAGCGCTATGGCGCCCAGGGAGACCGCCCGACGGGTGTTTACGCCGGTCAGGTCGGATTTTCGTTCGACTGATCGGATAAGGGGAACGACTTCATGCAATCCTACGCATGTCATCGCCGGAAGGGCGGAGCGAAAGCAGCGTTCGCGCTCGTCCTCTCTGCCTGGCTCCTGGGCGGTTGCCAGTCACAAAATATTAACCAAGCCGGACTCGAGCGGCAGGATTATCGCCTGAGACATCCCATTATGGTTTCGGAAGAGGCTGAAACGCTTGACATCCCGATCGGGATGCGCGGCGGGCATCTGTCGCCTGAGATCAAGGATGCGATTTACGATTACGCTCTCGGCTACCGTGACACAGGCATCGGTTCCGTGACCGTTCAGGTGCCGAGCGGCTCCGGCAATGACATCGCCGCCGCGGCGGCCTCGCGCGCCATCCGAGCAGCCGTCTTGGAGGCGGGGGTTGAGCCGGAACTCGTGCGCGTTGCACCCTATCGCAGCAATGCGAGCCGCGCGGCCCCCGTGCGTCTGTCCTATTTGAAGGTCAAGGCGGTGACACCGAAATGCGGTGTCTGGCCGGACGACGTGACCGCCACGACGGACAATCGCGAATACTACAACTTCGGCTGTGCTTCGCAGCACAATCTCGCCGCTATGGTGGCCAATCCTGCTGATCTGCTACAGCCGCGCCAGATGTCTCCGGCGAACGCGACACGGCGCGCGAAGGTTCTTCAGGACTATGCTTCGGGTTCCGAAACCAAGTCCGGTGTAACCCTGATCAGCAGCGACTTGGGAGAGTGATGGCCCGATGAGCAGCAATGATTTCGACGACCCCTTTGCGGAGGACGTGTCCGAGCCGGAGACGACGGAGAAGGCCGATATCAAGCCGGTTCCGCGCGTCACCATCCAGGCCTTTTGCGACACGCCGGAAGTGGCCGCGACGTTCGATATGGCCTGCTCCGACCGGCGCATGGCGCGCGCGCATTGCAAGGTGCATACCGGCGGTCTTGGCGCAGCCTGCGAGTTCTATCGCTCCGCGCCGACACCCAATCTGATCGTGGTCGAAAGCCGCCTGGAGAAGGAAGATCTTCTGGCGCGCCTCGATGAGCTGGCGGAAGTCTGCGACGCCGGCACGAAGGTTCTCGTTATCGGCCATTCCAACGATGTGGCGACCTATCGTGAACTGATCAGGCGCGGCGTCAGCGAATATCTCGTCGCGCCGATCGACGTCATGGCCGTGATCCGCGCGATCGCCGATATTTATGGCGACGAAGGGAGCGCGAAGCTCGGACAGGTCTTCGCCTTCATCGGTGCCAAAGGCGGCGTGGGGTCTTCGACGATCGCTCACAATCTTGCCTCGACGATGGCGTCCGTCTTCGCTTCCGACGTTATCCTTGCCGATCTCGACCTCGCATTCGGGACAGCAGGCCTCGATTTTAACGAGGATCCGCCGCAAGGCATGGCGGAGGCCGTCTTCGGCTCCGACCGTCTCGACGAGGTACTTCTCGACCGCCTTCTGACCAAGTGCCAGGAGCATCTGAGTTTGCTCGCTGCCCCCGCGACGCTCGATAAGACCTATGATTTCGACGAGGAAGCCTTCGATCACGTCCTCGACCTCGTGCAGTCGAACGTGCCGACGGTCGTGCTCGACCTGCCGCACCTTTGGACCGCCTGGGCGCGCAAGACGCTGCTGGAGGCCGACCAAATTGTCATCACCGCGACGCCCGATCTCGCCAATCTGCGCAACACCAAAAACCTCGTCGATTTCCTCAAGCAGGCGAGGCCCAACGACGCGCCTCCACGGCTCGTCCTGAACAAAGTCGGCGTGCCGCGTCAGCCGGAAATCAAGGCAGATGATTTTGCCGCGGCGCTGCAATTGCCGACGAGCGCCGTGATCCCCTTCGATCCGCTTCTCTTTGGCACGGCCGCCAACAACGGCCAGATGATCGCCGAAGCGTCTGCGAAATCCAATATCAATGAGATATTCACCGACCTGGCGCAGGTTGTCACCGGCCGTAAGGAGACCAAGCACGGACGCAAAACGAGCCTCCTCTTGGGGCCTTTGCTCGAAAAGCTGAAGTCGAAGCCCAAATCGAAGCGGGCCGCCTAAACCAAGGAAGAGTGTATGTTCGGCAAGCGCAGCGTCACCGAGCTGGAACAGGCGCAACGACCGAAGCCCGCGGCCGAGGCGCAGAAGAAACCAGCCGTATCGGAGAGTGCGGTGAGGGCGGCGGCTCCGGCCGCTCCCAGCCTGACACCGCCGCCTGCGCCGGCGAAATCCGCGAAGATCGCTGCGCGGCCGCGCAAGTCGGAAGAATATTACCGCGTCAAGACGCAGATCTTCGGCGCGCTGATCGACACGATCGACCTGTCGCAGCTCGCCAAGATGGATGCCGAGCAGGCGCGCGAGGAAATCCGCGATATCGTCAACGACATCATCACGGTGAAGAACCTGGTGATGTCGATCTCTGAGCAGGAGGAGCTGCTTGAAGATATCTGCAACGATGTTCTCGGCTATGGGCCGCTCGAGCCGCTGCTGGCGCGCGACGACATCGCCGACATCATGGTCAACGGTTTCGAGCAGGTCTTCATCGAAGTTCTGGGCAAGGTCGAGGAGACAGACATCCGTTTCCGCGACAACGCGCAGCTTCTGAATATCTGCCAGCGCATCGTCAGCCAGGTCGGCCGCCGGGTCGACGAATCGAGCCCGATCTGCGACGCGCGCCTGCCCGATGGATCGCGCGTCAACGTCATCGCCCCGCCTTTGTCGATCGACGGGCCCGCCCTCACCATCCGAAAGTTCAAGAAGGACAAGCTCACCCTCGATCAGCTTGTCCGCTTCGGCACGATCACGCCGGAAGGCGCGACCATTCTGCAGATCATCGGTCGGGTTCGCTGCAACGTGCTGGTGTCCGGCGGCACCGGTTCGGGCAAGACCACGCTGTTGAACTGCCTGACCCGCTATATCGATCACGACGAGCGTATCGTCACCTGCGAGGACGCGGCCGAACTGCAATTGCAGCAGCCGCATGTCGTGCGTCTCGAGACCCGCCCCCCGAACCTCGAAGGCGAGGGCGAGGTGACGATGCGTGATCTCGTCAAGAACTGTCTGCGTATGCGCCCGGAACGCATCATCGTCGGCGAGGTGCGCGGACCGGAAGCCTTCGACCTCCTGCAGGCCATGAACACGGGCCATGACGGCTCCATGGGCACCCTGCATGCCAACTCCCCGCGTGAGGCCCTGAGCCGTATTGAATCGATGATCACCATGGGCGGCTATGCGCTGCCCTCGCGCACCATCCGCGAAATGATGGTCTCGTCGATCGACGTCATCGTCCAGGCGGCTCGTCTGCGCGACGGCTCCCGCCGCATCACCCACATCACCGAGGTGCTGGGGATGGAAGGCGACGTCATCATCACGCAGGATCTCTTCGTCTACGACATCCTCGGCGAGGATCCCGGCGGTCGTGTCCTCGGCCGCCATCGCTCGACCGGCATCGGCCGCCCCGCCTTCTGGGATAGGGCGCGTTATTTCAACGAAGAACAGCGCCTTGCCGCCGCTCTCGATGCTGCCGAGGCAGACGAGCCGATGCGCGCATGAGACAGGCTCGGGCCCATGATCGGCGGTGTCTTGAGAGGGGCCGGCCGTGCTGACGCCCGAGATGATCAAGCTCGCCCTCGTCGGCCTCATAATCCTGTCGGTCGGGGGCGTGATCTTCGCGCTCTTTTCGTCGGCGCTCGGAGGCGGCTCGCGCAGTCAGAAGCGCGTCGAAGGGGTCACCGCTCGCCCGCTCAACACAGAGCGCAAAGGTGGCGAAGAGGGCCGCCGGCGCCGGAGTGTGGAAGAGACGCTGCGGGAGATCGAAGAACAGCAGAAATCGAAGCGCAGCCGTAAGCCGACCCTGGTGTTGCGCATGCGCCAGGCCGGCCTTTCCTGGTCGGCCAGGACTTTCACACTGATTTGTGCCGTCACCTCGCTTCTGGCGATCCTGCTCCTGGTTCTTGCGGGCATCCTGCCCCTGGTGCCGGCGGTGGGTTTCGGCGTCGGCCTCGGCATTCTTCTGCCCTATGCCTATGTAAATTTCCTGCGCAAGCGCCGCTTCAAGCAGTTCACGGCCGAATTTCCGAACGCGCTCGACGTGGTGGTGCGCGGCGTCAAGGCGGGTCTGCCCTTGGTCGATTGCATGAAGATTATCGCCGCAGAAGCCTCGCCGCCTGTCTCCACCGAATTCCGCGAGATCATCGAGGATCAGACACTCGGCATGCCGCTCGATGAGGCGGTCTCCAAGCTGCCCGAGCGCATCCCCCTGCAGGAAGCGAATTTCTTCGCCATCGTCATTGCCATCCAATCACGCACCGGCGGCAGTCTCTCCGAGGCGCTGTCGAACCTCTCCAAGGTCCTGCGCGAGCGCAAGAAGATGGCCGGAAAGATCAAGGCGATGAGTTCTGAGGCGAAATCCTCGGCGATGATCATCGGCAGTCTGCCGGTCATTGTAGGGTCTATCGTCTATCTGACGAGCCCGGATTATATCTCTCTTCTATTTACCACGACGCTCGGACATATTGTGCTTGCCGCGTCTGCCATGTGGATGCTGATGGGCATCCTCGTGATGCGCAAAATGATCAACTTCGATTTCTAGCGCGCAGCCATGGACCTTATTCAGCAAAACGCCGATCTTTTCATCGCCCTTGCCTCGGCGCTGTCGGTGTTCTCGGCGATCGTCGTTCTGGCCTGGCCCTACCTTGCCGGCGACAATCTCTCCGCGCGCATGAAGCAGGTGTCGAGCGAACGCGAGCGCATCCGCGCGCGCGAGCGGGCTAAGATGGAGGCCGCCAAGAAGCAGGCGACACTGAAGCCCGAGCCCACGCGCTGGGTCAAAAACTTCGTCGACCGTTTCAACCTTTTGAAACAGGCGGAAGACGGGGATATCGTCAACAAGCTTAGAATGGCCGGCCTGCGCGGCCAGAACCCGGTTCTCTTCTTCCTCGCGGCTCGCCTTCTCGCGCCGCTCGGCATGTTCATCGCTTCGGGGCTTTATCTCTTCGGTCTCGATCCGATCGACCAGCCGCCGATGATCAAGCTCGTGATCGTCGTGGCCGCGGCCTATCTCGGCTATTACCTGCCCGGGCTCTACGTGAAGAACCGGACGACGAAGCGCCAGACGGCCATCAAGCAGGCCTGGCCGGACGCGCTCGACCTCCTGCTCATCTGCGTCGAATCGGGCATGGGCATCGAATCGGCCTTCCGAAAGGTGTCGGAGGAGATCGGCCATCAATCGGTGGAACTGGCGGAGGAGCTGTCGCTGACGACGGCGGAGCTCTCCTATCTCCAGGATCGGCGCAAGGCCTACGAGAACCTCGGCAAGCGCACCGGTGTGGAAGGTGTGCGTGCAGTCGTAACGAGCCTCGTTCAGGCGGAAAAATATGGCACGCCGCTCGGCCATTCGCTGCGCGTTCTGGCTCAGGAAAACCGAGACATGCGCATGGCAGAGGCGGAAAAGAAGGCGGCTTCGTTGCCGCCGAAACTCACCGTTCCGATGATCCTGTTCTTTCTGCCGGTGCTGTTCGCCGTCATCATCACGCCGGCGGCGATTCAAGTCATGTCGATGAATTGATGCCGTGGTGCGGCCGGTCGGTGTGATGCTGGATCCATGCGGGAGGGCCGCAAATCCAGGATTGCCGGCGTACCGGAACACGCCTCAGCCCGCCTGCTTGATGTCCTTCCAGGTGTCTTTCTGGGCGAGCATCGCCCGGAGATAGGCGATGTTCGCCTTCGCCTCTTCGGGTGAGAGATCTTGCGAGGCGACCGCCTCGGCCTCACGGAAGTTTCCTTGAAGCCCAAGGACGAGCGCCAGGTTCTGACGCACCTTCGCCGAGGCGCTCGGATTGGCGACCGCCTGCCTGAGCACTTTCTCGGCCTCGTCGAGCTCGCCGGTCAGCGTGTAGGACATGCCGAGATTGTTGAGGATCTGCGGTTCGCCGGGGGCGAGCACGAGCGCCTGGCGGTAGGCCTGACGGGCCTGTTCGTTCTGGCCGACGGAATCGAGAATACCCCCTTCGGTCGCAAGCAGGCGCCAATCTGGGTTGTCGCGATGCTGAGCCCGCTGCACTGTCGCCAGCGCTTCCTGGAATTCGCCGTTCTCGGCAAGCGCCTTGCCGAAAGCGGCGAGCACCTGCCGGTCTTTCGGATGGAAGATGATGGCTTTGCGCAAAACGGCCACGGCCTGAGACGGCTGGCCGGCGGCCCGCAGCGCCGCCGCATAATTGAGTGCCGCGGCTCTGTCCTTTTCGTCGTTGCTGTACCGCGCCCCCCAGGCCTGGACGGCGCGCAACGCCTGGTCATGGCTGAGATTTGAAACCTCGAGCGTTTGTGTCGCGCCGATCGAACCCGTGGTGCGTGGCGCGTCGGCCTGCCGGCTCTGACAGCCCGCCGCAAAGGCCACGAGCGAAAGAATGGCAGCGGTTCGAAGAAGCGCCGCACCTGATTTCTGACTTGGCCGCATCCGCATGGAGGCTGTCCCGTTCTGGCACGTTATGCGCCAAGATGTAGGCCTCACTGGCTAAGCATTCGTTAACGCTAAATGCGGCAGGTCGTGCGTCTTGAAGGATCGTCCTCGTTGCAATGGCTGACGCTCGCGCCTAGGGGTGGGCCGATCGGAGGATATCTTGAGCAATCATCCAGTTTTCGTCAGGGCCGGCGAAGTCGGCGCCGAAATGGGCGTGACGCCCGTCACGGTCATCGAGGAAGCGGGGCTCGACGCAGCCCTCGCCGGTCTCAGCGATCAACACCGCAAGTTCGCGGATGTCAGCGGCTTTTGCGCCCATAGCGGCGACATCGCGCTCCTCCCGGGAGTGGATGGGGGGCTCGAACGCGTGCTCTTCGGAGCCGGGCGTGGTGGCCTTGCGAGAAATCCGTTTCTCACCGGCAAGCTCGCGCAAAAGCTTCCGGAGGGACATTACCGTCTCGAAGGTGCGCTGGGCGAATTGCGTCTCGCCGCCCTCGGCTTCGCGCTCGGCGGCTACCGCTTCACCCGCTATCACGGCGACGCGGACATGGAACGGCCGCGCCTCGTGCTGCCGGATGATTTCGATATCGAAGCGCTGCGGCAGACGGCGGAGAGCGTCAGCCTCACGCGTGATCTCATCAACACGCCGGCGAACGATTTCGGCCCGTCTGAGCTTGCATCGGCGGCGCGGCAACTGGCTGAAGAGACGGGCGCCGATTTTACGCTGACCGAAGGCGAGGAACTGGCGCGCAACTATCCGCTCATTCATGCCGTCGGTCATGGCAGCGACCGCGCGCCATGCCTGATCGATATGAAATGGGGTGACGAGGCCGATCCCAAGCTGACGCTCGTCGGCAAGGGCGTCGTATTCGACACCGGCGGCCTCGACATCAAGCCGCCGTCCTCGATGCTTCTGATGAAGAAGGACATGGGCGGAGCGGCTAATGTCTTGGGGCTTGCTCGAATGATCATGCTCGCCGGTCTCAAGGTACGCTTGCGCGTTCTCATCCCGGCCGTCGAGAACTCCATTTCCGGTCGCGCCTTCCGCCCTGGCGATGTCTTCCCGAGCCGTAAGGGCCTGACGGTCGAGATCGGCAACACCGATGCGGAGGGACGGCTGGTTCTGGCCGATGCCCTGGCTTTGGCCGACGAGGAAAAGCCGGAGCTCATCGTCTCGATGGCGACCCTGACAGGCGCTGCGCGTGTCGCCGTCGGACCCGATATCGCTCCCTTCTTCACCGACGACGAGGCCGTCGTGGAGGGCGTTCAGGCTGCCTCCAAGGCCGAGCACGATCCCGTCTGGCGGCTGCCCTTGTGGAAGCCCTACGATGCGTGGCTCTCCTCCGAAATCGCCGATGTGAACCATATTTCGAGCAACAGCTTCGCCGGGGCGACCACGGCCGCGCTGTTTCTGTCGCGTTTCGTGACCGAAAGCCCGTCCTATCTGCACTTCGACATTTTCGGCTGGGCACCGAAAGCGCGGGCGCTCGGTCCCAAGGGTGGCGAGGCGCAGGGGATCCGGGCGCTCTTCGCCTATTGTGCCGAGCGTTACGGCCGGGGCTGACGTGCCCGAATTCGGCCTCTCATGACGATCCTGCGGTCGAGCCAGGCTCTGCGTCTGTGGCACGAGGTGACGCTGTCGCTGGTGCGTGCCGAAGAGCCGGATCTGACGGCGCGCCAGATGACGGTCCTCTTGATCGTCTATCTGGAGGCGCCGCCGCATACGGTCCGCGGGCTTGCCGCGAAACTGGGCGTCACCAAGGCCGTCATCACGCGCGCGCTCGACACGCTCGGGCGGCACGGGCTCCTGACGCGCAAGCGCGATCCCAAAGACATGCGCAATGTTCTGGTGCAGCGAACGGTAGACGGCGCGCTCTTTCTGGAGCGCTTCGCGGACCTCGTCGTTGCCAAGACCGAGGATGTGACACGATGACGAAGCTCGATCCACGCCGCAACGCCTTCCGCCGCGATCTCGCGGATGTGCGTCTCAAGGGACGCGTGGAGGCGCCGCGTTTCGTCGAGGGCAGTCTCTATCAGGTGGTCGATGGAACGGCGCCGGTGAGACGCGAGCCGAACCCGATGGGCGCGCTCGAGACACAAGCGCTTTGCGGCGAAATCGTCCGCGTCTTCGAAGAGACCGGCGAGGGCTGGGCCTGGGGCCAGCTCGAAGGCGACGGCTATGTCGGCTGGCTGCCGACCGCGTCTCTGCGGGCAGAGGTGACGGTACCCACCCATCGCGTTGCCGCGCGAAGCACCTTTCTGTTTCCGGGCCCCGATATCAAACTGCCGCCGCTCATGACGTTGCCTCTCGGCGCCGAAGTGGCGGTGACGGGGGAGGCGCAGGACAAGAACGCCCGATACGGCCTCGTCGAACCGGCCGGCGCCGTCGTCATGCAGCATCTGTCGCCCGTGGAGGCCCCCCGCGAGCCTGACTGGACTGCCGTGGCAGAGAGTTTTCTCGGAGTCCCCTATCTCTGGGGCGGCAAAACGGATGTCGGCATTGACTGCTCGGGCCTCGTCCAGATCGCGCTACACATGGCCGGCAGGAAAGCGCCGAGAGATGCCGATATGCAGGCGGCCGAGATCGGCGAGGCGCTCGAAATTGGCGATGATCTGCCGCCGCTTCGCCGCGGCGATCTCATCTTCTGGGAGGGCCATGTCGGTCTTATGCGCGACGGCGAAACCCTTCTCCACGCCAACGCTTTCCACATGTGTTCAGCGAGCGAGCCGCTGGTTGCGGCACGATCGCGTTTTGCCGCCAAAGGTCTCAAGATCACCGCAATTCGACGCTTGCAATGACGCCATCAAACGTGTCCCTTCGTCGGCAAAGAATTGGCGACTTCCGTGGCGTATTCCTCCATGCATCTGCCTGCTCGGCAATTCGGCAATGCGATTCTTTCGGTGTGCCCGCAGACGTTGCTGCGCCGGTACTACCAGTGGCATTTGAGCTTCCAGGCTCATCGGCACGGCCGCGGACGGCCCGTCGAAATCATACCTGATGCCGAACGCGTTATTATTGATGACGGCCTGCGCCGCCTCGCTTTGCCAAGCCTCAACCGCGTCCCCCGCTATCGCAGCGGCATCGGGGCGCGGCTGCATCTGACGGGCGAAAAATATGCTGTCGGCACGCTGTACTTCCCGCGCGAAAGCGATGTCGTCATCGATATCGGTGCCAATGTCGGTGAGTTGACGATCCTGTGTGCCGATGCGGGTGCGACGGTCATCGCGATCGAGCCGGATCCGCGCGCTTATGCCTGCCTCGCGCAAAACGTCAGGGGGCTCGACAATGTCCGCCTCGTCTCCTGTGCGATGTGGAAAGGGCGCGAAGCTCTGAAACTGCATCTCGCCCCAGATGGCGCGTCGAGTTCGCTCATCCGCCGCCCGGAGCAGAAGCGCGCCTTCGCCTCCGTCGAAGCCTGGCCGCTCGATGCTCTGCCCGCTGTCGCGGCCTTGCCTGCGATCGACTTTATGAAAATCGATGCGGAAGGCGTGGAGCCTGAAATTCTTGCCGGAGCCATGCGCACCCTGAAGCGGACGCGGCTTCTCGCCATCGACATGAACCCGGCGCATGGACGCGCCGGTGCCTGGGACAAGGTCGAGCGTGCCTTGGAGGTGATGGGATTTCAGATGCTCGAGCACACCGACGAAAACACCATCGTCGCCGCCAATATGGCCTTCACGCCGGTCGTGCCTCAGTATCCGGCGTCCCGATCCACCACATACTGAAGCGGCTTGCCGGCTTTGCCGCGGCGCACCTGTCGCGCGATCAGCGGCGACAAGCCATGCGGATCGGAGATCGAGGCCATATGCGGCGTGATCACGAGATTGGGCGCGCTCCACATCGGGCTGTCGGCTGGCAGGGGCTCCGTGCGGAAAACGTCGAGGCTCGCGCCGCGCAGCGTGCCATCGCGCAAGGCTGACAGAATATCCGCCTCGTTTTGAGACTGTCCGCGCCCGGCATTGATGAGGACCGGGCCGCCGAGCGGGCCATCCTTGTGCAGTCTTGAGATGAGCCCTCCGTCGATGATCCCGCGCGTCTGTGGCGTGTCGGGCAGGAGGCAGACGAGGATATCGGTTCCCGCCAGAAAGGCATCGCGCTCACCCTCGCCGGCAAAGGCGGTGACGCCCGCGACGATCTTCGGACGTCGGCTCCATCCGACCACGCGGAAGCCAAGCTGCATGAGCATCTTCGCCGACGCCGTGCCGAGCACGCCGAGCCCCATGATTCCGACCGTCACCTTGCCGGCCGGCGGCTGGGCGAGCGGTCGCCAGCGCTTTTCCTTCTGCAGCGCGGCATAATCGGGCCCGAGGCGCACGTGATGCAGCACCTGCCAGACCACATATTCTGTCATCCGCGTGGTGAGGTCGGGATCGACGATGCGTGCGATCGGCACATCCGGAAGGTTGGGCAGATCGACGAGATGATCGACACCCGCGCCGACTGACAGAATGGCCTTGAGATTGGGCAGGCTGTCGAAAAGCTCGGGGCGGGGCTTCCAGGTAAGAAGATACTCCACCCGCTCCAAAGTTGCGGGATCGCCGGCAAAGCCGCCCTCTGGCGTCGTGGCGACGACCTCGTCTTCGGGAAGTGCGGCCTTCAGGTTTTCAAGCCAGCGACGGGGGTCCCAATCGGCGAGGGAAAGAAGAAGAGTGGTCACGTGCTGATGGCTCCCCGGTAGGCGACTTCCAGATCGAAGGCGGCGGCCATCAGCGCTTTTGTGTAATCGGTCTGCGGATGGTCGAAGATCTGCGCGGCAGGTCCGGCTTCCACCACCTTGCCGTCGCGCATGACGATGATTTCGTTGGCGAGCGCGCGCACCACTTTGAGGTCGTGCGAGATGAAGAGATAGGTGAGGTCGTGGCGCTTCTGCAGATCGCGCAGGAGGTCGACGACCTGTGCCTGCACGCTCATGTCGAGAGCCGAGGTCGGCTCGTCGAGCATGACGAATTTCGGCTCCAGCACCATGGCGCGGGCAATCGCGATGCGCTGGCGCTGGCCGCCGGAGAATTCATGCGGATAGCGAAACCGCGTCTCCGGATCGATGCCCACTTCGGCGAGCGCTTTGACGACGCGGCGATCGCGCTCCGATGCCTTTAGATCGGGTTCGTGCACGGCGAGACCTTCGCCGACGATGTCGCGAATGATCATGCGCGGCGACAGCGAGCCATAAGGATCCTGGAAGACGATTTGCATATCGGCGCGAAGTGCACGCGTGTCCTTGAACCGTGCCGCCTGGATGTCGCGCCCGAGAAAAGCGATGCGGCCGTTGGAGGAAATCAGCCTGAGAAGGGCGAGCCCGAGCGTCGTCTTGCCGGAACCCGATTCGCCGACGACGCCGAGCGTCTCGCCTTCGCGCACTTTGACGTCGATGCCGTCGACGGCCTTGATATGGCCGACGGTGCGACGCAGGAAGCCGCGCTTGATCGGAAACCAGACCTTGAGGTCGTCGGCTTCCATGACGAACGGTGCGTCACGATCGGTGGCGGGCGCGGAGCCCTTGGGTTCGGCGGCGAGAAGATGGCGCGTATAGCTGTGCTGCGGGTTGGTGAAAATCTCTTCCGTCGGCCCGCGCTCGACGATCTCGCCATCCGTCATGACGCAGACCCGGTCCGCCACCTTGCGCACGATGCCGAGATCGTGGGTGATGAAGAGGAGCGCCATGTTCTGCTCGTGCTTCAGGCGGGCGAGAAGCTCCAGGATCTGCGCCTGCACGGTGACGTCGAGCGCCGTCGTCGGCTCGTCGGCGATCAGGAGATCGGGCTCGTTGGCGAGCGCCATGGCGATCATCACGCGCTGGCGCTGGCCGCCTGAGAGCTGATGCGGATAGGATCTGAGACGGCTTTCCGGCTCGCGGATGCCGACCTGGTGGAGAAGCTCCAGAACCCTTTCCCGCGCCGCCTTGCCGCTCATACCGCGGTGCACGTCGAGCACCTCGCCGACCTGCCGCTCCACCGTGTGCAGCGGGTTGAGCGACGACATCGGCTCCTGGAAGACCATGGAGATCTTGTTGCCGCGCACCTCCCGAAGGGTGCGATCGCCGGCTTTCAGAAGTTCGCGGTCGCGGAAGAAGATCTCACCGGAGGGATGGCTCGCCGGCGGATAGGTGAGAAGCCGCAAGACGGAAAGCGCCGTCACCGATTTGCCGGAGCCCGATTCACCCACGAGCGCCACGGTCTCCTTCTCCGCAATGTCGAAAGAGACATGGCGCACCGCATGCGTCGTGCGCCCGCCCTGCGTGAAGTCCACCGAGAGATCACGGACCGAAAGGAGGCGGGGTGTCGTCAAAGCGCGGGCTCGATGTCTGTGTGGATGAAATCGTTGCCCTTGAAGAGAAGGGGTTCTGCGCGGGTCTTGGCCAGAGCATAGGCGAAGCAATCGCCAAGATTGAGACCGGCGGGGTGGCGGCCCTTGCCGAAGAATCCGTAAGCTTGACGGGCGAGGATGCCCTGTTCGGATGTCACGCTGGCAATCTCGAGCCGAAAGGCGTCGACGATCTCGTCGAGCGCGCCGGCATGCCGTGTACTGCCGGTCCGGTCCGCCCTTATTCCCGCCTCGACGTAGTTGACGGCTGAAATGGCCCTGGCGGATGCGGATCCGATGGCGATCGAGAAATCTTCCGCTTCCGGCTCGCCGAAGAGGATTGCTAGCAGCGCGGAGGCATCGACGATCAATGGGGAAGCCCTTCGGCATCGTAGAGGTCGGAATGGTCGCTCGTCGCGCCCGCGGGAGGCGGTCCGAGGTCGCGCACGATTGTCATCACGCGTGACACCGTCGCTTGCACATCCTGCTCGCGATCAAGCGCCACCATCTTTTCACGCAGCGCCGCTTCGATCGCCTTGGTCATCGTCGTGCCGGTGCGCTGGGCAAGCTGGCGCGCCAGGCGGTGAACCTCGTCGCTCTTGATGTTCAGTCCCATAGCCGCTCTCCGGGTAGAGAAAGTCAAATATATACCTTTGCGTAGACTCAGGCAAAAGTCTTGCGCGGGTCGAAGGCGTCGCGCACCGCCTCGCCGATGAAAATCAAGAGCGAGAGCATCAGCGAGATGACGATGAAGCCGGTAATGCCGAGCCAGGGCGCCTGCAGATTAGCCTTGCCCTGAGCGAGGAGTTCGCCGAGCGATGGCGAACCGGGCGGCATGCCGAAGCCCAGGAAGTCGAGCGAGGTGAGCGTCGTGATCGAGCCGTTCAGGATGAACGGCATGAAGGTCAAGGTCGCCACCATGGCATTCGGCAGGAGGTGCCGGAACATGATCGTCAGGTTCGACACTCCGAGCGCCCGCGCCGCCTTCACATATTCGAAATTGCGCGCCCTGAGGAACTCCGCCCTGACCACGCCGACGAGCGCCACCCAGGAAAAGAGCAGGAGGATGCCGAGGAGCACCCAGAATCCCGGCGGCAGGATCGAGGATATGATGAGGAGGAGATAAAGCGCCGGGATCGCCGTCCAGATCTCGATAAAGCGCTGGAAGAAGAGATCGACGCGGCCGCCGAAATAGCCCTGCACGGCACCGGCCGCGACGCCGACGATCGATGAAAATACGGTGAGCACGAGCCCAAAGAGCACGGATATGCGGAAGCCGTAGACGAGGCGGGCGACGACATCGCGGCCCTGGTCGTCGGTGCCGAGCCAGTTCCAGTTCGACTTGTCGCAGAACCGTTCAAGCTGCTCCGTGTCGCCCGGACAGACGGAGCCCGCGATCCGCCAGGTCGGAGGCGCCGGAAAGCCGATCGGCCGACCCAGTGCCTCGCGCAGCTCTTCCGTCGGGAAATCGCGATTGACGGTGCGATAGGAATAATGAATCGGCGGCCAGATCATCCAGCCATTGGCGTTGATCTCGTCGGAGATGAACGGGTCCCGGTAATCCGTCGTCGCCAGGAAGCCGCCAAAGGTCTCTTCCGGATAATCGACGAGGATCGGGTAATAGAGCTCGCCCTTGTAGGAGAGCACGATCGGCTTGTCGTTGACGAGCACTTCGGCGATCAGCGACAGGCCGAAGAGGAGAAGGAAGAGCCACAAGGACCAGAAGCCACGGCGGTTCTTCTTGAAATTCTCCCAGCGCCGCTTGTTGATCGGCGACATGGTGAAGAGCCGGCGGCCGAGCGCTGCCTCTTGCCCCGGCAGGGGCGCGGGCGCTTCGGGCGTGCCGGGATCCGGTGCATGCGGCGGGGCGGGCGTCGTCGGCCCCTCCGTCTTCTTCTTCGGATCGGTCTCGACCTCCATCGCTCAGACCTCCCGGCTCTCAAAATCGATCCGAGGATCGATCCAGGTGTAGGTGAGGTCGGAGACGAGCTGCACGATGAGGCCCATCAGCGAAAAGATATAGAGCGTGGCGAAGACGACCGGATAATCGCGGTTGATGACGCTCTCGAAGGAGAGGAGTCCAAGCCCGTCGAGCGAGAAGATCGTCTCGATCAGGAGCGAGCCAGCAAAAAAGGCCGACACGAAGGCCGCCGGAAAGCCCGAAATAACGATGAGCATGGCGTTGCGGAAGACATGGCCATAGAGCACCTGGCGTTCCGTCAGGCCTTTCGCCCGTGCCGTCACCACATATTGCTTGCGGATCTCGTCGAGGAAAGAATTCTTGGTGAGGAGCGTCGTCGTGGCGAAGGCTGCAAGCGCCATCGAAATGAGCGGCAGCGCCAGGTGCCAGAAATAGTCGACGAGCGCGTCCGGATCGGTGATCCATTCCCAGAAGCCCATGCGGGCATATTGCTCAGACCAGAGGCCGCGCAGCGGGAACCAGTCGAAGAAGGAGCCGCCGGCGAAGAACACGATCAGAAAAATCGCGAAGAGGAAGCCTGGCACCGCATAGGCGATGATGACGACGGCCGAAGTCCACACATCGAACACCGAGCCGTCGCTTACGGCCTTGCGGATCCCGAGCGGGATGGAAATGGCGTACGACAAAAGCGTCATCCAAAGGCCGAGAGAGATGGAGACGGGCAGCTTTTCCTTGATGAGGTCGATGACGGAGATGTCGCGGAAATAGCTCTCTCCGAAATCGAAGCGGGCATAGTTCCACAGCATCAGCCCGAAGCGGGTGAGGGGTGGTTTGTCGAAACCGAATTGCTTTTCGAGCTGGCGGATGAATTCCGGGTCGAGCCCCTGGGCGCCGCGGTATTTCGAGGTGATGGCGGCATCCGAGCCGCTTTGATTGGTGTTGCCGGCGGCGGAGAAGTCGCCGCCGCTCGAACCACCGATGCGTGCCGTCGCCGAGACGTCGGTGCCCTGGATCTGCGCGATCACCCGTTCCACGGGCCCGCCCGGCGCAAACTGCACGACGACGAAGCTGATCGCCATGATCCCGAGGATGGTCGGGATCATCAGCAAGAGGCGTCTCAGGATATAGGCTGCCAATCCGTCTCCGTCGGCTCGTCGGTCTCAGCTCAGCCGGCCATGCCGATTCGCTTGGCCTTCTCCTCGTCGTACCACCAGGTGGTCTCGAAAGGAAAATTGTAGTCCGGCTTTGTCTCGGGGCGAGAGAACATGTCCCAGCGCGCCACGCGATGCGCATCCTGGTACCATTGCGGCACGACAAAATAATGGGCGCGCAAGATCCGGTCGAGCGCCCGCAGGATGTTACGGTGGGTGTCGCGGTCGTTGGCGGCGAGCGCCTGATCGATGAGGGCGTCGACCGCCTTGAGGTGAATGCCCGCATAATTGCGCGAACCGGGCAGATCCGCTGAGGCGCTGCCGTAGGATGCGCGCAGCGATTCCAGGGGTGTGGCGGTAGAGCGCAAGCGCAGTCCGAGAACGTCGAAATTGAACTCCGAAGCGCGGGCCTGGTACTGCGCCGAATCGACCGGGCGGATCGAGGCGTCGATGCCAAGCCGGCGGAGCGAATCGACGAATTTGCCGAGAACGCGTTCAGACACCGGGTCGTTCTGGATAAGGAATTCGACCGAGAGGACGTCGCCCTGATTGTTGATGAGCTGGCCGCCGTTGCGGCTCCAGCCGGCCTGCCGGAGAAGCTCGTCCGCCTTGCGGAGATTGTCGCGATCGACGCCTGAACCATCCGAGGTCGGCGGCACCACCGCGGGCCCGAAGGCCTCCTCCGGCAATTCGTCCCGGAAAGGTTCAAGGAGCGCAAGTTCCGCCTCCGAAGGCTCGTCTTCGGCGGCATAGACGGATTTTTCAAACCACGACGCCGTGCGGCGATAGGAATCGTAGAAGAGGTTGGTGTTGAGCCATTCGAAATCGAAGGCGAGGCCGATCGCCTGGCGCGTGGCCGGGTCGGCGAATTTCCCGCGGCGGGTGTTGAAATACCAGGCCTGGAAGTCGGGAAGCCTTTCGTCGGGCATCAATTCCGTCGCCACCTTGCCGCTCACGACGGCCGGAAAGTCGTACTCGGTCGCCCAGCTCTTGGAGGAGAACTCCTCACGGAAGGTCACGGCGCCCTTCTTGAAGGCCTCGAATCCTGCCTGTCGGTCGCGGAAAAATTCGAGCCGCATCACGTCGAAATTATGAAAGCCGCGATTGATGGGGAGATCCTTGGCCCAGTAATCTTCCACCCGCCGATACTCGATAAAGCGGCCCTGCTGCAGCTCTCCCACCTCATAGGGGCCGGAACCGAGAGGCGCGTCGAGTGTCGACGCATCGAATTCGCGGCCTTGGTACCAGGCGCGCGAGAAGATCGGCAGCTGCGCGATGACGAGCTTCAGTTCGGGAGAATGCTTGCCCGACAGTGTGACGACGACATCGTGCTCGCCGTCCGCCTCGACGGACACCATTTCCTTCAACGGCAGAAGCAGGTCCGGATGGCCCTTCTCCTTCAGGATATTCATCGAATAGACGACGTCGTCGGCGACGAGCGGCGTGCCATCGTTGAAACGGGCTTCCGGACGAAGACGGAAATGCAGAGTGAGACCGTCGTCGGAGACCTCGACGCTTTCCGCCACGAGCCCGTAACAGGCGTCCGGTTCGTCGGAGGCCCATTTCATAAGGCTGTCGAAGGTGAATTCCATCAGTGGCGGCGCGTCGCCGCGGATGACGAACGATGAGAGCGTGTTGAAGGTGAGGAAGCTCTGATTGTAGTAGGCTTGGCTCGGCACCATGACGAGCCGCCCGCCGCGTGGTGCATCGGGATTGACATAGTCCAGATGCGCAAAATCGGCGCCGTATTTGAGGTCGCCGAAGAGCGACATTCCGTGTCGGGGGCCAGCGGGCGTCGCGGCATGGGCCGATCCAATGAGCTCTGGCGTTCCGATCAGCTTCGGCGCGATTGCAAGCGATGCAGCACCCAGAAGAGCGCCGCGGCGGGTGAACGAAATCACTCTGCCATCCTCAATTTCTTTTCTTTTTCAGGGTCGATCCACCAGGAGTAGACGTCGACGCCCGCGTAAGAGGGCTGCTTGTCCGGGATGCCGAACTTGTTCCAGTAGGCAAGCCAGATTTTCGGCAGATTCCACTGCGGCACCATGTAGTAGTTCCACAGGAGCACGCGGTCGAGGGCGCGGGTCGCCGCGACGAGGCTCTTGCGATCTGGCGCGTAGATGATGTCGTTGACGAGCTCGTCGACCGCCTCGTTCTTGATCCCGGCCGCATTGCGGCTGCCGCGCTGATCGGCGGCATAGGAGCCCCAGAACTCGCGTTGTTCGTTGCCGGGTGATTGCGACTGGGGAAACGACCCCACGATGACGTCGTAATCGAAATCGTCGGTCAGCGCCTGGTATTGGGCCGCATCGACGATGCGGATCGACGTGTCGATGCCGAGCCGGCGCAGCGTGTTGGCGTAAGGCGACAATATCTTCTCGTCGTTCGGATCGTTGCCGAGAAACTGGATGGTGAAGCGCTCGCCCGTCTCCTTGTTGAAGAGACCGCCATCGCGCTGCTCCCAGCCGGCCTCACGCAGCAGCTTAACTGCCTCGCGCAGATGGTCGCGCATTGCCTCGCGGCTGTCGAAGACGGGAAGTTTGAACTCTTCGGTGAAGACCTCGGGCGGAACCTTGTCGCGCACCTTTTCCAGGTATTCGAGCTCCTTGCCTTCCGGCAGCCCGGTCTCTTCGAGCTCTGTGCCTTCGAAATAACTGTCGGTGCGGGTGTAGAGGTTGAAGAAGAGGTTTTTGTTGAGGCTTTCGAAATCGAAGGCGAGCGTCAGGGCGTGGCGCACGCGCCGGTCGGAGAACTTGTCGCGGCGGGTATTGAGTACATAGGCCTGCATCGGCTCGCCCGATGTCGTCTGAAACTCTTCCTTCTTGACATAGCCGCGCTGCGCGGCGGGAAAATCGTAGCCCTGAGCCCAGCGCTGGGCGCGGTTTTCCGCTCGGAAGTCGTAGATGCCGCCCTTGGTGAAAGCTTCCCAGACCGCATTGGCATCGCGGAAATACTCGTAGCGGATCTCATCGAAATTGTAGCGGCCGACCCGCAGCGGATGGTCTTTACCCCAATAATCCGGCACGCGCTCCCACACCACGCTGCGGCCGGGGATGAAGGATTTGATCCGGTAGGGTCCCGAGGAGAGCGGCGGCTCCAAGGTCGGCTGCGTGATATCGCGTTTCTTGCCGTTCTTGTCAGTGCCCGTCCACCAATGCTTCGGCACAATGACGAGATCGCCCATGATGTTGGGGAGCTCGCGATTGCCTTTCTGGTCGAAGGTGAAGGTGACCTCGCGCTCGCCAGTGATCTCGGCTTTGACGACGTTGTGGTAGTACTGATTGTACTGCGGGTTGATCTCTTTGAGTGTATTGAAGGACCAGACCACGTCTTCGGCCGTGATCGGCTCGCCGTCATGCCAGCGCGCCTTTGGATTGAGCCGGAAGGTCGCCGAGGAATAATCGTCCGGATAGCTCATCGCCTCGGCGATGAGGGCGTAGCTGGTGCTCGGTTCTTCCTCGGACGGCTCCATCAGGCTGTCGTAGCCGATGCCGCCGCGCGCATTGACGATGAGACCGAGACCCGCCGCGACGGTGCCGCGGATGATGAAGGGATTGAGGCTGTCGAAGGTGCCGACCGCCACCTGGTTGAGCGTACCGCCCTTCGGCGCATCGACATTGACGTAATCGTAATGGGCGAAATCCGGCCCGTATTTCGGCTCATGGATGAGCGACGTCGCATGGCGCCAGGTCTTCTCGTCGCGCGGCTGGTCCGCATCCTGCGCCTGGGCGTTCACAAAGCCGCCGAACGCGAGCAGGCAGACGAGGGGAAGCTGGAGGAAGCGTGCTGTCATGAAAGAGGCCGGTTCTCGCTGTGTCGAAACATCATGATAAACGCCGAAGGATCGCGTTTCACCCGCTGAGACGCGACCTGACGAAAATTTAACCCGTTGTTTCGTCAGACAAAAGAACGCCGCGGCAAAGCCGCGGCGTCAACAGGGTCATTTTGTCCGGCTGCAAGGGCTCATTGCCCGGGCAACGGCGCTGGATTGTCCGAGAGCGTGCGCAGATAGGCGAGAAGCGCTGCGCGGTCCTCGTCCTTCTTCACGCCGGCGAAGATCATCTTCGTTCCCGGCACCACGCCGCGCGGATCGGCGAGGTAGGTGTCGAGGTGGTTGTAGGTCCACGTCCCGATCTCTTGCGCATGCTTCTTCATCGCATCGGTGTACTTGAAGCCTTCATGCGTCGCGGCCTGACGGTTGACGATCTCCCAGAGGTTCGGGCCGATCCGGTTGGCGCCGCCCTTGTCGAAGGTATGGCAGGCGCGGCACTGCGCGGCGACCTTCTCGCCAGCCTCCGGCGAGGCATCGGCGATCATGGCGACCGTCGGGCTCGGCGGCTCCTGATTCCCGGCAGGCGCCTGGGCCTGCTGCTGACCCTCGGCCGGCTGCTGGTTCTGAGCCTGTTGCTGCGCCTGCCCCTGCTGCTGAGCGGCGTTCTCATCGAGATCGCGGCTTTCCTGATGGCGCGAGGTCTCGGCGGCCTGTTCGCCGGCGCCCTTGGCCGTCTGCGCGCCTTCCGCCGTTGCGGCGGCCGGCTGGTTGCCCGTCGGCGGCTGCTGGGCGTCGGTGGTTCCCGAAGCGAGGCCCTGAGCCGTCGAAGGCCCGGGCGTTGCGGGGCTTGCCGGCTGTGCCTGGTCGGGTGCCTGTTGCGCGTTCTCCGGCTGCGGTGCTGCCTGCTGGCCTGATTGCTCACCCTGGGCCTGCTCACCTTGAGCCTGCTCTTGGCCGGCATCGCCGCCCGGCACGTCCGACGCGCCCTGTTCGGTTGCCGATTGGGCGGTTTCTTCCGTCACTTCGCCTTCGGGAGCTGCCGTCCCGCCACCTGTTGCGGTCGCAGGCGCCGGCGTCTCTTCCGGCGTTGCCTCGGCCTGCGCTCCTCCAGCTTCGCCTTCAGACGCGGCGGCTTCATCGCCGCCTTCGGCCGGCGCGGCTTCCGGCTCGGGCAAAGGCAGAGGATCGTCGGAAAGCGTGTGCAGATACGCGATGACGTTGGCGCGGTCCTGGTCGTCCTTGATGCCGGCGAAATTCATCGCCGTTCCCGGCACCACACCCTTCGGGTCGGTCAGGTAATTGTCGAGATGCTCAAACGTCCATTCGCCTTCGGTCTTGGCGAATTCCTGCATGGCGTCGGTGTAGCTGAAGCCTTCCTCCGACGCGACGGGACGTCCGACGACGTTCCAGAGCAGCGGACCGATCTTGTTGCCTTCGCCCTTCTGGAAGTTGTGGCAAGCCACGCATTGCTTGGCGGTGCGCTGTCCGGCATCCGTGTCGGCATTGGCAAGGCGAACCGGCAGAGGTTCCGGGCCCGCGGGCTCGGCGGCGGCGTCGCTGCCGCTGTCCTCTTCGGCAGTTGCGATGACGTAGCCGGGCTCGTCCAGCTCGGGCGATTCAAACAGCATATCTCCGAGAACAGACAGGCCGAAGGCGACCAGCAGCGTCCCCAGGATCGCCATTGCGTAGGTGTTCCAGGCGGGCGAATGCATTGAAATCTCTACTCCGCTTTATTGGCCGGGCTGCAAATAGGGCGCACCACACCCGGGAGGCAAGGTTGAGAGCGCTGAAGCTCTCGGTTTGACGGTTCCATCGCAGGCGTATAAGCCCGCCGCCGAAGTTCCTTTCCAATGTATCTCGATGAATTTTCGATGAATCCGCTCATCGTTATCCCGGCACGGCTTGCCGCCACGCGGCTGCCTGAAAAACCGCTCGCCGATATCGCCGGCCGTCCGATGATCGCCCATGTCGTAGACCGCGGCCGCGAGGCCGGGCTTGGTCCGGTCGTCGTGGCGACCGACGAGAAGCGCATCGGCGAGGCCGCCGAAGCGGCCGGCGCGATCGCCATCATGACGCGGGCCGACCATCCTTCGGGCTCCGACCGCATCGCCGAAGCGCTCGCGACATTCGATCCGGAAGGCCGGCACGATGTCGTCGTCAATATGCAGGGCGATCTGCCGACCTTCGATCCCGCCACGCTCGCCGCGGCTCTCCGCCCCCTTGAAGATCCGGAGGTGGCGATCACCACGCTCACCGCGGAGATTTCGGAGGAAGGGGAGCGGACGAACCCCAACGTCGTCAAAGTCGTCGGCACGCCGGTCGCGCCAGACCGGCTGCGGGCGCTTTATTTCACCCGCGCGACGGCGCCGTATGGGGAGGGACCGCTGTTTCATCACATCGGACTTTATGTCTATCGGCGCGCCGCTCTGCAACGTTTCGTCGCATTGCCGCCCGGCATTTTGGAGCGTCGCGAAAAGCTTGAGCAGCTGCGGGCACTCGAAAACGGCATGCGTATCGACGCCATGATCGTCGAAACCGTCCCGCTCGGCGTCGACACGATGGCGGATCTGGAGCGCGCACGCGCCATCCTTGCAGGAGAAGCGGAATGAACATGGCCGAGGCGAGACGCGTCGTCTTCCAGGGAGAGCCCGGCGCCAACTCCCACATCGCCTGCCAGGATGTGTTTCCGGCGGCCGAAGCGGTGCCGCTCGCGACCTTCGAGGATTGCTTTCAGGCGATCGAGACGGGGGAGGCCGATCTCGGCATGATCCCGATCGAGAATTCCGTCGCTGGCCGCGTCGCGGATATCCACCATCTCCTGCCGTCCTCAACGCTCTCCATCATCGGCGAATATTTCCTGCCGATCCGCCACCAGCTTCTCGGCCTCAAAGGTGCGCGCCTTGAGGATGTGAAGACAGTGCAAAGCCATGTCATGGCGCTCGGCCAGTGCCGCAAATTCCTGCGCGCCAATGGGTTGAGGGCGGAAGTGGCTGCCGACACAGCGGGTTCAGCCCATCAGGTGGCGGACCTCGGCGACAAGAGCCGCGCGGCGATCGCGACACGGCTTGCAGCCGAAGTCTACGGCCTCGACATTCTGGCCGAGGATATCGAGGATGAGGCGCACAACACCACACGCTTCATCATCCTGTCGCGCGAGCCGCAGCAGCCGGCGATCGAGGCGGGGCCGGCCGTCACCACCTTCATCTTCCGCGTCCGCAACGTTCCGGCCGCGCTCTACAAGGCGCTGGGCGGCTTTGCGACCAACGGCGTGAACATGACGAAGCTGGAGAGCTATCAGCTCGGCGGCACCTTCTTCGCCACGCAGTTCTATGCCGATGTCGAGGGCCACCCGGACGATCCGATGGTGGCGCTTGCTCTCGAAGAGCTGCAATTCTTCTCCGCCGAGTTCCGGGTGGTCGGCGTCTATCCGGCCGATCCGTTTCGCGCCCATCAGGCCGAGCCGGAAGCCAACCGCGCGCTCCGGCCTTCGCGCCGGGCTTAAGGGACCGGGAGGAGGAAAGGCGAGAGCCGCTCGGCGCTCGTTATTTCGCCTCCGCCCAATCGGCCCAATCAGCAATGAGGCGGTGCGCGATCGCCATTTCGGGCGGCGCCGTCAAACCGTCCGGATGCGTGCCGGCCAGCATGCGGCGCACCTCGTCGCGGGCGAACCAGCGGCAATCCTCAAGCTCGCTCTCGTCGCGGGTGATGTCGTTGGACGCAGCCTCCGCATGGCAGCCGATCATCAGCGAGGAGACGAAAGGCCAGGGCTGGCTGGAATGGTAGCGCACACGCTCCGTCCGGATCCCCGCCTCCTCGGCGATCTCGCGCCTGACCGCCGCTTCGATCGTCTCCCCCGGTTCCAGAAACCCGGCAAGCGCGGAATACATACCGGGCTGAAAGCGATACTGGCGGCCGAGAAGGCAGGCGTCATGGTTCTGCGCCGGGTCGATGACGAGCATGATGACGACCGGATCGGTGCGCGGAAAATGCTCTCTCTCACAGGACGGGCAGTGCCGCTTCACGCCGCCTGCCCGCATCTCCGTCTCGCTCCCGCATCTCGCGCAGAAACGATGGTTCTGATGCCAGGCAAGCAGTGACCGCGCCTGCGCGAGCCCGCCGAGATCTTCCGCCGACAGAAGGCCCTGGACCGCGAGGGAGCGAAGATCGATTGCCTGCAGCGGCTCCTGCCACTCTGCCTGCGGGATCGCCATGGCGGCAAGCCGCGGCTCTGCGCCGAGAAATCCGAGAAGAATGAGGGTGGCGGGATTGAAGCCGATGGCCTCGGCCTCGTTCACCGAAAAGGCGGCTTGCGGCTCCGGAGAGATCTTCACGAGAGCACGGTCTTCGCAAAAGAGGTGGATCCGCGCATCGGGTGAACCGAGCGCGATCTCGACTGCATGTTCCGCGCGATGCTCGCTCTGCCGGTCGAAATTGTTTCCCGCGAAGCCGTTTGCGGCGCTCGCCTCGAGGAAAGGGCGATCTAGGAAGCTTGAGGACATGACGAGTTCAGGCCGAAGCGGCGGCAAAAGCGTCTTCCAGGAGGCGGATGAGTGTGTCTTTCGCCTTGATTTCATAAGGCCTTGCAGGGACCGCGCCCCAGACGGGCTTCGGCCAGGCGGGGTCGCCCACGAAACGGGCGATGACGTGGATGTGAAGCTGGCGGACCTCGTTGCCGAGGGCGGCGACATTGAGCTTGTCGCAGCCAGTCACCTGCCGGAGGGACCGCGCCGCCGCGTCGATCTCACTGATCAGAACGCTTTGCTGCGCGACATCGAGATCGATGATCTCGGCGAGCTCCGGCCGCGCCGGCACCAGGATGAGCCATGGATAGGTGGCGTCGTTCATCAACCGAACATGGCAGAGAGGGAATTCGGTGAGCGGAAACGTATCGGCGGCGAGCCGGGGATGAAGAGAAAAGCCGGACATGACCTCGTGACCTAGAGCCTGTGTGAGGCTCTAACACCTGCCAGGGCCGGCGCGAAGGGAGGATCTGTGGCAATTGACGCGGCGCCCGCCCCGGCTTACGCCACCGCAGGATTTATATGGGCAAGACCGGCAGAAACTCACCGGCAGGGGAAGACGACGAAAATGGCCGATCACACCGAACTCGCGGCGACCATCGACGAGGCCTTCGAAAAGCGCGGCGAGCTCAGCCCGGAGACGCAAGGACCCGTGCGCGATGCCGTCGATGCGGCGCTCGACCTTCTCGATAGCGGTGAAGAGCGTGTGGCCGCGCCGGGACCTGATGGCAACTGGCACGTCAATCAATGGCTGAAGAAGGCGGTGCTGCTTTCTTTCCGCCTGACGCCGATGTCGGTGATCGAGGGCGGTCCGGGCGGAGCCGTGTGGTGGGACAAGGTGCCGTCGAAGTTTGCCGGCTGGGGCGCTTCGGATTTCGAGAGCGCAGGATTTCGAGCCGTGCCGCATTGCGTGGTGCGCCGCTCCGCCTTCATCGCGCCGGGCGCGGTTTTGATGCCGTCCTTCGTCAATCTCGGCGCCTATGTCGGCGAGGGGGCGATGATCGACACCTGGGCGACAGTCGGTTCCTGCGCGCAGATCGGCAAGAACGTGCATCTTTCGGGCGGTGCGGGCATCGGCGGTGTGCTGGAGCCCTTGCAGGCCGGGCCGGTCGTCATCGAGGATGATTGCTTCATCGGTGCGCGTGCCGAAGTCGCCGAAGGTGTGATCGTGCGCCAGGGCTCGGTCTTGTCGATGGGGGTCTATCTCGGCGCCTCGACAAAAATCGTCGATCGCAACACCGGTGAGGTGTTTATCGGCGAAGTGCCCCCATATTCTGTGGTCGTGCCGGGCACGATGCCCAGCAAGAACCTGCCGGGTGAAAACTGGGGGCCGCAGCTTTATTGCGCCGTCATCGTCAAGCGTGTCGACGAGCGCACCCGCGCCAAGACTTCGATCAACGAGCTCTTGCGCAGCTGACGCGTCCCGCCAGCATTTGGAGGCAAGATGGCGCGCAGCCTGCTTTGGGTTTTTTTCCGCTTTGATGGCCGCATTGGCCGCGAGGTCTACTGGCTCGCCAATTTCGGCGTGGTGGCGGTGCTGGCCTTCCTGCTGCAGCCGGATGTCCACCCGCAGACAGGGGATGTGACCTTCCACAATCCGACGCTCGCCAGCTTCGCTCTCATTGTCGGAATGGTCTGCTCCATCGCCATCGGCGTGAAGCGGCTGCACGATTTCAACGCGACGGGCGCCTTTGCGGCGATCCTACTCGTTCCCGTTCTGTCGATTTTCGCTACCATCGCCTTCGGTGTCGTGCGGGGCACCGGCGGAAAGAACCGGTTTGGCGAGGCGCCGAACCTGCCGCCGAGGTGAGGGAGGCCGAGGATGGACTGGAAATATCTCTATACGAGCTTCGAAGGGCGCATCGCGCGCAAGGATTGGTGGATCGGGGTCATCGGCCTCTTCATCATTTCTCTCATCGCGACGCTGCTTTTCGGCAATGACGGGCTGATCGCCTTTCTGATTTCCGTCTTTCTGTTTTTGGCCGGCATCGCCTGTCACGTGAAACGTTTTCACGATCGCGGCCGCTCCGGCTGGTGGGCGCTCATCATTCTGATCCCGGTCATCGGACCGATCTGGGCCATCGTCGATCTCGGCCTCCTGGAGGGAGACCAGGGCGCGAACAGCTGGGGCCCGCCCCCGGAAACGCGTCTCATCCCGTGACTGTGATCGACCCCGTCCAGCTCGCCCGCGATTTGATCCGCGCATCTTCGGTGACGCCCGAAGCGGCGCCGGCGCTCGACGTCCTCGAGGCGGCGCTGAAGCCGCTCGGTTTCGCTGTCGATCGGCCCGTCTTCTCCGAGGTCGGTACACCGGACGTGGAGAACCTCTTCGCCGTCATCGGTGAAGGCGATTACCATCTCACCTTCGCCGGTCATGTCGATGTGGTGCCACCCGGAGAGGAAGCCGCCTGGCGGCATCCGCCGTTTTCCGGAGCGCTCGACGAGAACCTCGTCTACGGGCGCGGCGCCGTCGATATGAAGGGCGCAATCGCGGCGATGGTCGCCGCCTTCTCGCGCTTCAAGGCGCGCCGCAGCGGTTTTTCCGGCCGTTTTTCGTTCCTCATCACGGGCGATGAAGAAGGGCCCGGCATCAACGGCACGGCCAAGCTTCTCGACTGGGCGAAAGGCCGAGGGTTCGATTTCTCCGGCGCGCTCGTCGGCGAGCCGACATCTGCAGACTGGGTTGGCGATCAGGTCAAGATCGGCCGGCGCGGCAGCTTTTCGGCGACCATTGTGGCGCACGGGCGGCAGGGCCACGCCGCCTATCCGCATCTCGCCGAGAATGCGGTGATGCGCTTGATGACGCTGCTCGAGGGGCTGACGGCGACGCCTCTCGATGAAGGCAGCGCCCATTTCGAGCCTTCGACGCTCGAGGTCGTCGATGTCGCGACCGGCAACAGCGCCTGGAACGTCATTCCCGGAGAGGCGCGGGCGCGCTTCAACAGCCGCTTCAACGATTGCTGGACGCGGACGAGCCTGCGCGCCGAGATCGAGAGACGGCTGAGTGAGGCGGCCAAAGGCGAGATCCAATGGAGCCTGGAAGAGGGGCAGCCGCCGAGCGATTCCTTTCTCGCCCGGGACGAGGCGCTGATCGGCAGTTTGAGCGGGGCGGTTTCCGCCATCGTCGGCTCACGTCCGCGCCTGTCGACAGGCGGCGGAACATCGGATGCGCGCTTCATCAAGGATTATTGCCCGGTCGTGGAGCTCGGTCTCGTCGGCGCCACCATGCATCAGACCGATGAGAGGGTGCCGGCCGCCGATCTCGAAGAGCTGACGCGCATCTACGAAGCCTTCCTGGACAGCATCTTCGCCCGCACGAAATGATCTTCTCTTACTGCATCCAACAAGTCACCGGCGCATGGAAGGTGATGAACGGCCGTGCCGAAGGGCTGCAGGAACTCGATCTGACATTGGAGGGGTTCTGGCGCTCGTTCGGTGCGGTGATCCTCATCATCCCGTTCACGCTCGTTGCGATTTCATCGGAGAGGATTGCGCTGACGGCGACCGATCACGCCGTGACGGTTCTGGCCGGCAGCTTCGTCTCCCTGCGGCTCTTCGGCCTCGCCCTCGATTGGGTCGCATTTCCGATTTTCTTCGCGCTCGTTGCCCGCCCGCTCGGGGTTGCCACGCATTATGTGCCCTTCATCGTGGCGCGCAATTGGAGCGCGGTGGTGATCGCCGGCATGTTCGCGTTGCCGCATGCGCTCCACGCGACCGGCTTCGTGCCGCTTCCGGTCCTCTCTTTCCTTCTGCTGGCGCTCTTCGTGGTCGCCTTGCGCTTTTCCTATCTGGTGGTCCGCACCGCTCTCGCCGTGCCGGTGATGATGGCCGTGCCCGTCGTTCTGCTGCAGCTCTTGATCGGGATTTTGATCGAGGTGAGCCTCGACCGCATTTTCGTCGGGGTGATGTAGCCGGCGTCGCTCAGGCGTCCTCTTCTGGATAATCGACCTTCGCCAGATAAAGCCCGTCGGGCGGTGCCAGGGGTCCGCAGCGGCGGCGGTCGCATGCGGCGAGTGCCTCGGCGACGTCGCGCGCCCGCCATTTGCCCTCGCCGACGAGTTTCAGCGTGCCGACGAAGGAACGCACCTGGCTGTGCAGGAAAGAGCGCGCGGAGGTCTCGATCACGACCATATCGAGCTCGCGCCGCACGCTGATCCGGTCGAGGGTTTTGACCGGGCTCTTCGCCTGGCATTCGGCCGCCCGGAAGGTGGTGAAATCATGCCGCCCGACGAGCGTCTGCGCCGCCTCGTGCATGGCATCGGCATCAAGCGGCACCGGCACCTGCCACGCCCGGCCACGCTCCAAAGCGAGTGGCGGGCGCCGGTTGACGATGCGGTAGAGATAATGCCGCTTTTCCGCCGAGAACCGCGCATCCAAATCGTCAGGTACTTGCCTTGCCGCGAGGATCGCGACCGGCGCGGGTCGCAGATGCGCGTTGAGGGCGTCACGCACCGTGTCGTCCGGCCAGTCTTTTTGCAGGTCGCAATGCGCCACCTGGCCGAGCGCATGCACGCCCGTATCGGTGCGGCCGGCGCCCCGGATCCGGATCTCTTCGCCCGTGAAGGCAAAGATCGCATCTTCGATCGCCGCCTGCACGGAAGGGCCCGTCGTCTGCCGTTGCCAGCCGACGAAAGGGCCGCCGTCATATTCGATCAGGAGGCGGTAGCGGGGCATAACGAGGCTCTGCCGAAGGGCGCCAGGGCGTGCTGTCTCACGCGACGAGGATGCGGAAATCGGCCGGCAGGCCACGCAGTGCCGCCTCGGCCTCCATCGCCTGCTTGCCAGCACGCTGCACCTCGACGAGACGGATGGCCCCTTCGCCGCAGGCGATCGTCATTCTGTCGAGAAGCTCACCCGGTTGGCCCGAGCCTTCGGTTTTTTCCGAGCGCAGCACTTTCACGCGTTCGCGCTTGCCGCCCGCGTCGATCTCAAACCAGGCGCCGGGGAAGGGCGAGAGGCCGCGGATGAGGTTGTGCACCTCACCGGCGGGCTGCGACCAGTCGATCTTCGCTTCACTCTTGTCGATCTTGGAGGCGTAGGTGACGCCGTCTTCGGCCTGAGGGGTGGCCGTCAGCGCCCCCCGTTCCAACGCGCCGAGTGCCCGCACCATCAAATCGGCGCCAAGACGCGCGAGCCGGTCGTGCAGCTGCCCGGTCGTCTCGTCGGGACCGATCGGCGTCTTTTCGGCAAGGCAGACCGGGCCGGTATCGAGACCTTCGTCCATGCGCATGACCATGACGCCAGTTTCGGGATCGCCCGCCATGACGGCGCGCTGGATCGGGGCCGCCCCGCGCCAGCGCGGCAGGAGCGAGCCGTGGAGATTGAGACAGCCTTCACTCGGTGCGTCCAGGATCGGCTTCGGCAGAATGAGCCCATAGGCGACGACGACGGCGACGTCGGCCTGAAGTGCCGCAAATTCCGCCTGCGCCTCTTCGTTCTTGAGGCTCTTCGGCGTGCGCACCGGAATGCCGAAGCGCTCGGCATGAAGATGCACCGGGCTTTTTCGCTCCGCCATCCCGCGGCCGGCCGGGCGCGGCGGTTGCGTGTAGACGGCTGCGATCTCGTGGCCCTGGCCGACGAGTTCGAGGAAGGTCGGCACGGCGAAATCCGGCGTGCCCATGAAGATCACTTTGAGTGTCATCGCCTGTCCCTTTGCCCCTTCCGGGGACGGCTACATGGCCGAACTGGCGCTGCGCTCTTTCTCGCGCGCCGCCTTGGTGAAACGGCGGATGACCATGTCGCGCTTCAGCTTCGAGAGATAATCGATAAAGAGGACGCCGTTCAGATGGTCGACCTCATGCTGGATGCAGGTGGCGAGAAGACCGTCGGCTTCGAGCTCCTGTTCCTTGCCCTCATAGTCGCGATACGTCACCTTCACCCGGGCGGGGCGTTCCACATCGGCGAAATACTCCGGGATCGACAGACAGCCTTCCTCGTGCACGTTCGGATCGTCGGAGCGCCACACGATCTGCGGATTGACGAGAAACAGAGGCTCGCGCTTGTCCTCTTCGCGGCTGACATCGATGGTGATGATCCGCTTCGGCACGCCGACCTGGATGGCGGCAAGGCCGATGCCGGGCGCCTCGTACATCGTCTCCAGCATGTCGTCGAGAAGCTTCTGGATCGGCTCGCTCATACCCTCGACGGGGTCGCTGAGCTTGCGCAGGACGGGATCGGGAAGTGTGACGATGTCGAGTTTGGCCATGGCCCTCGCGACTTAGGGTTTCCGGGGCCTGCGGTCAATGTTGCGTGACGGCCGAGTGTACGCGGCGAATCAGCTATGTTCATGAAATGGACTCATGGTCGCCCGTCTTTGCCGATGCGCTTGGCCGACTTTCCGACGCCGATCCGCTTGTGCTGTCGGCGGCCGGCTTCGGTGGGCTCGTGCTTCTCGTCGTGCTCATCCTCGCTCTGCGGGCCGGCGCGAAGAACCGTCGTCTGGCTGCCGAGGCGAGCGCGCAGGCGGCGGAGATGCGCGGCGAGCTCTCGGCGCTCCTGAAGACCCAGGCGGAAATGTCGGGACGCATGCAGTCCATGGCGGAGATTTTCGGCAGCCGCCAGTCGGAGCTCAACCGGCATCTCTCGGAACGTCTCGATGGGATCGGCCACCGTCTCAACCGCTCCGTCGGCGAGGCTGCGCAGAACACCGGCGAAAATCTGCGCCAGCTGCATGAGCGGCTTGCCGTGCTCGACCGGGCGCAGAGGAATATCACCGAGCTTGCCGGTCAGGTGACGACCCTGTCGAACATCCTCGGCAACAAGCAGACGCGCGGCGCCTTCGGTCAGGCGCGCATGGAAGCGATCGTCGCCGACGGCCTGCCGAAGGGCGCCTACCAGTTCCAGGCGACGCTGAAATCCGGCGCGCGGCCGGATTGCCTCGTCTTCATGCCGAACGGCGTGCCGCCGCTCGTCGTCGACGCCAAGTTCCCGCTTGAAGGCTACAATGCCCTCAAGGATGCGGAGACGGCGGAGACGAAGAAGGCGGCCCAGGCGCAGTTCCGCACGGATCTCCTGAAGCATATCCGCGACATTCAGGAGCGGTATCTCACTCCCGGCGAGACGCAGGACACGGCCTTCATGTTCGTGCCCTCCGAGACGGTCTTCGCTGAGATCCATGAACGCTTCGAAGAGGTCGTGCAGCGCGCCTACCGGGCGCGCGTCGTCATCGTCTCGCCATCGCTTCTGATGCTGTCGATCCAGGTGATGCAGGCCGTCCTGCGCGATGCGCGGCTGCGCGAGCAGGCGCATGTCATCCAGGAAGAGGTGATGTCCTTGATGGAGGATCTCGGACGCCTCGACGAGCGTGTCAGGAAACTCGCCACGCATTTCGGCCAGACGAGCCGCGACATCGAACAGATCCTGATTTCGAACGACAAACTGCAAAAGCGCGGTGCCCGGATCGAGGGCTTGGGCTTCGGCGAGGAAGCGGAGGAGGAAAAGGTCGCGGCCGGCGGCGAGGGGTAGGGCAGAGCGGTTGTCGGCAAAGCGAACGGACAATGAGCCACGTTTCCGTCCCCTCACTCTCGGGAGGCTGCCTCTTGGTGCCCTCAGCAGGGCGAACCTGGTGTTGCCGTCCGGCCCCGTCTATTTGAGCATTCCGGCACAGCAGCATGCGTTCCGTCGGCATCGAAACCTTCCCCGCCTGTCTGCCATTTCTCTCCGAAATTGTGCGAAGCCCCGACTATATCGGACAGTCGCCACATCACCGCGAAAGTGGTTTCGAATTGATCGGCGAGGTCGAAGACAACAACCTGATCGTGCTGATCGCGATCAGGCTGCAGCGGGACGCAAGAGGCCGCTATCTCGTCCGTTCCTTTTATCCGATCGACCGAAACAAGCTCGACCGCCGGCTGCGGAAAGGCTTTGTCACGCGCACAAAATAAAAGCCCCGCCGAAGCGGGGCTCGTGTTTGCGATCGCCGGACGCCAAATTCCGGATCTCTTCGCTCTTTCGGGCTACTGACCTGATGCGCCATAGGCACTTCAGGTGCGTGAGAAGGCCGTTCTCACCTCTGAACGCAAGCAGAGCTAATAAGCAATAGAATCGGCTGGTTCAATCTCGCCCTGCTCTTCAGCCTGCGGCCCGTGCGAGGCCGTGTTCCACAAGCCGGTCGATGACCGCAGCGTAGCCGACGCCGCTTGCCGCCATTGCCTTGGAATACATGCTGATATCTGTGAAGCCCGGGATGGTATTGAGCTCGTTGACGAGAATGCGACCCTCCGCGGTCACGAAGAAGTCGACCCGGGCCATGCCGTCGCAGCCGAGCGCCCGGAACGCCTGTTGGGCAAGGGTGCGGATTTCGGCTTCGAGATGCGGCGGCAAATCCGCTGGGACCTTCAACGCCGCACCGGTCTCGTCGATATATTTGGCGTCATAGCTGTAGAAGCCGTGGCGTTCCGCGGGCACGATCTCGCCCGGACGCGAGACGAAAAGCGCGCCTTTCGGGTCTTCAAGGACGGCGCATTCGATCTCGCGGCCGGCGATGAATTCCTCGGCGAGAAGCCTCGTGTCGTGGCGAAAGCCTTCCGCAAGTGCCGCGGCAAAGCCTGCTTCGCTCGTCACTTTGCTCACCCCGACCGACGAGCCCTGCCGCGCCGGCTTGAGGAAGAGAGGAAGGCCGAGCGCGCCTTCGATCTCGGCGAAGGAGGGCGCCTCACCCAATGCGATCGTGACCGCACGCGCGACGGGCAGCTCGGCCTGCGTGAGGAGACGCTTGGCGATGTCTTTGTCGATGGCGGTCGCTGAGCCCAGGATGCCACAGCCGACGAAGGCGACGCCCGCTGTCTCGGCGAGACCCTGGACGGAACCGTCTTCGCCGAAGAGGCCGTGGAGGACCGGAAAGAGGATATCGATCGGAGCGATCTCCCGCGCCTGTCCTTCGGGCGAAAGCGCAAGCATGCGGCCTTTGCCGCCAGAAAGAAGGGCGAGTTCTGTCCCCGTCTCGGGTGTCGTCGGGCAGCCGTCTTCGAAACGGCTTTCAAGCCAGCGTCCGTCACGCGTAATGAAGATCGGTACGAGATCGTAAGTCTCGGGGGCGAGTGCCCGCATGACGTTGGTCGCCGACATGATCGAAACATCGTGTTCCGCCGACCGGCCGCCGAAAAGGACGGCGATACGCGTGCGTGAGGACGGAGGCGTCATGGTGGCTCCTGCAGGAGGTTTCCGGAAAGGGGGTTAAAACGCCGTCCTTGCCCGCATGGCGGCTGCGAGCGTGCCGTCGTCGAGATAATCGAGCTCGCCGCCGACCGGCACGCCATGGGCGAGCCGCGTCACCTTGACGTGACAGGAGGCGAGCCCGTCGGTGAGGTAATGCGCCGTCGTCTGGCCCTCGACCGTGGCGTTGACGGCGAGGATGATCTCCGTGACTTCCGGCGCTGCCGCACGGCCGAGAAGGCTGTCGATGGCAAGATCGTCCGGGCCGATCCCGTCGAGCGGGGCGAGCACGCCACCGAGCACATGGTAGCGCGCCTTGGTGGCGGCGGCGCGTTCCAGCGCCCAAAGGTCGCCGACGTCTTCCACCACCACGATGGTGGAAGGATCGCGCGAGGGATCGGAACAGACCGAACAGGGGTCACGGCTGTCGATATTGCCGCAAACGGAGCAGACCTTGGCGGCCTCCGCCGCCTCGCGTGCCGCATTGGCGAGCGGCACGAGCAGCGTCTCTTTCTTTTTGATGAGCGCAAGCGCGGCGCGCCGGGCCGAACGCGGCCCGAGCCCCGGCAGGCGCGAGAGGGCCTGGATCAGTTTCTCGATCTCGGGCCCGACAGTGGAAGCGGCCATGATGTCTCGCGCGGAATCCTAGAACGGCAGCTTCATGCCCGGGGGCAGAGGCAGACCGGAGGTGAGCTCCGACATTTTCTCCTGCGTCGCCTGGTCGGCCTTGCCGCGGGCGTCGGCCACGGCAGCGACGACGAGGTCTTCCAGGATCTCCGTCTCCTCCTCTTTCATGAGCGAGGGGTCGATCTTGATGGATTTGAGCGTGCCCTTGCCGTCGACCACGACGGAGACGAGCCCGCCGCCGGAAGAGCCGGCGACCTCCATCGCGGCCACCTCCTCCTGCAGCTCCTGCATCTTTCCCTGAAGCTCTTTGGCTTGCTTCATCATGCCCATGAGATCGCGCATGGTGTCAGTCATCCTCTCTTGATGGGTCGGGCGTCTCACCCGCCTCGTCGTCATCAGTGTCGTCGTCTTCGGGGCGCGAGCGTACGGCGACGATCTCTGCACCCGGAAAGCGTTCCAGAACCTTCTGCACGATCGGATCGGCTTCCGCCTCTGCCATCAGCCGTGCATCTTCAGCCTGCTTCACCTCGCGCAGAGTTTGCGCGCCGCTTGTCTGGCTGACGATGACGACCCAGCGCTGGCTGGTCCATTCTGAAAGGGCAGCCGAAAGCCGTTGCGGCAGATCCGCAAGGGCGCCCTCGTCGAGCGCGATCTCCACCCGCCCGTCTTCGACCTTGACCGGCCGCACGAAGCGTTCGAGCGCGTTGACGAGGCGGATATCGCGCCGGGCGCGGCCTTCGGCAACGATGTCAGCGAAACTCTGCAGCCGCGGCCCGGCCTGGCTTTGCGCCGCACGGGGTGCCGCGGCCGGCTGGTGACGTGGCTCCGGGTGGGTTCGCGTCCCGCCATTGCCCGACTGCACGAGCCGCGCCTGCGGCGGGGGAGGTGGTGCGGCGCCGCCGCCATCGGGGCGCCCCGCGCCACTGCCGGATCTGTCCTGCTCGTCGGCGAGCGCTTTGAGCGCCTCTTCCGGGGTCGGCAGATTGGCGGCATGGCAGAGGCGCACGATCACCATGTCGGCGGCCTGTTCGGGATGGGCCGCAAGCTGTGCTTCCTGGATGCCTTTCAGGAGGATTTGCCAGGCGCGCGAGAGGATCGAGACCGAGAGTGTTCCCGCGAGCGCTTCCCCGCGCACCCGCTCCGTCTCGGAAATGGCGCTCGAAGGCGCCGTCCCCGGCGCGAGCTTGGAGACGGTCACGTAATGGCAGAATTCCGCAAGATCGGTGAGGACGGTGACGGGGTCGGCGCCGCGCTCGTGCTGCAGTCGCAATTCGGCGAGCGCCGAGGCAGTGTCGCCTTTCATCACCTCTTCGAAAAGGTCGACAATGCGGGCACGATCCGCCAGCCCCAGCATGTCGTGCACCGTCTCGGCGCCGACCCGGCCGGCGCCATGGGCGACCGCCTGGTCGAGGATGGAAAGCGCATCGCGCACAGAACCTTCGGCTGCGCGTGCCACCATCCGGAGCGCCTCGGCCTCGACCTCGAAGCCTTCCTTGCCGGCGATGGAATTGAGATGCGTGATGAGTTCCGCGGCATCGACGCGCTTCAGGTCGAAACGCTGGCAGCGTGACAGCACCGTCACCGGCACTTTGCGAATTTCGGTCGTTGCAAAGATGAACTTCACATGCGGCGGCGGCTCTTCGAGCGTCTTCAGGAGGCCGTTGAAGGCCGCCTTCGACAGCATGTGGACCTCGTCGATGATGTAGACTTTGTAACGCGCCGAGGTGGGTGCGTAGCGTGCCGAATCGATGATGTCGCGGATGTCGTCGATGCCGGTATGGGAGGCCGCATCCATCTCCATGACGTCCGGATGGCGCCCTTCCATGATGGCGCGGCAATGCACGCCCTCTTCGGAAAACTCCACCGTCGGGGCGCCGTCGCCCTCTTTGGGCTGGTAGTTGAGCCCGCGGGCGAGAATCCGCGCCGTCGTGGTTTTGCCGATGCCTCTGACACCCGTCAGCATCCAGGCATGCGGGATGCGCCCGGCCCTGAAAGCGTTTTTCAGGGTACGCACCATCGCCTCCTGGCCGATCAGATCATCGAAGCCGGAGGGGCGGTATTTGCGGGCGAGAACCTGGTAGCCGGGCGCAGCGCTCATCGGCTTCTTTTAGAGCATGATCGGCTTGGGTTGAATGCCGAACGCAATAAGCGCTCCAAACGATGTTCCCTTTGATGCCGCGCCAACGAAAAGGCCGCCTTGCGTGGCGGCCTGATTGGAAGAAGGAGACTGGACGACGACCCGCGTCGAATTCGTTGGGGCTGCTTCCTTCCGGACCTGACCCGATTGGCGAAGGACGCGCCCGTCGCCAGCCTCCCGGCGCCTATATGACGATTTTGCGCCGCGCCTGCAAGGGGAGCGCACGACTTGCGCGATGGGGCGCTTTGTCCGAGGCGGAAGACAGGAGGCGCGGCCGCTAAACGCCGCGCGCCGTGACGATCTCCGAGACGAAGGCCGCGAGGTTGTCGGTGACGAAATCGACATGCTCCGCCCCGTCATGACCCTCCATCTCCCATTCGGCGTGGAAGACTTCGCGCGTGCCAGACGGCACGACGAGGACGGTGCGCATGCCGAAGTCTTTCGGCACGACGAGGTTGCGCGACAGGTCTTCGAACATGGCCGCCCTGGCGGGGGTGATATCGAAACGCTCGATGAAGCGCCGATAGGTCTCTTCGCGCGGTTTCGGCAGGAGGTCGGCGGCGACGATGTCGAAGATGTCTTCGAAATGATCGGAGAGGCCGAGTTGCCTCGCCGTCTGCTCCGCATGCGCGCGTGAGCCGTTGGTGAAGATGAATTTGCGGCCGGGCAGGCGGGCGATCGCGGCGGCGAGTTCCGGGGCCGGGGCGAGCGCCGAGCGGTCGATGTCGTGCACGAATTCCAGAAAGCTGTCGACGTCGACGTCGTGCTCCAGCATCAGCCCGCGCAGCGATGTGCCATGCCGCTCGTAAAATTCTTTCTGAATGCGGTGGGCTTCGGCCTCGTCGACATTCAAGAGATTGCCGACATAGCTGCGGATGCGCTCGTCGATCTGTGCGAACAGGTTCGAATCACGCGGATAGAGGGTGTTGTCGAGGTCGAATATCCATGCCTCCACCTCCGCAAAGACGCTGAGATCTTCACGGGCGTGGGGTGCGATGTCTTCTGCTGCAAGTGCGTTCATGTGGTCTGCTTACGCGATTTCGTAAACATGTGCACGACTTGCTTTGGTGAGGCTGAGATGTCTGCGATATGCGTGATCGCATGCGGCCGCAGGCGCGGGGCGGCAGTCTCTCCCGTCGCTCTATTTGTCCCCTGCGCCCGCCCTCCGCGCTCTCAGGCGGTGCGTTCCGGGGCTCCGTCGGGGCGGATGCGCGTTCCGGCGCCGTGCACTGTGAAGAGCTCCAGGAGCACCGAATGCGGCGCCTTGCCGTCGACGATCACGACGCTTTCGACGCCCCTTTCCACCGCCTCGATGCAGGTTTCCACCTTCGGGATCATGCCGCCGCTGATGGTGCCGTCGGCGATGAGGGCACGCGCTTCGGCGACGGTGAGCTCGTCGATCAGCTTTCCCGATTTGTCGAGCACGCCGGAGACGTCGGTGAGGAAGAGGAGGCGCTTGGCCTCGAGCGCGCCGGCGATGGCGCCGGCAAAGGTGTCGGCGTTGATGTTGTAGGTCTCGCCGTCGCGGCCGGGCGCCACCGGCGCGATGACCGGGATCATCTCAGAACGCGCAAGAAGGTCGAGCAGTGTCCGGTCGACCTCCACCGGCTCACCGACGAAGCCGAGATCGACCACCTTCTCGATATTGGAATCGGGGTCGACGACCGTGCGCTTCAGCTTTTCGGCAAAGACCATATTGCCGTCCTTGCCGCAAAGCCCGATCGCCCATTCGCCCTGCGCGTTGATGAGCGCGACGATCTCTTTGTTGATCGACCCGGCCAGCACCATCTCGACCACTTCGACGGTTTTGCGGTCGGTCACCCGCAGGCCGCCTTTGAATTCCGAGACGATGCCCATCTTTTCCAGCATGCCGCCGATTTGCGGTCCGCCGCCATGGACGACGATCGGGTTGACCCCGGATTGCTTCAAGAGAGCGATATCGCGGGCGAAGGCCGTGGCGAGATGCTGATCGCCCATGGCATGGCCGCCATATTTGACGACCACCGTCCGCCCCTCGTAGCGCTGCATATAGGGCAGGGCCTCGGAAAGAAGTCTCGCCTGATCGTATGCTTCGCTCTTGGTGGCTTCGCTCATCGATGGCTCCGAAGATCAAGGGCCGGAAGGCGTCTATAACGCGTGGCCGAGGAAGAGGATCTGGAGGGCGTCGGCAACCGGCGCTTCAGGGCGCGGTGTCTAGCAAGTCTCGCTCGCCTTGCCAATCAATGAGCGCGGCGGCGGCCGTGCGGACGGATTCAAGGCCGCTATCCTTGAAGCTCGACGTGGCCAGAATCTCCGGAAAAGCGGCGGGGCGCTTGCGGATCGCTTCGGCGGTCGCCTCGATCAGGCGCTTGAGCTCGCCGGGTTTCGGCTTGTCGGCCTTCGTCAGAACGATCTGGTAGGTGACGGCCGCCGTATCGAGTTCCTTCATCACGGTGAGGTCGGCCGCTTTGAGCCCGTGGCGAGCGTCGACGAGAAGAAAGACGCGCCGGAGCGTCGCCCGGCCCTTCAGGTAGTCGTGGATGAGCTTCGTCCAGTCTTCGACCTTGTCCTTCGGCGCCTTGGCAAAGCCGTAGCCGGGCATGTCGACGAGGGCGATGAGAGGCTCCTCGCCGCTGTCGCCGGGACGGTCCGGGACGAAGAAATTGAGCGCCTGCGTGCGCCCCGGCGTCTTGGAGGTGCGGGCGAGGTCCTTCTGGCGCGTCAGCGCATTGATCAGGCTCGACTTGCCGACATTCGAGCGGCCGGCGAAGGCGATCTCGACGGGGCCTTCTGGAGGAAGCGCCGCGAGGTTGGGCGCGGAGGCGACATAACGCCAGGGAGAACCCCAGGGATTGGCCTGCCGGCTGCTCCGCTCGCTGTCACTTTGGCCCTCAGGCGGCTCATGCGGCATGGCTTGATCTCACCTGTTCGGGGAGCGGCCGGCACCTTGCCGGCCGCTTTCGCCTATTCGGCGGGCGTGTCGGACTTGCGGCCGAAGAGGCCCTTCATATTGTCCCACAGCTCGATTTTCACGCCGTTGCGCCGCATGATGATGCCCTGCTGCAGCACCGACAGGAAGTTGTTCCAGGCCCAGTAGATGACGAGGCCGGCCGGGAACGACGCCAGCATGAACATGAAGATCAAGGGCATCCAGTTGAAGATCATCGCCTGTGTCTTGTCGGGCGGCTGCGGGTTCATGCGCATCTGCACGAACATCGTGAGACCCATGATGAGCGGCCACACGCCGAGATGCAGGAAGCTCGCCTCGAACGGCAGCAGCCCGAACAGGTTGAAGATGTTCGTCGGATCGGGCGCCGAAAGGTCTTTGATCCAGCCGAAGAACGGCGCATGCCGCATTTCGATGGTGACGAAGAGCACCTTGTAGAGCGAGAAGAACACCGGGATCTGAATGAGCACCGGCCAGCAGCCGGCAAGCGGATTGATCTTCTCCCGCCTGTAGAGCTCCATCATCTCCTTCTGCATCGCCGGCTTGTCGTCTTTGTAGCGCTCTTGCAGCTTTTTGATCTGCGGCTGCATCTTCTTCATCTTCGACATCGAGGCGTACGACTTGTTCGCCAGCGGGAAGAAGATGGCTTTGACGATGACCGTGACGGCGAGGATCGCCAGGCCGAAATTGCCGAGGAAGCGGAACAGGAAGTCGATGACGAAGAACATCGGCTTCGTCAGGAAATAGAACCAGCCCCAGTCGATCAGGAGGTCGAGCCGGTCGATGTCGAAGCTCTGCTCGTACTGCTTCAGGAGCGTGACGACCTTGGCGCCGGCGAAAAGCAGCGTCTCGTGATTGGCCGATGCGCCGGGCTCGACGGTGACGGCATCGCCCAGAAAATCCGCCTGATAGGTCGGCACAGCTCCGTCTTCGGTCCGCAGGAAGCGGCCCTGGAACGGTGATTTGCCGCGCGGAATGAGGGCGGACGCCCAGTATTTGTCGGTGATGCCGAGCCAGCCGTCATTCGTCTTTGCGGGCGTGACGGACTCGTCCTCGAGATCCTTGTATTTGACTTCCTTGAGGCCTTCGTCGCCGAAGACGCCGATCGGGCCTTCATGCAGGATGTAGAAGCTGCGACCGCCCGGCGTACCGTGCCGGCTGATCAGGCCATAAGGATAAAGCGTTACGGGCGCGCCGGAGGAATTCTCCACGCTTTGCGACACCGTGAACATGTAATTGTCGTCGACGGCGATCTGGCGCTTGAAGACGAGACCCTGGCCGTTGTCCCAGGTAAGGGTGACGGGCTTTTCCGGTGTCAGCGTATCCGCGTCGGCCTCCCAGACCGTATTGGCGTCCGGAACCGCCGGCCCGCCCGCAGAGGCCACCCAGCCGAAATCGGCATAATAGGGGTCGGCACTGCCGATCGGCGAGAAAAGCTCGATCATCGGGCTCTTCGGATCGGGCGTCGCGTGGTAGCGCTTCAGATCGAGTTCGTCGATGCGTCCGCCGACGAGGCTGATGGAGCCTTGAAGTGCCGGTGTATCGACGGCAAGCCGGGGCGTATCGGCGGCGGGCTCGGCCGTGCCGCCCGTTGCAGGCGCCGTCTCGCTCGCGGAAGGCGGAATTTGCGGCGCCGCGCCAGCCGGGGCATCGGCACCCGCGGGGGCACCTGCGGGCGCGGTCGCGCCTGGTGTGCCGGCAACAGACGTTTCCTGGTCCGTCGCCTTCTGCACCTCTTCCTGCTGTTGCTGGCGCTGCGCTTCGATGCGCGGTCCGGCGACGAAATACTGCCAGCCGAGCAGGATCGCCAGCGACAGGGCGATGGCGATAATGACGTTACGGTTGTTGTCCATCAGCGTCCCGTCCTCCGCGCTCGGGCGGAATTTTATGGGGGCCGCGGCGCTTTCTGCGCGAACGGCTCGAATGATCGTTGTGAGCCGTCTCGCTCGAAGCGGTGAGCGCCGTGGAGAGTGCGCCGACCAAATCGGCGAAATCGGCTCGAAGTGCCGGCAAGCGTGCGATGACGACGAGGTCGCGCCCGGTCTGCTGTCGTTCGCTGACAGCCTCCCTTACCGCCTCTTTCAGGCGCCTGCGGATACGGTTGCGCACCACCGCCTGGCGGGCCACGCGTTTGGAAACCGTAAAGCCGATGCGCCCCTCATCTGAATCGCCGCGATCACGGCTTTCCAGAACGAAATAGGGACCCGCCCGGCGAAAGCCCTTGCGAGCTGCCAGGAAGTCCCTTCGTTTTTTGAGGCGCTGCATGGCGCCGAAGCTTACGCAGACAGGCGCTTGCGTCCCTTCGCACGTCTGCGGGCGAGAACCTTGCGGCCGTTCTTGGTGGCCATGCGAGCACGGAAGCCATGGCGACGCTTGCGCACGAGGCGGCTCGGTTGAAAAGTCCGTTTCATAATCGTTCTGCCGCCTGCGGCAGCCCTCAAGCTGGTGAACGGAAGTCAGCCGGCACCTATGACCGAAATGCTGCTTCGATGTTCGGAATTCGGACCGTGCGCCATTGCGGCACGGTGCTTTTCGCGTGCGCGATATAGTGGCAATGCCTGGCCGAAGTCAACGCGCGTTCCAAAGGTCATGTGCGCATAAGAGAATGATCGCGTGATGTTCAATTCCGAGTGAAGCTCACCGTCTCCCGGCATGAACGCCTTACCTGGGGCTGAGAGGGCATTCTCGCGCGCGACATCAAATATCGCATCGAGCGGCTGAGGAACATGTGGCGAGGCAGCGCCGAAGGATCGCAGGCGAATGGCCGAGAATAATGTCGGGACAAAAGTCAGGGAACGAAGAGCGGATGGGCGGGGCGAAACCGAAGGCCCGATGGGGGACGGCATAGAAGAGCATCCCTCCAGCGAAGCGCCGCGGGCGCTATGGCTGCGTTTCCTTCCGGTCGGGATTGTCGTGCTCCTTCTCCTCCTGCTCTATGCGGGGGGCTTTCAGGAGTTTCTCTCTCTCAATGCTCTTCAAGAAGAGAGCGAAGCCCTCAAAGGCTTCGTTGACGATCGGCTCGCGCTTGCCGGGCTTCTCTATGTCATTGTCTATATCACCCTCGTCGCCGTCTCCTTTCCGGGGGCGAGCATCGTCACGATCTCGGGGGGATTGCTCTTTGGTTGGGCGCTGGGTGGCGCCCTGTCGGCCGTGGGCGCCACGATCGGCGCTTGCATCATCTTTCTCATTGCCCGCACCTCCTTCGGCACGGTCCTCGCCCGCCGTGCCGGCCCGCGCCTGAAACGCCTGCGGGCAGGCTTCCAGGAAGACGCCTTTCATTATCTTCTGTTTTTGCGCCTCGCGCCGATCTTTCCGTTCTGGGTGATCAATCTCGCCCCGGCGCTTTTCGACATGCGCCTCGGCGCCTATGCGCTTGCGACCTTCCTCGGCATTCTTCCGGGCACCTTCGCGTATTCCTATTTCGGCGAGGGTGTGGGCACGGCTCTCGACGAAGAAGGGCCGGTCGTTTCGACGCAGCTTCTTCTCGGGCTTGTCGTCCTTGCCCTTGCCGCTCTTCTTCCCATCATGTTGAAGCGCTGGAGGGCCCGAAATGTCGGCAAAAAGACGTGACCGTTTGACGTGACAGAAGAGATCAAGACCGACATTTGCGTGATCGGCGCGGGCTCCGCCGGCCTGACGCTCGCGGCGGCCGCATCGGCTTTCGACGTTCCGACAGTTCTGGTCGAGAACGGCAGGATGGGCGGCGATTGCCTGAACTATGGCTGCGTTCCTTCGAAGGCCCTGATTGCGGCGGCGCGGCACGTGGCACATCTGCGCGAGGCGCCGGCTTTCGGCGTCAATGCTGGGGCCCCCGACGTCGATTTCGCGGCCGTTCACGCTCATATTCGCTCTGTCATCGCGGCGATCGCCCCCAACGATTCGCAGGAGCGTTTCACCGGTCTCGGCGTGCGCGTCATTCGCGAAAGGGCGTCTTTCCTGGATCGGCGCACAATTATTGCCGGCGAGACACGCATCAGCGCACGTCGCTTCGTCATCGCCACAGGCTCGTCGCCGCAGGTGCCCGACATCGAAGGGCTCGACGGTCTCGATTATCTCACCAACGAAACCCTCTTCGATCTGACGAAGCTGCCGACCCATCTCATCGTCATCGGTGGCGGACCGGTGGGTATGGAGATGGCGCAGGCGTTTCGCCGCCTCGGCTCGGAGGTCAGCCTCCTGGAGAGGGGCCGCCTCCTTTCTCACGATGATCCGGAACTTTCCGATCACGTTCGCCGCCGTCTCGTCGCCGAAGGCGTCACCATCCATGAAGAGACGGAGATTTCGCGCGTGGCCCGGCGCGGACGATACGGCGTGCGCGTTCATGTAAAAAAGCCGGACGGCGCCGAAGAAGCCGTCGATGGGACGCAGATCCTGGTCGCAACGGGTCGGCGGCCGAATGTCGGCAGGCTCGATCTCGACAAGGCAGGGATCGATTTCGACGACCCCGGCATCAAGGTGGGCGCGAACCTGCGCACCCGCAACCGTCGCGTCTATGCCGTCGGCGACGTGACGGGCGGACCGAATTTCACCCATTGGGCCGGCTATGAGGCAGGGCTCTTGCTGCGTCCGCTGCTGTTTCGGATCGGCGCGCGGCCGCAGCGCGACCTTCTGCCTTGGGTCACCTACACCGATCCGGAACTCGCTCATGCCGGCTTGACGCTTGAGGAGGCGGAGCGGCGCCATGGCCATGTGCGGGTTTTGCGCTGGCCCGTCGCTGAGAACGATCGCGCCCGGGCGGAACGGCAAACGGAGGGGCTGATCCGCCTCGTCACGACGCGGCAGGGTCGCCTTCTCGGGGTCGACATTGTGGCCCGCAATGCGGGCGAGATGATTGCCCCCTATGCGCTGGCGCTCTCGAAACGTCTCAATGTGCGCGATATGATGGGCATGCTCCTGCCTTATCCGACTGTTTCGGAGGTGGGAAAGCGCGCGGCGACGAGCTTCTATCTCCCGGTCCCGAATAAGGCGAAGGCGCTCGCACGTTTTCTGCGCCGCTTCGGCTGAAAGGCAGGCGTGAATGCGGCCTTTTGTGATGTGGCGCGCGCGAGGATCGCGAGACGTCTGAGGAGTGCTTGGTGGCGCTTGAGGAAAAGCCCCCGGAGAACATGACGAGAAAGTCGCGGCTTGCCGAGCTGTGGCCGGTTCGAGGGCTGTCGGGCAAGCTTCTCGTGCTGACGATCACCTTCGTCATGGTCGCGGAAGTGCTGATCTACGTGCCTTCCATCGCCAATTTCCGCAATATGTGGCTCGACGAGAAGCTCGAGGCGGCGTCGATCGCGGCCCTTGCGGCCTCAAGCCCCGGTGCCACTCCTTTCCCGGAAGATCTGCAGAAGCGTCTCTTGCAGGCGATCGGCATGGAAGCGATCGCGATGATGGAGAACGGCCAGCATATCCTGATCGCGGCCGGCAACATGCCGGAAGAAGTGGCAGTCCATCAGGATCTGCGCGAACTGGGTCCTGCCGAGGCGATCGCGGCGGCCTTCGGCACGCTCTTTTCGGGGGGCGGGGACCGGCTCATCCGCGTTTCGGGCGAACCTCCGGCCGGCATGGCGATGTTCGAGATCGTGTTGCGCGAGGATGGTCTGCGCCAGGCCATGCTGCGGTACTCACGCAATATCCTGCTTCTCTCCATGGCGATTTCCGTCATCACCGCCTCCTTCGTCTATCTGGCGTTGAGGCGGATGATCGTTCGGCCCATCCAGAAACTCGCCGCCAGCATGCAGGACTTTTCCGCCGATCCGGAGGATGTGCGCTGCGAGGTCACGCCGACCGGCCGCCATGACGAGATCGGCCGGGCGGAGGAGCGTTTCGCCGAAATGCAGGCGGCCTTGCGCGACATGTTGCATCAGCGCCGGCATCTCGCCAATCTCGGTCTCGCGGTCTCCAAGATCAATCACGACCTGAGAAACATCCTGGCCTCCGCCCAGCTCTTCTCAGACCATCTCGGCGAGGCGCAGGACCCGCTCGTGCGCCGCATCGCGCCGAAGCTTGTGGGCACGATCGATCGGGCGATCGGCTACACCCGCTCGGTTCTCGCCTATGGCCGCGCCGAAGAGGCGGAGCCCGTGCGCCGGCTCGTCTCCGCCCGGAGGCTGGTGGAGGAGGTGGCGGAAATCCTGAGCCTGACGCCGGACGGTACCGTCGTTTTCGAAAACAGAGTCCCGGGCGACCTGGAGATCGACGCCGATCCTGACCAGTTCTTCCGCGTTATGCTCAACCTCTGCCGCAATGCGCAGGAGGCGCTCGTCTCGGATGAAAACGCATCCGTCATCCGCCGCCTTTGGGTCGAAGGGGAACGCACGGGCGCGGTTGCGCACCTGCGTGTTTGTGACACGGGGCCGGGTCTTCCGAAGCGGGCGCGCGAGGCGCTTTTCAAACCCTTCCAGGGCTCCACGCGGCCGGGCGGTGTCGGACTTGGTCTTGCGATAGCGCAGGAGATCGTAGCTGCCCATGGCGGAGAAATAGAGCTTTTGGAGCGGGCTGGGGCCGGAACCATCTTCCAGATCGAGATCCCCGACCGTCCGGCGCGGCTGGCTGATATGCGCGATCGCCGCAAAGCATAAAAGCCGTGAAAGAGGCGGCGAGAGGTGCTTGCAATCCGTCTTCTGAGCGATTAGGTGTGTCGCTCCGCGCCGCAGCCGATGGGCCTGCGACGATAGCGGCAAGCACCGGTAGCTCAGCTGGATAGAGCACCAGACTACGAATCTGGGGGTCAGGGGTTCGAATCCTCTCCGGTGCGCCATTTCCCCTCAAAATCAGAATTTTCGCTCTCGCGTTCTGTCGAGTGGCTCTTGAGCCCGCTTGCTGGGTTTTCTTCGTTTGCGCCAGGCAGGCGATGCAGGCTTTCCGAAAACGAGCGCATGTCGGCGGGCGCGCGAGGCTGTCGGGCCATGTCCCCTGTCAGACCATTTCCAAGGAATGGTCTTCGATCCATTCGTCGAAAGCGATGATAAGAGGGCTGAGTGATCTTCCCCGTTCGGTCAGCGAGTATTCGACGCGCGGAGGCACCTCAGGGTAGGCGAATCGGGTCACCAGACCCGCACCTTCGAGCCGTTTGAGGGTCTGGATCAGCATCTTTTCGGAGATGCCGCCGATCCTGCGCCGTAAGGCGCTCGTTCGCATCGTCCCTTCGCTCAGCGCATGCAACGTCAACAGCGACCATTTCTCTGCAAGCAGGGAAAGCACTGCACGTGCCGGACAATCCGGGTTCATGACGTCGCATTCGAGATTTCGAAAATCAGACATTTTAACACTTACCAATAGGTAGGTACTTCCAGATTCAGGTGTACCTTCTTAGATGCCGTGCTTCAATCCACTCTTGGAGCAATTTCGATGCGCTTTCTATCGATCGTCACCGGCCTCGCTCTTGCGGCCGCTGGCTCTCTGTCTTCGGCCGTGGCCGCGCCGCAAAGCGCCGGATCCGACGTGGAGATTGCCGTCACGTCCCCGGCACAGCAGCAGGCGCCGGGCTATTACAGGTTCAAACTGGGCGAGCTGACCATCACCGTCCTGTCCGATGGCACCGCGGCAATACCTTGGGATGAAATCCTGAAGGGGATGTCGCCGGAGGAAATCCAGGCGACCTTCGAGAAGGTGGGCGAGACGACGCGACGCGACACGTCGATCAACGCGTTTCTGATCGATACGGGCTCGAGGCGGATATTGATCGATGCGGGCGCCGGCGCATTGTTCGGTGCGTGCTGCGGACGCCTGCCCACGGTTCTCCAACAGGCCGGCTATCCCGCCGAAACGATCGACGCCGTTCTGCTCACCCATGTTCATGGCGATCATTCGGGGGCCTGACGGTCGCGGGCGAGCGCGTCTTCCCCAATGCCGATATCTACCTTTCGCAAGCCGAATATGACTATTGGATGAGCGATGACGAGCGCGCGCGGGCGGGCGAAAGCCACAAGAAGATGTTCGCCGAGGGGCGCGCGGCTTTGGCGCCTTACGAGGCAGCCGGCAGGCTGCATTTCTTCACCGGCGAGACGGCGCTGTTTCCCGAAATCACCGCCATTCCTGCGCCGGGCCACACACCGGGACACAGCTTTTACCGGATCGCCAGCCAGGGGCAGCATGTTCTGGTGGTGGGAGACATCATCCACGCCGCCGAAGTGCAGTTTTCACACCCCGACGTCACGGCGGATTTCGACGCCGATCCGGCGCAGGCTCGCGCGACGCGCCAACGCACGCTTGCCGAGCTGGCTGAGACGCACGAACTGATCGCCGCCGAGCATGTCAGCTTTCCGGGCCTTGGCCATCTGACGCAGAACGGCAGCGGCTATCAATGGACGGCGCAGCCTTACCAGGGGGCGGTCACCAAGGCGGCCGAGTGATCCGCTTCCCCGTGATCCACCTCAGCGGGATCCACGTCGCCGGGTCATCGGCTTCGGCATGAAGTAGGCCTATGGCGCAGACATAGCTCTGCTTTCGCCCGGTGCGCGTATTTCGTCCCCCCCAGGCGCGACTGCGCACGTGGAGCCTCGTGCAGGCTTTTTGTTGTGCCAGCGGCGTTCACCTCTTTTTGTAGCGCAGCGCGTCGACGAGAAGGGCGAAGGCGGGAGATTGCTGGCGCCGGCTCGGGTAGTAGAGATGGTATCCCGAGAACGGCTCGCACCAATCCGTAAGCACGCGGACGAGGCGCCCGGCGTCGAGATGCGGCCGGGCCTCCGCCTCGGGCACATAGGCCAGTCCGAGCCCTGCGAGCGCGGCCTTCAGGAGCATTGCGACGCTGTTGAAGACAAGCTGTCCGTCGACGCGCACACGCAGCTCCCGCCCGTTCTTTTCAAACTCCCAGGCGTAAAGCCCGCCATGGGTCGGCAGCCGCAGATTGATGCAATTGTGCGCGGTGAGATCCTGTGGCGTTTGCGGGTGGGGCCTCGCCTCGAAATAGCTGGGGCTTGCCACAACGGCCATCCGCATGTCGGGACCGATGGGAACGGCGATCATGTCCTTCGCCACCATTTCGATGCTGCGCACCCCGGCATCGTAGCGCTCGGCGACGATGTCGGTCAGGCCGAAATCGATGACGATCTCCACCTTGATGTCGGGATAGTCCGGCAGGAAGCGTTCAAGCGCCGGCCACAGCACCATCGTTGCGGCATGTTCATCGGCGGTGATGCGGATCGTGCCGGCAGGTTTCTCGCGCAATTCGCTCAAGGCCGCCAATTCCGCGTCGATCTCGTCGAGACGTGGTCCGAGCACGAGCTCCAGGCGCTCGCCGGCTTCCGTCGTCTGCACGCTGCGCGTGGTGCGCGAGAGCAGGCGCAGCCCGAGCCGGCTTTCCAGATTGCGGATCGTCTGACTGAGAGCAGATTGCGAGACGCCGAGATTCGCCGCCGCCTTGGTGAAGCTGCGTGCCCGGGCAACGGCCAGAAAGGCAGCGAGATCGTTGAGGTTTTCGGAGGGCATAGATTAGGCCGGCTAATAAGTGTGTTCAGATAATATGGCCTAATTGGACAAATGGGAGTGATTATATCTGGGGCCAAGGCGCCGATGGAGGCGCCCACGCATTCTCAGACGAGAAGGAGGCCAGAATGGATATCAAACGCAGCGGCTCCCAGCCCTCTGCCCCTGGGCCGGAAGACTATTTCACCGGCGCGGTTCGCATCGATCCTCTTATGAGCCCGCCCGACCCGGCGCGGGTCGCCGGAGCGAGTGTCACCTTCGAGGCTGGGGCGCGAACGGCCTGGCACACGCATCCTTTGGGCCAGACGCTGATCGTCACCGCGGGCTGCGGATGGGTTCAGCGCCAGGGTGGGCCGATTGAGGAGATCCGACCGGGCGATGTCGTCTGGTTTGAGCCCGGCGAGAAGCATTGGCATGGCGCGACGCCCACGACCGCCATGACGCATATCGCCATCCAGGAGAAGCTGAATGGCTCTCCGGTCGATTGGCTGGAGCATGTAACGGACGAGGAATACCGCAAATGAGCAGGCGAGAACCGCCGGCTGCTCCATCGCCGAAGCTGTGGCGTTCGGAAGGTGGTCAGAGCGTTCCGCGCCTCGGCTGTGGATCCAACAAACAAGGAGTTTTCCAATGAGTGACAACATCAAGGGCAAGGTCATCGTCATCACCGGCGCCAGCAGCGGTCTCGGCGAAGCGACGGCGCGGCATCTCGCCGAGCAGGGTGCGACGGTGGTTCTCGGCGCGCGCCGAGCGGAGCGCATCGACGCAATTGCCAAGGAACTGACGGATCAAGGCCACAAGGCTCTCGCCGTGACCACGGATGTCACCCGCCGCGATCAGGTGGCGGCGCTCGTCGACAAGGCTGTCGAGACGTTCGGCCGTATCGACGTCATGTTGAACAATGCCGGTTTGATGCCGCTGGCACCGCTTGAACGTCTGAAGATCGACGAATGGGACCGTATGGTCGACGTCAATGTGAAAGGCGTGCTCTACGGGATTGCTGCCGCGCTCCCTCACATGAAGCGGCAGAAGAGCGGGCACATCATCAACGTGTCATCTGTCTATGGACACAAGGTTGCGCCCGGCGCGGCCGTCTATTGCGGCACGAAATACGCTGTGCGCGCAATTTCGGAGGGGCTGCGGCAAGAGGTGAAGCCCTATGACATCCGCACGACGGTGATCTCGCCGGGGGCGGTCGCGACCGAGCTTCTCGACCATATCAGCGAAGAGGACATCGCCAAGGGTGTCCGTGAGCACGTGGCCGAAATTGCGGTTCCGGCGCTGTCTTTCGCCCGCATGGTCGCCTTTGCGGTCAGCCAGCCGGCCGAAGTCGATGTGAATGAGATTTTGTTCCGGCCGACGAGCCAGCCGGTCTGAGACAAAAATGGCCCTTGCCCGATCGCTCGCGTCAAAGGCCCGCAAGCGCGCCCGATCCTCCCATTTCAAAGCGAGGATCGGGCCGCGACTTCTCAGAGTTCGCCGGCTTCTTCCAGAACGCGGCGGGCGATGCGGAAGCATTCCACCCCGCACGGCACGCCGGCATAAATCGCCACGGCGTGCCTTGCTCCCGTCTGCCGCAACGCGCAGACATTGCGTGTGACGGCCATCTCGCGACTTTGTCGCCGCCACTCATGTCACCCTGCCGTGTTCCGCCAGGAAGTCGAGCAGCCCCCGCACGCGCGATGGCAGCGGGCCGCCCTGGCCGAGATAGACTGCGTGGAAGGCTTCCTTCTCGCCCGCATCGAGATGGGTGAGGACCGGCACGAGGCGGCCGGCGCTTATATCTTCGCGCACGGTGAATGCGGCGAGGCGCGCGAGGCCGACGCCCGCCAGCGCGAGCCGGCGCAGGCCCTCGCCGTCGCTGGCCTGCACGCGGCCCGTCGCCGGCACCACGACGGTTTTGCCGTTCTCCCGCAATGACCATCCATCGACGGCGCGCGCATAGCCGAAGTCGATGCAAGTGTGCGCGTCGAGATCGGCGATCGAATGCGGCTCTCCGCAGCGTTCCAGATAGGAGGGTGCGGCGACGATGGTGAGCGGCGTCTCGCCGAGCTTGCGCGCGACCAGGCTGGAGCTTTTCATCGGTCCGGCCCGGATTGCGACATCGGTGCGCTCGGCCAGCAGATCGATGACCGCATCGGTCTGGACGATGTCGAGCGTCACCCCCGGATAGTGGTGAAGGAACGCCGGCAGGAGCGGCGCGAGGATGTGACTGGCGTAGGAGGCGCTGGTATTGACGCGCACCCGGCCGACCGCCTGCTCGCCGAGACCGGCCACCCTTTCGGCATCCTCCAGGTCGGCGAGGATGCGCGTCGCTCGTTCGTAGAAAGCACAGCCTTCCGGCGTGAGCTGGAGCTGTCGCGTCGAGCGGTTGAGCAATCTCGTGCCGAGCCGGGTTTCCAGGCGGCTCATGAGCTTGCTCACCGCCGAAGGGGTCATCCTTGCGGCGCGCGCAGCGGGCGAGAAGCCGCCTTGCTCGACCACGCGGACGAACACCTCCATCTCCCCGGACCGATTGACGTCCAGCCGTCCCATGATGAAATCATCTCACAAGTTATGTTCCGGGGCGCATCCTATTTCATCCACCCGTGAATCTCTACCTTGCGGGAAATCGTTGCGGATGAAGATGGAGATCGCGTCATGCCGCTGGCCCTCCACGCCCTGACGGTCGGAGCCTTCGGCATCGGCGTCACAGAATTCGTCATCATGGGCCTTCTGCTGGAGATTGGCCGAGAGCTCGATGTCACGATTGCGACCAGCGGTCTCTTGATATCCGGCTACGCCCTCGGCGTGACCATCGGCGCGCCGGTCCTGACTGCGCTTTCCGGGCGCTGGCCGCGCAAGCATGTGCTCGTCGGGTTGATGGTCATTTTCGTTCTCGGCAACGCCGCCTGCGCGCTCGCCCCGACTTATGCATGGCTGATGGCCGCGCGCGTATTGACCGCGCTGACGCACGGCACGTTCTTCGGCGTCGGTGCCGTGGTCGCGACCGGGCTGGTGGCCGAGGAGAAGCGCGCTTCCGCCATTTCGATCATGTTCACGGGGCTGACCGTCGCAACCGTCCTCGGTGTCCCTTTCGGCACCTGGCTCGGCCAGCATTATGGCTGGCGCGCGACCTTCTGGGCGGTGACGCTTGTGGGTCTGGTCGCGCTTGTCGTGCTTGCGGCCCTGGTGCCGCAGGACCGAGCGCGACCGGAAATCTCCAACTGGCGCTCCGATCTGCGTGCCATCGCCCGCCGTCCCGTGCTGCTCGGTCTGCTGACGACCGTTCTCGGCTATGCCGGCGTCTTCGCCGTCTTCACCTATATCGCGCCGCTCTTGACGCAGATCGGTGATTTCCATGAGGCCGCGGTTTCGCCGATCCTGTTGGTCTTCGGCGGCGGTCTGGTCGTCGGCAACCTGTTCGGCGGCCGGCTGGCCGACAGCAACCTGGTCCGCGCCATGATTGCCACGCTGGCGGCCCTTGCTGTCGTTCTGGCGGCGATGACCTTCGCCCTCGACAGCCGGATTGCGGCGATCGTCTTCACCGGTCTCCTCGGTGCGGCGGGTTTTGCCACGGTCGCGCCCTTGCAGATGTGGGTGCTGTCGAAGGCCGAAGGCGCCGGCCAGAGCCTCGCCTCGAGCTTCAATATCGGGGCCTTCAATCTCGGCAACGCCATCGGCGCCTGGGCGGGCGGCATGGTCATCGAACACGGCCCGGGTCTTGGCCTGGTGCCGATGACGGCCGCGCTGTTTCCTCTTCTCGCCATTGCTGCGGCGCTGACCGCCGTCAGGGCGAGCAAGAGCACGGCTCTGACGCCTTCCTGCAATTCCGTTCAATAAGGATCAATCGCATGGATTATCGACCCCTCGGCAAATCCGGCCTCAAGGTGCCGGTTCTCAGCTTCGGCGCAGGCACCTTCGGCGGCACCGGCCCACTCTTCGGCAATTGGGGCACCTCGGACGCGACCGAAGCCCGGCGCCTCGTGGACATCTGCCTGGAGGCGGGCGTCAACCTGTTCGATACGGCCGATGTCTATTCCGACGGTGCGTCGGAAACCGTGCTCGGCGAGGCGCTGAAGGGCCGGCGCGATGCGGTGCTGATCTCGACGAAGACCGGCCTTCCCATGGGCGAGGGGCCAAATGATGCGGGATCCTCGCGCTTCCGGCTGATCCGGGCCGTGGAGGATGCGCTACAGCGCTTGAAGACCGATTATCTCGATCTCCTGCAGCTTCACGCCTTCGATGCCGGCACCCCGGTCGAGGAAGTCCTGTCGACGCTCGATACGCTCGTTCGCGCCGGCAAAGTCCGCTATGTCGGCGTCTCCAACTTCGCCGGCTGGCAGATCATGAAATCGCTCGCCGTCGCCGACCGCCATGGCTGGCCCCGCTATGTCGCCAACCAGGTGTATTACTCCCTTGTCGGGCGCGATTACGAATGGGATCTGATGCCGCTGGGCCTCGATCAGGGGCTCGGGGCGATGGTCTGGAGCCCGCTCGGCTGGGGCCGGCTCACCGGCAAGGTCCGCCGTGGAGCGCCGCTGCCGGAGGGAAGCCGCCTGCATGAAACCGCCAGCTTCGGACCGCCGGTCGAGGAGGAACACCTCTACCGTGTCGTCGATGCCCTCGACGCCATTGCCGAGGAGACCGGCCGAACGGTGCCACAGATCGCGCTCAACTGGCTGCTGCAGCGCCCGACCGTTTCCTCTGTGATCATCGGGGCACGCAACGAAGAACAGCTTCGTCAGAATCTCGGTGCCGTCGGCTGGAGCCTGACGGGGGAGCAGATCGCGACGCTGGACGAGGCGAGCGCCGTGACCGCGCCCTATCCGCATTTCCCCTATCGCCGGCAGGAGGGTTTTGCGCGCCTCGACCCGCCGATCGTGGGCTGACACCTCCACAAAACGCGAAACGAGGCGGCCCCTGTCACGGATCGCCTCGTTGATCGTCGTCTGGGACGCTTGTAGCGGCGGGTGTGGGCGCGCCCGACCCGATTGTTGACGGCAGGTTCGGCCCGCAATGACGGCAGGTGCGGCCCGCAATGTTGGGCTTAGAGTTCGCCGGCTTCTTCCAGGACGCGGCGGGCGATGCGGAAGCACTCCACCCCGCACGGCACGCCGGCATAGATCGCCACGACATGGACGGCGGCGCGGATCTCTTCCTTGGAGACGCCGTTCGTCAGGGCGCCACGGCAATGCGTTTCCCATTCGTGCCAGCGGCCGAGGGCGCCAAGCATGGCGAGATTCATGAGGCTGCGGGTTTTCGGCGGGATGGCCTCATCGCCCCAGCCAAAGCCCCAGCACCAGGCGGTCATGGCCTCCTGAAAGGGCAGGCTGAACTCGTCGGCCGCGGCGAGGTTGCGCTCCACATATTCCGCACCGAGCGTTCCCTTGCGCTTGGCGAGCCCCTTCTCGAACATCTTCTGATCCATCTTTAAGGTCCCTTCTTTCCTGAGCTCTCTTCAGATTTGGCTGTGGTGAGCCCGCCTCAGCGTCCGCGACGTCACAAGCCGCGGGTGAAGGCAGGTTTTAATGTGTGGGAGGGATGCGGCCGGCCAGCTCCGCCGGCTTGCGCGGGCCGAAAGGTTCGCGCCTTTGCGGCACTGCCGCGCGGGCTCGAGCCGGGCTGCGCATCTTTCAGCGCGGCTGCCGCCGAACGGTCCATCTTTCCTCCCCTTGAGGTGACGCAGGCGCTCGCACGGAGCGCCTGCGTCCATTTTCTTATTATGATGATCATACAATCATAACTGATGGGGTCAATCGCGGAAAATCGATCCGCATTCAAACGGCCGATTTTCGGACCTCAGCGGATGATGAAGGGATTGGCGACGGCGGTTTCGGTCGCGATCCACACCGACTTCACCTGGAGATATTCCTTGATGGCTTCGAGGCCGCTTTCGCGGCCGATACCGCTGCGTTTGAAGCCGCCGAAGGGCGAGGTGTAGCTGATGGCACGATAGGTGTTGACCCAGACGGTGCCGGCGCGCAACCGCTCCGACATGCGCAGGGCCCGGCCCATATCCTTCGTCCACACGCCGGCTGCGAGGCCGAAATCGACGGCATTGGCAATCCGCACTGCGTCCTCTTCATCCTCGAACGGGATGACGGCGAGAACCGGGCCGAACACCTCCTCCTGGGCGATGCGCATCTCGTTGCTGACGCCGGTGAAGACCGTCGGCTCGACGAACTGCCCGCCCGGCTGACCCTCGACCGGTTTGCCGCCAAGGACGCATTTTGCCCCTTCGGCTCGGGCGATTTCGATATAGTCCAGCACCTTGCGATATTGCGCGGGGGTCGTGACCGGGCCGACATTGGTGTCTGCCAGCATCGGGTCGCCGATCTTCGCCTCGCGGGCCACCTCAAGGAGCCGCTCCACGAAGCGATCGTGGATCGAGCGCTGCAAAAGAAGCCTCGAACCGGCGATGCAGGTCTGGCCCGTGGCAGCGAAAATACCGGAAATTGCCCCCATCACCGCGGCGTCGATCTCCGCATCCTCGAAAACGACGTTGGGCGATTTGCCGCCGAGTTCGAGCGAGACGTGTTTGATCTGTTTCGCGGCCGTCTCATAGACCTTCTGCCCACCGATATCGGACCCGGTGAAGGCGATTTTCGAGACGCGCGGATGCTCCACGAGCGGCGCGCCCGCTTCAAGGCCAAAGCCCGTGACCGTGTTGACGACGCCTGCCGGGAAACCGGCCTTTTCAAAGAGCGTCATGAATTCGAGCGTCGAGGCGGAGGTGAATTCCGACGGCTTGATCACCGCCGCATTGCCAGCGGCAAGTGAGGCCGCGAGCTTCCACGCGAGCAGCAGGAGCGGTGAGTTCCACGGCGTGATCATGCCGACGACACCGAGCGGCTCGTAGCGGGTGAAATTGAAAATCCCGCCCTTGTCGGTCGGGATGACGGCGCCTTCGATCTTGTCGGCGAGCCCGCCGTAATAGCGGTACCATTCGGCGAGATATTTCGTCTGCGAGAACATCTCCGCATAGAGCTTGCCGTTGTCGCGGACCTCGATTTCCGCCAGCCGCTCCGCATCCGCCTCGATGTGCTCGGCGAGGCGGCAAAGCGCTTTGCCGCGTGCGGACGGGGTCAACGCGCTCCATTCCTCGAAGCCGGCCTCGGCCGCGGCAACGGCCTTTTCAATGTCGGATTTCGTCCCGCGAGCGATCTCCGCCCAGGCGTCACCCGTATAGGGGTTCTTCGTCTCAAACCATTCGCCTTCGGCGGGATCGACAAAGCTCCCACCGATGAAATGCCCGTAGCGCTGCATCCTGACCTCCCATGTCGTGTGATCGTTGGGGCGAAATTGGCAGAAACCGATCTCGACGTCCACGTATGATTGTATGAGCAGTTTTCACTTGACGAGCGCGTTTGATGCCGCAACACTTCATTCAATAAGACAATCATAGAGTGGGAGGAAAATATGCACCGGAAAGGCAAGGGACCGACCGACTTTGCCGACGCAAGGTCGGCATCGCAGGAGAACTCCGTTTCGAAGAAGGGCGAGACCAAGAGCCCGGCCAGCACGCCGAAGGGGCTTTCGCGTTTGGCTCTCAACCGGCGGCATTTCCTCGCCGCAGGCGCGGCGACGCTCGCGACGCCCTATCTTTCGAAGGTCGCCCGTGCCCAGGGTTCCGACGTCAATGTCGGCGTGGTGGTGCCGCTGTCGGGCGCCAATGCGCAGTTCGGCGTCAATTCGCGCAACGGCATCCAGCTCGCTGCCGACCAGATCAACGACAATGGCGGCATCAAGGCTCTCGGCGGCGCGAAGATCAATCTCATCATCGCGGATTCGACGTCGACACCGACCAATGCGGCGACCGTCGGTCAGCGTTTGATCGCGCAGCAGAATGTCGTGGCGATCCTCGGCGCCTATGCCTCGTCGCTGTCGCTCGCACTGTCGGAAGCGACGGAGCGGCGCGACGTGCCGCTTCTCACCATGTCGTTCTCCGACATGATCACGGGCCGCGGCTTCAAGAACGTCTTCCAGGTGATCTCCAAGGCGACGACGATGGGCGCGGCGCAGTTGCGCGGTCCGGCGGGGGTGGCCGAAAAGGCCGGCAAGCCGTTGAAGTCGATCGCCATCATGTATGAGGACACGGCCTTCGGTACGTCGCAGGCCGGCGGCCTCCGCGAAACCGCGGCCGAGCTCGGCATCGAGGTGGTGATGGATGAGGCTTATCCTCTCGGCATCACCGACGTCACGCCGCTGATCAACCAGCTGCGCGGCACGAATGCCGACGCGGTCTTCCCCTGTTCCTATCTGAATGACGGTGTGCAGATCATCCGCACGATGCGCCAGCAGGGCATCGACATGCCGGTGATCGGCGGGGCCGGCGGCTATGTCATCCCGGACTTCCGGGCGGCACTCGGCGAATATGCCGAAAACGTCTTCTCGGTGGCGCCGAGCAATTACGATCTCGCCCCCGAACTGACGGACCCGTTCAAGGAGCGCTTTGGCTACTTCATGGTGCATGAAGCGATCGAGCACGCCGTCTGCCTCGACGTGCTTGCGAAGGCCCTCGAGATCTCGGGCGACACCGATTCCGATGCGCTCCGCGAGGCCTTGCGCAACAATCGCTTCGAAGGCGGATGGGCCGGCATCATCCCGGGCGGTGGGGTCGATTTCGACGAAACCGGTCTCAACACCCTCGCCAAGCCGATCATCGTGCAATGGCGTGGTGAGGATCTGGTGACGGTCTGGCCGGACGATGTCGCCACGAAAGAGGCTGTGTGGGCCGGCAAATAGCCGGCGCCACCGCAAACGTTCAACATTTCGCTAGAGAGCTGCATGGCCTTCATCCAAGCCGTGCTCGATGGGCTGATGATCGGCGGCGTTTACGCCGTCATCTCCATCGGGCTGACCCTGGTCTTCGGCGTCATGGGCATCGTCAACTTCGCGCAGGCGGAGTTTCTGACCCTTGGCATGTTCGTCGCGTATTTCGCCTGGAAGTTTCTCGGGCTCGATCCTCTGATCGGCTCGTTTCTATCCTTCGTGGTGATCTTCGGGCTCGGTGTCGTCGTCCAGATGACGCTCATCCAACGGGTTCTGAACGCCCCGCCGGTGGCGCAGATCTTCGTCACGGTCGGCCTGCTCATCGTCATTGAGAACCTGACGCTGATCGTCTTCGGCTCTGATTTCCATTCGGTGACGACGAGCTATCAGACCTCGACCTTGCGGCTTGGGCCCCTGTTCATCGGTGTTCCCTATCTCGCGGCCTTCCTGATGGCGCTTCTGTCGGCGGCGGCTCTCTGGCTCTTCACCAACAAGACCTGGTACGGGCGGGCGATGCGTGCGACCGCCCAGGATCCGATGGCGGCGAACCTGATGGGCATCAACGCCGATCGCATGCGCCAGATCGCCTTCGGCCTCGGCGTCGGCATGACGGCCTTTGGGGGCGCGGTGATCCTGCCTTACTTCACCGTGCATCCAACCGTCGGCCACCAGTTCGTCGTGCTCATGTTCACGGTCGTGGTGCTCGGGGGGCTCGGCAGCGTGGCGGGTGCGGTCGTCGGTGGTTTCGCCGTTGGCGTGATCCAGTCCGTCTCCACCCTGTTCTTCCCGATCCAGCTGCAAAACCTCGTCCTGTTCATCGTCTTCCTGACGGTGTTGGCGGTGCGGCCGACTGGACTTATTGGAGCGGCACGATGAAGTGGTGGATTGCCGGTGCGGTGGTCCTCGTGGCCGCCGCCATTGTCCCGACGTTTCTCGATCCGACCGGTTATGCGATCCGCGTCCTGACGCTCGCCCTTCTCTTTGCGGCGCTCGGTCAGGCCTGGAACATCGTTGGCGGTCTCGCCAATCAGATCTCGCTCGGCCACGCCGCCTTCTTCGGGCTCGGGGCCTACACCTCGACGATCCTTCTGATCAATTTCGGCCTGTCGCCGTGGATCGGCATGCTGGCGGGCGCGGCGATCGCCGCGGTTGCAGCCTATCTCCTGAGCTTCCCGACGATGAAGCTGCGTGGGCATTATTTCGCCCTTGCGACACTCGCCTTCAGCGAAGTGCTGCGCGTGATTGCGGGCTCCTGGACATCGGTGACGGGCGGGCCTGTCGGTCTTTCCGTGCCGTTCTCTCCAGACAGCTTCTGGCTTCTGCAGTTCAAAAGCACGATGCCCTATTACTACATCATGCTGGGCGCGCTCGTCGTCATCTCAGGCGTCTTCCTTTGGGTGCGCCACAGCAGCCTCGGCTACCGGCTGCGCGCCTTGAAGGAGAATCCTGAGGCCGCCGAAGTGGTCGGCGTCAACACCACGCAGGTGAAGATCACGGCGGCCGTCATTTCCGCCGCGCTCACGGCGACCCTCGGCACCCTCTATGCCCAGTTCACCTATTTCTTCGATCCGGAGGCGGTGTTCGGCATCATCCCGATCTCGGTGCGTGCGGCGATCATCGCCATTCTGGGCGGTGCCGGAACGGTGGTGGGGCCGATCATCGGCGCCTTCCTGATCGTGCCGATGGAGGAAATGGCGAATGTGCTCCTCTCCTCGCGCGGCGCCGGCCTGTCGCAGCTCGCTTTCGGCGTGATGCTGATCGCCATCATCCTGATCGAACCCCGCGGCATCCTCGCTCTGATCACCAACGGCGTCTCTCGCCTTCGCAGGAGGAAGTCGTCATGAGACAGGCGATCCTCGAAGTCGATGGCATCAGCAAGCATTTCGGGGGCCTGGCGGCCCTCGACAGCGTGTCCTTCGATGTCGCTCCCGGCGAGATCGTCGGTCTGATCGGTCCAAACGGCGCCGGAAAATCGACGCTCTTCAGCACGCTCGTCGGTCTCCACAAGCCGACGGACGGCATGGTCCGGCTCGAAGGTGAGGACATCACCGGTCTGAAGCCGCACAAGGTGGCTGCGCGCGGTCTCACGAAGACCTTTCAGAATGTCGCCCTCTTCATGGAGGCGACGGTGCTCGACAATGTCCTGATTGGCGGCCTTCTTCGGGCCAATGTCCATGATGCGCGCGAGCTCGCAAAAACCTGCCTCGCACGGGTGGGCCTTGCCGACATCGCCGGCAAGAAGGCGGCCGACCTTTCCTTTCCCGAACGTGCCCGGGTGGAAGTGGCGCGCGCTCTGGCGACGAAGCCGAAGGGGCTTCTCCTCGACGAGGTGATGGCGGCGCTCAACCGCGTGGAGATGGAGGAGATCATGGATCTCATCCGTTCCTTGAGCCGCGACGGTCTCGCCGTCGTCGTCGTCGAGCATCACATGCACGCCATCATGACGCTGTGCGAGCGCATCGTCGTTTTGAACTTCGGCAAGAAGATCGCCGAAGGCTCACCCGAAGAAATTGCGAGACATCCGGAGGTCGTGCGGGCCTATCTCGGACAGGAATATGAATGAGGTCGGCAAAATGAGCGACACGACACCCACTCTCCTGTCGATCGAAGATGTGCATGCGGGATATGACGGTTCAGATGTTCTGCACGGCGTCAGCCTCGACGTGCATGCCGGCGAGTTCGTCTGCGTCATCGGTGCCAATACGGCTGGCAAGAGCACGCTTCTGCGCACCATTTCGCGGCTCGTGCCGAAGTCGCGCGGGCGCATCACCTTCGACGGCACGGATCTGATGTCGCTGAAAGCGCATGAGATCCCGAAGCTCGGCATCGCCCATGTGCCCGAGGGGCGTCATGTCTTTCCGGACATGACGGTGGAGGAAAACCTCCTGCTCGGAGCTTACACGCTGCGCCAGGACCCCGTTTACAAGGAGCGCCTGGAAAAGGCCTTCACACTCTTTCCGCGCCTCAAGGAGCGGCGGCGGCAATGGGCCGGAACGCTGTCGGGCGGCGAGCAGCAGATGGTCGTCCTCGGCCGCGCCATGATGCTCAATCTGCGCCTTCTCATCCTCGACGAGCCGAGCCATGGTCTCGCGCCGATCGTCGTCGACGAAGTTCACGATGCCCTCGTCAAGATCCACGAAGCGGGGACCTCGATCCTGCTCGTGGAGCAGAACACCTCGCTCGCCCTCTCGGTCGCCTCGCGCGGCTATGTGCTGGAATCGGGCGAGATCGTTCTGGCCGAATCCGCCAAGGCGCTGCACGACGATCCGAAGGTGCGTGAGGCCTATCTCGGGCTCTGAACGGGCTAACCGTAATCCGACAAAAAACGGGCGCCCGCGGGCGCCCGTTTGCCGTTCGGGAAGAGGGGAGGATCTCTTACCCTGCCGGCTCTTTCGGATCGGCGTCGAGGCGCACGACGACGCCTTCAAGGCCCGAGCTCGGCGCCGGATAGCGGTCGAGAATGATCGGGTCGTGCCCTGGAATGACGTTCGAGCGATCGCTCGCGAGCTCCCACAGCCGGTCATAGCCCTCGAGCGTCTCGGCGAGGCTGTGCAGCACCGGAAAGGCGCGGCCCTCGTTCATATTGGCGTAGAAATGGCTGGCATCGGAGGCGACGACGAGCCAGCCGCGCCGCGTCCAGACCCGGACCACCTGCAGCCCTTTGGAATGGCCGCCGACATGATGGACGCTGATGCCGGGCGCGATCTCCGAGGCCCCGTCGTGGAACTTGACGCGGCCGGCAAAGACCTTGCGCACCATCGCCACCACATCCTCTTCCTCTAAGGGGAGCTTGAGCGCGCCGTGGCACATGCAGCGGCCGGTCGAATACGCCATCTCTGCGTCCTGCAGGTGGTAGCGCGCATTCGGGAAGAGATCGTAATTGCCGCAATGGTCGTAGTGCATATGCGAGATGATGACGTCTTCGATCCCGTCCGGATCGATGCCGATCGTCTTCAGGCCCTCGCCGGGCGAGCGCAGGAACTGCCGCTTGCGCTTTTCCGCCATCGCCTGATCGAAGCCGGTATCGACGATGAAGGTGCGGCCGTTGCCCTTGATCGCCCAGACGAAATAGTCGAGCGGCATCGGCACGTCATGCGGATCGCCGCCGACGAAATTGTGCGCGGCGGTCGCGGCCGGATTGTGCGCATAGCGGACCGCGTAGACCTCATAAGGTTCAGGTGTCATCTTTCCTCCCTTCCGACCGGCCGCGCTCTTGTTGTTCGGTGGGGCGCGGGCCGGTTCCTGTGCGTGGGTGACCGCGTTTGGCGGGGTGAGGGCGGTCAGCCGGCCTCCATCACCTCAAGTTCCGGCAGAAGATACTGACGGAAGAGGGCATAGTTCTCGATCATCGGGAAGTGGCCCATGCCTTCCATCTCGGTGTAGCGGCAGCCGGGAATGGCGGCGGCCACTTTCTCCGTCATCGCCGGCGTGCACGAATAATCGTAGCTGCCGGTGAGAAGGCTCACCTTGCACTTGGCGGTGTCGATCGTCTTCACATGTTCGCGGGCATCGAAATCGAAGCTGTAGAACATGACGTCGCCGCGATAGACGCCGGGGCCGGACTGCGCGTAGTACCACCAATTGTCGCGCTTGCCCTCGTCGGGGCTTTGCGGCGCGTTGAGGCCGAACGTGTAGGTGGCGACGAGTTCGCCGCCATGCACGGCCGGATGCAGCAGGAATTCGTTGTAGCGGCCGGGCGCGTGCGCGGCGCTTTCGAGCCCGATGATGCCACGGATCTCGTCCTGGAAGTCGCTTGCGACCCTGAGCACGATGGCTCCGCCCATGGAGCAGCCCATGACCACGGGACGGTCGAGCTTGAGGCCCTTCCATACGGCTTCGATGGTCGCGAGATACTCTTCCGTCTTGAGTTCGTAGGATTCAAGCCACCATTCGTCCGGCGGGTCGGAGCGGCCATGCCGGGGCATGTCGAAGCAAACGACCCGAAAACGCCGCGTCACCTCTTCGTCGTTGAGAAGATGCCGGAACTGACGGCTGTCGGCTCCGGCGGTATGCAGGCAGAGGAGGGGGATGCCCTCACCGGCTTCTTCCACATAGATGCGGTGGTTGCGGCCTTGGATCGCGACATTGAGGTAGCGGCCGACGATCGGTTCGAATTCAGGCATGCTCTTTCCCCACCTTCTGCATCAAGCCCATCATGCGGTGCAGGGCACGCGCGTTCTGCATCGCCACGAGTGTGTCGCCTTCGAGAACGAATTCCGGCACGCGCATGATCATGGCGAAGATGTCGTGGTAGAGCGGCGGCGGCGTCTCGCTCAAAAAGCGCTGCCACAGCTCCATCGGGGCGCGGATCTCAAATTGCGTAGGGACGTCGAAGCCGGGGGCCGGCAGTATTTTCTCTATCTTGCCCTGGCGCACCCGCAAGACGTAGCGGCGCTCGCCAAAGGTGATGCCCATATCGACGTCGAACTTGCCGCCGATGATGGCAAGCTCTCGGTCTGAGGCGACCCTGTCGGCAAAGGCGGCCATCCAATCCGGGTCGGGAAATTCAGCCATTTCGGTATCCTTGTCATCGAAGGCGGGCTGGGGCAGGGCCTCCGGCTCGCCAGGTCGGAGCCTCGCGCATAAGAAGGCGGCGCGAACTCTTCTGAGCCGCGCCGCTTTCCCTTACGCGCCGTATTGCTCGTCGGTGACGTGCTCCAGCCATTCGACGACAACGCCGTCATGGCCTTCCTGCATGGAGATGTGGGTCATCATCGTGTTGGGACCCGCACCATGCCAATGCTTCTCGCCGGGTGGGATCCAGATGACGTCGCCGGCCCGGATCTCCTGGATCGGCCCGTCCCATTTCTGGATGCGGCCGGTGCCCGCGGTGACGTAAAGCGTCTGCCCCATCGGATGCGTGTGCCAGGCGGTGCGGGACCCCGGCTCGAACATGACCACGTTCGACTTCAAAAGCGCCGGCTCAGGCGCTTCGATGATCGGGTCCTGCCAGACATTGCCCGTGAAGGATTTTGCCGGTGCCTTGCGGGTCGGCAGAGTTCCAAGACGTCTGATCTCCATATTTCTCCTCTCCTTGATGTCGGCCGTTTCGTCCGGCCTGGTCTCCCGCCTTGGCGGGTCGTTCGTTGAGCGGTGGGGCGGCACGCCTCATTTGAGGCCATGCGTGAAGCTCTTCGGCTCCGGGCCCATCAGCGAGTACGGCAGAATGGTCGAAAGCCCCGGCACGTAGGTCGCGATCACGAGGAAGATGAGCATGATGCCGATGAAGGGGGCCGCAGCCTTCGTTACCTGCACGACGCTCATTTTGGCGACGCTCGCCGTGACGAAGAGATTGAGGCCGATCGGCGGGCTGATCAGCCCGATCTCCATGTTGACGACGATCATGATGCCGAGATGGATCGGATCGACGCCGAGCTCCATCGCCACCGGGAACACCACCGGCACGACGATCAGGAGGAGGCCCGAGGGCTCCATGAACTGGCCGCCGATGAGCAGCAGGATGTTGAGCGCCAGCAGGAAGGTGAACCAGTTGAACCCGGCTCCGATCATCCATTCGGTGATCGTCTGCGGCACCCGTTCCACCGTCAGCACATGGGCGAAGAGCATCGCGTTGACGACGATGAACATGAGCATGATCGTCGCCTTGCCGGCCTCCACCAGCACATGCTCGGTGTCGCGATGGAAGCAGGCGGGCACGAAGCGCGTGACCGTGAGGAGGGCGTTGCGCTGCACGGCGCCGATGATCGATTCCCCGTCCTGGCGCCACGGCACGCCGCGAAGCGGCCCCATATCGCGATAGATGAAGATTGCGACGAGGAAGGAATAGACCGCCGCGACGGCCGCGGCCTCGGTCGGCGTGAAGATGCCGCCATAGATGCCGCCGAGGATGACGATGACGAGGAAGAGGCCCCAGGACGCGTCGAGAAAGGCGTCGCGTACGGCCGTAAAGCCCGCGAACAGCAGTTTCGGCATGCCGCGGAAGCGCGCATTGAGATAGACCCCGACCATCAGCATCAGCCCGGCAACGGTGCCCGGCAGGATGCCGGCGAGAAACATGCGGCTGACGGAAACGTCTGTGGCGGCGCAGTAGACCACCATGACGATCGACGGCGGAATGAGAATGCCGAGAGTGCCGGCATTGCAGATGATGCCTGCGGCGAATTCCTTCGAGTAGCCGACCTCGCGCATGCTCGCGATGGCGATCGAGCCGATCGCAACCACGGTCGCGGGCGAAGAGCCGGAAAGCGCGGCAAACAGCATGCACGACATCACCGAGGCGATCGCGAGGCCGCCGCGGAGATGGCCGACGGCGGAGACCGCGAAGCGGATGATGCGGCGCGCCACGCCACCGGTCGACATGAAGGACGAGGCGAGAATGAAGAACGGGATGGCGAGCAGCGTGTAGCTCTGCGAGGCCGTAAAGAGCTTGAGCGCCACCGACGACATGGAATCGCCGGAGAAGAGAACGATCGTCAGAACGCTCGACAGGCCGAGCGCGAGCGCGACAGGGACGCCGGCGAAGAGAAGCGCAAGAACCGTGATGAAAAGGAAGCCGGAGACCATCATTTACCTCCGGTCTGTGGAGTTGTTGTCGTCGTACCAGTGCGGCGCCTCTGAGGCGTGCTCCTGCGCGGCGGCGTAGCTCTCGTGGTCGGGATCGGAATGCTGATCCATGAGCTCGGTCGTCTCGATGGCGGTGGTGATCATCTCCCGCTTGCCCTGGACGATCTCGATCAGCGCCTGCAGGCAGCGGAAGCCGAACAGGAAGAGGCCGAGGGGCAGGATGAGATAGGCGATCCAGCGATGTACCCGGGCGGGCAGGTCGAACATCTCCTGCGCCCATTCCGGATAGCGGATCTCGGTGAGGCCGATGCCGGTTTCAAAGGTGCGCAGCCAGTAAGGAAAGGCGCCGCCCTTGGCGTCGATGCCGACGAATTGAAGCCAGTCGGCCCAGAAGAAGATTGCGGCGTAGACGATGCCGCAAAGTGCGCCGAAGATCGCGAACGCCTTGAAGAGGTGCCTGGGCAAGGCGCGGACCAGCGTGTCGACCGCCAGATGCGAGCCGATCTTCGCGCCGTACGCCATGCCGAAGAGAATGAGCCAGGCGAACAGGATGCGCGCGAAATCGAGCGCTCCGAGCCAGCCCGTATTGAACACATAGCGGGCGATGACCTGGGTAAAGGAGGTGATCGTCATCGCGGCCATCAAGATCGCGATGACGCTGCGCTCGAAGCGGTCGACGCGTCGGCCGAAACTGCTCATCTTCCATCCTTCAGGGGTTGGATCCTCGCGGCCCTTCGCCGAAAGCGGCGAAGGGAAACTCAATGGCGAGCGGTCCGGCCGGGCGCACGGGGGGCGTGTTCGGCGACGGCATGTCAGCCGTCACCGCGCTTGTGGGCCCGGCAGAGCCTGCGTTCAGGACTTGTTGGACGCGACTGCGGCCTCGATCACATCCTTGCCGATCCCGTCTTCAAACTCTTCCCAGACGGGTTTCACGGCATCGACCCATTTCTGCCGCTGTTCAGGAGAGAGCGTGCGGACGGTGACGCCCGCTTCCTGGATGCGCTTTTTGCTCTCTTCGTTGATGGCCGTGGCCTTCTCGTTGTACTCGTCGCTGACCTCGCCGACGATACCGAGGAACTTGTCGCGCACCTCGTCATCCAGGCTGCCGAGGAAGTCTTCCGAGGTGACGAGAATGTAGGTGAGGAACTGGTGGTTGGTCTCCGTAACCCCGTCCTGCACCTCGTAGAGCTTGCCGGTGTAGATGTTCGACCAGGTGTTTTCCTGCCCGTCGACGACGCCGGTCTGCAAGGCGCCGAAGGCCTCGCTCCAGGCGAGGGGCTGCGGGTTGGCACCGAGGGCCTTGATCATGGCGATCGACACGTCCGAGGTGGTCGCGCGGATCTTGAGCCCGTTGAGGTCGGACGGCTCGATCAGGGGCCGGTTCGCCGAAAAGGCACGCAGACCGTTATAGACATAGGCGAGGCCGACGAAGCCGTTGTCCGTCATGGACTTCAGGAGTTCGTCGCCGGTCTCGCTATGGGTGAAGCGCGAAACCGCGTCGGTGTCCTCAAACAGGAACGGCAGGTTGAAGACGTCGAGTTTGGCCGTATAGGCGCCGAGCTTGCCGATGTCCGGAGAGGCGAGCTGGATGTCGCCGATCGCCAGCGCTTCCATGACTTCATCGTCATTGTAGAGCTGCGAGCTCGGATAGACCTGGATGCAAAGCTGCCCGTCCATCTCTTCGTTGACGCGCTTGGCGAGCGCGGTGGCCATCTCGCCCTTCGGATTGCCGGTCGGGGCGCTCACATGGCTGTATTTGATGAGCGTTTCGCCGGACTGGCACTCCGATTGAGCCATGGCCGTGCTGGCCAGAAGGCTCATTGCGAGAGCTGTGAGAATGGTAGTTTTCATCGTGTCCTCCCTGGTGATCACTTTTCCCGCTCGTTCAGTGGCGGAAGCTGAAGTGAGCTGATCATAGGCCTTAGGCCAAGTCAATATGATTGTATGATCAGAATATTTCAGAACAATTTTGCAGGCGACAGCCCGCGCTTTCCGCGCGTGCTGCCGTCGCAGATCTGTACTTTATGCAGATAGAGAAGCGCTACGCTGCTTTGTGCGGCCGCCGCGCCTTCCCGGAATTCAGCCGGCGGCGCCGTCGCTGCGCAGGCTGACGCCTGCGGCTTTCTCCGTCAGCGTCACCACCTTGGTGAAATCGGAATCCGCGCCGAGCTTGTCGACGGCCTCCTGCCAGATGTCAAAGACCGTTTCGCAGCCGGGCAGGCTGAGGCCCATCGACTTGGCGACCTCGTTGAAGAGCTTGACGTCCTTGAACATGAGCCCGGAGGAGAAGCCGTAATCGAAGGTGCCCGGCAGGATCGACTGGGGGAATTTCTGCATCGTCGCGGTGTTGCGACCGCTGCCGGCATTGATGACGTCGATCATCACATCCGGCGACAGCCCGGCCTTGGCGCCCATCGCCACGGCTTCGGAGCTCAGCGCCATGGCGGCCGCCGACAAGAGATTGTTGACGAGCTTCATTGTCTGGGCGAGGCCCGGCTTGTCGCTCACATAGAACGGCTTGCCGATCGCCTTGAGCTGCGGCAGGAGGTTGTCGTAGTCGCCTTTCGGCCCGGAGAACATGACGGCGAGGGTGCCGGCTTTGGCGCCGCCGACGCCGCCGCTCACCGGGGAATCGAGCCAGGTCACACCCTTGTCCTGCATCTTCTTCGCCAGCGTTTCCGCCATTTGCGGACCCGTCGTGGACAGATCCACGATCCGCTTTACCTGGCTTCCTTCCGCGAGCCCGTTATCGCCGAAGGCGACGGCCTCCACGATCGGCGGTGTCGGAAGCGACAGGAAGACAGTGTCGACCTGAGAGGCGAGATCGGCCGCCGAATTTGCCGCCTTGGCGCCGCGCTCCACGAAGGGTGCGATTGCACTTTCGCGTGCATCATAAACGACGAGCGGGTTGCCGGCGTCCAACAGGCGCCCGGCCATCGGGACGCCCATATTTCCAAGACCGATGAAGCCGATTTTGTCGCTCAAGATATTCCTCCACGATTGGCGGCTCGACAGCCTGCCGATTATTCGTTGCGATGGCAGGATTTTGCCTGCAGCGGCCTCATCCGACGCCGTCGCAGGAACCCGCAAGCAGAGGCACCTTATCGATCTTAATACCGTAATACAATATTATTAGTGGTTGATCGCGCGTCCTGCGTGTCCTGATTGAGGCACGCAGAACATGAAGCCGCGGGTCGCAGGCGGTGCCGAAGAGGAGGGTCGGGTGGGCCTTGTCTGGCGCGAAAAGCGGGCCTTCAGGCGCGCCGCTTCTTGTCGCGCGTATCCATGGAAAACGTATGCATGGCCGCTGCCGCGGCACGCCGCACATGGTCCGTGGCGATCGCCTTCGCTCCAGCAGCGTCGCGGCGGTCGAGCGCGTCGAGGAGGCTCTGCAGCTCGCTCAGACTCTGCTGCCAGCGATTGGGGGCCTGCAGCGATTGCGCCCGCAACAGCATGGTGCGCGCGTTGAGCATATAGAGCGTCTTGCCCAAGGCTTCGTTGCCGGTGCCTGTGACCAGACAATCGTAGAACTTGTTCTTCAGCGCGATGCGTGTCGCGGCGATATCGGCCTTCTTGACCTCCTCGAATGCGGCTTTCAGCGCCTCGCGGTCGTTATCCGTCGCATGCTCGGCAAAGAGCTCGGCGGCCAGGCCTTCCAGCACTTCGCGCACCTGATAAACGCCGATCGCCTGCGCCGCTGTGATCCGTGAGACCACCGGTCCCTTATGGGCGATCACCTCGATGAGGCCTTCCGATTCGAGCTGGCGGAGGGCTTCGCGCACGAGCGTTCGGCTGACGCCGGTCATCTCGCACAAATCGCGCTCCGGCATGCGCTCGCCCGGGCGAAACCGCCCGGCTGCAATGGCCTGACGGATGCTTTCCGTGACGCTGTGGCGCAAAGTTGCCGCCGGGCGCGGAACGCGGAATTCCTCGTCCCTCACCTTCGTTTCATTCATTCCGGGCACTGCTTTTCCCCTTGCCGGACTGGTCGCTTCCGCCGCCCGCTCACCGACCCGCTCGGATCCCGCAGACGTCAGGATTATTGTTCAGCAACGCAGACGTGTCTAGCATTCGTAATGATCGCATGACGGTCCTACAATCTTTAGGGGCTCGCGCATATGCATCTTTATGCCATCCCAGGGGGGCCGCGCTCGAAAGTCGCGCCTTTCATGCGTGATCCGGCCAACGCCCGTGGTCAGTGCGTTTCAATAGACCGATCAATGGGCCGATCTCTGTCGCCAGGGGGATGCGCCAGGAGTCGCCATCGGCTATCGGATGCGCCGAGATCAGGTCAAAGCGACAGAGTTTTGCAGGCCGTCCATCTCAGCATTCGAGCCTCGCATCCTGCCTCTGCGCTGCAATCCGGGGCGGCCGCATATGGCGTTGCGTCGGCTCTTGATTGAACGAAGCGCTCCGTCGTGAAAGGTCGAGCAATGAACGCCTCCGCTTCGCGCGAAACCCTCGTGGTCAATATCCTGGGAGGTCCGGGCGTCGGCAAATCGACATTCGCCGCGGGGCTCTTCTCCGACCTGAAGCGGCGTCATATCGCCTGCGAGCTCGTGGCCGAGGTGACCAAGAGGCGCATCTGGGAAGGCCGACCGCATGCGATCGCCAACAAGATCACCATTCTCGGCGAGCAATGGGCCCCCGTCGAAGAGCTTCTCGGCAAGGTCGATGTGATTGTGGTCGATGGATGCGTGCTTTTGGCGAGCGTCTATGCTGCGCCCCATTATCCCACGGCCTTCCACGAGCTTTGCATCTGGTGCCACAAGAGCGTCCGCCGCCTCGACGTTCTGATTGCCCGCCCGCAGGCGGAGTACGAGACCTTCGGCCGGCTTGAGAGCGGTGAAGAGGCGCTGAGAATCGATGCGCGCGTCGAAGATCTGGTCCGCGCCCATGCCGACGACGAGGTCATCGCCGTTGCTGACCACGACGACGGGCGCACAAACCTTGTTGGCGCGATCCTTCAGCGGATCGCTGCGGATTGAAGCTGCTTCGCTTCCGGCATCTCCGATTCTGCCTCAGGAGTGTCTTTGTGCAAGATATCGGCGGGCCTTTGGTGCCAGGTTTCGCCGTCCCAAGCTCTAACCGCGATATCGATCGATCCGTCTTCGATGGTGATGGAATTGTAAGCGTTCGGCTCACCGCGCAACCGTGTCGAGATCGAGGTCGCGGCCTGGGCCACCAGGATAGGCGCATGTGCGGCCTCGCGTCCGCCGATCGGCTCGCCCTCTTTTTCCTCCGCGGGGCCGCCATGCTTGCGGACATAGGCCATATGGAAATGACCTGAGAGCACGAGCCGCACGCCGAGTTCTGCGAAGGTCTCAAGCGCGAGGTCGGCCCGCTTCACCCGCCGCATGTCGATCGGTGGATCGGGCAGAAGCAGCGGATGGTGGGCGACCACGACACGCAGGGCGGAGGGGTCGGCAGCCTCGAAGCGGGAGCCAAGCGCATCGAGCTGGTCATGGCTCAAAGAGCCGTGCGCCCAATTGAGGCCGAGGCGCATGCGCCGCGAAGTCTTGAGGCCGGCAATGGCAACGCCGTCCATCTCCACGAACGGCTCCAGATCACGGGATATGTGTTTCTTGTAGAGCCGGTAGGGCGTCAGGAAGCGGTCGATGAGATTGACGGCCGGCACGTCGTGATTTCCCGGAACGCAGAAGGTCGGCATCGGCAAGGCGTCGAGAAAGGCGCCGGCTTCGGCGAACTCGTCGGCCTCTCCGCGCTGGGTGAAGTCGCCGCTGACCACGACGAGATCGGGCTGCGAGGCGAGGAGATCTTCCTGGAGAGAGGTGGCCAGCCGAGGGTCATGATGCCCGAAATGGAGATCGGATAGATGTGCGATTCTCATGCCGACGCCCGCTCCTGAAAAGGTGCTGAGGCAATCGCACAATCTTCTGCCGTCTCGCCCGGCTGCGCGACCGGGGCGAGTACGGTGAGGGCCTGGGGGTGAATGCGAAAGTCGAGAGGCGGGCGGATTTTTTCGACCTCCCCGTCGATCATCGCCTGCACCAGCCGACGCTGCGTCGACAGCCGCACCTCATGCGCCTCATGGATGATGAGCGCCTCGTCATCGCGCCAGCGCCCGACCGCCATGCCGGTCACGAGCCGGAGAAGATCGAGGAGGCCGAGATGGCGCAGTGCGTAGATCGTTAGAAGCCCCCGATCGAGCCTGCGGCGGGAAAAGAAGCGGCCAAGCTCTTCGTCGTAGGCATTGTTGGCAACGGCGATTGAGCGGACACGCAAGGTTTCCGTGTTGTCGGCGCCGTCCCTCTGTAACGTGACGCGCAGGTCCTGGGGGTGGGTGAGGCGGCGCCAGAAGAAGCGTAGGAAGCTGAGCCGCGTTCCAAAACCCGGACTGTCGCGCAGATGCTCGCGGCCGGCTGCCACGGCAGGTGCGAAGCCGATGACGACCTTGTGCAGAAACACCCGCCCGTTCACCTCGCCGATATCGATCGTTCTCGGCTGCATGTCGCGTAGCGTTGCGATCGCCTCCTCGGCGTCGAGAGGTACGGCAAGGTCGCGGGCAAGAAGATTGGCGGTGCCGAGCGGCAGGATGGCAAGGGTCTTGTCGCGTCCTCGAAGTGCCGAGGCGACGGCCGTGACGGTGCCGTCACCCCCGGCGGCGACGACAATATCGGCCTGTGAAGATGCGGCCTCTTGGGCGCGTTCCTGCAGCGGGCGGTCCGTATCGCTGTCGATGGTGGCATCGAAACCGGCGGCAGCGAAACGCTCGCCGAGCGAGGCCGGCGTCAATCCGGCCGCTGTCCCGGAATTGGCGTTGAAGACGACATGGATGCGAAACGGGTGCATGAAACGCGGCTTGCCTTGGTTGCGGCCGGTTGATCCGGCGTCTCTTGCGTGAATGCACCAGAAGGCGAACGGTTCATCGGGCGGATTGCAAGCGCAACATCAGGGCGACGAGGACGAACAGAACGAGCCCCGCGGTGATCGGTGCCCCGGCCGGCGAGAAAATGTCCATTGCCGAGGCCGTGGCGGTGGACCCTCCCGCGCTGCCGATCGCGTAGGAGAGGCCGAAGACGGCACTGCCGGCGACAAGAAGGCCGCCCGTATAGCGCGCTCCGAGAAGCGTGAGCGCGCAGGTGTAAAGGGCGAATTCCGCGGCCCCCATCAGGGCAAAGACGGCGAGGATCGCGGGCTCCGATTCCAGAAAGGGAATGATGATGAAGGTGGCGCCGGCAACGAGGCCGCAGGCGATCGCGACCCCGTGGCGGGGCAGGCGGTCGAGGAGCAGGCCGACGACGGGCTGCGCGAGCGCGGTCGGCAGCGCGACCATGGTCACCGCGATCGCCGCAAAGGCTTCCGAATGTCCCGTCTTCACGAAATAGACCGGCATGACGGAGATCGCGGCGATATCGGCAAAGCCGAAAGCAAACACCATGATGACGAGCGCCGGGGCGGAACGTACGAATGTGACCAGCGCGCCGGGGGGCGAAGGTTGTGGCCGTGTGCGCGCGCGCCGGCTCAGAACGGCGGTCGCGAACGCGACGATGGCGAGATAGACGGCGAGGATGGCGAAGGGAAAGCTGCTGTCGCTGCCGAAAAACGGAATGGCGAGGGGGCCGGCGGCAAATCCCGCGCACATGCCGGCGCCGTAAAGTCCCGAAATCCGCCCTCTCAGATGATCCGGGCAGGCGGCATTGAGCCAGGCTTCGCTCAGCATGAAGACGAGATTGACGCAGATCCCGAGCACGAAGCGGGCGAGGAACCAGACGGCCAGCGAATCCGTGATGCCGAAGACGAAAAGGCAGAGGGAGCAGCCGGCAAGGCCCACGATGATGATCTTGTCGCCGGCGAGCCTTGCCGTCAAAGGCCCGATGGCGAGGGTGGAGACGGCAAGGCCGAGGCTGAAGACGCCGGCATTGAGCCCGATGACGCTATCGGTCACGCCCTGATGGGCCATGATAAGCGAAATGAGGGGATAGGTGAGGCCCTGGGAGACCGAAAAGGCGGTGACGCCGAGGATCACCGCAGCAACGGCAGCCCGGTCGAGCACGAAGACCGCCTCTGACGCTCTGCCGACCGACATGTGAAATGCCCCCTGGCCACGCGCCGCCAAACGGAACGGGTAGCCGCCGGCCGCGCATCACGAGATAACGTCTGAATGCGGTTTCCGCCATCCGTCGCCCGCGCGTTTGTGCCCGCCTTCGGAACGCACGGGTCTCGGCTCGCTCGGGACGTCTTGGGGACGTATGCTGACGAGAGACAAGGACGGGCGTCCCGTCCTTGAATGGAAAAGGTCCATGCGCCTCAGACAAAGGTCTGAGGCGAACTCTGACGCTTGAACCGGAAGCTACTTGTCGAGCTTCGGCATTTTGTCGATCCACTCGCCGAAGCGGGTAAGATACTCCTTGAGGAAGTTGCGGGTGGTCTCGTCGGTGACGGTGAGATCCCCGTCGATCAGCCCTTCCGGGAAGGCGAGGTAAACCTCCGGCTGGCCCATGACAAAGGCGTTCTGGGTGACGAGGACGCTGCGCAGACCGACTTGTGCGGCGGCGGTTCCGATCCGGCCGGGAGACGCGCCGATGACGGAGATCGGCTTGCCGGTCCAAGAGCTTTCGCCGTAGGGGCGGGACCCCCAGTCGATGGCATTCTTGAGGACAGCCGGGATCGACCGGTTGAATTCCGGCGTGGCGAAGATAATGCCGTCGGCGTCGGCAAGATCGCGCTTCAGTGCCAGCACGGAAGCCGGCGGATTCTCCCACAGGTCGTCGTTGTAAAGCGGCAGGTTGAGGTCCGGATAGATGAAGGTGAACTCATCCTTGCCGAGCTTCTCAAGCGCATGAGCGAGGGTCCGGTTGATGGAGGCGCGCCGTAGGCTGCCTACGAGAACTGCTATCTTTCGCATAAGGCCTTTCCTGGTTACCATTGGTGACCGTCAGATAGGGCAGCCCCGCCGGGGGCCACAAGAAGGCACTTTTTTGAAACCGCAGATCTGTCACCTCCCGTCCGACTGCAGGCCTGTGAGCGAGATCCTGTCGCGCATCGGCGACAAATGGTCGGTGCTCGTCATCACCTTGCTGGGCGACGCGCCCCTGCGCTTTGGAGAGTTGAAGCGCGAGATCGGCGGCATCTCCCAGAAAATGCTGACGGCCACTTTGCGGGCTTTGGAGCGCGATGGTTTCGTGCTGCGCCGTGATTATGGGACCGTGCCGCCGAAGGTCGAATATGAGCTCACCGAGCTCGGCCGCGATCTCCTCGTGCCGGTGACGGCATTGGCGGCATGGGCGCGGCAAAACCAGGTGCATGTCGAGGAGGCCCGTCGCCGCTTCGATGATGCATGTCCGGAACGGACCGGTCGCTCAGGCTGACAGACCTGCCTCGGCGCGAGCTCCCTGCCGGCCTTGAACATGCCGCAGCGTGGAAGCCTTGGCCGGTTCGCCCTCGGGCTCGTTTGCTGCCGGAACGACGCTGATCGAACCGTCCGTTTCCAGAACCACGGCGGCGACGGCGTCGATGTCGGCCATCCCCGCAGCCCGCATCGCCGCGTAGACCTCTTCCTCGGTGACCCGCTCTTTCTTGAGCATGGGCTGGACGAAGCGGCCGCGAAAAAACAGGAGTGCTGGGTCCGCTTTGACAAGCGATTGGAAACCCGCCGAGCGCACCGAGGCGTAAGCCACAGCATATTGCAGAAGGCACAGGAGGGCGAAGGCGAACAGACCTTCGCTCAACGAAACCTCGCTCGACAGAAGCACGGTCGCCAGTATCGAGCCAAGAGCCACCGTGACGATGAAATCGAAGGCGTTCATCTTCGACAGCGTGCGCTTGCCGGTCGCTCGCAGCAGGAGGACGAGCCCGCCATAGGCCAGGATGCCGATGATAAGGATCCGAAAGAGGTCGCCCCAGTTGTCGAAGAACATCGATCAGCCTCCCGTATCGCTGAGCTGATCGCAGCGCACCCACCATTTCTCCGGCATCGCCGCATCGCGTAAGGCCTGCACGACGCCGCCTCCGGCATTGGAAAAGTCGATGAGACAGAGCGAACCGCTGTCGCTCTTGAGGCGCGTGATGGTGAGATTGCGGCAGTCGGACGGCATCAATTCCCCGTTGCTGCCGATGATCTGTTGCAGGCTCTGCTGCGACTGGCAGGCGGGGAAGCGCTCCTGGGCTGCGGCCGGGGCCGCAGCGGTGAGGGCGATCAGGGCGGTGGCTGCGCCGGCGGCGATGAGACGGGCCATGGGGCCTCCTCTTGAAACATGCGATCGTGCTGCAAGGCCTGCTGGCGACGGTGCCGTGGGCATGCAGTCTCACTTACCAACAACCGGCATTTTCGAGAGTTCCGGAGCTTGTCGGGTTTGGCGCGGAGTTTTTCTTGTTAATGCCGCAATTGCAGTCTACAAGAACAACCATCGATCTTTGGCCGGACATTTTGGCCGTTAAGTCCCGTTTCGCCGGGCGCGGGTTCAGACTTCCTCCAAAACTCGACTTTCACACACGTGCGCATATCGCGTCGCGTGTACCCATACGCGTTCTGCGAAAGGAACATTCCATGGCGGTTGGTACCGTAAAATTCTACAATTCCCAGAAGGGTTATGGCTTCATCCAGCCGGAGGACGGCGGCAAGGACGTGTTCGTCCATGCCACGGCTCTCGAGCGTGCCGGCATGCGCGGCCTCGTTGAAGGCCAGCGCGTCTCCTTCGACGTTGAGGCGGATCGCCGCTCCGGCAAGGAAGCTGCAACGAACCTGCAGCACGCCTGATTTTTCAGAAGGCGCAGGCTCGCCCTGCGCCTTCTCTTCCCATGCCGTACGGCGGAGGGAATATGACAAGCCATTCATTCAAGGTGGGCCAGACGGTCCGCCTGTCGCAGAAGACCGTCGGCCCGGGTGTCGCCGGCGTCTACAAAATCCTGGCTCTGCTGCCCGAGGAACATGGCGATTGCCAGTACCGCGTGCAAAGCACGGTGAGTTCGCAGCAGCGCGTCGTCCAGGAAAGTCAGTTGTCGCGCCTTTAATGGCGCATGTCTCAGGCCCGGAGACGGTCCTTTCGAACCAAGGCCGGCTTTCCGCGTCTGCCGCTCCCGCTCAAAGCCTGAACGGCGCACGATGTGCAACCCGGTTCGGAGAGGATGAATTTCATGGCAAAAGGGCAGGTGCGCGGTTCTAAGGAAGCCAAGAAGCCGAAGAACAAAGACAAGGGCGCCAAGCACACCCCGAAATATATGGAGACGGCAGAGCTCGGCTCCTCGGGCTCCGGTGGGACGCCTCTCAAGCTCGGCCAGAAGAAATAATCTGTGGCGCGCTTCGAAGTCACGATGTCGAGCGGCGACAAGCTCCTCATCGAGCACGATATCGCATCTGTCGAGGAGATGCGGCTGGTGCTCGAGAAGACCGACTTTCTCGCTACCAAAGAAGTCAGACTCGGTGCACCCGGTACGCTGCCGGATGTCGTCTTGTCGACCCGCCATATGATGCTGCTCCGCCCGCTCGCTGAGGGTGCGACACAGGGCAGCTCCTTCAGGCCCAAGCGATAATCTAAAATGGGAACGCCGACGAAGCCGTCGACGCAGGGGAAGCCCGCAAAGGGGAACGCTATGGCGAGGAGCGTGAAGGACGTGGCCGAGCTCAAGGCTCGGATGGCGCATGCGCTTTCAAGCGACAATGTCAGCGTCCCACAGCGAGAATTTCTCGAAAGCCAGAAGGCGCGGCTCGATCAGCGTGGAACCCATACCATGCTTACCGACGACCAACTCGCACGCATCGAACGCATCATCGACGAGGCCGGGGCGGAACTCTCCTCGTCTGGCGCGAATCCATCTGACGCCGACGATGCCGAGTCCACGCCGCCCACAAATCAAGGGTGATGCCGATGTCTACAAAAACACAAGGCAAAGGTGACAGCGTCAAGCTGCGCCGCGACAAGGCCGATGCGACCACTGCCGCAGCGAAAGCTGTGATCGACGCCGAACTGAACGCAGCGCGCCAGAAGACCGAGCGGCTGCGGGCTCAGCGCCTCGCCAAAGAGGCCGACGACGCCGGATTGGCGAAAGACGCGGCGGAAAACGCGCCCAAAAAAGGTGCTCGAAAGACCGCAAAGACGCGAGCGACAAAGAGTGCCGCACTCAAGGCCGCCGGCACGCCCCCTGAGGTCGATGAGGTCAAAGCGTCAAAGAAGAAGTCGAAGGCGAAAAAGGCTGTGCCGACACCTGTCGCCGATATGGACGACGACGTCGAGGATCCTGACGAGGCCGATGAGGTCGCAGAGCTTTAGCTGACCGTCGCCGACGTCTCGCCGGCTATCATATCGATGTCACGCTGATCGCCGCTCTCACGAGGGCATGCCGCTCGCGCTGAGTTGTGTCATGCGGGCGCGTGATTGCTTTGCGACGCCCAGGTTTTGCGATCTGGTCCGGCTCACTCAGACCATCCATCATGCGGCCGGCTCGAATCGCACCCCGCATCGTATCTATGGCTGATGGATGAGGCTCTTTCGACGCTCACCCCGAAACACGCCCCCGAGCGGCCGCGACTGCCGGCGACGGCACCGGAACAGGAGCCGCCATCGGCGGCTCTGCCCGTGCCAGGTCGGCTCTAAACGGCAGTCGAATGCGTGGCCGCACGCGTCCCGAGATAAGCGTCGAAAGAAGCAGCAACGCTGCGCACGAAGGGCCTGCCCCGATCGGTGACGACGAAGCGATCGCCGACGCGTGAGAAGAGCCCGTCGGGGTCCGATTCCGCGAAATAGCGCGCATCGTTGATGACGGGATCGGCCAGCGCACCGAAATGCGCTTTCAAGGTCCCGGCCGAGAAGGCGAAGTCGCACAACAGCCGCTCGATCACGAAGGCCCGAACCCTGTCGGCCTGAGAAAGCTCGAAACCACGAACGGTCGCAAGCTCACCCTTTTCGATCTCGGCCGCGTAGCGACGGGTCGTCTTCTCGTTCTGCAGATAGCCCTGCGGGAGCTTGCTGATGGACGATGCGCCGAAACCGATGAGGGCGTCGGCCTCGTCCGTCGTATAGCCCTGGAAATTGCGGTGGAGACGACCTTCCCAAGCCGCCACGGCAAGAGAATCTTCCGGCACGGCGAAATGGTCGAAGCCGATGCGCTGATACCCGGCGCCGGTGAAGAGCGTCGCTGCACGATTGGCCTGCGCAAAGCGCTCCAGAACGTCAGGCAGCTCGTCCGTCGGGATCATCTTCTGGCGTGGGATGACCGATGGCACATGCGCGTAGCCGAAGAGAGCCACGCGGTCCGGCCGGAGGGTCAGGATCTGTTCGACCGTGTGTACGAGCTTGTCCCGGCTCTGATACGGCAGGCCGTAGACGAGATCGACGTTGATGGAGCGGATGCCGGCGGCACGCAGTCGATTGACGGCCGATTCCGTCTCCTCGAAGCTCTGCATACGGTTGATGGAGGCCTGCACCTTCGTGTCGAAGTCCTGCACGCCGATCGAGGCGCGGGTGAAGCCGGCTTTTGCGAGCGCTTCCACACGCGCATCGTCGAATTCCCGAGGATCGATCTCGATCGCGAATTCCGCATCTGCCGCGGACGGGAAGGCCTCGCGGATCGCCGAGGCGAGCTCGATGATGTCGTCCGGCTTCAGCAAGGTCGGCGAGCCGCCGCCCCAATGCACGCCCTCGACGTTGATGTCCGGCGCAAGCTCGGCCACGAGCTTCAGCTCGTCCTTCAGCGTCTTGAGATACGGCAGCACCGGATCGTAGCGCAGCACGTGCCTGGTGGTGCAGCCGCAGAACCAGCACAGCGTATCGCAGAACGGGATGTGGAAGTAGAGCGAGGCCCTGGTATTGGGCTTGAGCTCTTTCAGCCAGGCTTTCGCGACCTTGCCGTCCACTTCTTCGTTGAAGTGGGGCGCCGTCGGATAACTGGTGTAACGCGGCACAGGCGCCGCGTATTTGCGGACGAGATCAGGAACCATTTGGGTATTTCTAGTGCTTTCGTCGAAGGCGTCCTTGATCAAGGTCAAAGAGGAAATCGACCGCCGCAAGGTTTGACGCTCACGCGGGCATGTCCTTTTGCAATCTGAACGGCTTGGCAAACCGAGAAGCCCCGCGAACGCCGCCTTGCGCCTCCCCTTTCTCGGTGCGCCGCGAGGCCTGCGCATGCCCGGCGAAGCGGCCCTCTCGACAAGATTCGTGGACAAGGTGCCGCTTCGTCATCTATCCCTGCGGCGGTGGTGACTATCACCGCCGCTCGCCTCTGCCATGGGCTTGCCGTTTCCTCCCGAAGGCCCGGTCGTTTCAGGAAAAATGTCCGACATCGTCATTTCCGAGTTTATGGATGAGGCAGCCGTTGCGCGCCTGTCCGCTCGCTTCTCCACTCTTTACGCCCCCGATCTTGCCGAAAAGCCCGATGCACTGAAGGCGGCGCTCACAGAAGCGCGAGCATTGATCGTCCGAAACCGCACCGAGGTGCGGGCGGATCTGATCGAGGGGGCCGATGCGCTCGAATGCGTCGGCAGGCTCGGCGTCGGCGTCGACAACATCGATACGCAATGCTGCGCCCGGCGCGGCATCGCCGTTTATCCGGCCGCTGCCGCGAACGCTCTGTCCGTTGCCGAATATGTGATCTCGACTGCGCTTCTGCTTCTGCGCGGCGCCTATCTCTCCACGCCTGCCGTCGCCGCCGGGCAATGGCCGCGTGGAGAGCTGATGCACGGTCGCGAAGCGAGCGGCAAGGTGATCGGTCTGGTTGGTTTCGGCGCGAGTGGCCGTGAAACGGCGCGTCGTGCCGAGGCGCTCGGCCTCGACGTCATCGCCACCGACCCGCATATCCCAGCCTCCGACGCGGCGTGGAACGAGGCGCCGCGCACCGACCTGCCGACGCTTCTTGCCGAAGCCGAGGTCGTCAGCCTGCATGTCCCGCTGACGGACGAGACGCGCTATCTGATCGATGCGGCTGCGCTCGCCCGCATGAAGCCCGGCGCGATCCTGATCAACGCCGCACGTGGCGGCATCGTCGATGAGACGGCGCTTGTCGCGGCCCTGCAGGAGGGTCGGCTGGGCGGTGCCGCGCTCGACGTCTTTGAGGTCGAGCCGTTGACGGCCGAAGCGGGGGCCCTCTTTGCGGATCTGCCGAATGTGGTTTTGACGCCGCATATCGCGGGCCTCACCGCAGAATCGAACCTGCGCGTCGGGCGGGTCATCGCCGATGCGGTCATCAATCACCTCGAGGGCCGCAAGTGACCCATATGCGACTTGGAGAATTGCGGCATCTCGTGGAGGCCGCCTTGACCGCCTCGCGGGTCAGCCCGGAAAACGCCGCCTCCGTCGCCCGCGCGCTCGTCGCCGCCGAAGCCTGCGGCCAGACGAGCCACGGCCTTCGCCGCGTCGAGGCCTATTCCGCGCAAGCGCGCGCCAGCAAGATCGACGGCTTTGCGGTGCCGACGGCCGAAGTCGTCCGACCGGCCACGCTCTCCGTCGATGCGGCGCACGGCTTCGCCTATCCAGCACTCGATCTGGCTCTCGCCGAACTGCCGCCCATTGCGCGCCTCCAGGGGGTGGCGATGGCAGGGATCAAGCGCTCCAGCCATTGCGGCGCCATGGGCGTGACGGTCGAAGCCTTCGCCGAAGCGGGGCTCGTGGCTCTCATGTTCGCCAACGCGCCGGGCGCCATGGCCCCCTGGGGCGGGCGCAGCCGTCTTTACGGCACCAATCCGATCGCTTTTGCGGCCCCCCGCAAGGATGCCGCTCCGGTGGTCGTCGACTTGTCGCTGTCGCAGGTGGCCCGCGGCAAGGTGATGGCGGCCAAGCAAAGGGGCGAGGAAATCCCGGAGGGCTGGGCCTTCGACGAAGCGGGCAGGCCGACCACCGATCCGGTCGAGGCGCTTGCCGGCACGATGGCGCCGCTCGGCGGGGCCAAGGGGACGGCGCTTGCTCTTATGGTGGAAATGCTTGCCGCCGGTCTCAACGGCGCCAGTTATGCGAGCGAGGCGAGTTCCTTCTTCGACGCCGAGGGTGGCCCTCCGAACACCGGTCAGCTCATCATCGCCATGGATCCCACGGCCTTCGGCGCCGACGCCATCGGCCGCTTCGGCGACCTGGCAGCGATGATCGAGGCCGATCCTCCCGCCCGTGTGCCGGGTGCGCGGCGCCAGGCGCTCCGGGCGGAGGCGGAAAAGAAGGGAATTGAAATGGATGACGCGGTGATCGCCGCGGTTCGGACGATCGCCGGCATCGAATGACAGGAATGGGAGTGAGGCATGCTGCAGAAGACGCATTACTGGAAACGTGAAGCTAATCTGATCGGCGGCGAATGGGTTGGAGCCGATTCCGGCGAGACGATCGACGTCACCAATCCGGCGACCGGCGAGACGATCGGAACCATCCCGAAATGCGGCAAGGCCGAGACCGAGCGCGCCATCGAGGCCGCTGCTGAGGCCTTTGAGAGCTTCAAGAAGACGAGCGCCGACGAGCGCGCCAAGCTGTTGCGCGCCCTGCACGACGCCATCATGGACAGTCAGGATGCGCTTGCCGAGCTCCTCACTCTGGAGCAGGGCAAACCTTTGACGGAATCGCGAGGCGAGGTCGGCATGAGTGCGGCCTATGTCCTGTGGTTCGCCGAAGAGGCGCGCCGCGTCTACGGGGATCTCATTCCGTCTCCGTGGAAAGACCGCCGCATCATGGTGACGAAGCAGCCCGTCGGCGTCATCGGCGCCATCACACCTTGGAACTTCCCGTCCTCGATGCTGTCGCGCAAGATCGGTCCGGCGATCGCGGCAGGCTGCACCGCCGTCGTCAAGCCGGCGACGCAGACGCCTTATTCGGGCCTTGCCTGGGGTGCGCTCTGCGAAGAGGTCGGCATTCCGAAAGGCGTGGTCAACGTCGTCACCGGCTCCGCCAAGGATATCGGTGCGGCGCTCATGGAAAGCCCGAAGGTTCGAAAAGTCACCTTCACCGGCTCCACCGATGTCGGCAAGGTTCTGATCCGCCAGTCGGCCGACACCGTGAAAAAGGTTTCGATGGAGCTCGGCGGCAACGCGCCGTTCCTGGTTTTCGATGATGCCGATATCGACCGCGCGGTCGCTGGTGGCATTGCCGCGAAATTCAGGAATTCCGGCCAGACCTGCGTCTGCACGAACCGCTTCTACGTCCAGGCCGGAATTTACGACCGTTTCGCCGAAAAGTTCGCCGAAGCCGCCAAGGGCCTGAAAGTCGGCTCCGGCCTCGAAGAGGGGACGCAGCAGGGCCCGCTCATTGACGACAATGCGGTCGCCAAGGTCGAAGAGCTGATCGGCGATGCCGTCGACAAGGGCGGCAAGGTCATTGCCGGCGGCAAGCGCCACGAACTCGGCGGGACGTTCTTCGAGCCGACCGTGATCGCCGATGCGAAGCCCGACATGCGCTTCTCGAAGGAAGAGATCTTCGGTCCGGTTTCGCCGCTCTTCAAATTCGAGACGGAGGAAGAGGCGGTCGCGCTTGCCAATGACACGGAATACGGTCTCGCCTGCTATTTCTACACGCAGGATCTCGGCCGTGCGTTCCGCGTCTCAGAAGGGCTCGATTATGGCCTCGTCGGCGTCAACGAGGGCGTCATCACGACGGAGGTCGCTCCCTTCGGTGGCGTCAAGGAATCCGGCCTCGGCCGTGAAGGCTCCAAATACGGCATCGACGATTATTTGGAGATCAAATACGTCTGCATCGGCGGTCTCGGGCTCTAATCTCCGAGGCGCAGCTGAGTTTGATCGGCCTCTCCCTCATCCGAGGGGGAGGCCTTTTTCGTGCGGCCCTTTTTTCGTGCAGCCTTTGTTTCGCGCAGCTGAAGCGCGACAGGCGCGGGGGCCGGTCAGGTGCGCCGCATCAGTCGTGCCGCATCAATTCCGCCGCAGGGGCTCGCGATGCCAGTTGCCGGCGCCTGCCGGCGTGAGGTCCGACAGATCGAGCCGCGCGAGAATCTCGCTTGCCGGACGCTCGCCGATCTTCGCCGTCGGCCAAAGATCGACAAGCGGCTTGAGGGCGAAGCTTCGTTCCGTCAGGTGCGGATGCGGGATCGACAGCTCTGGCTCGGCGAGGAGCTCTTCGCCGTAGACCAGAATGTCGATATCGATGACGCGGGGCCCCCAAGGTTCGGCACGAATGCGGCCAAGCTCCTTCTCAACCTCGAGAAGAGCCGCGAGCAGGCGCCGTGGGCTCAGCTGCGTTTCGATCAGAAGCGCCGAATTGGTGAAATCGGGCTGGTCGGTCTTTCCCCATGGCCGGCTCACATAAAGCGGAGCGGCGGCGGTCACGGTGACCCCGTCCACATTGGCGATGGCCTTCGCGGCCTTGCGAAAAGTGTCCGCCGGATCGCCGAGATTGGCTCCGAGCCCCAGCACGGCCTTGACGGCGCCGCAGGCCAGGCTGCGGTGAATCATGCGAAAACCTCGTGGTCGAGGTGATACGTACGCGAATCGTTCCATCAGCACAGGTAGAGATGCCTGCTGGACCGAAGCAAGCCCTCTGCCTCAGATATTAACGACCTCTTATCCCTGGTCCCCGATAATGCTTGCTTGGGCCGGGAGGAAGAAATGCAGAGTGCGGGCGAACCCCTGAAGATTTTGCATGTGCTGCGTGCGCCGGTCGGCGGCGTTTTTCGCCATGTCTGCGACCTGATCGAAATGCAGGCCGACCGCGGCCACCACGTTGGCATGATCTGCGATTCCACCACGGGAGGGGCGTTCGAAGCAGGCCTTCTGGCCGTTCTGGAGACCCGACTTGCCCTCGGTCTGAAGCGCACGCCGATGTGCCGCCCGATCCGGCCGGTCGATCTTGGCGCATTTCTGCGCGTGCGCGCCCACGCGGATTCGATTGCCCCGGACGTCATCCATGGTCACGGCGCCAAGGGTGGGGTTTTTAGCCGCCTGACCGCGGCGAGCGAGCGCCGTTCCGGCCGTGTGGTCGCGACATTCTATACGCTCCATGGCGGCAGCCTGAACTACGACCGCCACACGCTGGGGGGTCGTCTCTATTTCGGCGTGGAGCGGTCTTTGGAGCGGCTAACGGACTCCCTTATCCACGTTTCCGCTTTCGAGGCGGAAACCTACCGCGAGAAAGTGGGGGAGCCGCGTTGCCCCGCGCATGTCATCTACAATGGGCTGCGGCCGGGAGAATTCGAGCCGGTCGCGAAGGCCGACAATCCTGCGGACTTTCTGTTCCTCGGAGAATTGCGCCCGTTAAAGGGCGTCGGCGTGCTGTTGCGGGCGCTTGAGATCCTCAAGGCAGAAGGTGCCAGACTGAGCCTTTGCGTGGTTGGTGGAGGCAACAGCGAGCACATCGAAAGCTATCGGGCCTTTGCTGCGGAAAAGGATCTCGATGTGCGCTTCCATGCCCCGATGCCTGCCCGCCAGGCTTTGGCGCAGGCGCGCATGATCGTCGTGCCGTCTTTGGCGGAATCGCTGCCCTACGTGGTGTTGGAGGCCGCCGCCGCCGGCACGCCGATGATCGCCACGCGCGTCGGCGGTATTCCGGAAATTTTCTCAGGCGAGGAGGATCGTCTGATCGAGCCCGGTAACGAGAGAGCGCTCGCCTCCGCGCTCACAGCCGCGCTTGAAAACCCTCAGCGTCTTGTCGAGGAGGCGGCCGCAAGGCGGGCCTTCGTGCGCGAGCGCTTTTCCCTCTCCGGCATGGCAGAGGAGAATGAGGCCCTCTACCACGAGGCGCTTTCAAGGCGCCGTGGCGGGCCCTCTATGGATGCGACCTTGAACGCCGCCTGAGCCCGTTGCTTTCCGGCTCAGCCCGCCGTTTTTCGGCTCAGCCCGTTGGCGACGCTTCGACCTCGCTCAGAAATTCCGGTCCCTGTGAGACGATCGCCTCGTCCAGCTCACCGATGCGCTCGCGATTTTTCCCGTCATAGGGCAGCGAGAGAAGAACGGTGCGGATGAGATTGAGTCGCGCACGCCTCTTGTCGTTGGCGCGCACCACGTACCATGGGGCTTCCTGCGAATGCGTCGCGGCAAGCATCCGGTCGCGGGCGGCAGAGAAGGCCGGCCAGCGTTTGATCGCTTCCTTGTCGACCGGCGAGATCTTCCAGGATTTCAGCGGGTCGTGCCGGCGGTCGTGGAACCGCTTCAGCTGCATCTCGCGACCGATATTGAGCCAGAACTTGAAGAGGTGCACGCCGTCGCGCACCAGCATGCGCTCGAAATCCGGCGCCTCCCGCAGGAACACGGCGGCCTCGGTCTCGCTGCAAAAGCCCATCACGGGTTCGACGACGCCACGATTGTACCAGGAGCGGTCGAAGAGTACCATTTCGCCATTGCTCGGAAGCTCTTCCACATAGCGCTGGAAATACCATTGCCCGTGCTCGCGCTCCGTCGGCCTGGCGAGCGCCACGATGCGGGCGTGACGGGGGTTGAGATTTTCCCGCACGACCTTGATCGAGCCGCCTTTGCCGGCCGCGTCGCGCCCTTCGAACAACAGCACGATGCGCTGGTTCTCGTTTTGGGCCCAGGCAAGAACCTGCACGAGCTCGCGCTGCAGATCGCGCAGTTCGTTTTCGTACTTTGTGCGCTTGAGCTTCTTGGAATAAGGAAAGTTACCAGAGGTCAGCGCGTTCTCATGCACCCAGGCCGGCAGTTCGGGGGCATCGAGGTCGAAGGTGGAAAAGTCCTGATTGTTCATGTGCAGGTTGATTCTCTGACTCAGACTTGTCACGCAGCGAGTCTACAGAACGCTGAATGGCTTTACGAGAGCGGCAAAAGTGATTGAGGAGACGAACACGGAAAACAACCTGTCGGTGAATCCTGCCCGCCCGCTTGCGCGCCTCGCCGCGGCGCGTTTGCCGCTTCTGGCGACGGCGCTTGTGCTGGCCTTCGTGACCGTCAATTTCTCCGTGCCGGTCCTGTGGTCCGTTCTGGGATTTGTTTTCGTCCTCGTCGTCACGGCCGCAGCCCCTGCTCGCATGCGCTCTGAGCGGTTTTCGTCTGCGGCCGCCCACAGCCGCATCCTGTGGCCCGACACGGGGATGAAGGCCGTCGTCTCATCGCTGCCGCATCCCGCTTTCCTGCTCGATCAGCGCGGTATCACGCGCTTCTCCAACGAGGCAGCAACCGCTGCGTTCCCGCAGGCTCGTCCCGGCGACCCGCTTTCCATGAGCATTCGCACGCCGCGTCTTCGAGATGCGCTGGCCGCAGCCCAGGGTATGGTGACGAGCAGGTTCGAGTATCGCGAGCGCAGCGGGGCGGAGACCGTCTATGTGGTAACTGTTCAGCCGGTGCTGCATGCCGCTGCCGCGGCGCCTTTCATTCTCCTGCTTTTTGAGGATGTCACCGAGCGCCTGGCGACGGCCAGAATGCGCGCCGATTTCGTCGCCAATGCGAGCCACGAGCTGCGCACGCCGCTTGCGTCCCTCTCGGGCTTCATCGACACGCTCCAGGGGCCTGCCCGCAGCGATCCCCAAGCTCAGGACCGCTTTCTGGCCATCATGCGCGAACAGGCGGAGCGCATGCGCCGGCTTCTCGATGATCTTCTCTCCCTGTCGCGGCTTGAGATGCGGGTGCATCAACAACCGCGCGAGCACATCGATCTTGCACAGATCGCACGCCGCGTCGTCGACGGTCTGCGTCCGCTTGCCGAGCATCTGGAGGTGGAGGTGACGCTCGATGTTCCGGACGAGCCTGTCTTCGTCCTGGGTGATGCCGACGAGCTCCATCAGGTGTTGGAGAACCTGGCCGAGAACGGCCTCAAATATGGAGGCGCCGGCAAACGTCTCGACGTGAGATTGGCGCGGCAGAACCTGGACGGTGGAGCGGTCGTGCTGGCAAGCGTGCGCGACTGGGGGCCGGGGATTGCGCCGGAGCATCTGCCGCGTCTCACGGAGAGGTTCTACCGGGTCGATGTCGCCTCAAGCCGCGAGAAGCAGGGAACAGGCCTCGGCCTGGCCATCGTCAAGCATATCCTGACGCGCCATCGTGGCCGCCTCGATATCGACAGCGAGCAGGGCGCTGGTGCGACCTTCACCGTGCGCCTGCCGGCTGCTGATGCGCCGGCGGATCGCGCCGTGGCGGATGAGGCGCAGACGCCAGCGACGGCTGTTTGATCGCAGACGGGCCGGCTGCGCTGATCCCGCGATCTTCCTGAAACATTCGCATAAAAAGAAAGCGGAGCCGAAGCTCCGCAGTCTGTTACGCCAGTCTTCGGGAGAAAGCTGAACTCAGCCGTTCGCGGCCCGCTTCATGCGCCGCCGCGGATCGGATGTCTGATAGGCAACGCCCGCATGGTATTCGCAATAGGGCGAGCTCTCCAGGGAATCGCACCCGCAGAAATGGAAATCCTCGTCGCCCGGGTCGCCGATCGGCCATTTGCAGGTGCGCTCGGTCAATTTCTCGATCGTCAGGCGCCGTGAGATCGGCATGACGAGAGCGTGCACGGGCTGCAGTTCCGTTTCCTGCTCGACTTCCATTTCTACCTCTACCTCGGCCTGAAGGGCCGTGGCGCCGACGGTCACGGTCCGGTGCTGTTGCCGGACGGGAGCGGAATTGCGCGGTCGACGCGCCCGCTTGATCGTGGATGTCGGCTGGCCGCGTCCGGAAAGCCCGAGCCTGTGAATCTTGCCGATGACGGCATTGCGCGTGACGCCGCCGAGCTCTCCGGCAATCTGACTGGCGCTGAGGCCTTCCTGCCAGAGCTTTTTGAGAAGATCGACTCGTTCATCGGTCCAGGACATGGGCGTCTTGGCTCCTTGCTGCCGCGTTTGTGTCATTGGCGGAATCCGTCTGCGTCGCAGGGGCAAAAAACCTGCGCCAACGCAATAACTGGTAGGGGATCCGGTCCGCCACACGAGATGTCGTGTTTAACGATTTAGAAACTACCCGATCGGTCGACTCTTCGACAAGAGTCCCGCCGGCGATTTGATGTTTTTCCCCTGGATACGGCAAAAGTGAGTCCGCAATGCCACACAGGCATGCTCAAAAGCCGCGCATTGCGCGGTTCGCCGGCCTCATGATAAACGAAGCGCAGCCGCCGTAGGGCGGCTTTTCGCATTTCAACAACAAAATCTCACATATCGGATCGGACCACGCCCATGTCGGCCGCCTCTCCTCTGTCTTCTCCTTTGTATGCGACCTATGCCCGCGCTGAGCTCGCCTTCGAGCGCGGCGAGGGTGTCTGGCTGGAGACGACGTCGGGAGAGCGATATCTCGACCTGATGGGCGGCATCGCCGTCAACGCATTCGGTCATGCGCATCCCTATCTGGTCGAGGCTCTGAAGCGGCAGGCGGAAAAGCTCTGGCACGTCTCCAACATTTTCGAGATTCCGGGGCAGGTGGAACTCGGTCGTCGTCTCTGCGAGGCGAGTTTTGCCGATCGCGTCTTCTTTACGAATTCCGGCGGCGAGGCGATGGAATGTGCCATCAAGACGGTGAGGCGCTACCACCACGCCAAGGGCCAGCCGCAGAAGAACCGCATCATCACCTTCGAGGGCGCCTTCCATGGCCGCACGCTCGCCACGATCGCCGCTGGCGGTCAGGCGAAATATCTGGAAGGTTTCGCGCCCAACGTCGAAGGTTTCGACCAGGTCGCCTTTGCCGACCGTGACGCACTGAAAGCGGCGATCGGCCCGGAAACAGCCGGCATTCTCATCGAGCCGATCCAGGGCGAGGGTGGCATCCGCCCGGTACCGCACGAATTTCTGCGCTTCATCCGTGAGCTTTGCGACGAGCACGGCCTGTTGATGGTGCTGGACGAGATCCAGTGCGGCATGGGCCGGACGGGCCGCCTCTTTGCGCATGAATGGGCCGGCGTGACGCCGGACGTGATGGCAATCGCCAAGGCGATCGGCGGCGGCTTCCCGCTCGGCGCCTGCCTGGCGACACGCGAGGCGTCGGAAGCGATGGCCGTCGGCTCGCATGGCTCCACCTATGGCGGCAACCCTCTCGCCATGGCCGTCGGCAATGCGGTTCTCGATCTCGTTTTCCAAGATGGCTTCCTGACGGAGGTTTCCCGCAAGGGGCTCCTCCTAAAACAGAAGCTTGCGCGCCTCGTTGATGCCTATCCCGATCAGCTGAAAGATGTGCGCGGCGAGGGGCTGATGCTGGGTCTCGTCTGTGCGGGCGCACCTGCGGAAATGGTTGCCCGCCTGCGCAAACATGGCGTCCTCACCGTGGGTGCGGGCCACAATGTGGTGCGTGTCCTGCCGGCGCTGATCATCTCGGAGGCGGAGATGGATGAAGGCGTGAACCGTATCGAAGCTGCGCTGCGCGCCGCCGACAAGTCCGCTGCCGCGTAGGGAGAATAAAACATGAGCCTGCGTCACTTCCTCGACCTTGCCGACATTCCGTCCGACACGCTGCGGCTGATCCTTGACGACGGCAAGCAGCTGAAGGCTGCCCGCCGCTCCGGTCCCGTGGCCGAGCGGCCGCTCGAAGGCCGCATCCTTGCGATGATCTTCGAGCAGCCCTCGACGCGCACCCGCATTTCCTTCGACGTCGCCATGCGCCAGCTCGGCGGCGACGCCATGCTCCTGTCCGGCAAGGAGATGCAGCTTGGCCGCGGCGAGAGCGTGAGCGATACCGCCAAGGTGCTGTCGCGTTATGTCGATGCGATCATGATCCGCACACTCGACCATGACATGGTCGCAGCCCTTGCCGAGCATGCCACGGTTCCCGTTATCAATGGGCTGACCCGCCGCTCGCATCCGTGCCAGCTGATGGCCGACCTGATGACCTTCGAAGAGCACAGGGGCGCCCTCGAAGGCCGCAAATTCGCCTGGCTGGGCGATGCCAACAACGTCATGAATTCGTGGGTCCATGCGGCCGAGCGCTTCGGCTTTAGCCTCGATGTCGCAAGTCCGGCCGAGCTCGGCCCCGACCAGGCGATCCGCGACTGGGCGCAGGAGCATGGCGCGAAGGTGCGTTTTCTCGATGCGCCGGAAGAGGCCGCAGCCGAGGCCGACTGCCTGATCACCGACACCTGGGTTTCGATGGGCGACGACGAAGGGGGGCGGCGTCACAATCTCTTGAAGCCATACCAGGTGAACGACCGCATGATGGAATATGCGAAGAAAGACGCCATATTTATGCATTGCCTGCCCGCACATCGCGGCGAGGAGGTGACTGCCAGCGTGATCGACGGCCCCCAATCGGTCGTCTTCGATGAAGCGGAAAACCGCTTGCATGCGCAAAAGGCGATCCTTTCCTGGTGTCTTTCGGAGCCTTCGTGAACAAGACGACTGTCACACAGACTGAATCCCGCGCGGACGACCGCGCTCTGCCCTTTCAAGTCGATCCGCTGGACGTGCGTGGCCGCGTCGTCACGCTCGGACCGGCGATCGATGCCATTCTCGCGCGCCACGATCTGCCGAGACCCGTCAAGGTTCTTCTCGGCGAGGCCGTGGCGCTCGCCTCGCTGCTTGCCACCTCTTTGAAGGATACGGGCCGTTTCATCCTGCAAACGGAAACGGATGGTCCGGTCTCGATGCTCGTCGTCGATATCCGCACCCCGGGCGAGATCCGCGCCACGGCCACGTGCAACCGCGAGCGCGTGGAGGCGGTGACGGTTTCCGGCCGCGCTGCGAGCGGTGATCTCCTCGGCCGCGGCACGCTCGCCATGACGATCGAGCAGGGCAAGACCGGGCGTCGCTACCAGGGTTATGTCCCGTTGGAGAACGAGGGCCTGGAAGACGCGGCGCATTCCTATTTCCGTCAGTCGGAGCAGATCCCGACGCGCGTGCGCCTGGCCGTCGCCGAAATCGTCGATCGCGGCAGCGCCGGCGAGGCCCAGCAGGCCTGGCGCGCAGGCGGGTTGATCGCGCAGTTCTTGCCGGAATCGAGCGAGCGCATCAAAGTCCGCGATCTCCATCCGGGCGATACGCCGGACGATGCCGATATGGCCGATCTGCCGCTCGAGGACGACGCCTGGCTGGAAGCCGTGGCGCTCGTCGATACGGTGGAGGATCTCGAACTTATCGACCCGGCCGTTCCGGCCGAACGTCTTCTCGTGCGCCTCTTCCATGAACGTGGCGTGCGCGTCTTCGAGCCGACTGTTCTGCGCGATCATTGCACCTGTTCGCGCGAACGCATCGAGCAGGTGTTGGAGCAGCTTCCCGCCGATGAGCTGGAAGAGGCGGCAGTCGAAGGCGCAGTAGAGGTCCGCTGCGAGTTCTGCGGCAAAGAGTATCGATTCACGCCCGAAGAGCTGAATTCCGGCAAAGCCTGACCGATCGTTAAGTTGTCGGCCAAGTCGCCGCATGCCTTACCATTCAGCTGGTGTTCACCTGGAACCTCTAAGGTTTCGGGCTATCTGATGCCGTTGAATCGCAAAGGATGTTGCTCTGACCGACAAGGCCAAGACGCCGCTCCTGCTGGTCGATCCTCCTGCGCCGAAACAAGGCGCAGGAGAAGGCGAACTGCAGCCCGCCGCCCGGCCGGCTGAGGAGAAGAGCTCGCAATCTTCAAAGACGCGGCACAACACCGCGCATCCTCTCTGGCGTGGGCTCGTTCAGACCGTGCTCGTTTTCGTGGTGCTTGCTGCCGCGGTCGCTGGCATGCGCTACATGGCAGCCACGGCGCCCGAAGGGCCGAAGCGCCCGCCGAGCGAGCAGGTCTACACGGTCGAAACGCAGACGGTCGCGTTCGGCAGTCATCAGCCGGATTTTTCTGTCTTTGGCACGACCATCGCGGGCAAGACGGTCGAGCTGCGTGCTCTCGTCGCCGGCGAGATCGTATCCGTCTCCGACGATGTGGAAGTGGGGCGACGCGTGAAGGCGGGCGACACGCTCGTCACGCTCGATGATTTCCCCTATCGGGGCGCACTTACCGAAGCGCGGGCCAATTTTCGTGAGGCGGAAGCGACGCTCACCGAACGGCAGGCGAGCGTGCGCGCCGAAGAGGTTGCGGTGTCGCGCGCCAAAGAGCAGTTGGATCTCGCCCGCACGGATCTCGAACGAGCCCAGCAATTGCGTGCGCGCGGGACCGGAACACAGCAATCCCTCGATGAGCGGCAGCTGATCTTGAGCCAGCGTGCTCAGGCCCTCGAAGAACGGCAGAGCAATCTTGAGGTTGCCCGTGCGCGGCTGGAGCAGCAGCGCGCGGTGAACGATCGGCTGCGCTGGCGCGTCGAGGAGGCGGAGCGAAATCTCGCCGATACGGTCCTGAAAGCTCCCTTCGATGGCGTGGTCATGAGCGAAGCGGCCGGCCTTGGCCGCAAGGTGAGTGCCAGCGATCTTCTCGTGGAGCTCTACCGCGAAGGCTCCGTGGAAGCCCGTTTCGTGGTGAGCGATCGCCAGTTCGGCCGTCTTCTCTCGGATTCCGAAGGTGTCATCGGACGCGAGGTCGACATCACCTGGACGGTCGGCGGCAAGCCTCTCGTCTATAAGGGCACGATCGATCGCATCGGTGCGGAGGTCGTGGCCGACCGTGGCGGCGTGGAGCTTTTCGCCAACGTCAAAGACGGGCCGGAAGTCGATCTCCGCCCAGGCGCCTTCGTCGAAGTCTCCGTGCCCGACAGAACGTGGCAGAACGCCGTGCGGCTGCCGGAGACCGCGCTTTACGGCGGCAATGCCGTCTTCGTCGTCGAGGATGGGCGTCTTCAACGTCGCCCCGTCGATGTTGCCGCCTATGATGGGGCCGACGTCATCGTCACCTCCGGCCTGTCGGAGGGCGAGACGGTGATGACGACGCAGATCGCCGATGCCCGCGAAGGCATCAAGGTGGCGAAGCCCGGCGAGAACAAGCGCATCTCTCCAGCGGTGTCGATGGGGCACGGCTCGTGAGTGCGGTGCCGCCCGTTTCCTCGTCGAGCCCGCGGCGTGATGCCATCCCGATCGTGGAGCTTTTTGCGCGTCACGCCAATGCCGCGAACCTCTTGATGGTGCTGATGATCCTGTTTGGGATCTTCGCCCTTCTCAAGATCAACACGCAGTTCTTTCCCTCGCTCGAAACCGACACGATCTCCATTTCCGTCTCCTGGCCGGGGGCGAGCGCGGAGGACGTGGAATCCAATATTCTGGAGGTGATCGAGCCGGATGTGCGCTTCCTCGACGGCGTCGACGAGATGCGTTCCTATGCCCGCGAGGGGAGCGCCACGATCTCGCTCGAATTCGAAGACGGCGCCGACATGCAGAAGGCCTTGTCGGATGTCGAGGCGGCGGTGGCAGCGATCACCAACCTGCCCGAGGATGCGGAAGAGCCGGAAGTCTCCTTCAGACAATGGCGCGAAGCCGTCGCGAGATTGGCGGTCACCGGCCCTTATTCGGAGACGGCGCTGCGCGCGATCGCCAAGCGAATCCATGACGGGCTGATCGATGCCGGTATCGATTCCGTCACCTATACGGGTTTTCGCGATCGCGAATTGGTGGTGACCGCCGAAGAAGCGGAATTGCGTCGGCTCGGCCTGACCATCGGCGACGTCTCGACGGCGATCGCCGGCAACAGTCGCGACCTGCCGTCGGGCGAACTCGACGCCTCCATGTCGCGTCAGGTGCGTGCGCTCTCCGATGCCAAAGACCCGGCTGCGATCAAGGAGATCGAGGTCAAGGGCTTCGCTTCGGGCGAGAGGATCCGCGTCGGCGATTTCGCCGACGTCAACGAGCGCTTCGACCCGGACGACAAAGAAGGTTTGGCGCGCGGACAGCGAGCGATCGAGCTCTACGTCGAACGCTCCGCCAGCGCCGACACGCTCGCCAGCGCGCGGCTGATGAACGATTATCTGGAGCGTGTGCGGCCGACATTGCCGCCAGATGTCGAGATCCTGAAATACGACGTGAATGCCGATCAGGTGGCCGACAGGATCATGCTTCTGGTCCGCAACGGCCTCCAGGGCCTTATCCTCGTCATCATCATCCTGTTCGTCTTTTTGAACGGCAGCATCGCCTTCTGGGTCGCTGCCGGCATCCCCATCGCCATGATGACGACGCTCGGCGTGATGTACGTGACCGGGCAGACGCTCAACATGATGTCGCTCTTTGGGCTGATCATGATGCTGGGCGTCATCGTCGATGATGCGATCGTCGTGGGGGAGCACACTGCCACACGTTCGTCGAGGGGCGATGACGGGCTGACGGCGGCCATCCGCGGGGCTGGCCATATGATGACGCCGGTCTTCGCGGCGAGCCTGACGACGGTCGCAGCCTTTGCGCCACTCTTCCTCGTGCGCGGCGGCATCGGCCAGTTCATTCAGACCTTGCCGCTCGTCGTCATCGCGGTGATCCTCGCAAGCCTTATCGAGTGCTTTCTGGTTCTGCCCGGCCATCTCGCCCATTCGCTGACGCGGGTGCGTCATTACGGCTGGTCGATGTGGCGCTGGGTGTTTGCCTCGCTGTCGGTCGCGGCGACCGTCATCCTGGCGCTGCGGCCGGGCGCGGGCGAGCTTCTGGGACTGTCCTGGCTTTCCGCCCTCGGTGACTGGTTTTCCGAGCGCCCGTCCTCCTTGCAGCTTCTTCTCACCGTCGCCTTCGCCATGGCCGCCGGCGCGCTCATCGAGGCTCTGGTTGCGATGTTCTCGCATCGCCGCGAACGCAGCACACGCCGCCGCACAGCGCTGCGCCGTGGCCTCGACAACGGCTTCGAATGGGTGCGCAGCGGACCGTTCTTGCGGCTCGTCCGCTTCACTTATCATTGGCGCTACCTGACGGTGGCGCTCGCGGTTGCAAGCTTCATCTTCACGATCGGCCTTCTGCAGGGAGGGCGTGTCGCCTTCGTGTTCTTTCCGTCCCCGGAGGCGGAGACGATCCGCGGCCGCGTGGAATTCAATCCGGGCACGCCGCGCGAAGAGGTCGAGGAGACGGTCAGAAAGCTCGAATCCGCTCTCTGGCAGGCAAGCGACGAACTCTCTCCGGACAAGCCGCTGATCGTCGCCGCCTTCACCACCATCGGTTCGGCGGGGCGCTCAGAAGGCGACAATCTCGCCGAATTCCGGGTGCAGCTCGTCACCTCCGAGGAGCGCGATGTGCGCACGCCGACGATCGTGCGCGCCTGGCAGGAAAAAGCGCCGGACCTTGCCGGCATCAAGCGCTTTGCCGTTTACGAGATGCGCGGCGGGCCGCCGGGGCGCGACGTCGATATCCGCTTCCGCGGCGGCAATGCGGCCGATCTGAAGAAAGCCGCCGAGGAGGCGGCAGAGGTTCTCTCAGGCTTTCCGGGCGTTTCCGGCGTGGCCGACGACCTGCCCTACGGCAAGCCCGAACTCGTCATCCGCCTGACGCCGCGGGGCGCTGCTCTCGGCCTGACCAACGAAGACGTCGGCCGCCAGGTGCGCAATGGGCTGGAAGGCGCCGTTCCACGCCGCTTCGCCGATGGCGACGAAGAGGTGACGATCCGGGTCAAGCGCAAGTTGGACGGGGAGGGCACGGCCGCCTTGCGCGCTCTGCAATTGCGCACGCCGGCAGGCTTTTACGTGCCTCTTGAGGAAGTCGCGACCTTGAGCGAGCGACAGGGCTTTGCCTCAATCCAGCGTGTCGATGGCAAATCGAGCGTCGCGGTTACCGCCGATGTCGACCTCGCCGTTACCAATCCGGGTGCGGTTCTCGCCTCTCTGCGCCAGACCGGCGCAATCGACCGCATCGCCGCGCGCTATGGACTCGACACGGGCTTTTCCGGACGCGCGGAGGAGCGTGAGGACGCCTTCGCCGACCTGAAGCTCGGTGCGGTGATCGCTCTCGCCGTCATCTACATCCTGCTCGCCTGGGTGTTCGCCTCCTATCTGCGACCGATCGCGGTGATGCTCATCATTCCCTTCGGCTTCGTCGGCGCAACGCTCGGCCATTTGTTCATGGGTTTCGACCTCACCATCCTGTCGCTCTTCGGTCTGCTTGGACTGGCGGGCATCCTCGTCAACGATTCCATCATCCTCGTGGACCGGCTCGAGGAGCGCTTACGGGATGGGGACGACCTGGCCGAGGCCGCGATCGGAGCGAGCACGGACCGCCTTCGCGCGGTGCTTCTCACCTCGCTGACGACCATCGCCGGGCTTGCGCCGCTTTTGACGGAGACGAGCCTGCAGGCACAGTTCCTGCTGCCCATGGCGATCACCATGGTGTTCGGCCTGGGCTTTGCGACCGGGCTCGTGCTTTTCCTCGTGCCGGCGCTGATCGGTATTGGCGGGGATATCTCGCGCCTCTTCCGCTTTGCTGCGGGGCGGCGCGTCTCGGCTTTCGCGAGGTCTTGAGACAGCGCGCTCGTTCTTAATGAAGGAGCGCTTTTTGTCCCGGCAAGTCGAGCGAGAAAGCCGGGATTTCGACCGAGAAGCCGGAGCCTGTCTCGCTCACCATGTCGTAGCTGCCCACCATGATCCCTGAAGGCGTGCTGAGCGGACAACCGCTCGTATAGCGAAAAGTCTCGCCCGGCGGGATTTCGGGCTGCTCGCCCACGACGCCCGGCCCATGAACCTCTTCCGTGCGCCCGAGAGCATCGGTGATCTGCCAGTGCCGCCGCAAAAGCTGCACCCGCTCCTGGCCTTCATTGGTGATTTCGATCGTGTAGGCCCAGAAGAACCGCCCCGCCTCGCGATTGGATTCTTTTTCCAGAAACTCCGGCGCGACGGAGACGGTGATGTTGCGGGTGGTGGCGCGGTACATGGTCAATCCGATTCTCTGCGGCGCTTTTTGCGTGACGCGGTCACACAGCGCAAGCTCTTTGCGTCTCTGTGGCGGACGCCGTTAAGAATTTGTTTACCGTAAACCTCGTGCTAAAGTTGTGTCTCTGGCGGGCTTGAAGGGGGGCGAGCTTGCAAGGGGAAAATCCGGGTATCCGCCGCACAGGTGGCGGGTCGCGTCAGCCTGTGTCCGTTCCGCCGAGACGGGTGTTGCCGGCGGTCTCTCGCTCGCCGCGCGCTTCCTCGCTGCTTCCATCTCCTGCCGATTTGCAGCGCGCGAGCAGAGCGGCTCTGCCGGCCGATATCGCTTTCCTCGCCGAGCGCGGTCTCACGCCGAGAATGCTCGCTCTTGCGGCACAGCTCGCAAGACAGCGGGGAACCTCGGCCAGTCAGGAATTGATGGCCCTGCCGGGCTTTTCGCGCGCCCTCTACTGGCGGCTTCTTGCCGAGCATCTCGGTCTGCCTTTCATCGCCGAGGGCGATCCGGTGACACTCCTGCCTGAGGCCCTGCCGCCGGCTGCGGAAACCATCGCCAGGTCCAGGCGAATGCTCGTTGAAAAGGGCGCCGCACGCGTGCTCGTGCTCGCACCGGAGGGGCCGGCCCGGGTCGAGGAATTGCAGCGCCTTCTGATGCAGCGGCCGGAGGTCAAAGGCCGCTTTGCCATCGCCGATCCGGCGACGATCCAGGCGTGTCTTTTGGCGCGCAACGATGCCGGCCTCGCCTATTGCGCCGCGCACCGGCTGGCGCGCGCAAAGCCGCAACTCTCGGCGCTTCTCTGCAGCTCGCGCAAAGGGCGGCTCGCAATCGGCGCTGCGCCGCTCACCTTGATCGCTCTGATCCTCGTTTCACCCCTGCCTTTCGGCCGCATCGTTGCGATCCTCCTGAGCGCCTTCTTCTTCCTTTCCATGCTTCTCAAATCGGCCATTGCCTTCCTGCAGACGACGGAAAGGCCTGCCCGGCCTTTGAGCGATGCGGATTTGCCGAGTTACACGATCCTTGTGCCGCTCTACCGCGAGGCCGGGGTCGTACCCGACCTCATTTCCCATCTCGATTGCATCGATTATCCCTCCTCGAAGCTGCAATGCCTCCTGTTGATCGAGGCCGATGACGAAGAAACGCTTGCCGCCGCGAGGCGTCATGCGCGCCATCCGCGTTACCAGATCGTCGCCGTTCCACCGCAGGAGCCGCGCACAAAGCCGAAGGCTCTCGTCTACGGCCTGCCCTTCGCCACGGGGCGCCTCGTGGTCGTCTACGATGCGGAGGATCGCCCTGAACCTGACCAGCTTCGTAAGGCGGCGGCAGCCTTTGCGGAGGATCGGACGCTCGGTTGCGTGCAGGCGCGGCTTACCATCGACAATACCGAGAACGTCATCTCGAAGCTGTTTGCGCTCGAATATGCGGCCAATTTCGACGTCTTCCTGCCGGCCCTCGCGCATTGGCGCATGCCGCTCCCGCTCGGCGGCACATCCAATCATTTTCCGCTCGCCGTCCTGAAGAGGATCGGCGCCTGGGATCCCTTCAACGTCACCGAGGATGCCGACCTCGGAATCAGGCTCGCCCGCTACCATTATCGCAGTATCACGATCGCCTCGCGCACCTTCGAGGAAGCGCCGGTTTCGCGTTCGCAATGGATGGGGCAGCGCCGTCGTTGGGTGAAAGGCTGGATGCAGTCTCTCCTCGTCGCCATGTGGCCGGTGCAGGGGTCTGCGCCAGGTCTGACTGCGAGGGACCGCCTGGCGGTTCTGGCCATCCTGGGGATGGGGGTTGCCGGACTGCTGGCCTACGCGCCTGCCTGCCTTGTCGGGTTTCTTGCGGCGTTGGCCTTTCGCGGCATGCCGGAGCCGGACGGACTGCTCTCCTGGAGCCTTTTTGCAGCGAATTTCCTCAATGTGACAGTGCTCGTCCTGTCCTCGGCGACCATGGCCTTCCGCGGCCTGCGATCGATCGGACGGACCGACCTCGTGCCGATGATTGCGCTTCTGCCCTTTTATTGGATGGCGATGTCGCTTGCCTCCTGGCAGGCGTTCTTCCAGCTGCTGCGCCGCCCGTTTCTGTGGGAGAAGACGGCCCACGGGTTGTCCAAGACGCGCGGGATGAAGCCCGATGCCCAAAGTGGCGCGGCGAGGTGGCTCCGCACTTCACGGTTCAGAGCGTTGTGGCGCAAAAGGGCATGGTTTGGACCCCGGCGGCCCGGGCCTGCGATTTGCGGAACGACAGGCTGTGCGACCTCCAGCCGTCCTTCGCCTGCGGCTTCTTGATGCGAAGGAGCCGGGCCTTGAGGCGCAAGTTCTGTGGAGCGGTCTTTTCGCCTCCGGTTGAGCCTTAGGCGGCTTATGGTTAGAAAAGCCGTCCACCCTGGAAGCTGAGCTTCCGTTCCTCCAGAGGGCCGCTTTGTCTGCGGCCAGCATTCTTTGACGGTTTCTGTCGTTCGACTGTGACGTTCGTCAACGAAATTCGGCTCGCAGGCTCCGCCTGGCACTTTTGTTAGTCACCCCGCCAAAGTGTGATCTTCACCGATCGAGCCTCCGGCATAGGTTTTGCATCTGCGGCTTTGAACCCATGAGGATTTGAGAACAAGCATGGCACAACTCATCGATTCCAACCATCACGCCTCGCTGAGGGACTACGAGCGCATCGCGCATCTCAGCAACGATGTGCGCGACCTCCGCGACGAAGCTGAAATGCTCCTGCCGAAATTGCAGGGACGGCGTGTGTGGATGGTCAATTCGACGGCCCATGGGGGCGGCGTTGCGGAGCTTTTGCCGCCGTTGATCACCATGCTGCGCGAGCTCGGCGTCGACGCCAACTGGCTTGTCATGGAAAGCGACGAGGATGAGTTTTTCCGTCTGACCAAGCAGATCCACAATCTCATCCATGGAGCGGGAGACCCCGACCTCGGCAACGGCGCCCAGGCGCTTTACGAGAAGGTGAGCCATTCGGTTGCGGCCCGTCTCGCCGAATTTGTGAAGCCGAACGACGTTCTCGTCATCCACGATCCGCAGCCGCTTGCAGCCGGCGCGCTTCTGCGCGAGCGCATGGATCTTACCGCGATCTGGCGCTGTCATATCGGCCTCGACGAGGAGACGCCGGAAACCATCGCGGCCTGGGAGTTTCTCGAGCAATGGGCGGTGAAATACGACCACACCGTTTTCACCGCGCCGGAATATATCCCGCACTGCCTCGCCGGGCGGGCCAGCATCATCCACCCCTCCATCGATCCTTTGAGCAACAAGAACCGGGATCTTCCGGTGCACAAGCTTGCCGGCATTCTTGCCAATGGCGGTCTGATCACGGCGACTGGCCCGACGCTGACGCCGCCTTTCGAGGAGCGTGCCCAAAGGCTGCAGAGGAACGGAGAATGGGCTCCGGCGACCGAGCCTGAAGACCTCGGCCTTCTCTTCCGTCCCATTGTGACGCAGGTGTCGCGATGGGACCGTCTCAAGGGCTGGCTGCCGTTGATGCAGGGTTTTGTGAAAATGAAACAAGCCTTGAAGGCGAACACGCTGAGCGAGGAGGAGCGCCGACCGCTCGAACTGGCGCGCCTGGTGCTCGCCGGTCCCGATCCGGAATCGGTGACCGACGATCCGGAAGGTCTGGAGGCGCTGCAAGAGGTGATGGACACCTATCTCTCGCTCGATGCCGACCTGCAGGAGGCGATCGCGGTCATCTCCCTGCCGATGACCTCGCCCAAGAACAACGCGTTGATCGTCAACGCGCTGCAGCGCTGCTCCGATATCGTCGTGCAGAATTCGGTTCGGGAGGGTTTTGGCCTGACGGTGACGGAAGCGATGTGGAAGCGCGCGGCAATCGTCGGATCGCCTGCCGCAGGCCTGCGTCAGCAAATCCGGCCGGATCTCGATGGCCGCCTCGTGAAGGACGCCCACGACACCGACGACATCGCCCGCACGCTGACCGAGCTCTTGCTCGACCAGGAGCATCGCGACGCCTTTGGCCTGAGCGCGCAGCAGCGCGTCCACAATGAGTTCCTGGTCTTCGCGCATGTGCGCAATTGGCTGCGGGTTCTGGCGGAGACGCTTGACGGCCGAGCTGCCGCAGCCTGAACAGTCGGCTCCTGATCGGGAGCACCTGAACATGAGACATATGGCGGGCGGCGAACACCTCGCCGCCTGACCTGCCGCTTCGCTTTCGCAGCTAAATAAAGTCTCCGCTGTTCGAAGGGAACGGCTCGCCTCTGCCTCGTGTTGCGCCCCCGGATGGCCGATCGGCCATCCCGCGCCCCGCGTCGAGGAGACAGTCTCATGGCAAGATCTGAGCAGGATATGAAACCCGTCGACTTCGCCGACCAGAAGGTGCTGCGCGGCACGGGTGGCGAGGTGCATCAGGTCGCGAATGGCAAGAGAACGTCGCTGACCACGGCGCAGGGTGCGCCCGTCTCCGACGATCAGAATTCACTGAAAGCCGGGCGCCGCGGGCCGACGCTTCTGGAAGATCAGCACTTCCGTGAGAAGATCTTCCATTTCGATCATGAGCGGATCCCGGAGCGCGTCGTGCATGCCAGAGGCTTCGGAGCGCATGGCTATTTCGAGACCTACGAGAGCCTGTCAGATATCACTGCGGCCGATCTCTTTCAGCGCCCGGGCGAGAAGACGGATGTCTTCGTCCGCTTCTCCACGGTGGCCGGCAACAAAGGCTCGGCCGATCTCGCCCGCGACGTGCGCGGTTTCGCTGTGAAATTCTACACGAAGGAAGGCAACTGGGACATCGTCGGCAACAACATCCCGGTCTTCTTCATCCAGGACGCCATCAAGTTTCCCGACCTCATCCATTCCGCCAAGCAGGAGCCGGATCGCGGCTTCCCGCAGGCGCAGACGGCGCACGACAATTTCTGGGACTTCATTTCTCTGACGCCGGAGTCGATCAACATGGCCCTGTGGATCATGTCGGATCGCACGATCCCGCGCTCCTTCCGTTTCATGGAAGGTTTCGGTGTCCACACCTTCCGTTTCGTCAACGCCGAGGGCAAATCGACCTTCGTCAAGTTCCACTGGAAGCCGAAGCAGGGCATGCAATCGGTCGTCTGGAACGAGGCGTTGAAGCTGAACGGCGCCGACCCGGACTTCCATCGCCGCGACCTGTGGGATGCGATCAAGATGGGCGATTACCCCGAATGGGAGCTCGGCCTGCAGCTCTTCGACGAGGATTTCGCCGAGAAGTTCGATTTCGACGTCCTCGATGCGACGAAGATCATCCCGGAAGAAGAGGTGCCGGTGAAGCCGGTCGGGCGCATGGTCTTGAACCGTTGCGTCGACAATTTCTTCGCCGAGACCGAGCAGGTTGCTTTCCATACCGGCAATCTCGTGCCGGGCATCGACTTCACCAATGACCCACTCCTGCAGGGGCGCAACTTCTCTTATCTCGACACGCAGCTGTCGCGCCTCGGCTCCACCAATTTCACGCATCTGCCGGTGAACGCCCCGCGCTGCCCCTTCCATCACTTCCAGCAGGACGGCCACATGGCGTTCCACAATCCGGTGGGGCGGGCGAACTACGAGCCGAATTCCTGGAGCGGAGAGGAAGGCGGGCCGCCCGAGGACCCGAAGACGGGCTTTGCCTCACATCCGGAGGCCGTCGAGGGCGAGAAGGGCCGCGTGCGCTCCGAAACCTTTGCGGACCATTACAGCCAGGCCCGGCAATTTTACCTGTCGCAGACCGATGTGGAAAAAGGCCACATCGTCTCCGCCTTCACGTTCGAGCTTTCCAAGGTGGAGACGCCTGAAATCCGCGCCCGCATCGTCGCTCATCTGAGGAATGTCGATGAGGAACTGGCGAAAAAGGTAGCGGACGGGCTGCGTCTCAAGAAGATGCCGGAGCCGATCGAAGCGGCCATGCCGACGAAGATGGAGCTCAAGGCTTCGCCCAAGCTCTCAATCGTTTTGAACGGTCCGGAGAGCTTTGCCGGCCGCAAGCTCGGCGTTCTCGTTACCGACGGCGTCGACATCGATCTCGTGAAAGCCCTGAAAGCGGCTGTCGAGGCCGAGGGTGCGATGATCGAATTCGTGGCGCCGATGGTGGGCGGCGTCGAAGCCTCCGACGGGACCTGGATCGAGGCCGATGAGAAGATCGATGGCGGCCCTTCCGTCCTTTACGACGCGGTGGCGATCCTGACGTCCGAGGATGCGGTCGCCGCGCTTGCCAAGTTGCCGCCGGCGAAGGATTTCGTCTCCGACGCGTTCGTGCATTGCAAGTTCATCGGTTATTCGCAGGCGGCGAAGATGCTGTTCGAGAAGGCGGGAATTGCCTCCGACATGGATGCGGGCTGCGTCACTCTTTCCGACGCCGGCGAGGCCAAGACTTTCGTGAAGAGCCTCGGCAAGCTGCGCGTCTGGGATCGCGAGCCGAAAGTGAGTGCCGGCTGAACACAGCGAAAGCGACAACAGGAAGGCGCGGCGTCCTGGACCGCGCCTTTTTCGTCTGCAAGCGGCCTTTGCGATAAAGTCAGCGCTTGCGGCGCCGCTCCGACAAAAAGGCGCCGATTATGGCGATAAGCGCGGCGGCAAACGGGATCCAGGCTTCAAAAGTGCCGATCGTCTGAAGCGTGGCCCAGCTCGCGAGACACCACACGAGCGGCACCGGCAGGGCGAGGGAGATCAATGGGCGCCGTCTCGCCAGAAGGAGAATGCCGAGCGTGGCAATTGCGGTTGGATCCGGGGCGAGTGCAAAGATCTCGCCCTGGCCGAGGGGCCGGCCGGTCGCAAGCGGCAGGAGAGGGTGCAGCGCGAGCGCATAGACGAAGAGGCCTGCTCCGAGCGCGGATCTGAGGCCGCGTGACCCTGCGAAAGCGCTCTCTCGTCGTGCGAAAGCGAAGAGAAGGATCGCCGCCTCGGCCAGGAACGGCGGGATCGCATAGAGAGCCGCCCAGTTGATCGGCTGATAGCGTTGCCAGAGGAACAAGGCGGTGACGGAGACCCACGCGGCGGCGAGCAGGACGCCGGCGATCGGGCCGGACCATGGGCGTTGCCGAAGCGCCAGGACGAGGATGAGGGTGCCGCCGGCGAGCGCCACGATCTGCGCGGGCCACAAAGCCGCATTCTGCAGCTCAAACAGCCGCCAATAAACCTCTTCGGAAAAGAGCAGGAAATCGGCGGGCCGGTAGCTCCACCATGTGCTCACAGGATGTCCCGCACATGGGCCGACATCCTTGTGCGCAGTTCAGGCTCGGGCAGAGGACCGGAGGCGGCGGCCATGTTCTCGCGCGCATGCTCCGGCACGGTCGTCGCCGGGATTGCAACGGTGACGGCCGGATGCGAGAGGATGAATTTCAGGATGAACTGCGCCCAGCTCGAGGCGCCGATCTCCGCGGCGAAATCCGGCAATGGCCTGCCTTCGAGCCGGCGTGTCAGAGAACCCTGGCGGAACGGCCGGTTGACGATGACAGCGATGCCGCGCTCGCGCGCCAAGGGCAGGATGCGTTCCTCCACCTCCCGGTCGAGCACGTTGTAGCTGATCTGCACGAAGTCGAGCGGCTGGTTCGCCATCACCTCCTCGAAGAGATCGTGGCGCCGGCCTTCCGACGTGGTGATGCCGACATAGTCGATCTCGCCGCGGTCTTTCTTGTCGAAAAGCATCGGCAGATGCGCCTCCCAGGCGCGCAGATTGTGCACCTGCATGAGCGAAAAGCGCGGTACGTTCCATTTGCGTCGCGATCGTTCGATCTGCTCCGGGCCGTCTTCCGCCGAGGATGTCCACACCTTGTCGGCCGCAAGAAGTCCCTCCGGTCGGCCGAGCTTCGACAAGCCATAGCCGAGCGTGTCCTGCGAGGAGCCGTACATCGGCGAGGAATCGATCACCCGTCCGCCGCTGTCGAAGAAGGCCTCCATCACCTGCGCGCTGCGGTCGAGAAGCACCGGATCGTTGCCGACATTGAAGGTGATCCAGGTGCCAAGGCCAACAGCCGGGATCATCTCGCCGCTGGAGGGGATTTTTCGCTTAACGGGCTCAGCCACCTGCGCCTGTGAAGGCGTGACCGGCAGGGCGGAGGCGAGAGCGAGTGCCGCGCCGCCGGAGAGAAGCGCGCGCCGGCTCAAGGAGGGTGTTCTGAGATCGTCCATCACCTCTATCTGGCGTCACCGCCCCGGCCCGCAAAGGCGCGGGCCTCAACAAGCCGTGAGGCGTCCGGAGATCTCAGGAAGCGAGAGGAGGATTGGAGCGGGCGATCGGGATCGAACCGACGACATTCAGCTTGGGAAGCTGACGTTCTACCACTGAACTACGCCCGCGGCCGGGTCGCAAATTGGCCGCGGCCGGCCCTCCCGTCAAGCGGGATCGGAAGGGCCGCCGCATTTTCTCTGAAGAGGCACGGTACGCCGCTATGGTCGAGACGACCAGAGGCCGCGCGCCGGCCAGCCGCTTATGCGGCGAGTTTGCCTTCGAGCGCCTTTGCAATCAGCGCCCGTGTCTCGCCGATGCCGTAAAGCGCCACGAAGGAGCCGAAGCGCGGTCCCTGGTCCTGACCGAGAAGCACCTGGTAGAGCGCCTGGAACCAGTCGCGGAGATTGCCGAAATCGTGCGCCTTGCCGACGGCATAAACCTCGTTCTGGATCTCCTCGCCGCTGGCATTATCCGGCAGGGCAGCAAGACGCTGGTCGAGATCGGCCAGAGCGGCCTTCTCGGTATCCGTCGGTGCGCGGAAGCTCTTCGTCGGTTTGACGAAATCGTTGTAGTAGCGGATCGCGTAGCCGACGAGTTCGTTAAGTGCCGGATGGCTTTCCGCGCTCGCCCCCGGGGCATAGCGGGAGATGAAGCCCCAGAGAACACGGGCATCTTCGGAATTCGACGCCGAGACGAGGTTGAGGAGCATGGCGAACGAAACCGGCATCTCGACTTCGGGCGGCTTTCCAGAATGGATGTGCCAGACCGGATTGACGATCTTCTGCTCCGGCGCCTGCGTGTCATAAGCGGCAAGATGCGAGAAATATTCATCGACCGCCCGCGGGATGACGTCGAAATAAAGCCGCTTCGCTGAGCGCGGCTTCTGGAACATGTAGAGCGCGAGGCTCTCCGGCGAGGCATAGGCGAGCCACTCGTCGATGGTGAGCCCATTGCCGCGCGACTTTGAGATTTTTTCGCCGTTCTCGTCGAGGAAGAGCTCGTAATTGAAGCCCTCGGGCGGATTGCCGCCGAGCGCGCGGCAGATCTGCGAGGAGAGGCGGACGGAATCGATGAGGTCCTTGCCGGCCATCTCGTAGTCGACGCCGAGCGCCGTCCAGCGGAGCGCCCAGTCGGCCTTCCACTGGCACTTCACCTGGCCGCCGGTGACGCCGACCGTCACCTCTTCGTCCGTCTCCGGATCGAGATAGGTGATGGTGCCGGCCTCAGGGTCGCGCGCGATCGTCGGCACCTGCAGGACGATGCCGGTCCGCGGGCAGATCGGCAGGAAGGGCGAATAGGTGGCGCGCCGTTCCTCGCCGAGCGTCGGTAGGATGATCGCTCGCACTTTTTCGTAGACGGCGAGCATCTTGAGGAGCGTCTCGTCGAAGCGGCCGCTCTTGTAATAATCCGTCGCCGAGGCGAATTCGTACTCGAATCCGAACTTGTCGAGAAAGGCGCGCAGCCGCGCATTGTTCGCCCGTCCGAAGCTGTCGTACTCGTTGGAGAACGGGTCGGGCACCTCCGTCAGCGGCTTGCCGAGATGTGCCTGCATCATCTCCCGGTTCGGCACGTTCTCCGGCACCTTTCGGAGCCCGTCCATGTCGTCGGAGAAGCACAAAAGCCTGGTCGGCACGCTGTCCTTGGTCAGAACGCGAAAGGCGTGGCGCACCATCGTCGTGCGCGCCACCTCACCAAAGGTGCCGATATGCGGCAGGCCGGAGGGGCCGTAGCCGGTCTCAAACAGGATTTCGCGTTTGTCTCCGCCACGTTTCTCCAGCCGATCGATCAGCTTGCGCGCTTCCTCGAAAGGCCAGGCCTTCGAGACTTGGGCGGCGGCGAGCCATTCTTCGGGCAGAGATTGGGCAGACATTTTCGATCCTGGTGGTTGAGCGATTGCGGCCGATGCCGGGTCGTCATGAGCCGGTGCCGCAATCTGGGAGCGCAGCTCTAGCGCAAGGAAAGCGTGGCGTCGAGGCGCAGGCCAGCTTGCGAAGGGGCGTGGGCGAACATAGCTACGCGGCAGTATCAGCCGGCCAAGGAGCCCAGAATGCCGCAAACGGTTTCCACCCAGGATGCCCTCGTCTACGCCATGGTCACGGTCTCGGCCGTGGACGGTCATATGGCCGATCCCGAACTCATGACGATCGGCAATCTGACGCGCTCTCTGCCGGTCTTTTCAGGCTTCGACAGCGACCGCCTACCGGATGTGTCGCGCACCGCGGCCGAAATCCTCGCCGGGGCGGACGGGCTCGAAAACATGCTGTCGCTGCTTGAAGACGCGGTGCCTGAGAAGCTCTACGACACGCTTTACGCCATGGTGGTCGAAGTGGCGGTGGCCGATCTCGATTTGCCGCAGGAGGAGTTGCGCTTTCTCAGCCTGCTGCGCGACCGGCTCGCTATCGACAAATTGACGGCGGCGGCCCTGGAGCGTTCGGCGACGGCCCGCTACCGTCGCGTTTAAGGCCGCGAAGCGGCCAGGGCCATCGGACGAGGCGTGATGAGTTTCGGATTTCTCTTTTCCGAAGCCGGCATTCGGCTTTTCGCCTTCTTCGGTATTTTCGGCGCGATGGCGGCATTTGAGCTCGCTTATCCGCGTCGTAAAGCGCATCCGCTCAAAAGCCGGCGCTGGGCGACGAACCTTGCGGTCCTCCTCGTCGATGTCGCGGTGCTCCGGGTGATCTTTCCGATGGCGGCGGTCGGCGCCGCCATCTTTGCCGAAGCGCAGGGTTTTGGGCTGTTTAGAACGCTCGGCCTCGATCCGATTTTTGCCGGCGTCATTGCGTTCATTCTGCTCGATTTCACCGTCTGGGCGGAGCATGTCGCCTTTCACAAGATCCCGATCCTGTGGCGCGTCCACCGCGTGCACCACGCCGACGTCGATGTCGACGTGACGACGGCGCTGCGTTTTCATCCGATCGAGATCCTCGTCTCCATGTGCCTGAAGGCGGCCTTCGTCGTTCTCATAGGCGCGCCGGTCCTGTCGGTTCTTCTTTTCGAGATCGTTCTGAATGGCGCGGCGATGTTCAATCATTCGAACGTCCGCCTGCCAGACCGCGTCGACCGGGCGCTGCGCTTCCTGATCGTGACGCCGGACATGCACCGCATCCACCATTCGGTGGAGCGGCGTGAAACCGACAGCAATTACGGCTTCAACTTTTCCGTCTGGGACCGGCTCTTCCGCGTCTATACGCAGGATCCAGAGGCCGGGCAGGTTGGCATGCGTCTGGGCCTCAAGCCGCACCAGGATGGCGCGCCGGCGCGCTTCCTCTGGTCGCTTCTCTATCCCTTCCGGCGCGGCGCCTGAGGCACCGGCTCAGAACAGACCGACGGGAAAATAACGCAGATAGAGTTCGGCATAGGTGCCGTTGCGATAGGTCTCGCGCAGGGCGTAATCGAGGGCGCTCTTGAGCTCGTGCTCTTGTGGCCGCACGGCGATCTGCAGCCCGTCGCCGAAATAGGCATCGTTGAGATAAGGCCCGCCCGCGAAGCGGCAGCAATCTTTTGATCCCGCGCCGTGCAGCCAGAAGGCGAGACTGAGCGCATCCCCAAAGACGGCGGTCAGGCGCTTTTCCTGCAAGGACTGCAGAGCGGCGGCCGGGTTTTGGTAGCAGGCGACACGCGCCGTCGGGAAATAATCTTCCAGAAAGGCTTGATGCGCGCTGTGGCAGACGACGCCGACGAAGCCGTCACTGTCGCTGTCGGGTTCGAACTCCGTCTCCTTCAGCGTCACGAAGCGTGCCGGTATCTTGAGATAGGGGCGGGTGGCGAGAAGCGGATCCTCGCCTTCCGGGTCTGGCGAAAGCCCCGCCATGATGGCATCGCCCTCCTTGTCCCGAAGCGCTGTCTCCAGTGTCTCATAAGGGCGCGATTGCACCGCGCATTGGACATCGAGCGCCTCGCACATGGCCCGGATCAGATCGATGTCGAAGCCGACTAGGTCTCCGTGCCGGTCGCGAAACGAGAACGGCGCGAAATCGTCCGTGACGAGAAAGCGGATCGCGCCGACCGCATCCATATTGGGCCGTTCGATGCGGGATCGCGGATCCCAGAAATTGGGGATCACCGGATCTTCGGCCTTCGCCGCGCCGGCCGCGGCGGTGAAGAGGATCGCGAGAAAGAGGAAAAGTCTCGGCAAGACGGCGCGCCAATCACGAGGTCGTTTGCAATCGTTCATAGTGTCTTGCTGACAGGACCGCTAGAGGAGCGAGCGTCAGCGAACAAGACCGCGAGGAGGCGGGAGATGCTCGACGGGCTTATCCGCACGCAGATTGAACCCGGGTTGAACTCTCTCGGCCGGATGCTCGCCGGCCGCGGTGTCACCGCCGATCAGGTGACGTTGGCAGGGTTCGGTCTCGCCCTGCTCTCAGCTGGTGCAATCGTCGTCGAGGCCTATGCACTCGCCTTCGTTCTCATTCTCTTGGGCCGCCTTGCCGACGGGCTCGACGGCGCCGTGGCACGTGCGACTGCGCTCAGCGATCGCGGCGGCTTTCTCGACATCACGCTCGATTTTGCCTTTTACGGCCTCGTCCCCGCCGCCTTCGCGCTCGCCGATCCGGACGCCAACGCACTTGCGGCCGCGATCCTGCTTCTCGCCTTTTACGTCAACGGCGCGAGCTTTCTCGCCTTCGCCGTCATGGCGGAAAAGAAGAAAATCACGACCGACCAGCGCGGCGTGAAGTCGCTTTATTTCACGACCGGGCTCATGGAAGGCGCGGAGACGGTGATCTTCTTCCTCGCCTTCTGCCTGTTTCCTGCGTTTTTTTCGCCTCTCGCCTACCTGTTTGCGTCGCTTTGCGCCGTGACGACGACCTCACGCATTCTGCTCGGTTGGCGCACCTTCTGATGCGAGAGCCGTTCAGAGCGCTGCGTCGAGCGCCTGGGCCACATCTTCTGCGAGGTCTTCGGGATCTTCGAGCCCGACGGAAAAGCGCAGCATGCCCTCGGTGATCCCGAGCTCGCGCCGTACCTCTTCCGCGACGTTCTGGTGCGTCGTCGTCGCCGGGTGGGTGATGAGGCTCTTGGCATCGCCGAGATTGTTGGAGAGGCTGACGATCTGCAGTGCGTTGGCGAGCCGGAAGGCCGCGTCCTTGCCTCCCTTCATGTCGATGGCGATCATCGTGCCGCCGCCACTCATCTGCCGTCGGGCAAGCTCGGCCTGCGGATGGTCCGGGTGGCCGGGATAAAGAACGCGGGCGACGGCTGCATGCGCGCCGATGATCTCGGCGAGCTTTGCCGCAGTTTCCGCCTGGCGCCGCACACGCAGTTCCAGCGTTTCGAGCGATTTCAGAAGCACCCAGGCGTTGAACGGGCTGAGCGCCGGGCCGGTATGCTTGACGAAGGGCAGGAGCTTTTCCTCCACCCATTCGGCATTCGACAGAACCACGCCGCCCAGGCAGCGGCCCTGGCCGTCGATATGCTTGGTGGCGGAATAGACGACGGTATGGGCGCCGAGTTCGAGCGGCTTCTGGAAGATCGGCGTCGCGAAGACATTGTCGACGACGAGACGGGCACCGACGCTGCGGGCGATTTCCGCAACGGCGGCGATATCGACGAGCTCCATCGTCGGATTGGCCGGGCTTTCGAGGAACAGCGCCTTGGTCTTGGGCGTGACCGCGGCCCGCCATTCATCGAGGTTGGAGCCGTCGACGAGTGTTGAGGTGACGCCGAAACGCGGCAGAAGCTGCGACACGATGTAAAGACAGGAGCCGAAAAGCGCGCGCGAGGCGACCACATGATCGCCGGCTTCGATGTCGGCGAGGAGTGCCGCCGTGACCGCGGCCATGCCGGAGGCCGTTGCCTTCGCCGCTTCCGCGCCCTCCAGAAGCGCCATGCGCTCCTCGAACATCGCAACCGTCGGATTCGCGTAGCGCGAATAGACGTAACCCGGATCGTCGCCGTTGAAGCGCGCTTCGGCGGCTTCCGCGCTCGGATAAACGAAACCCTGCGTGAGGAAGAGTGCCTCGGAGGTTTCAGAAAACTGAGATCTTGTAGTGCCGCCATGCACGAGCTGCGTGGCGGGGCGAAGAGACTTTTTGTCTGTCACAGCGCATTCCTGCCTTCAAGCAAACGAAAACCCGGCCGGGCCGCCGCCAGACCGGGTCGAATGCGCCCCGACCTTTTAGCGAGTTGTTTTACGTGGCTGCAAGCCGGCCGGCCAAATCACCACGAAGTCCTCGGGCCGATTACTCTTCGACTTGGTCGGCGTCAATGCTGCACTTGAGGAAAGACTGCGATGCTGGAATGCGTCAGACGGCGGCAAAAGGCGCAACCACAGTGAAGCGGGGGCGGAAACTGCCGACTTGGCGTGGCCCTTGGCTTCGGCTAACCGAGGGGCATGAACGCAAAAGAAAACAGCGACGGCATTTTGCCCGACAGCGCGATCGAAGCGATGATCGCGGCAGGCGAAATCGATCTCGCCACGCCCCCCGATGCTCGACAGGTGCAGCCGGCGAGCCTTGATCTCCGCCTCGGCGAGACGGCCTATCGTGTGCGCGCGAGTTTCCTGCCCGGGCGCGATTGCGCGGTGGAGAAAAAACTCGACCGCTTCAAGCTGCACGCCTTCGACATCACCGGCGGCGCCGTACTTGAAACCGGCTGCGTCTATATCGTGCCGCTGCTGGAATCCCTGGCCTTGCCGCAAGAGGTCGCCGCAAGCGCCAATCCGAAAAGCTCGACCGGCCGGCTCGACGTCTTCACGCGGGTGATCGCCGACAATGGCGACGCGTTCGACCAGATCCCGGCGGGCTACCGCGGACCGCTTTATCTGGAGATCTCGCCGCGCACCTTCCCGGTTCTCGTCCGCACCGGCTCGCGTTTGGCACAGATCCGCTTCCGCCGCGGCCATGCGCGCCTTTCTGACGAAGAGCTTGGCACGCTGCAGACGACGTCCTTCGTGTCGAGCGACCCGCGCTTTTTCGAAGGCCTCATTCTCTCCGTCGATCTCGCCGGCGGCGAGGATGGCCTCATCGGCTATCGCGGCAAGCGACACACCGGCGTCATCGATGTCGACCGTCCGGACGCCTATGAGGTTGCCGATTTCTGGGAGCCCTTGCGGCCGAGCGACAAAGCGGGCCTGATCCTCGATCCCGATCAGTTCTATATTCTTGCCTCGCGCGAAGCCGTGCATGTGCCCGCGGAGACGGCGGCGGAGATGGTGCCTTTCGATCCGCTCGTCGGCGAATTCCGTGTGCATTACGCGGGCTTTTTCGATCCGGGCTTCGGCGACGATACGGCGGGCGGCCGCGGCAGCCGGGCAGTGCTGGAAGTGAGGAGCCGGGAGGTGCCGTTCATCCTGGAACACGGGCAGACGGTTGGTCGTCTCGTCTATGAGCGCATGGCGGCGCTGCCCAAGGCGCTTTATGGCGCTGGGCTCGGTTCAAATTACCAGGGCCAGGCACTCAAGCTCTCCAAGCATTTTCGCGTCTGAGGCGCGCCTGTCGGGCCGACGCCCGGTCAAAGAGGTGAGCTTGAGGGGAGGTCGGAGGAGAATGGCGCAGTCTTCTCCGCGTCGGGTGTGAAGCCTGGTCTTTGCGTGCTCCACTGGCCCCGCTTGTCGCGTTTCGCCGCCTTTTCCGCGTCTTGATAGCGGGCCGCGGTGGCCTTCGCCCAGCCTTGGCTCACCAGCCATTCGCCGAGATCGATATCGCCGAGCCGGCATAACGTCGCCTCCGGCAGCGTCTCCGCGCCAGCCGGGATCGTGCAGTCGATGGCGCGCGCCCGGATGAGGCGCCGCAGCGCCGAGCGTCCCATCATGCCGCACGGCCAGACCGGCTCGCCGCAGCTCGCATCGGGCGCAAGCGGCTCGATCCCCGCGAGCCTGACGCTGTGTTCGCCGCTTTCGATCTTGCCGAGGCCGGCAACGACGGGGCGGAAGAGACGCTCGGTTCTTTCCGTCGGCGCGGTCTTCTGCTCCCCCTGCTCCTCCGGCTCGTCTTCGCGGGTGCGTACAGGCTCCGGCGGCTCCACGCGCAGAAGCGGCCCGCTCACCTTGGGACCAAGTGTCATGCCGCGCGGAGTGACATTGCGCGTCGCGGGCTCGACCTCTTGGGGGAGCGCCGGCGGCGGTGCCGCTTGCGGTGCGGCTGGTGATCCCTCGGTGCCCTCGTCGGGGGCAGGCGAGGGAAGCGCAAAAAGCCCGAAAACGAGCCCGACGACGAGAAGAAGGCTAACGAGGGTCAGGGCGCGCATCTGGGGCGGCCGAATTTTATTGGCTCGCCCAGATGATGCGTGCGATCCACTCGATCTCGGTCAGCGGCACCACCCGGTCGGGGTGCTCCGGATTGAGCGAATGCAATTCGACGGCGTCCGTCGTCTGCCGTTGCAGGGTCTTGGCCATCACCTCGCCCTCCGTCGTCTTCACCACGACCCGGTCCCCCGGCCGCAATTGCGAGGTCGGGGAGACGATGATGACATCGCCGTTGCGGTAAAGCGGCAGCATGGAATCGCCGCTGACCTCGAGCGCATAAGAGCCTTCGCTGTCGGCCACCGGCAGGTCGATCTCGTCCCAGCCCTGGCCGACGGGAAAACCACCATCGTCGAAGAAGCCTCCCGCACCGGCCTGGGCAAGGCCGAGAAGCGGCACCTGCGCCGGGGCCGGCAAGCGTACGTCAGCGGCCCGGCCGCCATAGCGCGTGCGCGTCTCTACGAGGCCGACGAATTCCTCGAGCGAGGCTCCGGTCGCCGTCAGAATTTTGGCGATAGATTCTGTCGAGGGCCAGCGAGGCCGCCCATCGGCACTGCATCTCTTGGAACGGTTGAAGGCCGTCGGGTCGAGGCCGGCCTTGCGCGCCAGCCCAGACACAGTGAGACCGTGGCGGCTGGCGAGCGCATCGATGGCGCCCCAAACGGTGGCGTGTGTCCAGACCATGATCGTGGGGCGCTCCCGCCCTGCGCGTGATTAAGGAATATAGTCCTTAATCGGGCAGAAGCACAACTGTGCCGGCGGCCGGCACGAGGGTTTTTCTTGTGTCTCGGGCTTTCTTCCGGCTGGCAAAGCGTTTTCACCCAGCCTTGACACGCTCTCGCAGGGTGCGCTGCGCGGCCAGGAAGGCGGCGACGTTCTCGTCGGGCTCCGGCGGCTCGGCCGTAATCCCGAGGATTTGGAACATTTCCTCCGGCGGTACGAAGCGTTTGCCCTTGCGGTCATAGATGCCGCCCCAGGTCAGTGCCTGGGCGGCAACCCGCCCCTCACCCTTTTCGCCGAGCACGAAACGGTGCTCGCCGACGACGCTCGTTCCCTCCCAGGTGACGATGCGCGAGGTGAGCTGAAAGCGCTGCCACATACGGATTTCGCGCCGAAAGACGATGTTGACGCCGCCGAGCATCGGCGCCCAGCCGCGTTTCATCGCCTCGTCCCACAGGCCAAAGCGGCGGAAGAGATCGAAGCGGCCGATATCGGCCAGCATCAGATAGCGACCGTTGGTGATATGGAGATTGGTGTCGCAATCCCACGGCCAGGTGAGAAACGACAATTCCGAGACACCGAACGGAACGGGAAGAGGGGCCTTCGTTCCCGAAAGCCCCAACTTCAGAAGTCTACCCCAAACATACATCAGCTAGACATCGACCCTAGGCCGCCCTTTCGCGCTCGTCCGTCCTGCCGAAGCGGCCGTAAAACGTCTCGCCCTTCTCCGCCATCTCTTTCAAAAGCGCGTTCGGTTTGAAGCGTGGCCCGTATCTCTCGGCGAGCCTCTCCGCCTTCGCGACGAACTCCTTGAGACCCATGAAGTCGATATAAGAGAGCGTTCCGCCGGTGAAGGGTGCAAAGCCGAAGCCGAGGATCGAGCCGAGATCGGCCTCGCGCGGATCCTCGATCACGCCTTCTTCGACGGTACGGGCCGCTTCGAGCGCCTGCGTGACGAGAAGGCGTTCCTTCAACTCCGCGAAATCGAAGCCGTCCGCCGATTTCGGTGTCACGATCTCGGAAAGCCCCGGCCACAGGTGCTTGTCCTTGCCGGCGTAATCATAGAAGCCCTTGCCGTTCTTGCGGCCGAAGCGTTCGCGGCTTTCCACCATCTCCGACAAGAGGCGCTTCTGCTCGGCCGAGACGGCGCCTTCGCCGAGATCGGCCTCCGTCGCCTTGACGATCTTCCAGGCGAGATCGACGCCGACCTCGTCGGTGAGTGACAACGGCCCGACGGGCATGCCTGCCATCTTGCCGGCGTTTTCCACCATCGCCGGCGGCACGCCTTCCAGAAGCATGAGATGGCCTTCGAGGAGATAGGCGGTGACGCAGCGATTGGCGTAGAAGCCGCGCGAATCGTTGACCACGATCGGCGTCTTGCGGATCGCCCGCACATAATCGAGGGCGACGGCGAGCGCCTTGTCGCCGGTTTTCTCGCCGAGGATCACCTCGACGAGCTGCATCTTGTCGACGGGGGAGAAGAAGTGGATGCCGACGAACTCCTCTTCCGAGCGCCAGTTCCTGGCAAGCGAGGTGATCGGCAGCGTCGAGGTGTTGGAGGCGAAGACAGCGCCTTCCGGCAGATGCGCCTTCACCTTCTCCGTCACCTCGGCCTTGACCTTGCGGTCTTCGAAGACGGCCTCGATGACGAGATTGGTATCGGCGAGCGCGGCGTAATCGGGCGTTGCGACGATGCGGTCAAGAATGCCAGCAGCGGCTTCTTCGCTCATGCGCCCGCGCGCCACTTCCTTTTCGAGAAGGCCGGCGCAATGCAGCTTTCCCTTCTCCGCCGTCTCCTGGTCGCGATCGATGAGGACGACCCCCATGCCGGCGCGCGCCGTGACATAGGCGATGCCCGCCCCCATGAAGCCGGCGCCGAGAACGCCGACGCGCTTCAGCTCGCTTGCCGGCACGTCGGCCGGACGGCGGGCCCCCTTGTTGAGCGCCTGCAGCGAGACGAAGAGCGAGCGCATCATCGCCTGCGCTTCCTTGGTCTGCAGCGTCTTCGCGAAGTAGCGGCTCTCGACCTGAAGCGCGAGGTCCATCGGCAGTTGCACGCCCTCGAAGACGGCCTGCATGATCGCCCGGGCGCCAGGGTAATTGTTCTGGGTTTCTTTGCGGTAGAGGCCGTTTGCGGCAGGCCAGAACTGGAAGCCGCCCGGCGTCCAAACGGCGGTCGCGCCACGCGGCTTGTAACCTTCCTGATCCCAAGGTTTCACAGGCGACACGCCCGCGCTCAGCATGGCCTTGGCGGCCTCGACGAGCTCGTTTTCAGGCGCAACCTTTTCGACGAGACCCATCGATCTGGCGGCCTCGGCCTTGAGGGTGTTGCCGCGCAGAAGAAATTGCAGGCCCGCGACGGTATCTGCCATGCGCATCACGCGCTGCGTGCCGCCGGCGCCCGGAAAGATACCGATCTTGACTTCCGGCAGCCCGATCTTGGCGTTTTCAGCAACGACGCGGCCATGGCAGGCGAGCATCAACTCGGTCCCCCCGCCCATGCAGGTGCCGGCAATGGCTGCGACGAACGGCTTGCCGCAGGTCTCGATCCGGCGATAGAGGCGAGACATGCGCGAGGCGCGCTCAAGCAGCTCGGCCGTCGCCGCCTGCGGGTTCTCCGCCTTCTTGGCTTCGAACGTGCCGAGCAGGTCGGAGAGCATGTTGATATCGGCGCCGCCGGTGAAATCCTTTTTCGCCGAGGTGATGACGACGCCCTTCACAGCGTCTTCGGCCACCGCCCAGTCCACGATTGCGGCGAGCTCCTCCATCACCGTCTCCGTGAAGACGTTCATGGAACGGTTCGGCATGTTCCAGGTGACGAGAGCGATCCCGTCGTCACCCGTTTCGCAGGTGAAATTCTCGTAGGTCATTGTTTGTTTCTCCCCAGGCTCAGGCGCGCTCGTAAGGCGTGCCGTCCTTATGCGTGTAGCCGGGCGCACCTTCGCCGGTGACGGAGTGCAAATCGATGTCGGGATAGGTCACGATGTCGGCCCCGGAGCGTGTTCCGACTTCCAGCAAGAGCGCGTCTCTGTCGCTGCGGTTGATGAGATGATGGCCGTTCGCAACACCCGCCTTGAAAGTGGCGGCGTCTCCCGCCTTCAGGATCGTCTCTCCGCCGTCTTCGACGAGCACCACTTCACCCTCGATGATGAAGACGAATTCGTCTTCCCCCGTGTGCCAGTGGCGCTGGGACGAGGCGGCGCCGGCTTGAAGACGGCAGAGATTGACGCCGAATTGGTCGAGACCGCCGGCATTGCCGAGGCGCTTGCGGAAGCGGCCGGCCACCAGCGTGTCGTAGGGTGCCGGATAGCCGGTGGAATTGACATCGGGGATCTGATCGATGTCGATTTTCGGCATGGCTCAGACCCTTTCGATGATCGTCGCGGTGCCCATGCCGGCTCCGATGCAAAGCGTGACGAGGGCGGTGTTGAGATCGCGCCGCTCCAATTCGTCGAGTACCGTCCCGAGGATCATCGCACCCGTCGCGCCGAGCGGGTGGCCCATGGCGATCGCTCCGCCATTGACGTTGACCGTTTGCGGATCGAGATCGAAGGCCTGGATGTAGCGCAGCACGACGGAGGCGAAGGCTTCGTTGATCTCCACGAGATCGATGTCGGAAAACTGCATGCCGGAGCGCTTCAGGAGCTTTTCGGTCACATCGACCGGCCCGGTCAGCATCAAAGCGGGTTCTGAACCGATATTGGCGAAGGCGCGAATTTTTGCGCGCGGCTTGAGACCGGCGGCCTTGCCGCCCTGTTCATTGCCGATGAGGACGGCGGCCGCGCCATCGACGATGCCGGAGGAATTGCCGGCGTGGTGCACGTGGCGGAGCTTTTCGACCTCCGGATGGGCCTGGATGGCGACGGCATCGAAGCCGCCCATCTCCCCGACGCCCGCAAAGGACGGTTTGAGGGAGCCGAGAGACTGCATATCCGTTTCAGGCCTCGGATGCTCGTCGCGTTCGAGCAGCGGCAGGCCGGTCGGGTCTTTGACCGGTGCGATCGAGCGCTTGAAACGGCCTTCTTCCCAGGCGGCATGGGCGCGCTTCTGGCTTTCCACCGCATAGGCATCGCAATCGTCGCGGGTGAAGCCGTATTTGGTCGCGATGAGGTCGGCAGAGACGCCTTGCGGCATGAAATAGGCGGGCACGGCGACCTGCGGATCGACGGCCCAGGCGCCGCCGGAGGCGCCGAGCCCGACACGTGACATCGATTCCACGCCGCCGGCGACAACGAGATCATGGTGACCGGTGACGACCTGGCCCGCCGCCATGTTGACCGCGTCGAGACCGGACGCACAGAAGCGATTGATCTGCATGCCGGGAACCGACTGGTGGTAATCGGCGGCGAAAACCGCGGCGCGCCCGATATTGCCGCCCGCTTCGCCGACCGGATCGACGCAGCCGAGGATCACATCGTCGACGAGGCTCGTGTCGAGGCCATTGCGCTCGCGCACGGCCTCAAGTGCGGTTGCCGCAAGCCGCACCGTTGGCACGGTGTGCAGCGCTCCGTCCTTCTTGCCGCGGCCGCGCGGCGTGCGCACATGGTCAAAGATATAAGCTTCAGACATGCGAGAACTTTCCTCTCATTGTGGTGCGTCGCGATTCTTTTCTACAAACAGGTGTCCAGGTGTCGTTACGACCTGAATCCTCTCTGACGGAAGCGCGACGATGTTTTTGTTGTTGTAAATAATTATTCTATCGCTGGTGAATAGTATTATTCCATAATTATTATACTGAACTCCCTCAGACATAATGTTTATAGATAGGTCAGATAAATATATCTTATTGACTCCAAAATAAACTCCAGATGACATCAGCGTGACGATATACGCAAATATTGACATAATGATGTTAAACGCAAAATCGTATCTATAAGTAGAGAGGTTATCGCCAGAGGGGAGTAACGATAATAAATTTTCTATAGATGATATGACTTTATGTATAGAAAAAATAAACAAAAATAACAATATAATCACAATGCAGCTGAAAACGTAAAGAAATATTTCTATATTAGTTTTCGGGGAAAAATAAATAAACAGGACAATAATAGATAAAATGGGGGCGCTTATGATGATATATCTTTTTCTCCTATTCGGAGAAAAGTGTAATTCGTGCAATAAGTACATAGATAGCATTAAAAAAACACCAAGAGACGCGACTCCTGAAATGCCAACTAGGGAAAGTTTTGCTATGTCAGACGGCGATATGAGCCAAATTAAGTTGGCGTCAAATGGAATAAGGTATCCGTACAGAAATATTACCGAAGATGATGTCCCTATTAGTATAAGTGCGCTTGAGACTAGGGCAATGTTTTTCCCTAAATAGGCAGGAAGAGCTTGAGGCGTGTGCTGCATAGTTCCTGCCTCCAAAGCTCAAAAAGCTTCAGCCGGCAGCGCCATCGTCGTCTCGGCGCCCGTGGCGATCCGTCTGAGGCGTGTTCCGGTCTCCGGCATCGCCCGTTCCATGTAATAGCGGGCGAAGAGAAGCTTGTTTTCGTAGAAGCTCTGATCCTCCGTCGCGCCTGCGGCGAGCGCTCTGCCGGCCGCTTGCGCCATTTTCGCCCACATATAGCCGAGCGCGACAAGACCGAAGAGGTGCATGTAATCGGTGGAGCCGGCGCCCGCATTGTCCGGGTCCTGCATGCCGTTCTTGGCGAGCCACATCGTCGCCTTTTGCAGGTGGTCGAGCCCCTCCTTCAGGGCAGGGACGAGCGGTGCAAGAGTGGCGTCCTCCGCGTTCTCGGCGAGGAAGGTCGCAATCTCGGTCAGGAATGCTGTGATGGCGCGCCCATTGTCGGCGGGCAGCTTGCGCCCGACGAGATCGAGCGCCTGGATGCCGTTGGCACCTTCGTAGATCATGGCGATGCGCGCATCGCGCACGAACTGCTCCATGCCCCATTCCGCGATATAGCCATGGCCGCCATAGACCTGCTGCGCGGCGACGGCGTTTTCAAAGCCGCGATCGGTAAAGACGCCCTTGATGACCGGCGTGACGAGCGCGAGCCAATCTTCCGCCGCCTGCCGGGCGGCGGGATCGGGACTGCGGGTGGCGATATCGGACTTGAGCGAGGTGTCGAGCATGAGGGCGCGCGCCGCCTCGTTGAAGGCGCGCACCGACATCAGGATCCGGCGGATGTCAGGATGCACGATGATCGGGTCGGCGGCCGACGCGGGCTCGCCGGCGGCTCCGTTCTTCTTCGACAGGGCGCGCCCTTGGCGCCGGTCGCGCGCATAGGTGACGGCATTCTGATAGGCGATTTCCGACTGCGCCAGTCCCTGCAGGCCGACGCCGAGCCGCGCCTCGTTCATCATCGTGAACATCGCTTTGAGGCCCTTATGGGCTTCGCCGACCAGCCAGCCCTTGGCCGCGTCATAATTCATGACGCAGGTGGCATTGCCGTGAATGCCCATCTTTTCTTCGATTGCACCGCAGGTGACGCCGTTCGCCTCGCCGGGTGCGCCGTCCGCATCCGGCAGGCGCTTCGGCACCAGGAAGAGCGAGAGGCCTTTGACGCCGGCGGGGGCACCTTCGATGCGCGCCAGAACGAGGTGCACGATGTTGGGCGTGAGATCATGCTCACCGCCGGAGATGAAGATCTTCTGGCCGCTCAAGCGGTAGCTGCCGTCGTCCTGCGGCACGGCCTTGGTGCGGATGAGGCCGAGATCGGTGCCGCAATGTGGCTCCGTCAGGTTCATCGTGGCAAGCCATTCGCCAGCGATCAGACGCGGCAGATACTCGCTCTTCTGGCTGTCGCTGCCATGCGCGGAAAGGGCGGCGATGGCGCCCTGGGCAAGGCCCGGATACATCGACCACGCCATATTGGCCGAGGCCTGAAATTCCCCGACGGCCGTGGCGATGACGAAAGGCAGGCCCTGGCCGCCATAATCGGGATCTGCCGCCAGTCCCACCCAGCCGCCATCGGCATAAAGGCGGTAGGCATCCTTGAAGCCGGAAGGCGTCGTGACGCGGCCGTCGTCGTGACGGGTGCAGCCTTCGCGGTCGCCCACCTGATTGAGGGGTGCGAGCACTTCGCGACAGAATTTGCCACCCTCTTCCAGAACCGCTTCCATGACTTCACCGCTGGCATCGGCGAATCCGGGAAGGTTCGAAAGACGGCCAATTCCAAGCACGTCATTGAGGACGAAAAGCGTATCGCGAACAGGAGCGGAATAGGTCGGCATAGGAGAGCTTACCCTTACGTAAACGTCAGCTAGGTCGACCTTCCATTATCGTCTGAATTCGTCAGTGACAAGCGCCGACACACCCCTGGCCCCGCGGAAATGTGCGGGTTTCTTTGCATGACGCAACGTCTTCTAAGACTTACGCGGCCTCTCCGGCCTGCTTCTGCTCGTCCTGCTTCTGCGTCAGGATCTGGCGTACTGAATCCATCGTTTGAGACAATTCGTCGATCGCGTGCTCGATCTCTTCTTTCTGCCGCTTCAGGATGGCAACCTGTCCCTCGAACTTGTCGAGAGCCACCTGCATCTGCAGAACTTCGCCGTCCTTCAGGTCGTAGAGATCGAGGATTTCTTTGATTTCCACCAGCGAGAAGCCGACCTTCTTGCCCATCAGGACGAGCTTCAGCCGTGCCCGGTCGCGCCGGGAATAGATGCGGTTCAATCCCTCGCGACGCGGGTTGAGAAGGCCCTTGTCTTCGTAAAATCGTAGGGTTCGAAGCGTCACGCCGAATTCGCGCGACAATTCACCGATGCTGTAAGTCATTCACGTCCACTTTCTGCACCCGCCGTAAGCGCCAGCTTTCCGCCGGTCGGGCGTGAGTACGTTCACTTTGATTGAGGTCGCAGTCTCTCGACCGAACAATAGCGCACGTCAATCATGAGCCTATAGGTCCAGCCTACGGGCTTCGATGAAACGTGAACGGGGCGTCTGCCGCCCCGGTTCCTTGTCAGGCTGCTTTCCCGGCTGCTCAACATGAGAAATCGTCCAAAACATGGCAGAGTTAACGTCATGTTTACCATGAGCGCCGTTAACCTTTTTCCAACCATCAGAGTGCTTCGACCTGTCGGCGTGCGAACGGTCGAGTTTTTCTCTTCTGGTCCGAGGAGACGCAATGAAAGCCCGCACATCATGGAGAGGCAGAGCAGGATCGCCGCCGCCCGCCCCGGGTCAGGAGGGAACCGATCTGCGGGCTCTGTTGAATGCGCGCTTCGATGCGGAAGGCCGCATCATTCACGAGCCGGCCTACGCCGATTCGGAAGCTGAGCGCCTTGCCGGAGATGCCGGCGAGGGCGACATCAGCACCGAACACCTGCAGGCGGCCGTCGAAGCTCTGGCCAAACGCATAGAAGAGGCAGAGCGCGGCGAGGCCGACCGCACCTCGCAGGCCCGTAGCCGGCGTGCGCCTATCGCCCCTCCGGCTCCCGGCACGTTCGACGAGCCGTCAACGACGACCCCGCCATCCTCAGACAAGACATCGGATGCCGCCGATGACCTCTTGAAGCGTCTCGACGCTTTTGAAAGGCACCTGGAGGAGCTCTCCCGGGGCGGCGCCGCCGACGCTGCTGGCAAGCGCAAAGCCGCCTTCGAAGAGGCGCCTGCACCGGAGCGTCGGGCGACACCTGCCGAGCCGAGCATCCAGGCACCATCGGCTCGCAAGTCCACGCCTTCAGAAAAGCCAGTGGAGAAGCCCGCCGAACCGCGCCGCGCATTCGCTGGCGGACTTGCTGATTTCGCCCGCGATCTCGCCAATCGTCGGCCGAAGAGCGAGGCACCAGCAGAGACTTCGCGCGCCGAACCCGCCGATGACCGCGAGAAGAAGCCGGTCCAGGCCGATAAGAACGCCGAGGTTCTGCGCCAGATCGAGAAGCTCCAGCATGCGCTGGAAGACGAGGTGCGTCCCTCGCGCGGCGCGCTCGCCTCGTTGCAGGAGCGCATGGGCGATGTCGATCTGCGCCTTCAGGCGCTGCATCGCAGCGTCGCCTCGGTCGCCCAGCCGCAGGGGCTTGCGGAGGAAATCGCCGCCATCCGCATCGGTCTTGCCGCGCTTCCGCAGGGCAAAGCCTTTGATGCGATCGAAGCCCGGCTCGGCGAACTCGCTGGCCGCATCGATGCGATGTCTCAACCTCACGATCGCGGTGACGAACACGAGAGTTTCGCCCGTATCGAAAGCCGACTCGACACGCTCGCAGCCGCGATGGATGAGATCCGCGACAGCCGAATCGGCGCCATCGACGATCTTGCTGCGCAGCTCGACCGTCTGGCTGAGCGTGTTGAAGGTCTCAGTGAGAGCCGCTCCGATCTCGGAGCGATAGAGGGGCCTCTCTCCGAACTTTCCGCGCGTATTCAGGCCGTGCCCGACACACGTTCGATGCTGACCGCGCTTGACGACAAGCTGAGCCGCATCGCTACGAGCCTCGATGAACGCAGTGTCGACTCGTCCGATATCGAGGAAATCACCCAGCGTCTCGACCGTCTTGCGGCTGAAATTTCGGGTTTTCTGACCGAGAGCGAAGAACGCTTCTCGCTCAAGCCCGTCCTTGATCGCCTGTCGGAAATCGATGCGCGCTTCGCCGATGAGCGGGTCGATGTCGATCAGCTTTCCGGTCTCGTCGCCCGCATGGAAGACGCCGTTACCAGCGCCCCGATCGGTGAGCGCTTTGCGGCGCTCGAGGCCCGCATACAAGGCCTTGATCAAAAGCTGCCGGATAGCGACAGCAGTCTTTTGAACGATATCGTCGATCTCCGCTCGGAAATCGCCGAGCTCAGGGCCGATATCCGCAACAGCCCGCCGACCGCCGATGCTGGCGTTCGCGTGCTGCAGCCGGCCATCCGCGAAATCAAAGAGCGTCTCGACCGGCTGCCCGAGGAGCCGGCGCGCTTCAACCGCGAGCTGGAAGCCCAGATCGGCCGCATCTCAGCGATGCTCGATCGCCCCGCAGCGGAATCGAAGGTGCTGACGCGCCTTGAAGACGCGCTCGCGGATATCCGCGAACGCCTGGATCGTCAGGAGCTGCACCACGACGCGGAAACCTGGCATGCGGCCGGCGTCGATACTGCCGAAGGGTCGGAAGCGCTGGCGCGTCTTGCCAGCGCGCTCCAGCATGATCTCGGCGAACTGAAATCCGTCGCCGAGGCGAGCGAGGAACGCACGCGAAGCTCGCTCGACGCGGTGCACGAAACGCTGGAAGCCGTCGTCAAGCGTATGGCTTTCCTCGAGCGCGACCTGCCGTTCTCAGGCGACGACAATGGCGGTTCGAGAACGCCGGCACCGCGCGCCACCCCTTCCGGCGATGACGACAGGCCGTCTGGGAAGTCTCCCTCATCGACCGCGCCGTCTGGCCCGAAGCCTGGTCCCGCGGGCCGCGCGGGTCCCGTGCAATGGTCGCCGCGGCCTCCCGCGCCGGAGCCGGAAAAGCGGGTGGAAGAAAGCACCGCCCCGGGCCTCCTGAGCCGTCTCTCCGCCACGCAATTGCTGAAGCGGGCGACAGGCGGCAGGGCGGAATCCTTCGTGCCCCGCCAGGAAGAGGAGGTGTCGCTCGACTCCCTCTTGGAGCCAGGCGGCGGTCCCTTGCATTCCGACCTCGCGGATGCGCCGAGTTCGGCAAGCCATTACATTTCAGCGGCCCGTAAGAACCCGCCGTCTGAGACGAGCGGTTCAGAGCAGGCGCTGGCTGCGGCTTACGAGGATTTCAGGGCTCAAAGCCGCAACAGAGAGACCTCCTCGAGCGACTTCCTGAGCGCCGCGCGTCGCGCCGCCCGTGCCGCCGCTGCGGAAGCTGCCGCCGCCGAAAGCGATGCTGGCCGCGCCAAGGGACGAGGCGGGTCGCAGATCCTCGATTTCTTCAAGGCCCGGCGCCGTCTTCTCGTGGCGGGTGCTGTCGCGCTCGCCGTCGCGTTCGCGGCGGTGCAATTCGTCAAGGTGCGAGGCGAGGAGGCCCGGACCGCGAATTCGCGCCCGGCGGTCGAGACACCGGCGCCCGCTCCGAAGGAGACCGAAGCTCCGGGCGATGGCAGCTCGATCATCCAGCCGAGCCCCGCGTCGGGCGGCGCGGTGATGGAATCCGGCAATGCCGCGCCCCTTCCACGGCCCGACCGGGAGACAGCCTTTTCGACCCGTCTCTCCGCGCTGCCGGGCTTGAGTGCCCAGGAGCTGACGCCGCCCGCACGCGCCAGCTTGCCGAAGCCTGAGGCCGAACACGAGACGGCGCTCGGTCAGATGCCGGAAGCCGCTGCGTCCTCCGCCCCGGCGGAGCCTGACGAGAACGAAATCTTCGCCGACGATGGAGCCCTGTCGCAGACGGCCTCGATTACTCCGCCGCCATCCCAGCCCATCAGGACGCTTGCGCCGACGGCACAAGAGCCGGCCATCTCACATCCGTCAGGCTCTCTGCCGGCGTCGATTGGCTCCGAAAAACTACGGCGCGCTGCAGAGACCGGCGTGACGGAGGCCCAGTTCGAAGTCGCCGTCCGTTATGCCGAAGGCCGCGGCGTGACGAGCGATCAGGCGACCGCGGTCTCCTGGTATGAGCGCGCCGCCCGCGGTGGGCTGGCCCCGGCGCAATATCGGCTCGGCTCGATTTACGAGAAGGGACGGGGTGTTCCCAAGGACATCGACAAGGCACTCGGCTGGTATGGCAAGGCGGCCGATGCCGGCAATGTGAAAGCCATGCACAATCTCGCCGTTCTTTACGCCGAGGGGGCGGACGGCGCGCCGGATCTGGAAAAAGCGGCCGATCTCTTCGAGCGCGCCGCCGAGCGGGGTGTGCGCGACAGCCAGTTCAATATCGCAGTTCTTTTTGCGCGGGGCCTCGGCGTCAAACAGGACCTTGTGGCCGCCTACAAATGGTTTGCCGTGGCAGCCCGCTCGGGCGACCAGCAGGCGAAAAAGCGACAGCAGGAAATCGCCAGTGCACTGCCGCAAGATCTCCTGCCGGAGGCGAAGAAGGCCGCCGAGACTTTCAAGGCCCTGCCGATCGACCCGCAGGCCAACATGGTCTTCGCACCCGAAAGCGGATGGGGCGGACAAGCCAGCGAGAGCGTGAGCCTCAGCGGCCCCGACCTCGTGAAGCACACCCAGGGTCTTCTCGCCCAAAAGGGCTACGATCCGGGACCGGCCGACGGCATCTTCGGCAAGAAGACGCGCCAGGCAATTGCGTCGTTCCAAAAGGATAACGGCCTTTCCGTGACCGGCAAAATCGATACCGGCGTCATTAAGGCGCTTGATGAAAAAGATATCTGAACCACCGTCTTGCGCTTCGTGAAGCGGCGGTGTTGAAGAGATCGGCCTAGACCGAGCGAATTTCGCCGATAGCGACAGGACCGTCCTGCGTGCAGCTCTATCTCCCGATCGCTGAACTGACGGTCAACATCTTCGTCTATCTCGGAATGGGAGCGGCGGTCGGCTTCATTTCGGGCATGTTCGGCGTTGGCGGCGGCTTTCTGCTGACGCCGCTTTTGATCTTTTCCGGCATCAGCCCCGCCGTCGCCGTGGCGACCGTGACGCCTCAGATCGTCGCCTCGTCCACGTCGGCTGCGATCTCCTATTGGCGTCGGCGGATGATCGACCCGCAGATGACGATGTTTCTCATTGTCGGCGGCGTCACCGGCTCATGGCTCGGCGTGCGGGTCTTCACCATGTTGCGCTCGCTGGGTCAGCTCGATGTCATTATCTCGCTGTCCTATGTCACCTTTCTGGGGCTGATCGGCGGCCTCATGCTGCGCGAGGCGCTGCGCTCCTTTCTGCGCGCGCGGCGCGGCCGTCCACCCAATCTGCGCCGTGGCCGCCATCACAACTGGCTGCTCGGCCTGCCGTTCAAGGTCCGCTTCCGCCGCTCCAAACTCTATGTGAGCGTCATCCCGGTGATCCTGCTTGGCCTGTCGATCGGCTTTCTCGGCACCGTCCTCGGCATTGGTGGCGGCTTCATCATGGTGCCGGCGCTGATTTACCTTCTGCGTGTGCCGAGCAACGTCGTCATCGGCACCTCTCTCGGCTACATCCTCTTCACGATGGCACTCGCCACGGTGCTGCATTCGTTGGAGAACGGCGCCGTCGATTTGATGCTGGCCTGTCTCTTGATCGTCGGCGGTGTCGTCGGTGCACAGTTCGGGGCTCAGATCGGTCAGGCCATGCGCGGCGACCAGCTGCGTCTTTTCCTGGCGCTTCTGGTGCTCGCGGTGGCACTCCGCTTCCTGTTGAACCTGTTCCTGCCGCCTGCGAGCCTCTATTCGATCGCCCTTCTGCAGGGGATCGGCTGATGCGGTTCCTGCTCGCTCTCGCCCTTTTTTCCGGTCTCCTCGTTTGCGGCCCGGCTTCGGCGGAGAAGCTCGTCTCCACCCTGTCCGATGATGCCGTCGAGATCACCTCCAACTTCACAGGCTCCAACATCACCGTCTTCGGTGCGGTGGAAGGCGCGAAATCGGCCTCCGGCGAGCGCGATTATGAGGTGGCGATCGTCGTGGCGGGCCCGCAGATGCCGCTTGTCGTGCGACGCAAGGGTCAGGTCGCCGGGATCTGGATCAACACGGCCTCTCGGGAATTCTACAATGTCCCGAGTTTCTACGTCATCCATATGAGCGAGAACTTGAACGATGCTGCGAGCCAGCAGCTCTTGGCGCGCTACAAGCTGGATTTCGCCGATCTCGGCTTCTCGCGCGACGCAAGTTACACCCCGCAGGACGAGGCCTTCGCAAAAGCGCTGGTGGAGCTGAAGAAACAGAAGGAGCTCTTCGTCAAGCGCGGCGATGCGGTCACCTTCCTTGCCCCCAATGTCTTTCGCACCACCTTCCATTTGCCGTCGGCGATCCCCGTCGGCACCTACCACGTCTCCGTCTTCCTCTTTCGCAACGAAGAGCTGGTGGCGGCGGAAGTGCAAAGCCTGCTCGTCGAGAAGAGCGGCTTTTCAGACCGTATCGCGCGTTTTTCGACGGACCAGCCGCTGCTCTACGGTCTTTTCGCCGTCATGGTGGCCGTCTTTACGGGCTGGATGGCCGGCATCATCTTCCGCCGCAACTGAGTATCCTTGAAGCCGTATAAGGCTGGTCCGGAGCCATATCAGATGGTGGGAAAGGGCCGGCAACGGCGAGAGCGACGAGGCATCTTGCGCCGCTCCACCGTCTTGGCCTTGTCGGGCCCTATTCGGCAGGTGTGGCCGACGCAGGAGCCTCTTCCTCATCCGCCTCGCTGCTGGTCGGGGCCGGCACGGGCACAGCGGGGTTTGCGCCTCTCTCAGTGGACGCAGCGCTGCTATCGTCCGCTGTCCCCTCTATCGCCGCGTTCCCTGCGGCCGGAGGGGAGTCTGAGGCGGGTGAACCCGCCGCCTCACTCGTATCCGTCTCGTCGACGCTTGTTTCAGGCCGTGGCTTGGCCGCGCCATTCGGTGCGGCCGTCGCCGGTGTCTCGGCGCCCGCGGCAGCTGCACCAGCCTCGCTTTGTCCGCTTTCCGCATCCTTTGACGAGCCGGGGGCATTGGCCGGCCTTGTCGGTTTCTGGGCGTTGAAATAGGCGGCGACGGCTTTCATCTCGTCAGGCTCCAGCTGATGAGCGAGCTCGTCCATCGGCCCGTAATCCCCGGCGTAGCCGCGCGCACCTTTCGCGAAGAGCTTCAGCTGGCTTTCGATATAATTGACGTATTGGCCATTGAGGTGCGGGAACAGGCGCGAGGTGAACTTCGTCTGCTCGTGGCACGACAGACAGGCGGGCACGTTGCGTTCCGGCACGCCGTTCTCTGCGATCGATCGGCCTTCGTCGATAAGTGCCGCATCGAGCGCCTCGGAGCCTGGCGAGCGGGTTTCCGGCAGCAGGGAATAATAGGCTGAAAGCGCCATGATCTGATTGTCGCTGAGCTGGGTGGCGACGGAACGCATGAAGCCGCTGTGGCGGTCACCGTGCGCAAAGGCTTCGAGTGTCCGGCGCAGATATTCTGGGTTTTGCAGCGTCAGATTGGGAAATGCTCCGATGCCTCGTCCGAGCCCGTCGGCGCCATGGCAGCGTCCACACATCGACATCAGCGTGTTGTTCATGGCGAACTCGGTGAAGCCCGTCGCGGGTACGCTTGTGCGATGGGTATTCGGATCGGGGATCTTTGTCTTGGAGCTTTCGGGCGTCGGTTCAAACTGGGTGAACTTCGCCGGAAGGCTCAGGTTCGTGATCTCGCCTTCCGTGCCGTAGGCGAGCTTGCGGTAGGTTTTGTAATCCATCTCCGGCAGCCGCCGCAGGAACGCCGCGACGGACCACGCTTCATCCTCTCGATCGGTGTCGGTCCAAGAGGGCATGCCGGTGTATTTCGCGCCGTGAAGGACGATCCAGGCGAGCTCTTTATCGGAAAATTCGCCGACCACCTCCGGCAGATATTGCGGCTGCGGCCGCTCCTGCAGCGCCATGACGTTCTGCCCGAGCCCCGGCGCTCCATGGCAGCCGGCGCAAGCGTGACCGTAATGGCCGGCGCCCTGAACGACGCGCCATTCGGTATCGAAATCGTCAGGTCGGGAAAGCTCGCTCGCATGCTGGGCGACGGAGCGTTCGAAGCTGAAATGCAGAAGCTGCGCCCAGCCGGGCGGATGGGGGATCGACGCCGCGATGTTGTACATTCCGGTGACGACGACGATGCCCGCAACGACGACGAATGCGATGCCAGTCGACACGATCGGACCGAACCAGCCGAGTATGCCGTGCGGGAAAAAGCGTCTCATAAGTTGTCCCCTGATCCTCTTGTGATCCTGAATCGGGGTGCTGAACACGCGAATGTGAATGAAGTTCATTATCGTGGTCCGGCGGACCCGGAACGCATCGTCGCAGCTGTGTCTCGGTGCTTCGGGCTGAGGGTTGCCGAGGCTAGCGAGAAAGCCTGCTCAATCTGGCCTGAGAGACGCCGGCGCGACGGGATAGAGCCGGTCGGCTCCGACCAGGAAGGCGATGAAACCGCGCCTGGCGAAGAGGCCGGCAAAGGCGCGGTCGAGGACGTTGAGCCCGCCGGTTAGGGCGCCGAACGAGGGCAGGATGAGCCGCGTGCCGTCTGTGACGAACGCGCGCCGGCGCACACTGCGTCCGCGCCGGGCAATTTTTCCGCATGGGTGAAGATGTCCAGCGATCTCCCCATGGGCCATCGCGTCTTCCGGCTCGTGTCGGAAGGTGAGGCCATTGATCGAAAGCTCCGCGAGACACTCGCCGCCAAGGCCGGGGGGAGGGGCCGGATCATGGTTTCCGGCGAGCCAGATCCAGTCGCGTCCCGTCTGCAGCGCTGCGATCTTGCCGCGGTCGATCTCGGCGAGGCGCTCGGGCCCGCCGCCATCGTGAAAACTGTCGCCGAGGCAGATGACGGTTTTTGGCTTGCGCCGCAGGATCAGGTTGTGAAGGGCGGCAAGGGTAGCGGCGCTGTCATATGGCGGCAGGAATGTGCGCCTGCGACCGAAGGACGACGCCTTTTCCAGATGCAGGTCGGCGACGACCAGCATGCGTGAGGCCGGGTCCCAGAGCGCCCCGGAAACATCGAGCACCAGCTCTCGCCCCGAGAGCGCGATATGCGTCTCAGGCAAGATCTCGTCTCTGTAAGAAGTCTCCGCCAGCGCCAAAATCTGCCTCGCTGCCCATAGCCTCGCGCATCAGCTCCTCGGAGGCTTCGACCAGAAGATCCTCCTGCGCCTCGCCGAAGACCGGCTCCCGGCCGATTTCCAGCATGGCCGGGATGGCAAGCGGTGAGACATGCGCCAGCCTTTGATGCACGATTCGCCCCTGGATGCGCGACAGCATTTCGCCGAGCCGGCGAATGTCGAGAAGCCCGGTCGCGGCATCCGCACGCGTGGCCTTGAGAAGAATATGGTCGGGCTCGTGGCTGCGCAGCACGTCATAGATGAGGTCGGTGGAAATCGTCACCTGTCGCCCGCTCTTCTCTTCGCCGGGATGCCGACGCTCGATCAGCCCGGCGATGATGGCGCAATTGCGGAAGCTGCGTTTGAGGAGATAACTCTCTGCCAGCCACTCCTCCAGATCGTCGCCCAGCATGTCTTCATCGAAGAGCCCTGCGAGCGAAGGTTTGCCGGCGGCAAAGAGGGCGCCCATGTCGCGCAGCCCCCACACCGCGAGCGCATAATCGTTGGCGACGAAGCCGAGCGGGCGAGCGCGCGCCCGCTCCAGCCGGCGCGTCAACAGCATGCCGAGCGTCTGATGCGCGAGCCGCCCTTCGAAGGGATAGGCGACCATGTAGAATTTCGTCTCGCGCGGAAAGGTCTCCACGAGAAGCGCGTCTTTCGACGGCAGCACCGAGACCTCGCGCTGGATGGCGAGCCAGTCGCGCACCTGCCCCGGCAGCTTCTCCCAATGGGCGGGATCGGCGAGCATCGCCCGCACGCCGGCGGCGAGATAGGTGCTCAAAGGGAATTTGCCGCCGGCATAGGAAGGGATCGCCGGGTCGTTGGCCTCGGCCCGTGTGACGAGCGCCTCGTTTTCGTGAATGCCGACGAAGGCGAGGACCTGGCCGGCGAACTGAAACGTGTCGCCTGGAACGAGCTGTTCCAGAAAATACTCTTCGATCTTGCCAAGGACGCGTCCCCCGCGCAGCACGGTGCCGGGGCGGCCGTCCTTCCCGCCACGTCGGGAGGCGAGGCGCACATTGAGCATCGGCGCTTCGACGATGGTGCCGAGATTGAGACGGTATTGCTGGGCGAGCTTCGGATGTGAAAGCGCCCACAGTCCGTCCTTGCGGCGGCGGATCTTGGCGTAGCGCTCGTAGCTTCGAAGCGCATAGCCGCCGGTCGCGACGAAATCGACCGCCTGTTCGAAGTCCTCGTAGCTGAGGCCACGATAGCTTTCGGCTGAGCGAACCTCCTCATAGAGGCTTTCAAGGTCGAACGGGGCGGCGACGGCCATGCCGAGAATATGCTGGCATAAGACGTCGAGCGCGCCGGGTCTGAGCGGCGGTGTATCCTGAATGCCGGCTTCATTGGCTTCGAGCGCCGCCTGGCATTCCATGACCTCAAAGCGGTTCGACGGCACGAGGAGACCGCGCGAAGGCTCGTCCATCCGGTGGTTGGCGCGGCCGATCCGTTGGGCAAGACGGCTCGCGCCTTTCGGCGCGCCGACATGAATGACGAGATCGACATCGCCCCAATCGATGCCGAGATCGAGCGTTGAGGTGGCAACGACCGCACGCAGAGAGCCTGCTGCCATCGCCGCCTCCACCTTGCGGCGTTGACCGCGGTCGAGCGAGCCGTGATGCAGCGCGATTGGAAGTGCCTCCTCGTTGATGCGCCAGAGCTCGGAGAACAGCATCTCCGCCTGCCAGCGCGTGTTGACGAAGACGAGCGTCATGCGGTGGCTTTGGATCGCCTCCAGAACCTCAGGCAGCGCATAGCGCGCCGTGTGTCCCGACCAGGGGATGCGCGCGTCAGAATGCAGGATCGAAATCTCCGGAGGCGCGCCTTCGCCGACCACGACCATCTCGGCGAGATTTCGGCGCGCTTCGGATTGCTGTTCGACGAGCCAGGCACGCAAATCGTCGGGAAAGGCGACGGTGGCGGAGAGGCCGATCGTTCTGAGGCCCGGTGCGAGCCTGCGCAGCCGTGCAAGCCCGAGCGCCAAAAGGTCGCCGCGCTTTGATGGGGTCAAAGAGTGTAATTCGTCGAAGACGACCGTCGACAGGCGTGCGAAGAAGCGCTCCGCATCGCGTGAGGCGATCAAAAGCGCGACCTGCTCCGGCGTCGTCAGAAGGATGTCGGGAGGGCTGAGTTTCTGCCGCTGTCGCTTGTGGGTGGGTGTGTCGCCGGTGCGCGTCTCGACCGTCACGGGTAGCCCCATCTCGGCGACGGGCATGCCGAGATTGCGCTCGATGTCGACGGCGAGCGCCTTCAAAGGCGAGACATAAAGGGTGTGCGGACCGATGAAATGTGATGAATTGCGCCTGTCGTGCGCTTGCGAAAGCTCGATGAGTGAGGGCAGAAAGCCCGCGAGCGTCTTGCCAGCGCCGGTCGGAGCGATCAAAAGCGACGAGGATCCCGCCCGAGCTTGGGCGATGAGCTTGAGCTGATGGGGGCGCGGTGCCCAGCCCCGGTCGGCGAACCATTGCTGGAAACGCTCCGGCAGGAGCCCGTTTTCGCCAATGGGGATCGCAGCGGGTGCCGTCATGACGATGAGTTTAGGCTTGGTTGCGGCCAAGTCGAGCGGACCTGACGTTGCGTCGCGTCCCCCGCGGCGTCGAAAAGTTTCACAATGCCAAGATGCGGCTGCCGGGGGGAGGCATGGCCAAGAAGAAGAAGGGCAGCAAGAAGAAGGACGAGGAGAACCTCGCCACGATTGCTGTCGACATGGACGTGCACAAGCGGATCGAAGGTGCACGGGAAGATTTTGAGGAGACGCAGAACGCCATCCTCCGTCGCCTGCTCGGCCTCGACGGCCGCAGAGGAGGGGGTGCGGCTGCGGAAGAAAGCCTCGGCGAACGTGCGCGCCGCGCCAAGGGCGGCGGTGCCAAGGAGGGCGGCTGGTCGAAGATCGGCCGTCACGGTCACGAGGTGTTTTTGCCGAACGGGACGACCTTGAGAGCTGCCTATGCCGGCCAGACGGTGGAAGGTCTCATCGTCGACGGCCACTGGGTCGTGAACGGCACGAGCTACAATTCTCCCTCCGCCGCGCTCATCGCGCATGTGCGCACCCGCGACGGCAAGAAGGTCAATCTCAACGGCTGGCGTATCTGGGAGGTGCGGCGGCCCGAGGACGACCGCTGGCTGCGGCTCGGCGAGATTTAGAGGCAAGGCCCGAAAGCTCCGCCGCGGCGTGCCGGTGACATGGGCGTTCCGTTGACATGCAACGGCGACATGGAAAAGCCCGCCCGTGCCACTATCTCGGGACGATGCGCCCGACCGAACTTCTGTGCACGACGCCGAAAGGCCTTTATTGCCCGCCAGGCGATTTCTACATTGATCCGACGCGCCCGGTGCCACGCGCACTCATCACCCATGGCCATGCCGACCATGCGCGTGCCGGCCACGGCGCCGTGATGGCGACGTCGCAGACGTTGAAGATCATGGCCGCCCGATATGGGCCGGACTTCGCGGCCTCCACTCAGGACGCGAAGCTTGGCGAAACGCTCGCCATCAATGGCGCCTCCGTCAGCTTTCATCCGGCCGGCCATGTGCTCGGATCGGCGCAGATCGCGGTGGAAAAGGACGGCTTCCGCATCGTCGCCTCGGGCGATTACAAACGCCGCAAGGATCCGACCTGTGCCGCCTTCGAGCCGGTCGCCTGCGATGTCTTCATCACCGAGGCGACCTTTGCTCTGCCGGTCTTCTGCCATCCGGACGACCGCGGCGAGATCGCCAAGCTCATTCACTCGACGCAGATTTTCCCCGAGCGCACGCATCTCGTCGGCGCCTATGCGCTCGGCAAGGCGCAGCGCGTCATCGGCCTGCTTCGTGAGGCCGGATACGACCGCACGATCTATATTCACGGTGCTTTGAAGGGGCTGTGCGATCTCTATCGCGAGGAGGGGGTCGACCTCGGTCCGCTCGCGTCGGCAACCGTGGACAATGCGCGCAAGGGCGAGTTCGCCGGTGCCATCGTCGTCTGCCCGCCCTCGGCGTTTTCCGATCGCTGGGCGCGCCGCTTTCCCGATCCACTCGCCTGTTTCGCGTCAGGCTGGATGATAATCCGTCAGCGAGCCCGACAGCGCGGGGTGGAACTGCCGCTCGTCATTTCCGACCATTGCGATTGGGGAGAGCTCTTGCAGACGATTGGAGAAATTGCGCCCGGCGAAGTGTGGATCACGCATGGCCGCGACGACGCGCTGTTGCGCTGGTGCGAGCTCAACGGCGTTGCTGCCCGCCCGCTGCATCTTGCAGGCTACGAGGACGAACCCGATTGAGGCTCAGGCGGCCACGCCGGCAGGCTTCGGCTGCAACAGGCTCAAGGTCGCCTGGAACGCGCTTTCCGCATCGTCGAGCGCTTCACCGTACCAGGAGAACGGATTGGCAAGCGGCGGTTCAAGCAACGCGTCGACCTCGCCTTCGTCATAGGTGAGACGGGCGCCGAGCTCGCGCGCAAGCTTCAGCATGCGCCGGTTCTCTTGCAGGCAGAAGAGATGCAGCTGGCGAAAGCCGCGATTGCGGGCGAGCGTGAAAGTGCGCGCAAGAAGCGCCCGACCGACGCCTCGCCCCTGCCAGGCCTCTTCGATGGCGAAGGCGGCCTCGGCTTTGCCCGTCCATTCTTTGGTGAGCGGGTGCAGTTCCGCCGAGCCGCGGATGACGCCGTTGACGAAATAGCCGAGGATCGTGGTGTCCAGATCCCAGGCTTCACGAACATAATTCTGGATGCGCGCGTCGTTGACGGGGCCAGCAAAGCGCATACGCCGCGCCTCGGGGCCGAGACGGCAGAGATGCTCCGAGAAGAGCGCGGCCTCATACGGCCAGAGCTTGCGGATGTATGCCGTCATGCGACTTCAGCCAGGCAAGCCGTCAAAGCGGCCGGTGCGCGAGGTGATGGCGCTTCATCTCGCGAAGCTGCGACGGGCCGATGAGAAAACCGGATTCCTGCTCGATGCGGCGGATGGCTTCCGCCTCGCGCGCCCAAATGATCCAATTCAACGCGCGGCGAAACCGAGCGGGCACGTGGAGCCGGCCGGCGAAGCTGAAAGAGCCGTGTGCGGCATGGGCCATGATGCGATCCTTCCGGAGACGGAGCCGAGCCATATCGGGACGGCAACGGCAGCTGACGAACGCCCCTAAAATGCTGTGGCTTTGAGCGCCTGCCAACCCGTTCTCTCGCAATGCAGCGCGATTGTTTTTGCATAGCACAATTGTCCATCAAGTGCCTGATGTGTCGGCACAGTCGTGCTACTGCGCCGAGCTGTCGCAGGCCTTGCGACAACCCACAAATATTGCGCTGCAACAATGGCGTTTCGTGGCCCGAAGACGCAGCGGTTTGCTCGTCACCGTCACTTGGATGCCTATATTCACGGCATGCAGGCCTTTGCCGCCCTCCTCGATCGTCTCACTCTGACGCCGCAGCGCAACGGCAAGATCAGGCTTCTGGTCGATTATCTGCGCCAGGTGAAAGATCCTGACCGCGGTTACGCCATCGCGGCAATCACCGGAGATCTCGACATCGTCTCGGTCAAGCCGGCGATGGTGCGCGCTCTGGTGGAGGAGCGGGTCGATCCCGTCCTTTTTGCGCTTTCCTATGATTATGTCGGCGACCTGGCTGAGACCGTCTCGCTGATCTGGCCGGGTGAAAACGATGTCGGCGCGGCGTTGCATCTCGCCGAGGTGGTGGAGCGGCTCAGGGTCGCATCTCGTCTCGAAGGGCCGAAGCTCGTCGCTGGCTGGCTCGACGAACTCGATCCGAGCGGGCGTTACGCGCTTTTGAAGCTCATCACCGGCGGGCTCAGGATTGGCGTGACGGCCCGCCTCGCGCGCCAGGCCCTGGCGGAATTCGGTGACTGCCCGGCAACCGAGATCGAGGAGATGTGGCATGGCCTGAAGCCGCCCTACGTCGATCTCTTCGCCTTTCTGGAAGGGCACGGAGAGAGGCCGCAATCGAAGCAGAAGGCGCCCTTCCGACCGGTCATGCTGGCGAGTGCCATCCAGGATGAGGATTTCTCGAAGCTCGATCCGACAGATTATGCGGCCGAGTGGAAATGGGACGGGATTCGCATCCAGGCAGCGGCTTCAGGTGGAGAACGCCGACTTTATTCCCGCACCGGCGATGACATCTCCGGCGCATTTCCCGACGTTTTGGAGCAAATGGAATTCGACGGCGCGATCGACGGCGAGCTCCTGGTGGCGCGCGAAGGGGAAGGGGGAATGGCCATCGCACCCTTTTCGGATTTGCAGCAGCGCCTCAACCGCAAGCGCGTGACGGCGAAGATGCTCAAGGATTATCCCGCCTTCATCCGGGCTTACGATCTCCTTCAAGACGGGGATGAAGATCTTCGCCCGCTTTCCTTCGCCGAACGACGGCGGCGGCTTGAGGATTTCATCGCTCGTTTGTCCTCGCCGCGCATCGATATTTCTCCCCTCGTCGACTTCGGCGATTGGGACGAGCTTGCGCATCTTCGGGCCAACCCGCCCGCCGAGGGCCGCCTCGATGAAATCGCCGAAGGCCTGATGCTGAAGCGCTGGGACACCGCCTATGTGGCCGGGCGACCGAAAGGCCCTTGGTTCAAATGGAAGCGTGACCCCTTCCTGGTCGATGCCGTGCTCATGTATGCCCAGCGCGGCCACGGCCGCCGCTCCTCGTTTTATTCCGATTACACCTTTGGCGTCTGGACCGCGGAGAAAGCCGAGGATGGAGAACTTGTCCCGGTTGGCAAGGCCTATTTCGGCTTCACGGACGAGGAGCTGAAGGAGCTCGACCGGTTCGTGCGCAACAATACGGTCGATCGTTTCGGCCCCGTGCGGGCCGTGCGGGCTGGGCCTGACGCCGGTCTCGTTCTTGAGGTGGCCTTTGAAGGGCTGGCTCGTTCAACTCGCCACAAATCCGGGGTCGCCATGCGCTTTCCACGCATCAGCCGGATCAGATGGGACAAGCCTGCAGCGGAGGCGGATCGCCTCGATGACCTGGAAAAATTGCTGCCGCAGCAGGTATAATCGATGTTTGGTGGCTCGATGTATCGGCTTGCCATTCGGTCTCCGAAACCCTAGCTCTCAGCCGATCGCACTAAAGGAGACGCGAGAATGGCGGGCCGGATGACACGCTTTTTGGGCGATTCCCCTTTTCGGGTTCTTCTTCGTCTCATCGTCCTGTCGGTGATCGTCGGCCTGGTGTTGTCGGTGCTCAACGTGCATCCGTTCGACATCTATTATTGGGCCGAACGCTTCGTCATGCGCGTCTACCACATGGGTTTTGCCGTCTTCTCTGACGCCTTCGGCTACTTCCTTTTTGGCGCCCTCATTGTCGTGCCGATCTTCCTCATCATGCGCTTGTTTTCCGTGATGGGCGGCCGTCGGGACTGACGCCAGCGGTCGTGTCGCCGATAAGGAAGGGCGCTTGGAACATATTATGAACTTCTGTAGTGGTTTCGCGGCCGACCGATTGCTGTATGGCTTAGATGATGAGCGAAACGAGCCCCGTCCCATCGCCTGAACAAGCAGGCACCCCGACAAAGCCGGAGATGGGCGCCGCGCCGAAGCCTTTCTTGGTCAACAATCGGCTGGTCCTCGGCATCGCCGTGCCGATGACGTTCGCCTATCTTTCGGTGCCGCTCGCAGGGTTGGTGGATACGGCCGTGATCGGTCAGCTCGGGGATGCGGCGCTCATTGGCGGCATTGCGGTCGGCGCCATCATCCTTGACGTCATCTTCACGACGCTCAATTTTCTGCGCTCCGGCACGACGGGGCTCGTCGCCCAGGCATTTGGTGCGGGCGATCGCAAGGAGGAGCAGGCGATCCTCGTGCGCGCGCTTCTGATCGCGCTCGTTGCCGGCCTCGTCATCATCCTTTTTCAGGTGCCTGTCACACGTCTCGGCATCGTGGCGATGGATGTTGGACCAGAGGTCGCTGATGCGACCTCCAATTATCTTTTGGTGCGCATTTGGGCCGCGCCCTTCATGCTGGCGAACTACGCCTTGGTCGGTTGGGCTCTGGGCATAGGCCGCTCCTTACTGGTGCTGGCGCTGCAAACAGTTCTGACGCTCACCAACATCGTTCTGTCGCTTCTCTTCGTGCTGGATTTTGGTTGGGGAATTACCGGTGTCGCAGCAGCCTCGGTCATTGCCGAGATGGTGGCGTTTTTCGCCTTCGTGCCCGTCCTTATCCCGCATGTGAGCGGTGCTCGGAGACCGTCCCTCACACGAATCTTCGACAAGACCGGCTTTGCGCGGCTCATCGTCGTCAACCGCGACATCATGATTCGCTCGTTCTCTGTGCTCTTCGCCTTTGCCTTTTTCACCCGCCAGGGGGCAGCGCTCGGCGCGGTCACGCTCGCGGCCAATTCCGTCCTGATGCATTTTTTCCTGGTCGCCGGGTATTTTCTCGACGGCTTTGCGAACGCAGCTGAACAGCTCGTCGGGCGGGCCGTGGGGGCACGCTTTCCACCTGCCTTCGACCGCGCCGTGCGTCTGACGGTCGTCTGGGGTTTCGTGCTCGCGCTGTCGCTTGCAGGGATCTACTTTTTTGCCGGAAGGACGCTCGTCGACATTATGACGACGTCGCAGGACGTGCGCGAAGCGGCCCGGCTTTACCTTCCCTGGGCCTGCCTCACCCCGCTTGCCGGCGTGCTCGCGTTCCAGATGGACGGCGTCTTCATCGGGGCCACCTGGTCGAAGGAGATGCGCAATATGATGCTCGCCTCGCTCGCCAGCTTTTTCGTTCTTTGTTTTGTGCTCGTTCCACCTTTCGGCAATCATGGCCTGTGGGCCGCGCTGCTCGTCTTCCTCGGGCTGCGTGGTCTGACGCTCGCATGGCGGCTCCCCGTCAAGCGGCAAGGCATGGAGAGCGCCGCGATCTGAGGTCCTGCAGAGGTCGCAGCTCTGAAAGCTAGTCCTGCGGTGGCCAGGCAGCCGCCCAACGGGCCATCTCGATGCCGCGCGCATCGCTGATGGCGTCGAAGTTCCGCTTGGCGAGCTCTTTCGAAAGGCCGGATTTGATGCGCTCGGCGAAGCGCGGCCCTTCGAAGATGAAACCCGTATAAACCTGAACGAGATCGGCGCCCGCCACCAGCTTCGCCCAGGCGGAATGTGCGTCATGGATGCCGCCGACGCCGATCAGCGGCAGCTTTGGCCCGGCGAGCTGGCGGGCGCGGGCCAGCATGGCCGTCGACGGATTGAAAAGCGGGAGGCCCGACAGGCCGCCTTTTTCTTCCGCCAGTCGCTTCGCCTTGAGAGGTGGGCGCGCAATGGTGGTGTTGGAGATGATGAGCCCGCTGACGCCCATATCGACACTTGTCTCGATGAGCGAGGCGAGCTGTTTTTCCGTGAGATCTGGCGCAATCTTGACGAGAAGCGGGACGCGCCGGGGCGACGGCACAGCCTCGCGCGCCTCCAGACAGCGGCCGAGCAGTCGGTCGAAGGTGCCCGCCTCCTGTAGGCCGCGCAGACCCGGTGTATTGGGGGAGGAAATGTTGATCGTGAGCCAGCTCGCAAGCTGCGCGAAGCGGCGGATGCCCGCAACGTAATCGGCCGCCGGATCTTCCTGGTCGCGATTGGCGCCGATATTGACGCCGACGAGCCCGCCGCGGCCGCGCCGCTCTTCGAGGCGCCGGGCGACGGCCTCGTGACCGTCATTGTTGAAGCCCATGCGGTTGATGATGGCGCGGTCGGAAGTCAACCTGAAGAGTCGTGGGCGCGGATTGCCGCTTTGCGGGCGCGGCGTGACGGTGCCGACCTCGATCGATCCGAAGCCGAGATTGAGAAGTCCGTCGATGGCCTCCGCGTTTTTGTCGAAGCCCGCGGCAAGACCGACCGGATTGGCGAAGGAGAGACCGAAAAGATTGACGGCGAGCTTGCCGTGCGCGTCTCGCCCGCGGCTGGTCCGTCCGAAGCGTTTGAGCATCGCGAAGGCGAGTGCATGGGCGCGCTCCGGCGGCAGGAGCCGCATAAGCCCGGCTGCCATTTGATCTAGGTTCACGCGTTGCCCTCCGCCCGGATCTCCTCCGGCAGACGGTGCCGGCCATCCTCGCCAAGGGGCAGGTCTTTCACCCACAACACCGATGAAAGCGGTAGGGGTGCATAAAGGTGTGGGAAGAGAGACCCGCCGCGCGACGGCTCCCATGTGAGCGACGGCCCGAGCCGTTCCGCATCAACGGCGACGATCAGCAAATCGCTCTGCCCGGCAAAATGCTTCGCCGCCGTTTCACCGACCTGCTCGGCGCTGGAGAAATGGATGAAGCCGTCGGTGCGGTCGACAGGGGCTCCGTGAAAAACGCCGGCCGCCTCGGCCTCGCGCCACAGGGGCTTTGGCGCTATCTTGTAAATGAGATGCTGCATTGCAGCCGCCATGATAACGAAGCTGCGCCCCGCCGAAAGCGGTGCCGTCGCCGCTGCGCATTTGTGCACATCAAAAAGGACAGAGCCATGCGTTCTCTTTCGCTTGCCGTCGTCTTCTTGATGGGCGCCGGCCTCTCGGCCTTGGTGCCGGCAAGTGCGGCCGAACCGCCGCGCACGTCCAATGGTGTCGTCGACCGGCCGACCACCGAGCGCTATATCTTCGTGCCGATCGAGAAGGGGGCGTTGCGCCTCGACACGAAAACGGGCGAGGTCTCACGCTGCGAAGCCATGGGCGAGGGCGCCGTCTGCCGCCTCGTCGCGGATGAGCGGCTCGCCTATCAGGAGGAGATCGAGGCTTTGTCGCAACGCCTCGATCGGCTCGAGGGGAAGCTTGAGAGCCTCACCGCGAGACCGTCATCTCCCCCTGCCTCCGAGCGCGACAACGAGAGCATGACGTCTGAGGAGCAGGAGAAGCTCGATCGCTTTTTCAGCCTCGGCGATCAGGTCATGCGCCGTTTTTTCGGAATGGTGGAAGATCTGAAACGCGATTTCAACGACGACAGGCTTTGACGCGGGCCACGGGGAGCACGACTGAACGCTATGCTGAGATCACGCGCACGCGATGTGAGCTTCGACGAAACGATCGAGACGACGGCCGCGCGGCTTGTGCAGAGCGGCCTCTCCTTGCCGACGCGCGGTGAAAGTTTCATCGACATCACGGACGAGCTGCAGGAATGGCTGCGCGAGACGGGAGCTCGGAGCGGACTTCTCTGCATCTTCGTGCGGCATACCTCGGCTTCGCTCACAATCCAGGAAAATGCGGACCCTTCCGTGCAGACCGACCTTCTGACGGCTCTCGACCGCCTGGCACCGCAAAACGCGGGCTGGGTACATGATACGGAGGGACCGGACGACATGCCCGCCCATATCCGCACCATGCTGACCGATGTCTCCTTGACCGTACCGGTTGAGGACGGGCGCTTCGCTCTCGGCACCTGGCAGGGCGTTTATCTTGTCGAGCATCGCGCGCGCCCGCACAGGCGCAGCCTGAAGCTCGTTTATTTCGGCAGCTGAGGCATCCGCTCGGCAGCCGCCCTCAAGAGCTCCTCCGGTTGCGTGATTTGTGCTTTGAGTTGCCTGCCCCGCCGTGCCGCCAACGCTGTGGTGGGAATGAGCACGGAGGCCAAAATGAGGGTTGCCGTCGATGCCGCGATGGCGATGAAGGTCGAGGCGACGAGAGGAATGCCGGCCTCGCCCAAAGCTGCAAAAGCCTGAGGCTGCCATTCGTCACCGCTTGCTGCACTAAGGTCGAAACCGAATCGCTGCAGCATGAACAGGGTCAGAAGCGTGGCCGTCCCGGCGAGCATAGAGAGCAGCGCCGGCAAGGGTCGCACATGGTGCGCGCGCGCCGTCGCGATGAGGACCGGCATCAGCCCCGCGGCGAGGAGGCCGAGCGCCAGGAAACCGAGATCGATCACCGCGCGGTCCGGCTCGAGAGCCCACATCGCGGCAAGCGCGATCGCGCACAGCATCGTCAGACGCGCCGCCAGAAGCCGCTTGCCCATCGGCATATCGGGCATCAAAAGCCGGTGCTGGATATCATGGCTGCCCGTGCCGACGATCGTCATCAACAACCCACTGGCGCTCGACAATGCGGCGGCCACGGCGCCCACGAAGATAAGGCTCGAAAAAGCGAAAGAGAGCCCTTCACGCTCCGCGAAGCTGATGACCATCGTCTCGCTGGCGAGCCTGATGTCGGAGAGAGAAAGACCGATCGTGTCGACGCGTGCGCCGCACGCCGCTCTGATCGCTTCGGGCGAGACGGCTGGCGCTCCGCACAGCGCAAGGCTCCCCGCCTGACCATGCGAAAAGACCCAGTCCGGCAAGGATTGCAGCGGCATGCCGACCACGTCGCGCAGCAGCTCTAGCAGACTGAGTGCGGCATAGGTCGGGGTCGTGACCAGAAACAGGCCAGTGAAGAGGAGAAGCCAGCGTGAACTACGCCTGGCGCTCGCGGCGGAAGGCGCCGTCAGGTAGCGTTCAAGAACATGCGGCAGAGCCACGCTGCACAAGGCCGTAAATGCCAGCAGCCCGACAAGATCGGCCGGCCGGAAATGTCCGAAGAGGGACAGGCTGGCAGCTTCCGGCATTGCCCGGGGATCCGCGCTCGCGATCGTGCGCACGGCAGAGGCCGCATCTCTCAAGGCGAGCTGCGGCAACGGCCAGCCGTACCGGTCGGCGGCCGCGATCGTTACCGGCAGGAGGAAGGCGGCGAACATCACGATGAATTGTGCTGTCTGCGTCCATGTCGTGCTGCGCATGCCGCCGAGAATGAGCATCAGAGCGACGATCGCGGCCATCGTGCCGACACCCCATCCGAAGGGAAGGCCGAGGAGGTTTTCTGTGATGCGGCCGCCGGTGTTGAAGATCACGGCAAGCAGCATGAAGCCCGTGGCAATGACGATGAGGGAGGCGGCAAGGCGAACCGATGGGCTGGCAAGCCGTCGCGCCAGAAAATCCGCCGTGCTGGTGGCGCCGCTCTGGCGCATGGGGGCGGCGAGGTAATGGCCGCCCGCTGCAAGGCCGATGAGCGCTCCGGCGACGATCGCCCAAGCGGCCGCGCCCCAGGAGCTGAAGGCCGCACCGAGAAGCAGGAACCATGCGCTCGAGAGATAGGCAGCGGCCGCTGCCATGCCATTGTAGCCCGCCGGCACGCTGCCGCCGGCGAGAAAGAAGCCCTTGGCCTGCGTGCTGCCGGAAGCAAGCCCGATGCCGACAAAGGCGATGAGCGATCCTGCCAGACAGCCCATCCCGATCACCGCTTGCGGCAGGCCGAGTGTATCGAGCGCCATAAGCAGGAGAATCGATCCCACCAGAACTGCGACAAAGAAGCCCCAGATGGTGCGGGCATAAGCCGTGAAGAAGTCAGTATCGATCGAATAAGGGAGGTTACTCATGCTTCGATACGCGCCTTTCTCGACACTTCACGAGGCTCCAATGCCCGCCGAACCCGCGGGTTCTCTCGCATTCCACGCATGTCTGAGATTGTTGATCCTACGCTGGAAACGTTGCAGCGCGAACCCGATCCGTCTGCGGAAAGAGAAGGATAGCCAGATTCGGCGCATCTCCCATGTCCCTTTTTGTCCTTCACCATGTGCGATAACAGGGTATGAAAAGGTTCTGTGCAATGCTTTTACGGCATTCGTCCCGGCCAAACGGCGCCCTGCGCCCCTGTCCCCCAATTAGGTGACGGTTTGAGCGATAGTCCTGTTTTTGTGATTGCAGACGATCACCCGTTGTTCCGCAATGCTCTGCGGAGCGCGATCCAATCCGCTTTTGCCGATGTTGAGATTATTGAGGCGGGTACTCTCGATGAAGTCGCCGCAGCTCTCGATCGCATAGGTGAAGCCGACATCGTGCTCTTCGATCTGAAGATGCCCGGCGCGCGCGGCTTCTCGGGTCTCATGTATCTGCGCGGTCAGTATCCGGCGGCGCCGATCTGCATCATTTCCGCGATGGATGACCCGGCGACGGTTCGCAATGCGATCGGCCTCGGCGCCTCGGGCTTCATCTCCAAGTCGGCTTCTCTGGAGACGATTTCCGAAGCCATCCGTACGGTCCTGCGTGGCGAGCACTGGATCCCGGACGATCTCATCGGGGCCGAAAGCGATCGCGAAACGGCCGAGCTTCTGGAGCGTCTGCGCAGCCTCACCCCGCAACAGGTCCGCGTTTTGATGATGCTGGGCGAGGGACTTCTCAACAAACAAATCGCTTACGAGCTTGGCGTCTCGGAGGCGACCGTCAAGGCGCATGTCTCCGCGATCCTGCAAAAGCTCGGTGTGGAGAACCGCACCAAGGCGGTGCTCGCTGCCGGCCGCATCGAAGCCGGCGAATGGCGTGGCGCGATCGAAGAATAGAAGCCGTTATTCTGCCGCCACGGATGCGGGTTTGCATTGCGCCATCAAGGCGCGCAGTGCCGCGGGCTTCAGAGGCTTGTTGAGGATCCTGACGCCGGCCTTCATCGCGGCCTGCCGCACTTCTTCAGAACGGTCTGCGGTGATCAGGATCGCCGGCACGGTCCGGCTCAGTTTCCAGCGCATGTCCGTGACGACGCTGAGCCCGTCGCTCTCGTCGAGATGATAGTCGATGAGGATAAGATCGGGCAGTGTGCGCTCTTGGTGCAACAGCGCCATGCCCTCCCGCATATTGCTGGCCGTCAGCGGGGTCGAGCCCCAGCCGGCGAGGAGCGCCGCCATGCCGGAGAGGATCTTTTCGTCATTGTCGATGCAAAGCACGGTAAGTCCGGAAACCGAGCCCGGTGGCGGTGCGGGAGGAGCGCCTTCGCTCGTTTCCTTCGGCACGGCGATCGCCAGAGGCACCGTGACGGAAAAATGCGTTCCCTTTCCAACGGCGGATTGCAGACGCACCTCAGCTCCCAAAACCCGTGCGAGCCGCTGCACGATCGAAAGCCCGAGACCGAGACCGTGAGCCACCTTGGCGCCGGCATCGAGACGCCGAAATTCCTGATAGATCACTTCCTGATCGGACAAGGGAATACCGATGCCCGTATCGAGGATCTCGATGGAGACCATGGCGTTCTTGCGCCGGCAGCCGACGACCACCCGGCCGGAGGCGCAGTATTTGATGGCGTTGGAGACGAGGTTCCGCAAGAGACGTCCAAGCAGCGACGGATCGCTCGTCACCGACAAGGATGTCGGCAAAATCCGGAACTCAAGGCCTTTCTCGCGCGCCATGGGCTCGAACTCGACACGGATCTGATCGAACAATTTGCGCAGATTGAAGGGTCTGAGCTCTGGCGTGATCGCACCGGTGTCGAGACGCGAAAGATCGAGGACTGCTCGGAAAATCTCCTCCACGGAATCGAGCGAGGCTTCTAGGTCGCGCACAAGAGGGGCGGCCGGGAGATCTTTCGTGCGGTCTGAAAGCGCGGTCGCGTAAAGCCGCGCCGCATTGAGCGGCTGCAGAATGTCGTGGCCGGCTGCTGCAATGAAGCGTGTCTTGGAGATATTGGCTTCCTGCGCGGCCGCACTCGCTTTCTTCAGAGCTTCGTTGATGCGGGTGAGCTCGGCGGTGCGTTCTTCCACCCGTCGCTCGAGATTGGATTTCGCCATTTCGAGCGCCCGTTTGCTCTCCACCTCTTCGGTCACATCGGAGAAGGTGAGCGCAATGCCGCCATCGGACATGCGGCGGGTTTCGATGCGGATGACGCTATCGGTGGCTGGGTGGCGTGATACGAAGGGTTGCAGCCGTGAGACGAGCGCATGCATGCGCTGATCGGCGAGCCGGTCCGGATCTCCCTCGCCGAGGAAGCCGATGCGTGCGGTATGGCGCAGAACATCGCGGAGCGAGACGCCGACCTGACCGAACTCGATCGGCAGATGCATGATCTGACGGAAAGGCCGGTTCCAGGCGATGAGCGCCAGATCCCGGTCGAAGACGGCGATGCCCTGACGCATATGGTCGAGCACGCTTTGCAGGAGGTCGCGATTGTAATGGAGCGCTTCCGTAGCGTCGTCGAGGAGCTGGTGGGCTTCGCGTGTCGAAGGATCGCTGCGCTTCAGAAGCAGCGACATGACGAGGCGGGAGGAGGCCGCGCCGATGGCGGATCCGAGAAGCTGCTCGGCAAAGCGAACCGCCTGGTGGTCGACCGGCTCGCTGAGGTCGGTCGAGCGGCCAGTCGCCTGTTCCATATTGGCGAATGAACGCGATGTACGCTCCTGGCCGAGATATCTCGCGACCGTCTCCTTCAGGTCGCCGTAGGTGACATGCGTGCGCAATGGCTTGAGTGCCGGTGTCGGCCCCATCTCGGAGGGGACGAAGATCTTCGCCTGCAGGCGTTCGATCGCTTCCGGCGCGCGCGCCAGAGAAACGAGGATCATCAAGGCGCAATTGACGCTGATGCTCCAGAAGACGCCGTGCGAGAGGGGATCGAGGTGGAGACCGAACATCGCCTGCGGCCGGAGCCATGCAATGCCGAATGGCCCTGGATTGAGAAATCCCTCACCGATGAGTCCCGCCTTGACGAAAGTTGGCAGGAGCAGCGTATAGGTCCAGATGGCGAGCCCCGACGTCATGCCGGCAATGGCGCCACGGGCCGTGATCCGGCGTGACAGAAGTCCGCCGAAGAAGGCGGGCGCGAGCTGTGCCACGGCTGCGAAAGCGAGGAGGCCGATCGAGGCAAGCGCTGCCGTGCCGGCCGCGCGGTAATATGCGTAGCTGCACAACAAGATGACGGTGATGGCGATGCGGCGCACGCTCAGGATGAAGCGGGACATGTCATCACGCTGGCGCGTCTGCTGCCGCTTCAGATAGGCGGGAAGCACGATCTCGTTGGAGACCATGATGGCAAGCGCCACGCAGCCGACGATGACCATGGCCGTTGCGGCGGAAAGACCGCCGAGAAAGACGATTAGCGCGACGATCGGGAAATCCGCCCGATGCGGCAATTCCAGGACGAAAAGATCGGCATCGACGGACGAGCCGAAAGCGATCAGACCTGCGATCGCGATCGGGACGACGAAGATGTTGATGGCGACGAGATAGGCCGGAAACAGCCAGCGTGCTCGCTCAAGCTCGGCGAGGGAATTGTTTTCCACGACGGTGATGTGGAATTGCCGCGGCAGCAGGATTGCCGCGGTGAAGGCGATCGCCGTCATCGCCACCCATTCGCCGCCGACGAGGCCGTTCGAGACCATTGTCTGGACCTCGCGGCTTTCGACTGCGAGCGCGTAAAGCTCAGATGGTCCTCCGAACAGAAAGAAGACGACGAAGATGCCGGCAATCAGAAAGGCGATGAGCTTGACCACCGCCTCCCAGGCCACGGCCAGCATCATTCCGTGCTGGTGCTCCGTCGCGTCAGCGTGGCGCGTGCCGAAAAGGATGGCGAAGATCGCCAGCACCACGGCGATGATAAAGGCCGTGTCGCCCAGAAGGGGAAGCGCTTCAGCCGCATCGGCGCCGAGCTCCGGGACCATGGTCGAGATCGACGACGAGATCGCCTTCAACTGCAGTGCCACGTAGGGAATGACCCCGATGACGGAAATGAGTGTGGCGACGACGGCGACCGCCTGGCTCTTGCCGTAGCGGGCCCCCAGAAAGTCGGCGACGGAAGTGATGCGCTCTTCCTTCGACAGAGCCACGATCCGCCGCAAGATCGGAAAGCCGAAGGTGAACATCAGGATCGGGCCGATATAGATCGGCAGAAAGCCGAGGCCGGAATGCGAGGCAAGGCCGACCGAACCGAAGAACGTCCATGACGTGCAATAGACGGAAAGGGCGAGCGCGAAGAGGTTCGGACGCGCGCTCGCTCCGGTCCGCTGTACGCGCCGATCCCCGTAGGAGGCGATTGCGAAAAGCGTACCAATATAAAGAATCGCGGCCAGGACGGCGATGAGACCGTTGTTCATTTTCCTTCCCGCGGGACGACGGATCTTGGTTGTGTCATCTGCACATGATCATAGGCGTGGAGGCGAATGCACGACAGGGGGCAAAGAACGCGGTCCGGGCGCGGGCGATGGCGGCTTTTTTGGACGCGGGAGCTCTGCAAGATTCTGTCGCGGCTCATGCTCACAAGATGAGTTGACGCCGATTGGGGCCGGGTGCACCCATAGTATATGAACGAGCAACCGACCTACTTCTCCCGCAATCGGCCAATCAGCCTCGAGCACCATTGGCTTCCCTTCACCCCTAACCGCGATTTCCGGACCGATCCGCGTCTGATCGCGCGCGCCGAGGGCATGTATTACTACACGCCCGATGACCGCCCCGTCCTCGACATGAGCGGCGCCCTGTGGTGTTCGCATCTCGGCCACGGACGCAAGGAAATCGGCCAGGCCATTGCCGAGCAATTCCCGGTCCTCGATTACGCGCCGAGTTTCGGCTTTGGCCACACGATCTCCTTCGAACTCGCCGACCGCCTCTCCGCGATCCTGCCGGATGGTCTCGGCCATATCCTCTTCACCAATTCCGGCTCTGAATCCTGCGATACGGCGATCAAGGTCGCTTATGCTTATCACCATGCGCGCGGGCAGAGCGGCCGCAAGAAAATCATCGGTCGCCAGAAAGGCTATCATGGTGTGGGCTTCGGCGGTCTTTCCGCCGGCGGCATCACCGCCAACCGTACGGCCTTCGGTTCCTGGCTGCCGGCCGATCATCTGCGCCACACGCATCTGCCGGAGAAAAACGCTTTCACCCGCGGCCTGCCCGAGCACGGCGTGGAGCTTGCTGAAGAGCTGGCCGAGCTGATCGCTTTCCACGACGCTTCCACAGTCGCCGCCGTTGTTGTCGAGCCGGTGATCGGCGCTGGCGGTGTCTATCTGCCGCCGAAGGGGTATCTGAAGCGGCTGCGCGAGATCTGCGATCAGACCGGCGTCCTTCTCATCCTCGACGAGGTCATCACAGGGTTCGGCCGCCTCGGTTCGCCCTTCGCCTCGCAGGAATTCGACGTGAAGCCCGACATCACGACGATGGCAAAAGGTCTGACGGCCGCCACGGTCCCGATGGGCGCGGTCGCCGTCGCAGACTTCGTCCATGACGAGATCATGGCGCGCGGCCCCGAAGGCGGTGTCGAGCTCCTGCATGGCTACACATATTCGGCGCATCCTCTGGCGTGCGCGGCCTCGATCGCATGCCTCGATGTTTATGAGCGCGAAAATCTTCTGACCCGCGCCTCGGGTCCGGTTGGCGATGCTCTGGGCGATGCGCTCTTCAACCTCCGCGACCTGCCGGAAGTCGTCGATATCCGCCATTACGGCTTCATCGGCGCGGTGGAGTTCCGTCCGGGTGAAAAACCCGGCAAGCGGGGCCAGGCGATCTTCAAGACCTGCTGGAAGGAAGGCTTGATGGTCCGTGCCTTGGGCGACATTATTGCTGTTTCGCCGCCGCTCGTGATCGAGCAAGATCATGTCGGCGAATTTGCTGAGAAATTCCGGCGGGCGGTGGAAACGACGCTCGCCTGAGGGGGCCATACGGCCCCCGGAAGGAGAGGCCGTGATGGACGACAGGACGATCGACAAGCCGGGCGAGTGCCCCGCACACGCCGCGCCCACGGAGACACGTCCTCCGGAAGGCTGTCCGGCCCATGCTCACGATGCGCCCGCCGAACCCTCGGCGGACGCCCCGGCCGTATGCCCGGTGGATCATACCGCGCTTGCCGCCGATCAGGGCTTGCGCCCGATCGTGGCCGTCACGGGCGCAAGTCGTGGCATCGGCCACGCCATCGTGCGCAAGTTCTATGACGAGAACTGGGAGGTCTACACCCTCTCCCGCACGCCGTTCTCGCGCGTCTGTCCTTGGGCGGAAGGCTATGTCCGCCACATTGAGGTCGATCTCTCCGATCCGAAGTCGATCCAGTACGCGATCGACCAGCTGCGCGAACGCGTCGGAGAGAAGGGGCTGACGGCGCTCGTCAACAATGCCGGCATCTCGCCCAAGAACACCGAAGGCGGCCGGCTTGGAGCCGCGGAGACGCCGCTCGAAATCTGGCGCGACGTCCATATGGTCAATTTCATCGCTCCGGCCGTGCTGGTGCAGGGGCTGCGCGAACCGTTGCGGCGTGCCAATGGCGCTGTCGTCAACATCACTTCGATCGCCGGCTTCCGCATCCATCCCTTCGCTGGCGCCGCTTATGCGACCTCGAAGGCTGCGCTTTCGGCGCTGACCCGTGAACTCGCCCATGAGCTCGCCGCCTCCGGTATCCGCGTCAATGCCGTCGCGCCGGGCGAGATCATGACCTCGATCCTGTCTCCGGGCACCGACGAGGTGGTGGAGCGCGACGTGCCCATGCGCCGCATCGGCGATCCGAAGGAAGTGGCGGAAGTCGTGCATTTCCTCTGCTCGCAGGCCGCCTCCTACGTCATCGGGGCTGAGATCAACATCGACGGTGGCCAGCATCTCTAGGCCCGCCATGCTTGCCCCGTTCTCGACCCTGCGCGGGCTCGCCCGTGTAGGACTCGTCGCCTGTGTCTGTCTGACCGTGCCATCTGCCGCCGGGGCGCAGGACGTCTCGGATCGCATTCAGCCGGAGCTTGCGACGCCGGTGGCGGAACCCGCGACCGCTCCTGTTCACGCGGCCGACTGGATGGTGGCGGCAGCCAACCCGCTCGCGGCAGAAGCCGGCGCTGAGATCCTAAAAAGGGGCGGCAGTGCCATCGACGCGATGGTGGCGGTGCAGCTCGTGCTTGGCCTCGTCGAGCCGCAATCTTCCGGTCTCGGCGGCGGTGCCTTCCTGCTTTACTGGGATGCCGCTGCGAAGAAGCTTGTAACCCTCGACGGCCGCGAAACGGCGCCGTCCGCCGCGACGCCGGAACTCTTCCTGGACGATCAAGGCGAGCCGCTTGAATTCTTCGATGCGGTCATCGGCGGGCGTTCCGTCGGCGTACCCGGCACACCCAGGCTGCTGGAAGAGGCGCATAAACGTTGGGGCAAGCTTTCGTGGCCGGACCTGTTTCAGCCCGCGATCCGGCATGCCGAAGACGGCTTTCCGGTTTCACCGCGCCTTGCCGGCCTCGTTGCTGAAGAAACCGACAGCCTTGCCCGTCAGGAGACTGCGAAAGCCTATTTCCTCGACGATCTCAAGGCGGCCCTCTCCGGCGACGGCCGTCTCAAGAACGAGGCTTATGCCGCAACGCTCAGACTTCTCGCAGAGAAGGGCGCCGACGCCTTCTATGAGGGTCCTGTGGCGGAAGACATTGTCGCCGCCATCCATCGCTTCGACGCCAATCCCGGTGTCATGCGGCTGCAGGATCTCAAGAATTACGAGGTGAAAGCGCGTGATCCGGTCTGCGTTGCCTATCGCGTTTACGATATTTGCGGCATGGGCCCGCCGTCTTCCGGCGGCGTAACGGTCGGTCAGATCCTGGGCCTGCTGGCACCGTACGATCTGGTCGCCCTCGGGCCGGAAAGCGTTGCCGCCTGGCGCCTGATTGGCGATGCCTCTCGTCTCGCTTTCGCCGATCGCGGCCGCTATCTCGCCGATACGGATTTCGTGCCGGCGCCGATCAAGGGGCTTCTCGATCCAGCCTATCTGAAGGAACGGGCGAAGCTGCTGGAAGGCGAGGTGCGTCTTAAGACGGCCGAGCCCGGCGAGCCGCAATGGGATCACGCCTTCAATTTCGCCGACGATCAGGCGATCGAGTTTCCGTCCACAAGCCATTTCGTCATTGTGGACAGCGACGGCAATGTCGTCTCCATGACGACGACGATCGAGAATGGCTTCGGCTCGCGCCTCATGGTGCGCGGCTTTCTCCTGAACAACGAACTCACGGATTTTTCCTTCAAAAGCCAGGAGGACGGGCGTCCGGTGGCAAACCGGGTGGAGCCGGGAAAGCGGCCTCGGTCGTCGATGGCGCCGACCATCGTCTTTCGTGATGGCGCACCCGTGTTGGCGATCGGCTCACCGGGCGGTAGCCGCATCATCGGCTATGTCGCCGAAGCTCTGATCGGCATTCTCGACTGGGGTCTGGACGTGCAGGAGGCCACCGCCCTGCCGCATGTCGTCAATCGCTTCGGCACTTTTGATCTGGAGGCGGGCACGTCCGCGGAGGATCTGCGGGAGGGACTTGAAGCTCTCGGCTACGAGGTCGAGACGCGCGACCTCAATTCCGGTCTCCATGCGATCGCCATTGGCGAAGACGGGCTCTCCGGCGGTGCCGATCCGCGCCGCGAAGGGATTGCGATCGGGCAGTGAGCCTGGCTCACCGTTTTTTGCATTGCCCGTTACGTTCCGGCCGCGCTCTCAAGGTGCAGCTCAGCCCTACCCGCAGGCGATGACACGGGAGAAAGATGGAACGCCCATGTTGAGAATTCTTGCCGCCGCCTTTGCGCTGCTCTTTGCCGCGACGGCCCACGCCGAGACCCCCGCCCCGGAGAACTGGGACGCGGTCGTTGCCGAGGCGAAGGGCGAAACCGTCTATTTCCATGCCTGGGGCGGCGAGGCCCGCATCAATTCTTACATCGCCTGGGCGGCCGGCGAGGTTAAAGAGCGCTTCGGCGTGACGCTGAAGCAAGTGAAGGTTGCCGACACAGCGAACGTCGTTTCCAAGATCGTTGCGGAGAAGGCGGCTGGGCGCGACGAGAATGGCGCCGTCGATCTCGTCTGGATCAATGGTGAGAACTTTGTCTCTCTGAAAGAGGCAGGTCTCCTTCTCGGCCGCCCCTGGGCGACGAAGCTGCCGAACTACCGCTTCGTGGATGAGGAGGGAAAGCCCACGGTCAAGACCGATTTCACCGTGCCGACCGACGGGCTCGAAGCGCCATGGGGCATGGCGAAGCTTGTCTTCTTCTACGATACGGCGCGCCTGGAAAATCCGCCGAAATCCATGCCGGCTCTCGTGGAATGGGCGAGGGCCAATCCCGGTCGCTTCACCTATCCGCAGCCGCCCGACTTTCTCGGTTCCACTTTTCTGAAACAGGCGCTCTACGAACTCGCTCCCGATCCGCAAGTTCTGATGCAGCCGGCCGATGACGAGATCTTCGCCCGTCAGACAAAGCCGCTCTTCACATTCCTCGACGATCTCCATCCGCTTCTGTGGCGGCAGGGACGCGCCTTCCCGCAGAACTACGGGACGTTGCGCCGACTTCTGGCCGACAACGAGGTCGACATCACCTTTGCCTTCAATCCGGCAGATGCCTCGAGCGCCATTGCGGCCCACGAATTGCCGGACACGGTGAGAAGCTATGTGCCGGAGGCGGGATCGATCGCCAATTCGCATTTCCTGGCGATCCCGTTCAATGCCAATGCCAAGGCGGGCGCCATGGTTGTTGCGAATTTCCTCATGTCGCCGGAGGCGCAGGCCCGCAAGCAGGACCCGAATGTCTGGGGCGATCCGACGGTGCTCGATGTCGCTGGCCTGCCGAAGGCGGATCGCGCTCGCTTTGACGCGCTCGACCTTGGCGTTGCGACCTTGCCTCCGGAGGAACTGGGCAAGGCCCTGCCCGAACCGCATGCAAGCTGGATGGAGCGGCTGGAGACAGAATGGGCGCGGCGCTACGGAGCTGGCCAATAATATCAGCCCCAAAAAAACTGGAGCGGCCGCAATCGCGGCTGGTCGCCTTTCCAATTGTGATCCTCGCGCTCCTGGTGCTGCCGGTGATCTCCGGCCTCCTCGGTGCGGCGCTGCCGGCATTCGGCTATCTCCCTGTTCTCGGGCTTGAGGATTTTTCGCTTAAGTCCTTCATCGCGCTTCTCGGGGCGCCTGGCATTGGCGTCTCCCTCGCCCTCAGCCTGTGCGCGGGTTTGTGCACGACGATTCTCGCCTTTCTGGTGGTGATGGGCTTCGTTGCCGCCTGGCATGGGACGCGGGTCTTTCGCGTCTTTCGGCGCCTCATTGCGCCGCTCCTTTCTGTCCCGCATGCGGCGGCGGCCTTCGGACTTGCCTTCCTGATGGCACCGTCCGGCCTTCTGATGCGGGCGTTGTCGCCCTGGGCCAGCGGTTTCGAGCGGCCACCCGACTGGCTGATCGTGCATGATCCGACTGGGCTTGCGATGACGGCGGGCCTTGTCGTGAAAGAGATCCCCTTCCTCTTCCTGATGGCCCTCGCAGCCCTTCCTCAGGTCGAGGCGGAGCCGCGCCTCAAAATGGCGCGAGCGCTCGGCTATGGGCGCGTCGCGGCCTTCCTTTTTTCCGTTCTGCCGGCGCTCTACGCGCAGCTCCGTCTGCCGATATTCGCCATCATCGCCTACGCCTGTTCCGTCGTCGATGTTGCTTTGATTCTCGGGCCGACGACGCCGGCCCCACTCGCCGTGCGCATCCTGCAATGGCAGTCGGATCCCGACCTGTCGTTGCGGAGCCTCGCCGCTGCCGGCGCGTTGGCTCAGTTTGCGCTCGCCTTTTTTGCCATTTGCGTGTGGCTCGCTCTCGAATGGCTCGTCGCCAGGGTCGGAGCGAAGCTGATGGCGTCGGGTCACCGCTTTCGCCGCGACGGTTTTGTCCGCCATCTGGCGGGAGCGACGATGAGCCTTGCCGGCGGTCTCGTTCTCGCCGGTCTTGCCACGCTGGCGCTTTGGTCAATCGCTGGATTTTGGGCTTTCCCTGACATTTGGCCGGATGCGCTGACCTTCGACACCTGGCGCAGCGTGGGGGCGACGCTGGGCGGGCCTCTCGACAACGCTCTTTTGATTGCCGGGCTCTCCTCCGCACTGGCCGTCGTCCTTGCTCTCGGTGCGCTGGAATATGAGACCCGCACCGGCGGAACGACGACCACGCGGATGCTGGTCGCGCTTTATCTGCCGCTTCTCGTGCCGCAGATCGCCTTTCTCTTCGGCCTCGACATGCTTCTCGTGTCGCTGCGCCTCGACGGCTGGCTTTTGGCCGTCATCCTCGCGCATCTCGTCTTTGTCTTCCCGTATGTGCTTCTTTCCCTCTCGCAGCCCTGGCATGCGCTCGATCCGCGTTACGCTTTGATCGCGCGGAGTCTCGGGCGCAGTGCGGACGCCGTCTTCTGGAAGATCCGGCTGCCGATGCTGTCTCGTGCGATCGCAACCGCGACGGCGCTTGGTTTCGCCGTTTCGATCTCGCTTTATCTGCCGACGCTCCTGATCGGTGCCGGGCGCTGGCCAACGGTGACGACCGAGGCTGTGGCCCTGTCCTCGGGTGGTGATCGGCGCATTACGGCTGCGACCGCGCTCGTTCAAGCCTTTCTCCCCTTCCTTGGCTTCGGACTTGCAGCCTTGGTTCCCGCCTTGCTTTTTCGCCGCCGCGCGGCCATGCGTGCGGGCGGATGATCTCACCTCCCGAAGCAACCGATGCCCTGACCCTTTCGCAGGTGAGGATCAGCCTCGCGGGCCGGCTCCTTCTGTCCGTCGACAAGACGATCCGACCGGGTGAGGTCCTGACCGTGATGGGGCCTTCGGGCTCCGGTAAATCGACGCTTCTCGCGTTTGCTGCCGGTTTTCTCGATCCGATTTTTGCGGTCGAGGGGCGCGTGCTTTTGGCTGGCGAAGACGTGACTGACCGGCCGGCCGAAGCGCGCCAGATGGGCCTTCTCTTCCAGGATCCTCTGCTTTTCCCGCATCTGTCAGTGGCCGGCAATCTTCTCTTTGGCCTACGGCCCGGCTCCTCTCGTGAGGCGCGTCAGGAAACCGTGTCGGGAGCCCTTGCCGAGGTCGGACTTGAGGGCATGGAAGGCCGCGACCCGGCGACACTCTCCGGTGGCCAGAGAGCGCGCATCGCGCTTCTTCGCACCCTCCTGTCGCGCCCTCGCGCGCTTCTCCTCGACGAGCCGTTTTCGAAGCTCGATGTGGCGCTTCGCGATCAGATGCGCCGTCTCGTCTTCGACGAGGCCGGCAAGCGCAATCTCCCGGTTCTTTTGGTGACGCATGACCACCAGGACGCTGCGGCAGCCGGGGGGCCGGTTATCGAGCTTGGTGGAGCGAGCCGAGAATGAACGCCTCGCGTCTGCCGGTCGAGGAGGCGCTTCCTGCGCTGTTTGAAGCCTTGCGCGCGCCGGGTGCTGCCGTCCTCATCGCACCGACCGGCGCCGGCAAGACGACGCGCGTACCGCTTGCGCTGCTTGAGGAAGGTCTGGCAGAGGGCGGCCGGATCATCGTCGTCGAACCGCGCCGGCTTGCGGCGCGTGCGGCCGCCTCTCGCATGGCACAAATGCTCGGCGAAGAGGTGGGTGAGACGGTTGGCTACCGCGTGCGCATGGAAAGTCGCATCTCCCGCGCAACCCGCATCGAGCTCGTCACCGGCGGCGTCTTCGTGCGCATGATCCTTGATGATCCGGGCCTTGAGGGGATCGGCGCCATTCTCTTCGACGAGGTGCATGAGCGCTCGATCGATGCCGATCTCGGTGTGGCGCTGGCCCTCGATGCCCGCTCTGCGCTGCGCCCGGATGTGAAGCTCTGCGCCATGTCGGCGACGGTCGACGGAGCGCGCTTTTCCGCGCTCTTCGATGATGCGCCGGTGGTTGAGAGCGCCGGTCGGCTCTTTCCCGTTGAGACCCGCTACCTCGGCCAGGCTCCGCAAAGGCGGACCGAAGACGGCGTGGAAGCCGCAATCCTGCAGGCTCTGCGCGAGGAGGAGGGGAGTGTCCTCGCTTTTCTGCCCGGCCAGGGGGAAATCCTGCGTCTTGCCGACCGGCTTTCCGGCAAAGTTGGGAAAAATGTCGAGATTGCACCGCTTTACGGCGCACTCGACCTGAAAGACCAGGACAGAGCGGTGCGTTGCGCACCTGCCGGGCGGCGCAAGGTAGTGCTGGCGAGCGCGATCGCCGAGACGTCGCTGACGATCGAGGGCGTGCGCATCGTCGTCGACAGCGGGCTGTCACGGCGCCCGCGCTATGACCCGGGCTCCGGCCTCACGCGGCTCGAGACGGTGCGGGCGTCGCGCGCGGCCGCCGATCAGCGGCGTGGCCGGGCGGGGCGCACGGAGCCGGGCCTTTGCTTGCGGCTCTGGGACGAGCCGCAGAATGCCGGGCTCATGCCCTTCGACCGACCGGAAATCCTGGAGGCGGAGCTCTCCGCCTTCGTGCTGTCGCTTCTCTCCTGGGGGGTGCGCGAGCCTGATGCGCTCGCCTGGCTCGATCCGCCGCCAAAGGCCGCCTTTTCGGAGGCGATGGAGCTCCTTTCCCGCCTCGGCGCGGTCGACCGCTCAGGCCTGATTTCCGAACATGGAAAGGCACTGGCGGCATTCCCGCTCGCCCCGCGGCTTGCCCATATGATCCTTGCGGCGGCCGAAAACGGCGCGGCGCGGGAAGCCGCAGAGATCGCGGTTCTCGTGTCAGAACAAGGGCTTGGCGGGCGCTCGACGGACCTTCATCACCGCCTCTCGATCGTCCGCGGCGCGCGCGGGGGGCGGGGGGCGAAGGCGCGGGAGGCGGCGACGCGGTGGGCGCGGCTGGCGGAGGAGACGGTCGGGCGAAAGCCGCGAGAGGGGGCGACCTCGGCGGGGCTTCATCTCGCCGCCGCCTGGCCGGAAAGGATCGCAAAATCGCGCGGGCCGGGCGGCCGCTTTTTGATGGCGAACGGCCGCGGCGCCTATGTCGACGAGGACGATCCCCGTGCAGCAGAAGAGTTTTTGGCGATCGCCGAGGTCCAGGGCAGCGGCGCCGATGCGCGCATTCTGCTCGCCGCACCGCTGACCCGGGGCGAGATCGAGGCGGTTTTCGAGATTTCAGAAGACGATGAGTTTTCTTATGATTCGGCGGCGGATCGCATCAATGCGCGGCGTGTGCGCCGGCTTGGGGCGCTCGTGATTTCCGCTAAGCCTTTGAAATCATTTGATCCGGAGAAAGCCGCGGCGCTTCTCGCCGAGGCAGCGCTGAAGCGTGGGCTGGAGGCGCTGCCCTGGCCCGACGAAACCCGGCAAATGTTTGATCGCATTGCCTTTTTGCGTCGGCACGAAGGCGACGCCTGGCCCGACCTCTCCGACGAAGCCCTGGCCGAACGCGCCGAGGAATGGCTCCTGCCTTTGGCGGGGACAAGTCTCTCGCTCGGCGGAATCAGCCGAGACTCGGTGAAAGAGGTGACTCAACCGCTGATTCCGTGGTCTCTGCTCAAAGAGCTCGATCGCAAGGCGCCGGCGACGTTCGTCGCGCCATCCGGCCGCGAGGTCGCGATCGATTATTCGGGAGAGACGCCGACGGTCGCGATCACCCCGCAGAATCTTTTTTCGCTCGATGTACATCCGAGGATTCTGGACGGGCGCCTGCCGCTCACCTTCGAGCTTCTATCCCCGGCCGGGCGGCCGATGCAGGTGACACAGGATCTCCCCGGCTTCTGGCGCGGCTCGTGGCGCGACGTGCGCGCGGAGATGCGCGGCCGCTATCTGAAACACGACTGGCCGGAAGACCCGGCGACGGCCGCCCCCTCGACCGGCGCGAAACGGCGCAAGGGCTGAGCCGATTTAACGCCAGCGGCGGCGGTCGAGCGGCACGGAGAAGTTTTCAGGCGCGCGTGCGAAGGCAGCAAGGCCGGTGAGTGCCGGCTGCTCGGCCGTGACGAGGCGCGTCGGGATCTGGCGCATCAGGTTTTCATGCGGATATTTTGCTTCGAAGGCGTGGCGGAATTCGCCCTCTTTGAGGAGAAGCGCGATGCGCGGGGCGATGCCGCCGGCGATGAAGACGCCGCCCGTCGCCATGAAGACGAGGGCAAGGTCGCCCGCGACGCGCCCGAGGAGGCGGCAATAGAGCGTCATGGTGGCAAGCGCGAGCGGATCCTGACCGCCAAGTGCCGCATTCGTCACCTCCGCCGGTGTTGAAAGGCTTGCGGCAAGCCCGCGTGCGGCGGCCACGGCCCGGTAGAGGCGCGGAATGCCGCGCCCGGCCAAAAGCGCCTCGGCGGAGATGCGCCCGCCCTCCTTTTCGATATGCGGCCAGATCGGGAATTCGTCGTCGGCATCCGGCCCGAGCGCCACATGCCCGCCTTCGCCCGGCACCGGCGTCCACAGGCCGGAGGCATAGACGAGGCCGGCGACGCCGAGCCCGGTGCCGGGGCCGAGAACGACGCGGCAATTCTCTTGCGGCGCGAGCTCCGGCCCGATCGCCTCGGTCGTCATGCCGGGATCGTCGAGCGCGGAGATCGCCAGCGCCTGCGCCTCGAAATCGTTGAGAAGCGCGACGTCTTCGATGCCGGTCGCTGCCATCACGTCGCGTGGGCGGATAATCCATTCGGCATTGGTGAGATCGACCTCGTCGCCGTCGATTGGTCCGGCGAGCGCAAAGAGCGCCGAACGCGGCCGGATGTCGGTCTGGGCGAGGACCGCCGCACGGACAGCGCTTTCGATGTTGGGAAAGTCGCCCGTCCGGACCGGCGCGAAGTGGAGCACCTCCTCGTCCCTGCCGGGAAGAAGCGCAAAGCGGGCATTGGTGCCGCCGATATCACCGAGAAGGACGGGAAAGGCGAGTGTTTCGATCTTGTGGGAAGACGCCATATCGAACCTGGATGAGCCTGATAAAGGAGGTGCAACGCACATGAGCCCATGTCAATCTGAGGCCCATGGCAACCTGGGCGGCAAAGCCGCCAGCGAAGACTTCAAGGGAGAACGGAATGGGTCTCATACGGTTCGCGACCGGCGCTTTTGCAGCATGCGCCATGGCGATATCGGCCGGCCAGGCGCTGGCGCAGGATTTCAAGCCGGCGATCGTCTATGATCTCGGCGGCAAATTCGACAAGAGCTTCAACGAGGCGGCGCATATCGGCGCGGAGCGCTTCAAGGAAGAGACCGGGACTGACTACCGCGACTTCGAATTGCAGAACGATTCGCAGCGCGAGCAGGCGCTTCGCCGCTTCGCCCAGCGCGGCTTCGACCCGGTCATCGGCATCGGCTTCTCGCAGGCCCAGGCGATCGAGAAGGTGGCGGAGGAATATCCCGAGACGAAATTCGCCATCATCGATGCCGTCGTCGACGAACCGAATGTGCGCTCCATCGTCTTCAAGGAGCATGAGGGCTCCTATCTCGTCGGCATGCTGGCCGCGATGGCCTCGAAAACCGGCAAGATCGGCTTCATCGGCGGCATGGATATTCCGCTCATCCGCAAGTTCGAATGCGGCTATGTCGAAGGCGCCAAAGCCGTGAACCCCGATATCGAGATCTACGCCAACATGACCGGCACGACGGGCGCGGCCTGGAACGATCCGGTGAAGGGCGGCGAACTTGCCAAGAGCCAGTTCGACCGCGGCGCCGACGTCGTCTATCACGCCGCCGGCGGCACCGGCATCGGCGTGCTGCAGGCGGCCGCTGACGCCGGCAAGCTCGGCATTGGCGTCGATTCCAACCAGAACATGCTGCATCCGGGCTCGGTTCTGACCTCGATGGTGAAGCGCGTCGACAACGCCGTCTATCAGGCGTTCGAGGACGTTCAAAACGGCGTCTCGATGGACGAATGGGGCGGCGTGCAGAATCTCGGCCTCGCCGAAAACGGCGTCGCCTGGGCGCTCGATGACTCCAACAAGGACCTCATCACCGACGAGATGAAGACCAAGGTGGAAGAAGCCTCAAAAGAGATCACCTCGGGCAAGATCAAGGTGCATGATTACATGTCGGACAATTCTTGCCCGGCGATGAAGTGAGTGCGGAGCGCGATGGTACGAGATGATGCGCCCCAGACCAAGGTTCGGGGCGCAAAGCAATATTTTTATAAAGTGTATCTGTCAGAATAGAATTGGAAAAATTGATTAGGGAGCATTAAGAAAGTGAATATCCGAAATTTTATTGAGGAGGGTGTATGGATAATACATGAATATCAGGCGCTTCTGGCTGGTTTGGTCGCTTTGTTTGCTGCTTATGTTACAGCGCGACCGGTGTGGCGGCAGCTAGACCGTATGTCATTGCAGACTACGTTGATGCACAGGGAGTTTCTAGATGAGCGTCAGTCTACCCTCAGGGCGCGCTGGAGGCGAGAGTCGAAAAAGCTGACATCCTTTAGCGATGAAGTCAAAACGGGTATTGGATGGACGCGCCAATATAATAAGGAGATAAATCCTCATTGGGCCTTTGATCAGGAGAAGCTAACACGACGACTCATCGTCGAGCTTGAGTCATACAGGACCGACAACCGCGACCCAGCCCTAGTGGAGGCGGCCATTGATGAGGTTATAGAGGCGCTAAGAAGATTGGCTGACACAATGGGCGCTATTCATATTCCCGCAAGCGAGGATCAGAGCGGGCCAGATCATTGTTTTTCCGATGAGGAATGGAATGACCTCATAAATCGGGCGGATGTCGCTGAGCAGGAGTTGGACGGACTTGCCTCCGAAGTTTCGTCAGCGATTCTTCGATTTGACGACGTCGCGCAGGAGGAGACGATCCGTCTACGAGATCAAATCAAAGAAGCTGATGACGCTCTCCTGAGCTTCGGACATAAATGAATATCTAGGTTTTCCAATGCGCAGCTTCATTCTCGTTGTCACGCTTCTCCTCGCCGCCTGTGCCGGGCCATCCGAAAAATTCGAGGCGCGCAATGTGCCGGTCGACGAGGCGGCGATGCGGGCGATGGTGACGGAGTATCGGGCGCGCCACGGGCTCGGGCCGGTCACCGTGTCGCCGCGGCTGAACGTGGTGGCCGAGCGCCAGGCGCTGGCGATGGCGCGGGAAAACGACATCAGCCATACCGTCGCCGGGAAACTGCCGAAGCGGGTGGCGGCCGTCGGCTATGATTGGGGCGCGATCGCGGAAAACCTCGGTGGTGGCTACAAGAGCGAGGCCGCCGCATTCCAGGGCTGGGTCGCCTCGCCGGGGCACGAGAAGAATTTGCGCAACCCTTATGTGACCGAGATCGGCTTCGCCGGCGCGGTCGCCCCCACCGCGCGCTCCGGCGGGTTTTATGCGCTGATTTTGGGAACGGAACGGGAGCCGCGGCAGGCGATGCGGTAGGGGTTTCGTCGATCTCGCTCGGTCGCGGATCTCCCGCCGATACCACGAGCACCTTTCCTCGCCCGCTGGGGAGAGGTGCCCGCGCAGCGGGCGGTGAGGGGTGGCGGCTGCTGCGGCCTCTGAGGCGAATTGAGAGATCACCCCTCATCCGGCGCCTTCGGCGCCACCTTCTCCCCCCAAGGAACAGGGGCGGGGAGAAGAAGGCCCCATCGCTGGCGCCTGAGTGCATCGAGGTGTCACCCTCATCGAACGCCTTCGACGCCACTTTCTCCCCTCAGGCACACAGGGGCGGGGGAAGAACACCCCATCGCTGGCTCCTGTGCTTGGAGGTCTGCTGTGGCCTCGTGCTTGGAGATCGACCGTGGTGCTCGAAAACCTGACGTAGCGGCAGCCGAAAAACCTGACGCCGCGGCAGGCAAAAAAGCCGGGATTCGGGCGCTTGCGAAGGATGATTTCGGCGTGCAAGCGGCGGCCGGGCGTGCCAGGATGGCGGAAAGCCGTCCCATCCGGCCATGTTCCGGCCTGCCACGCGTTTTGCCTTGCATGAATTTGACAACGGACCGACCCGACACAGACGATCGGCAAGCAAAGGCCGCCCGGCCGAAAGGCGGGTATGAGGCCGCATCGGTTCGGATGAGCAAGGTGCGGGCCGGCAGGGTCCGTGCAACGGGGGTTCGGGCCGGCAAGGTTCGGGCAACGAGAGTTCGCGCGGGGGCGACCCTGGTGGCAAGAACCCACGCAGCCAGGGCTTGCCCGGGCGGAGATCTCGAGGGCAGAAATCCGGCAGCCCATGAGACGGCCCACAACGCATCTGGGGGCGGGGGCCGATGATGTCCGGTGATGAGGTGCCGGGCCGGATGCCGGGCGAGCTCGACATGCAGGCGCCCGCGGCGATCGCGCTTTCCGGCATCAGCAAGAGTTTTGGTGCGGTCCAGGCCAACCGCAACATCGACCTCGTCGTCGAGGAAGGCACGATCCACGGCATCGTCGGTGAGAACGGGGCCGGCAAATCGACGCTGATGTCGATCCTCTACGGGTTCTACGAGGCCGATTCCGGCGACATTTTCGTGCGCGGCGAGAAGCGAAAAATCACCTCGCCGGACGATGCCATCAAGGCCGGCATCGGCATGGTGCATCAGCATTTCATGCTCGTCGACAATTTCACGGTTCTGGAAAACGTCATCCTCGGGGCGGAGGGCGGTACGCTTCTGAAGGCGGGCGTGAGCCGGGCGCGCGCGGAATTGAAACGTCTCGAACGCGAATACGAACTGCAGGTCGATCCCGACGCCGTCGTCGGCGATCTGCCGGTCGGGCTGCAGCAGCGCGTGGAGATCCTGAAGGCGCTGTTTCGCGGCGCCGATACGCTCATTCTCGACGAGCCGACGGGTGTTCTGACGCCGTCGGAGGCCGATCATCTCTTCCGCATCCTTCGCCAGCTGAAGAGCCAGGGAAAGACGGTGATTTTGATCACCCACAAGCTCCGCGAGATCATGGCGATCACCGACAATGTCTCGATCATGCGCCGAGGCGAGATCGTGGCGACGCTTGCGACCGCCGAGACGACGCCGGAACAGCTCGCCGAGCTGATGGTCGGCCGGCATGTGCTCTTGCGCGTGGAAAAGGGCGAGGCGGCGCCAGGGGCACCGCTGTTGACGGTGAAAAACCTTTCCGTCGTCGACGGCAACGGCGTGGCGCGGGTGTCGGACGTGTCGTTTGAGGTGCGCGCCGGCGAAATCGTCGGCATTGCCGGCGTCTCGGGCAACGGCCAGTCGGAGCTTCTGGAGGCGCTGTCGGGCATCCGTCCCGCGACCTCGGGCGAAATCCGGCTTTCAGATGGCGAGGATCTCGCCCGTCGCGCCGATCCCGCGATGCGGCGGCGTTCGAAACTCGCGCATGTGCCGGAGGATCGCCACCGCATGGGCCTCGTCATGGGCTTTGAGGAAAACGAGAACGCCATTTTGGGCTATCACCGCGACAAGGCCTATGGGCGCGGTGCCTTTCTCGATCGGAGCGCGATCGAGGCGGAAGCGCGCGAAAAAATGCAGCAATACGACATCCGCCCGCCCGACCCGCGGCTGAAGACGGCGAATTTTTCCGGCGGCAACCAGCAGAAGATCGTGCTCGCCCGCGAGATGGAGCGCGACCCGGACGTGCTCCTCGTCGGCCAGCCGACCAGAGGCGTCGATATCGGCGCGATCGAGTTCATCCACCACCAGCTCGTGGCAATGCGCGATGCGGGCAAGGCGATCCTCCTCGTCTCCGTGGAGCTGGACGAGATCCGCGCGCTGTCGGACCGCATCCTCGTCATGTTCGCCGGCAAGATCGTCGGCGAGCGCGGGCCCCAGGCCTCGGAAGGCGAGCTCGGCCTGATGATGGCCGGCGTGACGCCGGAGGAGGGTGAAGGGGAGAGCGCTGAGGAAGCTCAAGCGGAGGGCGAAATGGGCCGCGCGAGCGCAGCGGAGCCAAAAGCATGAGCGCGCCGTTCGAAAAGCTGCCGACATGGGTCGAGGTCGGCGTCATCCCGCTCGTCAATGTCGTCGTGGCGTTCCTGGTCGCCGGCCTCGTCGTGCTCTTCATCGGCGAGAACCCGCTGGAAGCGGTAAAAATCCTGATCTGGGGGGCACTCGGCTTCGGCGAGGGCGTCGGCTTCACGCTCTTTTATACGACGAACTTCATCTTCACGGGGCTCGCGGTGGCCGTCGCCTTCCATGCCGGCCTTTTCAATATCGGCGGCGAGGGCCAGGCCTATCTGGGCGGCCTCGGCGTCGCCGTCGCGGCCTTGGCGCTCGACCGCTATGTGCCTTGGTGGGTGACACTGCCGGTCGCGACGGTCCTGGCCGCGCTCTTCGGCGCCGCCTGGGCGCTCATTCCGGCCTATCTGCAGGCAAAGCGCGGCAGCCACATCGTCATCACGACGATCATGTTCAACTTCATCGCCTCTTCGCTGATGGTCTGGCTCCTCGTCGACCATCTGTCGCCGGTCGGCTCCATGCAGCCGGAAACGCGCACCTTCGAGGCGGGTGGCACGCTGCCGGAACTCGGTGGGCTCTTCCATCTCTTCGGCGCGGATATGGGGGCGGCCCCTGCCAATATCTCGATCTTCGTCGCGCTCGCGGCCTGCGTCTTCGTCTATTATTTCATCTGGCGCACGAAGATCGGCTACGAGATCCGCGCCACGGGCCTCAATCCGACGGCTGCCGTCTATGCCGGCATTTCGACGGTGAAGATCACCATCGTCACGATGCTCGTCTCCGGCGGGCTCGCCGGGCTGATGGCTTTGAACCCGGTGATGGGCGACCAGCAGCGGCTGCAGATCGATTTCGTTCAGGGCGCGGGCTTCGTCGGCATCGCGGTCGCTCTGATGGGCCGCGCGCATCCCGTCGGCGTGGTGCTCGCGGCATTTCTCTTCGGCATGCTCTATCAGGGCGGCGCGGAGCTCGCCTTCGACATGCCGACGATCTCGCGCGACATGATCGTCGTCATCCAGGCGCTCGTCATTCTCTTTGCCGGCGCGCTCGAACACATGTTCCGGCCAGGGATCGGGCGGGCGTTTGCGCTGATGTCGACGAGCCAACGCGAGCGCGTCGTGGCCGAGGAGGAGAGGTCGTGAGGCGGGGGAGAGTGCGAGCCGGAGGGAGACGAAGATGGATCTGACCACGATCGTCCTCATCCTGGATTCTTCGGTGCGGCTCGCAACGCCGCTGCTTCTCGCCTGTCTCGCCGGGCTTTATTCGGAACGTTCCGGCATTTTCGACATCGGCCTGGAAGGCAAGATGCTGGCCGGCGCCTTCTTTGCGGCGGCCGCCGCCTATTGGACGGGCTCCGCCTGGCTCGGGCTTCTCGCCGCAATCGCGGCCTCCATCGTGCTGGCGCTGGTGCATGGTTTTGCCTCCATCACCCAGCGCGGCAATCAGATCGTCTCGGGCGTCGCGATCAACTTTCTCGCGGCCGGCATGACGGCGCTTCTCGGTCAGGCCTGGTTTTCGCAGGGCGGGCGCACGCCGCAGCTCGGTGGCGATGCGCGCTTCGGCGCGATCACCCTGCCGGGGGCAGAGGCGCTGCGGGACGTGCCCGTCGTGGGCGAGATCTATTACGAGCTCATTTCCGGGCACAATCTCATCGTCTATGTCGCCTTCCTGATGGTGCCGCTCACCTGGTGGGTGCTGTTTCGCACCCGTTTCGGCCTGAGGCTGCGCGCCGTCGGGCAGAACCCGGCGGCGGTCGATACGGCGGGCGTCTCCGTCCCCTTCCTGCGCTACCGGGCCGTCATCATCTGCGGCATTCTGACGGGAATCGCCGGTGCCTATCTCGCGATCGCGCAATCGGCGGGCTTCATCGTCAACATGTCGGCCGGCAAGGGCTATATCGCGCTCGCCGCCTTAATCTTCGCAAAATGGCGCCCCTGGCCGGCCATGGGCGCCTGTTTCCTCTTTGGGTTTCTCGATGCCGTGTCGATCCGCCTGCAGGGCGCCAACGTGCCGGTGATCGGCGAGGTGCCGGTGCAGTTCATGCAGGCGCTCCCGTATATCTTGACCGTCATCCTGCTCGCAGGCTTCATCGGCCGCGCAGTGCCGCCGAAGGCCGGCGGCATCCCTTACGTGAAGGAGCGCTAGAATGGCGCGCGATCTTTTCGAGGCGGCGCGGAAGGCGATGCTGAACGCGCATGCCCCCTATTCGGATTTTCCCGTCGGAGCGGCGCTGCGCACCGCAAACGGCAAGATTTTCGTCGGCGCCAATGTGGAGAATGCGAGTTTTCCGGAAGGCTGGTGCGCGGAGACCTCGGCGATCGCGGCGATGGTCGCGGCCGGCGAACGGGAGATTGCCGAAATCGCCATTCTCGCCGCCAAGATGCCACGCATCACGCCCTGCGGCGGCTGCCGCCAGCGGCTGCGCGAATTCGGCACCGAAGAGACGCTCGTGCATCTCTGCGATGCGACGGGCCCCGTCGCCTATGCGTCGCTCGGCACGCTCCTGCCGCTCGCTTTCGATCTGGACGAGGAATGATGAGAGCCGAGACAACCGCAAAGACCATCGCCGACCGCGCCGGAATGGCGCCGAAGGCGGCGATCGTTCTGGGCTCCGGCCTGTCGGGCCTGACGGGCAAGCTCCAGGACGCCGTGGCGATCCCCTATGCGGAGCTCGACGGCTTTCCGCGGCCCTCCGTCTCCGGTCATGCCGGTGAGCTGGTGCTCGGGATTTTGGGGCGCACGCCGGTGGCGCTCATGGCCGGGCGCTCGCATTTTTATGAGCATGGCCGCGCCGACGTGATGCGCCCGGCGCTCGAGACGCTCAAAGCTCTCGGCGTCGAAACGCTGATTTTGACCAATGCCGCCGGCAGCCTGCGCGAGGACATGCCGCCGGGCTCGCTGATGCAGATCACCGACCATATCAGCCTTCTCGGCGCCAATCCCTTGATCTGCGAGGCCTCCGACGCGCGCTTCGTCGGCATGACGGAGGCCTATGACCGGGTGCTGATCGGCGATTTCCGGGTCGCGGCCGAAGAGGCGCGGCGCGAGATCGCCGAGGGCGTCTATATGTGGGTGAGCGGGCCGTCCTTCGAAACGCCGGCGGAAATCCGCGCCGCCCGCATTCTGGGTGCCGATGCGATCGGCATGTCGACCGTGCCGGAGGTCATCCTGGCGCGCTTTCTCGGGCTTCGCGTCGCGGCCTTTTCCGTCATCACCAATTATGCGGCCGGCATGACCGGGCGTGAGCTTTCGCACGAGGAGACGAAGACCGTGGCACCGCTCGGGGGAGAGAAGCTGGAGGCGATTTTGATGCGGCATTTCTCCGGGGAGGGGGCGAGATGAGTTTTCTGCCGCAGGAAATCATCCGCAACAAGCGCGACGGCACGGCGCTGAGCGCCGACGAGATCACGTTTTTCGTGCAGGGGCTGACGGACGGCAGCGTCACCGAAGGACAGGTGGCGGCGCTTGCCATGGCCGTTTTCTTCCGCGGCATGGACGAGGCGGAGATCGTGGCGCTGACGCAGGCGATGACGCGCTCCGGCGACGTTCTGACCTGGCCGGAGGCGGACGCGCCCATCCTCGACAAGCATTCGACCGGCGGTATCGGCGACAATGTCTCGTTGATGCTGGCCCCGATCGTGGCGGCCTGCGGCGGGCTGGTGCCGATGATTTCCGGGCGCGGGCTCGGCCATACCGGCGGCACGCTCGACAAGCTCGGTTCCATTCCGGGTTATAAGACGCAGCCGGATCTTGCCACCTTCCGCAAGGTGGTGGCGGAGGCGGGCTGCGCCATCATCGGCCAGACCGGCGATCTCGCCCCGGCCGACAAGCGTTTTTATGGCATCCGCGACGTGACGGCGACGGTGGAATCGGTGCCGCTGATCACGGCGTCGATCCTGTCGAAGAAGCTCGCGGCCGGGCTTTCCGGCCTCGTCCTCGACGTGAAGACGGGCACCGGCGCCTTCATGGCCGATCCGGCCGATGCGCATCGTCTCGCCGAAAGCCTGGTGACGGTCGCGAAGGGGGCGGGCCTTCCGGCGGCGGCGCTCATCACCGACATGAACGAGCCGCTCGCTTCGGCCGCCGGCAATGCGGTCGAGGTGCAGAATGCCGTCGATTTCCTGACCGGCCGGCATCGCGATCGGCGGCTCGAAAAGGTCACCATCGCGCTCGTCGGCGAGATGCTGAGGCTGGGCGCGCTCGCGTCTTCCGCCGAGGCGGGCGAAGAGATGGCGCGGACGGCGCTTGCGAACGGCGAGGCGGCGGAGCGCTTCCAGAAGATGGTGAGCGCGCTCGGCGGACCCGCGGATTTCGTCGAAAACCCGGAAGGCCATCTGCCGAAAGCGCCGTTTGCGCGCACGGTCGGCTCCGCCAGTACGGGCTATGTCGAGGCGATCGACACACGCGCGATCGGCGTCGCCGTGGTGACACTCGGTGGCGGCCGGCGCCGGGCGGAAGATACGATCGATCATGCCGTCGGTGTGACGCAGCTTGCCGCGATCGGCGACGAGGTGGGCCCGGAGCATCCCCTGGCGCTCGTCCATGCCCGCGACGAGGAGGCGTTCGCCGATGCCGCGCATGCGATCCGGCGGGCCTATCACATCGCCGAGACACCCGTTTCGGCCAATCCACTGATTGTCGAAAGGCTGCAATGATGGCGCGCGGTTTCTTCCTGGTGATGGATTCCGTCGGCATCGGCGGGGCGAAGGACGCGGCGGAATTCGGCGACGAGGGCGCGAACACGCTCGGCCATATCGCCGAGCGCTGCGCCAAAGGCGAGGCCGAACGCGCCGGGCTGCGGCAAGGACCGCTCACCATCCCGAACATGAACCGGCTCGGGCTCGGGCGGGCCGCGGAGGCGGCGTCGGGCGCCTATCCGGCGGGGCTGGAGCGTGTCGAGGCACCGGAGGCGATCTGGGGCTTTGCCCGCGAACGCTCGCGCGGCAAGGACACGACGACCGGCCATTGGGAGCTCGCCGGCTGCCCGTTGCGCGAGGCCTGGGGTTATTTTCCGGCCGAAGAGCCGGCCTTTCCGGCCGAGCTGACCGAAGCGCTGATCGCCGAAGCGGGACTGCCGGGCATTCTCGGCAACACGCATGCGTCGGGGACGGCGATCATCGCCGAACTCGGCGAGGAGCATGTGAAGACCGGCAAGCCGATCTGCTACACCTCGGCCGACAGCGTCTTTCAGATCGCCGCGCATGAGGAGGCTTTCGGGCTCGAACGCCTTTATGAGACCTGTCGGATCGCGAGAAAGCTCTGCGACCCGTACCGCATCGGCCGGGTGATCGCGCGCCCCTTTACGGGCGACAGCGCGGAGAGTTTCGCGCGCACCGGCAACCGGCGGGATTTTTCCGTGCCGCCGCCGGCGCGCACGCTTTTGGACGAGGCGAAGGAGGCGGGGCGCGACGTCTGGGCGATCGGCAAAATCTCCGACATTTTTGCAGGTCACGGCGTGACGCAGACGCTGAAGGCGCCGGAGAACGAGAGCCAGTTCGACAAGACGCTGGAGGCGGCGCGGGCGGCGAAGGACGGCGACCTCATCGTCACCAACTTCATCGATTTCGACCAGATTTTCGGCCATCGCCGCGATCCGGCCGGCTATGCGGCGGCGCTCGAAGCCTTCGATCGCCGCCTGCCGGAGCTCTTTGCGCTGTTGAAGCCGGGCGACCTCGTCATCCTGACGGCCGATCACGGCAACGACCCGACCTGGGTGGGCACCGACCACACACGTGAAACCGTGCCGGTTCTGGCCTTCGGTCCGGGCATCGAAGGGCGTCCGGCGGGCGAGCTTTCGACCTATGCCGATGTCGGCCAGACATTGTCGGCGCATCTTGCCCTGCCGCCTCTTGCCGCGGGTGCGAGCATGATCTGAGGCGATTTCGCCGGTGAATATCGCCTTTCGGTTCAAGGCGGCGGGTTGACCTCGATGCCGTGACCCATTTCACCCAGGGTGAGACAGAAGCCGCCGACGAACAAGAGACGAGAAGGAGAGGGGCGTGGACGCTTCAACGAGACGGGATGTGACCGTCGTCGATCATCCGATGGTGCAGCACAAGCTGACGATCATGCGCGACAAGGCCACGTCCACGGCGAGTTTCCGCCGCCTGTTGCGCGAGATTGCAGCACTTTTGACCTATGAGGCGACGCGCGACCTGGAATTGACGACGACGACCATCGAGACGCCGCTCGCCACGATGGAGGCGCCGACCCTGGCCGGCAAGAAGCTCGTCTTCGCCTCCATCCTGCGCGCCGGCAACGGCCTCCTGGAAGGCATGCTCGATCTGGTGCCGGCGGCCCGCGTCGCCCATGTCGGGCTCTACCGCGATCCGGAGACGCTGCAGCCGGTGGAATATTACTTCAAGGCGCCGGAAGATCTGCACGAGCGTGTCGTCATCGCCGTCGATCCGATGCTGGCGACGGCAAATTCGGCGATCGCGGCGATCCAGCGCCTGAAAGAGCGCGGGGCGAAGGACATCCGCTTCGTCTGCCTGCTCGCCGCGCCCGAAGGCGTGGAACGCTTCCGTGCCGCCCATCCCGACGTGCCGGTGGTGACGGCCGCGATCGACAGCCATCTGAACGAGCACGGCTATATCCTGCCGGGCCTCGGCGATGCCGGCGACCGCATGTACGGGACGAAATAGGGTTTTTCGGCGGGGTGCAGCGGGCTCCCGTTCTTCTCCCCTGC
>NZ_JAOANH010000004.1:0-16651 GCF_025379905.1 Afifella sp. JA880
AAGAGAGGGGCCGACCGTGACGGATTGCTGCGGATCGGCCTTTCACGCTCGAAGGTTGCTCGGTTGCGCTTGCGCCGGCAGCTGCATCTGTGTAGTTCCAGCGCAGGCGAGTCGGCCGCCATGGTCGCTCAAGAGAATTTCGTTCCGGCAAATCGCATTTCCGCGGTGATGCCGGATGAAGGGGTGTAGCTCAGCTGGTAGAGCACCGGTCTCCAAAACCGGTGGTCGGGGGTTCGAATCCCTCCGCCCCTGCCAGATTACAGACGGGATCGCGATCCACTCTTAAGGGAGCCTTAATGAGGGGGTTGCGTCGACGGATGAAACTGACTAACTAGAAGGTTCGGAGGCGCGCGGTCAGGGTGATCGCGCGCCTTTGAGTTCGGCGGCATGGCGAAAACCAATCCTTTTCAATTCCTACAGCAGACGCGGACCGAAGTCGGCAAGGTCACCTGGCCAACTCGGCGCGAGACGCTGATCACAACCGTGATGGTCTTCGTCATGGTATTTCTGGCGGCGATTTTCTTTTTCGTCGCGGACCAGATTATGAGCTGGGGCGTCGGGTTGCTGCTCGGCGCCGCCGGCTGAGCCCGCAAGGCAGAGATTGATGGCGAAACGCTGGTATATCGTCCACGCCTACTCGAATTTTGAGAGCAAGGTCGCTGAGTCCATTCGCGAAAAAGCGGAGGCGGCGGGGCTCGATCATCTGATCGATGAGATCCTGGTTCCGAAGGAGAAGGTCGTCGAGGTGCGTCGTGGCCGCAAGGTCGACGCAGAGCGCAAGTTTTTTCCGGGCTATGTGCTCGTTAAGATGGATATGACCGACGAGGCGTTCCATCTCATCAAGAATACGCCGAAAGTGACCGGCTTTCTTGGTGCCGACAACAAGCCCACACCGATCCCTGATTCGGAAGCCGAGCGCATCATGGCGCAGGTGCAGGAGGGCGTCGATCGTCCGAAGCCTTCGGTCAATTTCGAGATTGGCGAGAGAATTCGCGTTGCCGACGGACCTTTCGCGTCCTTCGAGGGCAATGTCGAGGAGGTCGACGAGGAGAGGGCGCGCGTCAAGGTGGCGGTGTCGATCTTCGGTCGCTCGACCCCTGTTGAGCTGGAATACGGGCAGGTCGAAAAGCTCTGACCCGAATGGCTGCCGGTCCGTGCGATCCGGCGGTCGAGCGGAAGGCTTCGGTCTTCCAGTTGAAGCGTGGAAGGCCGGGACGGTGGCCACAGCGTCCCATCAAGGTCGGACCACGCGTCGCGCCGCGCCGCCGGGGTCTGTCTCCGGGCGGCACATAACGGAGTGAAAGATGGCAAAGAAGATTACAGGGTACCTGAAGCTGCAGGTACCGGCGGGTGCGGCCAATCCGTCTCCGCCAATCGGGCCGGCGCTGGGTCAGCGCGGTCTGAACATTATGCAGTTCTGCAAGGATTTCAACGCCGCTTCTCAGGAAATGGAGAAGGGCTCTCCGGTGCCGGTGGTGATCACCATCTTCGCCGACAAATCCTTCACCTTCGCGATGAAGACGCCGCCGGTGTCGTACTTCCTGAAGAAGGCTGCCAAGGTCCAGAAGGGCTCCAAGGCGCCGGGCAAGGATGGTGCTGGCAAGGTGTCACGCGATCAGGTTCGCGAGATCGCCGAGCAGAAAATGAAGGATCTCAACGCTGCCGACGTCGAGGCGGCGATGCGTATGGTCGAGGGCTCCGCGCGCTCGATGGGCCTGGAAGTGGTGGGCTGACGTCATGGCGAAAGTAGCAAAGCGTATGCAGTCGATCTCGGAAGGCATCGATCGCGAAAAGCTCTACGCCGCCGATGAGGCGGTTCGCATGGTCAAAGAGCGCGCCAAGGCGAAGTTCGACGAGACTGTCGAGGTGGCGTTCAACCTCGGCGTCGATCCACGTCACGCCGACCAGATGGTTCGCGGCGTCGTCTCGCTGCCGAACGGTACGGGCCGCACGGTCCGGGTCGCCGTCTTCGCTCGCGGCGAAAAGGCGGACGATGCGCAAAAGGCCGGTGCCGACGTCGTCGGGGCGGAAGACCTTGTAGAGCAGGTTCAGAATGGCCAAATCAACTTCGATCGGGTCATCGCCACGCCGGACATGATGCCGCTCGTCGGTCGTCTCGGTAAGATTCTCGGGCCGCGCGGCATGATGCCGAACCCGAAGGTCGGAAGCGTGACCATGGACGTTGCCAAGGCCGTCAAGGACGCCAAGGGCGGGTCGGTGGAGTTCCGCGTCGAGAAGGCGGGTATCGTTCACGCCGGCATTGGGAAGGCCTCGTTCAGCGAGGAGGCGCTCGTCGAAAACCTCCGCGCGTTCACCGAGGCAGTCAACCGCGCCAAGCCGAGCGGTGCCAAGGGGTCGTACCTTCAGCGCGTGACGATCGCGTCGACGCAGGGACCTGGTGTCAAAATCGACGTCAGCTCGCTTTCTGCGAGCTGAGTAGAAATTCCAGCCGGAGCGATCCGGCCGGAAAGGCCGCCGGCAAGCCGGCGGCCGACCTGTCCGAGACTGCAGGTGAGGAATTTTGTCCTCTTAAGCCCGAGTGTCACGAAGGGCCTGCATGAGACGGTGATGGGCCGAATTCGCCGAAAGGCAGTCGGTTCGAACCTCAGCCCCCGGGTTTCCGGGGCCCGCGCCTTCCGTCGCGAAGGCAGGGGGACAGGCGTTCACCGCCGCCCTCTCCGCAAGGAGTGGCCCGCAAGGGCGGGGCGGCAGAAGCGAAGCCGTCTCCCTGTCAAAAGGTGGGGAGGCAGATGAGGAAGAGGCAGTGGATAGAGCGCAGAAAAGCGAAATGGTCGACAGCCTCAACGGCGTGTTTTCGGACACGGGCGTTGTGGTCGTTGCCCACTATTCCGGCCTGACCGTCGCCGACATGACCGACCTTCGTGGTCGCATGCGCGCTGCGGGCGGGAGCCTCAAGGTGGTCAAGAACCGCCTCGTCAAGCTCGCTCTGAAGGGCACGGACGCCGAGCATATCAGCGATCTGTTCCAGGGTCCGACGGTCATCGCCTATTCAGATGATCCCGTCGCTGCTCCCAAAGTCGCCGCAGACTTCGCCAAGGCGAAGGAGAAGTTCGTCATTCTCGGCGGCGCCATGGGTGCAACCAACCTGGACAAGGACGGAGTGGAGGCACTTGCCAAGCTTCCGTCGCTGGATGAGCTGCGTGCCAAGCTGGTCGGCATGATCAACACACCTGCCACCCGCCTTGCGGGTGTCACGCAGGCGCCGGCCGGACAGCTTGCCCGGGTTTTCGGAGCGTACGCGAAAAAGGACGAGGCGGCTTGAGGCTGACCTTGAAGAGACCAATCCGGTTCGAACCGACAAGGAACTGAGTAAATGGCTGATCTTGCTAAGATTGTGGACGATCTGTCCAACCTGACCGTGCTGGAGGCCGCTGAGCTCTCCAAGATGCTGGAAGAGAAGTGGGGCGTCTCCGCCGCTGCTCCGGTTGCCGTTGCGGCTGCCGGTGGCGCTGCCGGTGGCGAGGCTGCCGCGGAAGAGGAAAAGGATGAGTTCGACGTCATCCTCGCCTCTGCCGGCGACAAGAAGATCAACGTCATCAAGGAAGTCCGCGCCATCACCGGCCTTGGACTGAAAGAGGCGAAGGATCTCGTCGAAGGCGCTCCGAAGCCGGTCAAGGAAGCGGCCTCCAAGGCCGAGGCCGAAGAGATCAAGAAGAAGCTCGAAGAAGCCGGCGCTACCGTCGAGCTCAAGTAAGCTTCTGTTGGCGCACAGAGTTTTGTGCGTTTGAGATTGGGCGGTCCCGCATAAACGCGGGGCCGCCCGCAGGCTTTCTCGATGGTCGCCCGTCATGGCGACCCTCCAGACAGCCGTCAACATCCGCTCCGAGCGAGGACGAGGACCATCCATGGCGAACACTGCCGTTCAGACCGCAAGCTTTTCCGGCCGCCGCCGCATCCGCAAGTTCTTCGGTCACATCACCGAAGCGGCCGAGATGCCGAACCTGATCGAGGTGCAGAAATCCTCCTACGATCAGTTTCTCATGGTGGAAGAGCCAGAGGGCGGCCGCGGCGACGAAGGCATTCAGGCCGTCTTCAAGTCCGTTTTCCCGATCACGGACTTCTCCGGCCAGGCGATGCTGGAGTTTGTGCGCTACGAATTCGAGCCGCCGAAATACGATACCGACGAATGCCGGCAGCGTGACATAACTTACGCCGCGCCGCTCAAGGTGACGCTGCGGCTGATCGTCTTCGATGTGGACGAGGATACGGGTGCGAAGTCCGTCAAGGACATCAAAGAGCAGGACGTCTATATGGGCGACATGCCGCTGATGACGGACAACGGCACGTTCATCATCAACGGCACCGAGCGCGTCATCGTTTCTCAGATGCATCGCTCGCCGGGCGTCTTCTTCGACCACGACAAGGGCAAGACGCACTCCTCGGGCAAGCTTTTGTTTGCCGCCCGCATCATTCCGTATCGCGGCTCCTGGCTCGACATCGAGTTCGACGCCAAGGACGTGGTGCATGCGCGCATCGACCGCCGCCGCAAGATTCCGGTCACGTCGCTTTTGATGGCGCTCGGGATGGACGGCGAGGAAATCCTCTCGACCTTCTACGACATCGTGACGGCGACACGCGGCGACAACGGCTGGATCGTTCCCTTCGATCCGGAAAAGCTGCGTGGGACGAAGGCGAGCGAAGACTATGTCGACGCGGCGAGCGGCGAGGTCGTCGTCGAGGCCGGCAAGAAGATCACCGCCCGTCTGACCCGTCAGCTGGTTGAAAAGGGCGTCAAGTCGCTGGTCGTCTCCGACGAGCAGGTTCTCGGCCGTTTCCTCGGCGAGGACATCGTCAACTTCGAGACGGGCGAGATCTATGCGGAGGCCGGCGACGAGGTCTCCGAGAAGATGCTCGATCAGCTTCGCGAGCTCAACCGCAACGAGATCGCGCTTCTCGAGATCGATCACGTCAATGTCGGCGCTTATATGCGCAACACGCTGGCGGCCGATAAGAACGAGAGCCGCGAAGACGCGCTGTTCGACATCTATCGTGTGATGCGCCCGGGCGAGCCGCCGACGATCGAGACGGCAGAGGCGATGTTCCAGTCGCTGTTCTTCGATCCGGAGCGCTATGACCTCTCTGCGGTCGGCCGCGTGAAGATGAACATGCGCCTCGACCTTCAGACCGAGGACACGATGCGGGTCCTGCGCAAGGAGGATATCCTTGCGGTCATCCGCATGCTCCTCGACCTGCGTGACGGTCGCGGCGAGATCGACGACATCGACAATCTCGGCAACCGCCGCGTGCGGTCGGTCGGCGAGCTGATGGAAAATCAGTACCGCGTCGGCCTTCTGCGCATGGAGCGCGCGATCAAGGAGCGCATGTCGTCGGTCGAGATCGACACGGTGATGCCGCAGGATCTGATCAACGCCAAGCCGGCGGCTGCCGCGGTGCGCGAGTTCTTCGGATCTTCGCAGCTGTCGCAGTTCATGGACCAGACCAATCCGCTGTCGGAAATCACCCATAAGCGGCGCCTGTCGGCGCTTGGCCCGGGTGGTCTGACGCGTGAGCGGGCCGGCTTCGAAGTGCGCGATGTGCATCCGACCCATTACGGCCGCATCTGCCCGATCGAGACGCCGGAAGGCCCGAATATCGGCCTCATCAACTCGCTCGCCACTTTTGCGCGCGTCAACAAATACGGCTTCATCGAAAGCCCGTATCGGCGCATCGTCGAAGGCAAGGTGACGGACGAGGTCGTGTATCTCTCGGCCATGGAAGAGGCGAAGTACACGGTCGCCCAGGCGAATGCTCAGCTCGACGAAGAGGGACGGTTCGCCAACGAGCTCGTCACCTGCCGTCACAGCGGCGATGTCTCGATGGTGTCGCGCGACAAGGTCGACCTCATGGACGTGTCGCCGAAGCAGCTCGTTTCGGTGGCCGCGGCGCTCATTCCGTTCCTGGAAAACGATGACGCCAACCGCGCGCTCATGGGATCGAACATGCAGCGGCAGGCCGTGCCTCTGGTGCGTGCCGAAGCGCCGCTCGTCGGCACCGGCATGGAGCCGATCGTGGCGCGCGATTCCGGTGCAGCGATTACGGCAAGGCGGACCGGCGTCGTCGATCAGGTCGATGCCACGCGTATCGTCATTCGGGCCACGGAAGAGATCGACACCTCAAAGTCTGGTGTCGACATCTACCGGCTGCAGAAGTTCCAGCGGTCCAACCAGAACACCTGCATCACGCAGCGTCCGCTGGTGCGGGTCGGCGAGCAGGTGCGCAAGGGCGAAGTGATTGCTGACGGTCCGTCGACGGATATCGGTGATCTCGCGCTCGGCCGGAACGTGCTCGTCGCGTTCATGCCGTGGAACGGCTACAACTTCGAGGATTCCATCCTCCTGTCGGAGCGGATCGTTCGCGACGACGTCTTCACCTCGATCCATATCGAGGAATTCGAGGTGATGGCGCGGGACACGAAGCTCGGTCCGGAAGAGATCACGCGCGATATTCCGAATGTTTCGGAAGAGGCGCTTCGCAATCTCGACGAGGCGGGCATCGTCTATATCGGTGCGGAAGTGCAGCCGGGCGACATTCTGGTCGGCAAGATCACGCCGAAGGGCGAAAGCCCGATCACGCCGGAAGAGAAGCTTCTGCGCGCGATCTTCGGCGAGAAGGCCTCGGATGTGCGGGACACCTCGCTCCGCATGCCGCCAGGAACCTACGGCACCATCGTGGAAGTGCGCGTCTTCAACCGCCACGGCGTGGAGAAGGACGAGCGCGCGATGGCGATCGAGCGCGAAGAGATCGAGCGCCTTGCCAAGGACCGCGACGACGAGCAGTCGATCCTCGACCGCAACATCTACGGCCGTCTGGCCGACATGCTGCGCGGCGAGGCGGGTGCCGCCGGACCGAAGGGCTTCAAGAAGGGCACTGAAATCACCGACGAGGTGATGGCAGAATATCCCCGCTCGCAGTGGTGGCTGTTTGCCGTCGGCGACGACAAGAAGATGTCGGACATCGAGGGCCTGAAGCAGCAGTACGACGAGAGCCGCAAGCGTCTGGAAAATCGCTTCATCGACAAGGTCGAGAAGCTGCAGCGCGGTGACGAGCTGCCTCCTGGCGTCATGAAGATGGTCAAGGTCTTCGTCGCTGTGAAGCGCAAGATCCAGCCTGGCGACAAGATGGCCGGCCGGCATGGCAACAAGGGTGTCGTGTCGAAGATCGTGCCGGTCGAGGACATGCCGTTCCTGGCAGACGGGACGCATGCCGATATCGTGCTCAATCCGCTCGGCGTGCCGAGCCGCATGAATGTCGGACAGATTCTCGAAACGCATCTCGGCTGGGCTTGCGCCAATCTCGGCAAGCAGATCGGCGAGCTCGTGGAAGCCTACCGCAAGAGCGGCGACGTGCAGCCTTTGCGCTCACATCTGTCGGGCATCTACGACGACAACGACAAGAACGAGAAGATCTCGTCGTTCGACGATGAATCGGTCGTGCGTCTCGGTCATCAGCTCACCTCCGGTGTGCCGATTGCGACCCCGGTCTTCGACGGTGCCAAAGAGGCCGATATCGACGAGCTTCTGGAGAAGGCGGGTCTCAACCGCTCGGGCCAGGCGCAGCTCTTCGACGGCAAAACGGGCGAGCCGTTCGATCGTAACGTCACTGTCGGCTACATCTACATGCTGAAGCTGCACCATCTCGTCGACGACAAGATCCATGCGCGGTCCATCGGTCCGTACTCGCTCGTCACCCAGCAGCCGCTGGGCGGTAAGGCGCAGTTCGGCGGACAGCGTTTCGGCGAAATGGAGGTCTGGGCCCTGGAAGCTTACGGCGCGGCCTATACCTTGCAAGAGATGCTGACGGTGAAATCGGACGACGTCGCGGGCCGTACCAAGGTCTACGAAGCGATCGTCAGAGGCGACGATACCTTCGAAGCGGGTATCCCGGAGAGCTTCAACGTTCTCGTCAAAGAGATGCGTTCGCTCGGCCTCAGCGTCGATCTGGAAGATTCCGAGAAGATGCGTTCTCTGCCACAGAGTTACGACAAGGATGCCGCAGAATAGTGCGGCATCCCATTGCCTCGACCAGACTAACCCAGCCGCTTCCCCCGGCGGCGCGGCGTCGCTTGGTGCGGCGCGAGGAACATTGGCAAGGAGAATGACCCTATGAACCAAGAGGTCATGAACATCTTCAGCCCGCAGGCGCAGCAGCAGACGTTCGATCAGATTCGAATTTCTCTCGCGAGCCCTGAGAAGATTCTGTCTTGGTCTTACGGCGAGATCAAAAAGCCGGAAACCATCAACTACCGGACGTTCAAGCCTGAACGCGACGGTCTGTTCTGCGCGCGCATCTTTGGCCCGATCAAGGACTATGAGTGCCTGTGCGGCAAGTACAAGCGGATGAAGTATAAGGGCATCATCTGCGAAAAGTGCGGTGTGGAAGTCACCCTTGCGCGCGTTCGGCGCGAGCGCATGGGCCATATCGAGCTCGCCGCTCCGGTTGCGCATATCTGGTTCTTGAAGTCGCTGCCGTCGCGCATCGCTCTCATGCTCGACATGACGCTGAAGGACATCGAGCGGGTCCTTTATTTCGAGAACTACATCGTCGTGGAGCCGGGCATCACGCCGCTCCAGGAGAAGCAGCTGCTCTCCGAAGACGAGTATCTCGAGGCGCAGGATCAGTACGGCGCCGATAGTTTCACCGCCATGATCGGTGCGGAAGCCGTGCGCGAGCTGTTGATGGCGATCGATCTTGAGACGGAGGCCGTGCGCCTGCGCCAGGAGATCGCCGAAGCGACGACGGAGCTGAAGCCGAAGAAGCTTGCCAAGCGCCTCAAGGTCATTGAGGCCTTCACGGCCTCCGGCAACCGTCCGGAATGGATGGTGATGACGGTCGTTCCGGTCATTCCGCCGGATCTGCGTCCGCTCGTACCGCTCGATGGCGGTCGTTTCGCGACGTCGGATCTCAACGATCTCTATCGCCGCGTCATCAACCGCAACAACCGCCTGAAGCGCCTCATCGAGCTGCGTGCGCCGGACATCATCATCCGCAACGAAAAGCGGATGCTGCAGGAATCCGTCGACGCGCTGTTCGACAACGGCCGTCGCGGCCGCGTCATCACGGGCACCAACAAGCGCCCGCTGAAGTCGCTCTCCGACATGCTGAAGGGCAAGCAGGGCCGTTTCCGGCAGAACCTTCTCGGCAAGCGCGTCGACTATTCCGGCCGTTCGGTCATCGTGGTCGGCCCGGAGATGAAGCTGCATCAATGCGGCCTTCCGAAGAAGATGGCGCTCGAGCTGTTCAAGCCGTTCATCTATTCGCGCCTCGACGCCAAGGGCTATTCGGCCACGGTGAAACAGGCGAAGAAGCTGGTGGAGAAGGAGAAGCCGGAGGTCTGGGATATCCTCGACGAGGTCATCCGCGAGCATCCGGTTATGCTCAACCGGGCGCCGACCTTGCACCGCCTCGGCATTCAGGCTTTCGAGCCGGTGCTGGTGGAAGGCAAGGCGATCCAGCTGCATCCGCTCGTCTGCGCAGCCTTCAATGCCGACTTCGACGGCGACCAGATGGCGGTCCACGTGCCGCTGTCGCTGGAAGCACAGCTCGAAGCCCGCGTTCTGATGATGTCGACCAACAACATTCTGCACCCGGCGAATGGTCAGCCGATCATTGTGCCGTCGCAGGATATCGTTCTCGGTCTCTATTATCTCTCGGTGATGCAGGACAACGAGCCGGGCGAGGGGATGCTGTTCGGCTCGATCAACGAGCTGCATCATGCGCTTGAGGTCGGTGCGGTGACGCTGCACACGAAGATCAAGGGTCGCTACAAGGGGATCGGCCCCGATGGCGAGCCTAACTCGAAGATCTACGAGACAACGCCTGGGCGTATGTTGATCGGCGAGCTTCTTCCGAAGCATCCCGCCATCCCGTTCGACATCTGCAACAAGCTGATGACGAAGAAGGAGATCAGCCGGACGATCGATACGGTCTACCGGCATACGGGCCAGAAAGAGACCGTGATCTTCTGCGACCGGATGATGCAGCTCGGCTTCCGTCAGGCGGCCCGCGCGGGCATTTCGTTCGGCAAGGACGACATGGTCATTCCGGAGGCGAAGACGGCGCTCGTCGAAGAGACGCGTCAGCTCGCGGCCGAATATGAGCAGCAGTACAATGACGGCCTGATCACTCAGGGCGAGAAGTACAACAAGGTCGTCGACGCCTGGGCGAAGTGCACCGACAAGGTCGCCGACGAGATGATGAAGAAGATCCAGGCGGTCGAGTTCGACGACGAGACCGGGCGCCAGAAGCAGGTCAACTCCATCTACATGATGTCGCATTCCGGTGCGCGTGGCTCTCCTGCTCAGATGAAGCAGCTGGCGGGCATGCGTGGCCTGATGGCCAAGCCGTCCGGCGAGATCATCGAGAGCCCGATCATCTCCAACTTCAAGGAAGGCCTGTCGGTTCTGGAGTACTTCAACTCCACGCACGGTGCCCGAAAGGGGCTGGCCGACACCGCTTTGAAGACGGCGAACTCGGGTTATCTCACGCGCCGTCTCGTCGACGTGGCCCAGGACTGCATCATCACCGAGACCGATTGCGGCTCGGAGAATGGCCTCACCATGCAGGCGATTGTCGATGCGGGCCAGGTTGTCGCGACGATCGGCCAGCGCGTCCTTGGGCGCACGGCAGCCGAAGACGTGACGGACTCGGCCACGGGCGAGATCATCGTGCCGAAGGGCGAGCTCATCGAAGAGCGGCATGTGGAAGCGATCGAGGCGGCCGGCGTGCAGTCCGTGCTCATTCGTTCGGTTCTCACCTGCGAGACCAAATACGGCGTCTGCGGCAAGTGCTACGGCCGCGATCTGGCTCGCGGTACTCCGGTCAATATGGGCGAGGCCGTCGGTGTCATCGCGGCGCAGTCGATTGGCGAGCCGGGAACGCAGCTCACCATGCGGACCTTCCACATCGGTGGTACCGCGCAGGTGGTCGACCAGTCGTTCCTGGAATCGACGTTCGAGGGCACGGTCGAAATCCGCAACCGTTCTGTGGTGCGCAATTCCGAAGGCCGGCTCATCGCCATGGGCCGCAACATGCAGGTCGCCATTCTCGATGAGAAGGGCAAGGAGCGGTCGAGCCACCGCGTCCCGTACGGCGCCAAGCTGTTCGTGGACGAGGGCGACACGATCAAGCGGGGGCAGCGGATTGCCGAATGGGATCCGTATACCCGCCCGATCGTGACGGAAGTCGGCGGCAAGGTGTCGTTTGAGGATATGGTCGAAGGCGCCTCTGTGACGGAGACAGCCGACGAATCGACCGGCATCACCAAGCGCGTCGTCATCGACTGGCGGGCGAGCCCGCGTGGGGCTAATCTGAAGCCTGCTCTCGTCGTCTTCGATGCGAACGGCGAGCCGGCGAAGCTCGAGCGCGGCGGCGACGCCCGCTACCAGCTCTCGGTCGATGCCATTCTCTCGGTGGAGCCGGGAGACGAGGTGGCACCGGGCGATGTGCTGGCACGTATTCCGCTTGAAAGTGCCAAGACGCGCGACATCACCGGCGGTCTGCCGCGGGTGGCGGAGCTCTTCGAAGCGCGGCGTCCGAAGGATCACGCCATTATTGCCGAGCAGGCAGGTATGGTCCGCTTCGGCCGCGATTATAAGAACAAGCGGCGTATCGTGATCGAGCCTGTCGATGGCGAAGGCGAGCCGGTGGAATATCTGATCCCGAAGGGACGGCCGTTCCATCTGCAGGAAGGCGACGTGATCGAGAAGGGCGACTTCATTCTCGATGGTCTGCCGGCCCCGCACGACATCCTGGCGATCAAGGGCGTGGAAGAGCTTGCGGCTTACCTCGTCAACGAGATCCAGGAGGTCTACCGACTGCAGGGCGTGTTGATCAACGACAAGCACATCGAGGTGATCGTTCGCCAGATGCTGCAGAAGGTCGAGATCACCGAGCAGGGCGACAGCGACCTCATCTCGGGCGAGCAGGTCGACCGTATCGAGCTCGATGCGATCAATGCGCGTCTCCACGAAGAGGGCAAGCGGACCGCCGAAGGCGTGCCGGTGCTGCTGGGTATCACCAAGGCGAGCCTGCAGACCCGCTCGTTCATCTCCGCGGCCTCCTTCCAGGAGACCACTCGAGTGCTCACCGATGCTGCCGTCAACGGCAAGATCGATACACTCGAAGGCCTCAAGGAGAACGTCATCGTCGGCCGCCTCATTCCGGCTGGAACTGGTGGCGCGATTGCGCGGCTGCGCGCGATCGCTCAGCGGCGGGACGAGCTCATCGCCGAGGACGAGCGCAAGCGGGCGGAGATCTCCGCCAAGGCCGCTCTGGTCGATCTGAGCGGCGGCGAGGGAGCCCCGGTCGACGCGGCCGAATAGCCCTTCGAAGGGTCTCTGTTGAGTTTGAAAGCCCCGGCCGAGCGCCGGGGCTTTCGCGTTATACGGCCGCGTCGGGGCGCCGGAGACGCGACCTCTGTGGCCGGGCGAACACAGGCCCCGGCGAACTGTGGACCATTTACTTCCTCGACATTTTCTCGCGTGAAAATCGCTTGTGCAGGCCGACGATTCCTTTAGAGCAGCGCGGCCGGCGAAGAACCGCCGCAAGGCTCACAAGATCAGTCTCTGGGGAATGAACCTTTTCGGCCGCCCGCCGTTAACGGGGCCGAGGGGAACCAGAACTCAACGGAACAGGATAAATGGCCGGACACCTTGTCAAACGCACCCTGCTGTTTTTCGGGTTGACGTTCGGGTACGCGACGATTGCAGCGATCCCGTACCTCAACTGAGGCAGATTTTCAGTTCAACAAAAGGGCCGGCCGTAGCGCCGGCCTTTTTTTTAGTCGACGGTATCTGTTGCGCGCGGCGAATCGGATCGCCCGGTGGCGAGAGGTCCCGGCGATTCGTTTTCCGTGAATTTCGGGCCTCGCAGCTCTTGTGGGAGCGATTCTCCTTCGATTAGAATCGCATACGGCCGCCTTTTGGAGGCGATCGGCGAACATTTCGCCCTGCTGCGATAGATCCTGTGGCCAAGTCGGCGCCAAAGCGAGCCTTGAATCGTCGATTCCGGGCCCTGACGCCGCAAACGTTAAGAAAACCCGGGCCTCGGGGTTGACGCGAACCCTACCACTGGCTAGATGAGCACCACCCAAGGGGCAGGCGGTAAGCCAAGCCCTGTTTCGTGCGTCCATTGCGCGAGACTACAAGGCTTAAACGCTGCCCGGGTTTGAATGCGATACGAGTTTTGGATCACGATTGCGGTCTCCCGCAATCCTCTGTTTCGAGCGCTGCAACCTTCTAAAGGTGATGCGGCGCGATTCGTGTCGTGTTCGTGAGGGATTCGATAGAACGGAAGCCGGACATATTAATGCCGACGATCAACCAGCTCATCCGCAAGCCGCGTCACGACAAGCCGCGGCGTAACAAGGTGCCGGCGCTCGAGGCCAATCCGCAGAAGCGCGGTGTGTGCACGCGCGTCTACACGACGACGCCGAAGAAGCCGAACTCCGCGCTGCGTAAGGTTGCCAAGGTGCGCCTCACCAACGGCTACGAAGTCGTCGGCTATATCCCGGGCGAGGGCCATAATCTTCAGGAGCACTCCGTGGTGATGATCCGCGGCGGGCGCGTGAAGGACCTTCCGGGTGTTCGCTATCACATTCTGCGCGGCGTTCTCGATACGCAGGGCGTCAAAGACCGTCGCCAGCGTCGTTCGAAGTACGGCGCCAAGCGGCCGAAGTAAGGAGAGGGGCGATGTCGCGACGCCGTCGTGCAGACAAGCGGGAAATCAATCCCGATCCGAAGTATGGGGATCGGGTGATCTCCAAGTTCATGAACTCCGTGATGTATCACGGTAAGAAGTCGGCCGCTGAATCGATCGTCTATGGGGCGCTCGAGAGTGTGGAAGGCCGGATGCGCCAGGATCCTGTCGCCGTCTTCCATCAGGCGCTCGACAACGTCATGCCACATGTGGAAGTGCGCTCCCGCCGTGTCGGTGGTGCGACGTACCAGGTGCCGGTCGAAGTCCGGGTGGATCGCCGTCAGGCGCTGGCCATTCGCTGGCTGATCACGGCCGCCCGCGGCCGTAACGAGCGGACCATGAAGGAGCGCCTTTCCGGCGAGCTCATGGACGCTGCCAACAACCGCGGAAATGCGGTGAAGAAGCGCGAAGATACGCACCGCATGGCGGAAGCGAACCGCGCCTTCTCGCATTACCGCTGGTAACCGAAAGAAACGGGGCCCCACATGCCACGCGACTATAAGATCGAGGACTACCGCAATTTCGGCATCATGGCGCACATTGATGCCGGAAAGACCACGACGACGGAGCGGATCCTCTTCTACACCGGCAAGAGCCATAAGATGGGCGAGGTCCATGAGGGCGCCGCCACCATGGACTGGATGGAGCAGGAGCAGGAGCGGGGCATCACGATCACGTCGGCTGCGACGACCACCTTCTGGGCGGGTCGCGACGGCAAGAAGCGGCGCCTCAACATCATCGACACGCCGGGCCATGTCGACTTCACGATTGAAGTCGAGCGCTCGCTGCGTGTGCTCGACGGTGCGATTGCTCTTCTCGACGCCAATGCCGGCGTCGAGCCGCAGACCGAGACGGTTTGGCGCCAGGCGGACAAGTACAAAGTTCCGCGCATGATCTTCGTCAACAAGATGGATAAGATCGGCGCCGACTTTTACCGCTGCGTGGAGATGATCGAGGATCGTCTTGGTGCTCAGCCGCTGGTTCTTCAGCTGCCGGTCGGTGCGGAAAGCGACTTCAAGGGCGTCGTCGATCTCATCGAGATGAACGCTCGCCTCTGGCGCGACGAGACGCTCGGAGCACAGTGGGACGACGTGGAGATCCCTGAGGATCTTCGCGATCGGGCCGAAGAGTGGCGCGAGAAGCTCATCGAGACCGTTGTCGAGCTCGACGATACCGTCATGGAAGCCTATCTCGAAGGCAACATGCCGGACAACGACACGATCCGCCGGCTCGTCCGCAAGGGCACCTGCGCCGTGCAGTTCTTCCCGATCCTTGCCGGCTCGGCTTTCAAGAACAAAGGCGTTCAGCTTCTGCTCGACGCGGTCGTCGACTATCTGCCGAGCCCGGTCGAAGTGCACGCCATCCGCGGCATCGACCCGAAGAACGGCGAAGAGGTCAAGCGCGTCTCCTCGGACGACGAGCCGCTCTCGATGCTCGCGTTCAAGATCATGAACGACCCGTTCGTCGGCTCTCTGACCTTCGCTCGCATCTATTCGGGCAAGCTCGAATCGGGTGCCAGCCTGATGAACACGGTGAAGGAGAAGCGCGAGCGCATCGGTCGTATGCTTCTCATGCACTCCAACAACCGTGAAGAGATCAAGGAAGCGTTCGCTGGCGACATCGTCGCTCTCGTCGGTCTTAAGGACACGACGACGGGTGATACGCTCTGCGACCCGGTGAAGCCGGTCATCCTGGAGCGGATGGAATTCCCGGATCCGGTCATCGAGATCGCGATCGAGCCGAATTCCAAGGCCGACCAGGAGAAGATGGGCCTCGCCCTCAACCGCCTGGCGCAGGAGGATCCGTCCTTCCGCGTGAAGACGGACGAGGAATCCGGTCAGACGATCATCGCCGGCATGGGCGAGCTTCATCTCGACATTCTCGTCGACCGCATGAAGCGTGAGTTCAAGGTCGCGGCGAATGTCGGTCAGCCGCAGGTGGCGTATCGCGAGACGATCACGCAGGCTGCCGAGATCGACTACACGCATAAGAAGCAGAGCGGCGGTTCGGGCCAGTTCGCCCGCGTCAAGATCGTGTTCGAGCCGCAGGAGTCCGGTGCAGGCTTCGCGTTCGAATCCAAGATCGTCGGCGGCAACGTGCCGAAGGAATACATTCCGGGCGTCCAGAAGGGCCTGGAAAGCGTCCTTGGCAATGGTGTGCTGGCTGGCTTCCCGATGGTCGACCTCAAGGCGACGCTCCTCGACGGTGCGTACCATGACGTTGACTCCTCGGTGCTCGCCTTCGAAATCGCGGCCCGTGCCGCGTTCCGCGAAGGTGCCCAGAAGGCCAAGCCGGTTCTTCTCGAGCCGGTCATGAAGGTCGAGGTGGTGACGCCGGAGGATTACACCGGTTCTGTGATCGGTGATCTCAATTCCCGGCGTGGGCAGGTGCAGGGTCAGGAGATGCGGGGCAATGCCACTGTCATCAACGCCATGGTGCCGCTTGCCAACATGTTTGGTTACGTCAACACGCTGCGCTCGATGAGCCAGGGGCGTGCCCAGTACACCATGCAGTTCGACCACTACTCGCCGGTGCCGAGCCAGGTCGCCCAGGAAATTCAATCGAAATACGCCTGATTTCTTCAGAAACAGGTTGAGAAGTCAGACGGAGAGAGCTGATGGCAAAAGAGAAATTTTCGCGCACGAAGCCGCATGCGAACATCGGGACGATCGGTCACGTCGACCATGGCAAGACGACGCTGACGGCGGCGATCACGAAGTTCTTCGGCGAGTATCGGGCTTACGACCAGATTGATGCGGCGCCGGAAGAGAAGGCGCGCGGCATCACGATCTCGACGGCACATGTCGAATACGAGACGGAAAACCGTCACTACGCACATGTCGACTGCCCGGGCCACGCCGACTATGTGAAGAACATGATCACGGGCGCGGCGCAGATGGACGGCGCGATCCTGGTTGTGTCGGCGGCCGACGGG
>NZ_JAOANH010000005.1:2500-5696 GCF_025379905.1 Afifella sp. JA880
TGTTACCTTGCCTTCAGCCTGGCCATGGCTAGATCACCCGGTTTCGGGTCTAATCCAACGAACTATCGCCCTATTCAGACTCGCTTTCGCTGCGCCTACACCTATCGGCTTAAGCTCGCTCGTTAGACTAAGTCGCTGACCCATTATACAAAAGGTACGCCGTCACCCTCGCGGGCTCCGACTGTTTGTAGGCGTCCAGTTTCAGGGACTATTTCACTCCCCTCGTCGGGGTGCTTTTCACCTTTCCCTCACGGTACTGGTTCACTATCGGTCATGCGCGAGTACTTAGGCTTGGAGGGTGGTCCCCCCATGTTCAGACAGGATTTCACGTGTCCCGCCCTACTCAAGGACGATAAATCGCATTACACATACGGGGCTGTCACCCGCTATGGCCCGACTTTCCAGACGGTTCTGCTTGGCTCTTTATCGCCACTGGCCTGGTCCGCGTTCGCTCGCCACTACTAACGGAGTCTCGTTTGATGTCCTTTCCTCCGGGTACTGAGATGTTTCAGTTCCCCGGGTTCGCTTCGTCACCCTATGTATTCAGATGACGATACCGCCGAAGCGGTGGGTTCCCCCATTCGGAAATCCGCGGGTCAAAGCTTGTTCGCAGCTCTCCACGGCTTATCGCAGCGTACCACGTCCTTCATCGCCTGCGCATGCCAAGGCATCCACCGAACGCCCTTAAGGCACTTGATCGCTCTCATTATCAATGCCCGCCTCACCCCTTCCCAACGGGAAGAAGCCTGAGAGCAGCACCCCGGTCAGGAGGCGCCAAGGCGGGCTGTCGATCCACCATCCGCTGATGAGGCGGACGGACGGATCGGAAAGACCAGTGTCACACGAGATCTGCCCGTAAACTCCGCCGGAGAGCGGAATTGGCCTCCCATTGGAAGGCCCACACCCAAAGGTGCGTCCGGACATATCTTCTCTTCACGATGTCAGAAATCCTGCAAATCCTCACGCATAGTGGGATCTGCGAAACTTGTACTTTCTTCTCACGCGCGTCACCCGAACACCCATCATATCCAAAGAAATGGTGGAGCCAGACGGGATCGAACCGACGACCTCCTGCTTGCAAAGCAGGCGCTCTCCCAGCTGAGCTATGGCCCCAGCCGGTCATGATCGCCGGGCAAATGGTGGGCCTGGGTAGATTCGAACTACCGACCTCACCCTTATCAGGGGTGCGCTCTAACCGACTGAGCTACAGGCCCTTGCCATCCCATCGCCCGAAGACGACCGGATACGTCAAGGACGCCGCCCCGGCGTACCCTGAGGCGAACCGGCAGTCCAGCACCCGAGCGCTGATCACGCGTATGTCGAAGAAAGAGAAACGAAGACGGCGACGACCGCCTTGTGTTTGATCGGCCAACCTGACTGGTCGGCCATGTTCCAAGAGATCCGAAACGGCAGTGCCTTCGAAAAGACGACCGTAAGGGATCTTCCTTAGAAAGGAGGTGATCCAGCCGCAGGTTCCCCTACGGCTACCTTGTTACGACTTCACCCCAGTCGCTGACCCTACCGTGGCCGGCTGCCTCCCTTGCGGGTTAGCGCACCGTCTTCGGGTAGAACCAACTCCCATGGTGTGACGGGCGGTGTGTACAAGGCCCGGGAACGTATTCACCGTGGCATGCTGATCCACGATTACTAGCGATTCCACCTTCATGCCCCCGAGTTGCAGAGGACAATCCGAACTGAGACGGTTTTTGGGGATTTTCCCACTGTCACCGCCATTGTAGCACGTGTGTAGCCCAGCCCGTAAGGGCCATGAGGACTTGACGTCATCCCCACCTTCCTCTCGGCTTATCACCGGCAGTCCCCTTAGAGTGCCCAACTGAATGCTGGCAACTAAGGGCGAGGGTTGCGCTCGTTGCGGGACTTAACCCAACATCTCACGACACGAGCTGACGACAGCCATGCAGCACCTGTCACCGATCCAGCCTAGCTGAAGGATACCGTCTCCGGTAACCGCGATCGGGATGTCAAGAGCTGGTAAGGTTCTGCGCGTTGCTTCGAATTAAACCACATGCTCCACCGCTTGTGCGGGCCCCCGTCAATTCCTTTGAGTTTTAATCTTGCGACCGTACTCCCCAGGCGGGATGCTTAATGCGTTAGCTGCGCCACTGATGAGTATACCCACCAACGGCTAGCATCCATCGTTTACGGCGTGGACTACCAGGGTATCTAATCCTGTTTGCTCCCCACGCTTTCGCGCCTCAGCGTCAGTCTCGGACCAGTTGGCCGCCTTCGCCTCTGGTGTTCCTCCGAATATCTACGAATTTCACCTCTACACTCGGAATTCCACCAACCTCTTCCGGACTCGAGATTGCCAGTATCAGAGGCAGTTCCAGAGTTGAGCTCTGGGATTTCACCCCTGACTTAACAATCCGCCTACGCGCGCTTTACGCCCAGTAATTCCGAACAACGCTAGCCCCCTTCGTATTACCGCGGCTGCTGGCACGAAGTTAGCCGGGGCTTCTTCTGCGGGTACCGTCATTATCTTCCCCGCTGAAAGAGCTTTACAACCCTAGGGCCTTCTTCACTCACGCGGCATGGCTGGATCAGGGTTTCCCCCATTGTCCAAGATTCCCCACTGCTGCCTCCCGTAGGAGTCTGGGCCGTGTCTCAGTCCCAGTGTGGCTGATCATCCTCTCAGACCAGCTACGGATCGTTGCCTTGGTAGGCCGTTACCCCACCAACAAGCTAATCCGACGCGGGCTCATCCAATGGCAATAAATCTTTCCCCCGAAGGGCGTATACGGTATTAGCTCGAGTTTCCTCGGGTTATCCCGTCCCACTGGGTAGATTCCCACGCGTTACTCACCCGTCTGCCACTCACTCCGAAGAGTGCGTTCGACTTGCATGTGTTAAGCCTGCCGCCAGCGTTCGTTCTGAGCCAGGATCAAACTCTCAAGTTGAATGAGAACTTTGATCGGCTATTGATCGCACGTCTTGACGAGGTCACACCGTCAAATACCCGCCGCTTCCGCAGCGTGCATCGACATGTGAGCTCAGAGAAAACGTCGACCGCCGAAGTCTCGTTCAGCTCTTTAATCTCTTGCGAGACGTCAGAGCCGGCGGACATCGCCGTCCACGCTTCTCTTTCTTCAATAAACCAGATTGTCAAAGAACAGGCGATATCAACCGCCCCGGTCGCTCAAGTGAGCCTCTCGCGACCGCCAGAGTTTCACCGGTC
>NZ_JAOANH010000006.1:0-3588 GCF_025379905.1 Afifella sp. JA880
TCGCCGGGATACGCCCTGGATAAGAATGGAAGCCGGCGATGAAGCGTCAAGCTCCGAAGAGCAGTGCTCCCCGCCGCCGGTGTCGCGGTATATATTCAGACCTCTCCGACCTGTCAACAGACTCATTTCGAAATTCGACAGAGCGTTCGTTCGGCCCCGGTTTTCCGCGATCTCGCGCCCTTCCCCGCCGCCTCACTCCCCAAAGCGGCTCGACGGATCCCGGTCCTGTGCATAGCGATGGCGCAGCGGAAACGCCGGGAGCCAGGATTCCCGCCGCACCGTCCAGCTTTCATAGGTCGGGGCGAACTGATCCGGCTCATCGAGCGCGCCGAGATGGATCTCCACCTCGTCGCCGCTGCGGGCAAACACCGAGGAGCCGCACTGGGCGCAGAAATATCGCCCACGATAATCGGCGGGCCTGCCGGTGACTGTCACGGCATTGTCAGGAAAGATCGCCGAGGCGTGAAAGACCGCCCCGTGATGCTTGCGGCAATCGAGGCAATGGCAAAGCCCGACGCGGTAGGGCCGGTCCGTCGCGACGAACCGCACCTCCCCGCACAGGCATCCGCCGGTGAATGTCTCCCCGGTGAATGTCTCCCCGGTGAATGTCTCCATGGTGCAGCTCCCGGCATTCCACGTTCCGGGCAAGGTCTTGCAAAGACGGGTCCGGCGCAAGCGGATCGCCTGGCATCGAGGTGTTGGTCGTGGTCAGCCCTCGTTTCCGCTCGACGGCATCAGGAGGTCATAGGCTTTGATCATCTCGGCGAGATGCGGGATGCCCGCCCTCGAAAGGCTTTCGAGATAATCCCCGCAATCAAGCGGCGGATCGGCGTAATGCGCAAAATCCTCCCGCACCGCATCGATAAAAAGGCTCGGGGCGAGGCCGAAGACGTCCATCAGGAATCGATCGGGGTGCGTCGCCTCGAGCCGAAAAGCCTCCAGGATCGCGGCCGGAAAATCCTTCTCGTTGAACGTGACGATGACATTGGCCCGCGTCGTGATCGCTGCTGCCACCACATGCCTGTCGTCGGGATCCGGCAGCTCGATGCCGGCAATAAGCGGCTCATATCCTTCCACGAGACAATCCGGCACGGCCGCATTCATCGCCGCACGGGTGCGGGCAAGATCTTCCGGCTTCAGATCGGGCCGATTGCTGATCAGATTGCGGATCCACTCATCGTGAACTGCATCCGTCCACCTGGCGCGGAACAGCTTGGTTTGGGCGACAAAAAGCATGAGGCTCCGCAGCCGCGCGCCATAGAACACATTGGCGTCGATGAGCGCGGTGCAGGTCGAGATCATTCAAGTCGCAGCCGCTTCGCCTCTTCGCTGAGATCTCTGAGAGCGTTCTTCTGCACGTCGCGGCACGCCCGATCATAGGCGATGAGATCGGCGAATCGCACCCTCCGATGGCGTCCGACTTTGCGGAACGCCAGTTTCCCGGCTTCCAGTTGGCGCACCAGATAAGGCCGTGACACGTTGAGATAATCGGCCGCCTGCTGCGTCGTCAGCTCCGCCTCGTGCGGAATCAGCGAGACCGGGGTCCGGCTCGCCATCGCCTCGAGCACCTCGTGGATGAGCGCAACGGCCCTCGCCGGAAGCGGTACGATGACCCGTTGGCCCGCCCCTCCGTCGACGGTGATCTTGACGCTTTGATGGGCCTCCGCGATCGCCTTCAGCCGATCGGCTGCTGTGCGTGCGATGAGAGCCTCCGCCTCGTCTGCCAGGAAAGGCTCATGCGTCTGGTCGATGAGCGCAGAAATGTCGTTTCTCCCATACATCCCGCGCGAGATTGGCGCGTTCTCTTGATCGATTCGCGGCTCGCATCGGCGCGCACTGCCCGCAATATCCGAAACAAACGAAATAAACGAATCGTGCATGCATTCAAGTGCGGTGAGCAAGACCTCCGGCAAAAACGGCAGCCGACTCGCTCACACGGGCGAACGAGCCAGCACGCCATGCGAATCACGCCGCACCCGGCAGCCATCGTTTGCGGCCTCGCGAATCGCCGACCGGCGAGCGAGATGGGGCCGACAGGGCGTCGGGCGTGTCGAACACCCGCTCCCGACCGCACGCGCCACTCTTTCCGCGAGCGGAAATGTCGCAGATAGGCCCGTCACGCGCCCGAGACTTCGCCTGCAAGCTCTGCGCCCGAAGCCGTTCTTCGCCGGGCGGCAGCGAGCTTTTGCGGCAAAACCGTTCAACTGCCGGCGGGCAAGGGATCCGTTCCCTCGCTGAGGATCGCAAGATAACGCTGGTAGCTGAACACCCGCCCCCGCTTGCGCCCGGTGATTTCCGCGACGATGCCCATCTTCTCCAATTCGGCCAGGGCCGCATTGACTGTCGGCGACGACAAGCCAGTTTTCTCGACGAGCAGGTTGGAGCTCAGAAACGCGTTCTGCTGAAAGAGTTCGTGGATGCGCAGCGCCGAACCAGCGCGGTCGCTTTCGTTCGTGATTCGCTCGCGGTCTTCCTTGAAGAGGTCGACGATCCGGGTGGCCGCCTCGAAAGCCTGGTTGGCCGTTTCGGCCACGCCCGCAAGGAAGAAATCGAGCCAGGCCTCCCAGGCGCCGTGCTCGCGCACCTCCTGAAGCAGGCGGTAATAGTCGGCGCGATGGGTCTTCAGATAGAGGCTGAGATAGAGCAGCGGCTTGCGCAGCACCCCGTTGACGCAAAGATACAGCGTCACCAAAAGGCGGCCGATGCGGCCGTTGCCGTCGAGAAACGGATGGATCGTCTCGAACTGGACATGCAGCAGCCCGGCCTTGATCAGGGCCGGCAGGCGCGATTCGTCTTCGTGAATGAAGCGCTCCAGCGCGTCGAGGCAGCCATCGAGTTCGGCGACGGGCGGCGGCACATAGAGCGCGTTCCCGGGGCGCGTGCCTCCGATCCAGTTCTGCGAGCGGCGGAATTCGCCCGGGTCTTTCGTGCCGCCGCGGCCGCTTTTCAAAAGCCGACCATGCATCTCGCGGATGAGGCGCAACGACAAGGGAAGCTCGGCGAGCCGTTCCAGCCCGTACATCATCGCATCGACGTAGTTCGAGACTTCGCGGATGTCGTCGATCGGCCCTCCCGCCCGAGCCTCGGTCTCGAAGCGCAGGAGATCGCTCAGCGTGGATTGCGTCCCCTCGATCTGCGACGAGAGCACCGCCTCCTTGCGCACATACATATAGAGAAAGAGCTCCTGGCGCGGCAGCAGCATGGTGATGCCGTCCAACCGCCCGAGCGCGCGCTCGGCGAGACTCAGGCGATCGAGAAGAGCCAGGACGTCGATCTGCGGCGTCGGCGGCAGAGGCGGCGGAACGAAGGCGCGGACGTTTTCGCCTCCGACAGGCGTTGCGACATATCGGCCGAGGCGCAAATCAGGATCGGAATCGGTCATGGCGCATCCTGGCAGCGCACGCTTATTTAAGCAATACAGCCTTCACTTAAATACCGTACATGCCAGTGTAAGCAGCCTTAAATAGCCTCGCGCGCTCCCGCCCTGTCGCAGCAGACGGAAAGGGCCGCCCGACCGAGCGGGGGTGTGGCGCTCTGTCGACGGGACGTTAGGGCAGCCCCGGAACGCATAAAAGCCCCGCGTGGTGT
>NZ_JAOANH010000007.1:0-873 GCF_025379905.1 Afifella sp. JA880
CACGCCCGATCGCGGTTACTCGATGATTTCGGAGACGATGCCGGCACCGACGGTGCGGCCGCCTTCACGGATGGCGAAGCGCAGCTTCTCTTCCATCGCGATCGGCACGATCAGCGTCACGTCCATCGTCACATTGTCGCCCGGCATCACCATCTCGGTGCCTTCCGGCAGCGTCACGACACCCGTCACGTCCGTCGTCCGGAAGTAGAACTGAGGACGGTAGTTGGTGAAGAACGGCGTGTGCCGCCCACCCTCTTCCTTCGTCAGAATGTACGCTTCCGCCTTGAACTTCGTGTGCGGCGTCACCGAACCCGGCTTGCACAGGATCTGCCCGCGCTCCACGCCCTCGCGGTCGATGCCGCGAAGCAGCGCGCCGATGTTGTCACCCGCCTGGCCACTGTCGAGCAGCTTGCGGAACATCTCGACGCCCGTCACCGTCGTCTTGCGGGTGTCGCGGATGCCGACGATCTCGACTTCCTCGCCCACCTTGATCTGACCGCGTTCCACACGACCCGTCACGACCGTGCCGCGGCCGGAGATCGAGAACACGTCTTCGATCGGCATCAGGAACGGCTGGTCGATCGGACGCTCCGGCGTCGGGATGTACTCGTCGACAGCCGCCATCAGCGCGCGGATCGAATCCTCGCCAAGCGCCTTGTCGCCGTCCTCGAGCGCCACAAGCGCCGAGCCCTTGATCACCGGAATGTCGTCGCCCGGGAATTCGTAGGACGACAGAAGCTCGCGAACCTCGAGCTCGACGAGCTCAAGAAGCTCCTCGTCGTCAACCTGGTCGACCTTGTTCATGTAAACGACAAGCGCCGGAACACCGACCTGACGGGCGAGCAGAATGTGCTCACGCGTCTGCGGCATCGG